>NZ_FMBC01000127.1 GCF_900094795.1 Kosakonia oryziphila
ACTGGCATCCGGCAGGTAAGGTAATGCTGAATCCAGAACGGGAAAAACAGGCAGCCTAAATCAACCGGGGGTGCCAACTACCTTGACACTTACCGCATCCTTCAAATCCAGTTAGAAATGCATATGGGGATGTAGCAGATTTTTTGGGTTTTGATCAAAGACTGGGATTACTTGCCTATCAAGTTGTTGATTTGACGACTTCCTACTATGGTATTTTTAAGCTTTCATTGAAACCGGAAGCCTGGAGGTTATACAAATATCTTCCAACAGATTACTATCGTAAAGTCCAAATGATGAGTAAACCTGCTCTTGCTTTAAAAGGTGCAGGAGCAGCAGTTAAAGGGGCTGGCATCGGTATGAATCTTTATCAAATGAAAAATAATCCATCATCAAATTAAACTTTGCTCTGTCTGATAAATTTATATGCCTTCCAAGACAATTTTAACGGAGTAACGAAATAGATCACTAAAAAAGCAAATCCAAGAACAATAATATACGAAATGGCATCTGATTCATCTGTATTAAAGATGCCATATAAACCGATTAGCATTAATATAAACAGTCCGAGAACTCCTCCAAAAAATCGCTTACTCAAATCAAGAACCAGACTTTGTATTGTGTCTTGTTGGGATTCATCTTTTTCTATAATACTTTTTAGTTTACCAATATCCTTAGTACTGAAACCATGATCAATAAGTTTTTTCTCATATTCGGTCATATAAATTATCCTAAATAATCTTTCAATTGACACCTAATACATCACGATTCAATTCCGAAACCCTTCTATTTTATCATAAGAAAATTTAGATAGCATTATAATCCCATGAATGAGTTTCATCACTGAATGATTGTGTGAACGTAAATGACTCTTAACATAGAAAATGTTAAGAAAATTCTCAAGCGACCTCACAAACAGAAGATGTATAATACTTAATCATTTGACTGAAAGGGATTGATTTTGAATGAAAGGAATCGACAAAAAACTAATCATCTTCACCACAAAAAAAAGATTCAATGACAGAAATGCCGATGATATGCAAAGTGGCGACATTGATGTTGATACACTGAAAAAACATTATGAGAGCGTTCAGAATTCTGTGTCACGTTAAAAACTCTACAACGTCATCACGCTATTCAGACGTCCGTCAAAATAAAT
>NZ_FMBC01000086.1 GCF_900094795.1 Kosakonia oryziphila
CGGAGCTTGTGGAGCAAGAGCTGTGGGGTGTCTTACTGGCTTATAATCTGGTGAGATATCAGATGATTAAAATGGCGGAACATCTGAAAGGTTACTGGCCGAATCAACTGAGTTTCTCAGAATCATGCGGAATGGTGATGAGAATGCTGATGACATTGCAGGGCGCATCACCGGGACGTATACCGGAGCTGATGCGCGATCTTGCAAGTATGGGACAACTTGTGAAATTACCGACAAGAAGGGAAAGGGCCTTCCCGAGAGTGGTAAAGGAGAGGCCCTGGAAATACCCCACAGCCCCGAAAAAGAGCCAGTCAGTTGCTTAACTGACTGGCATTACAGCCATTGGCTGCCGTTTTGTGTTTCAGATATTTATGTATTGCTGCTGTTGGCCGCGATAATTTTCGCAACCTTGTCTGCCTGCGCGTTCATTTGCATCTCGCGGTAGGCTTTCTCCATTTTCGGCAGCGCATCACGCGTCGCCTGCGTATCCGGATAATCACGCAGCATGCCTTCTACGCGGTTGACAACAGCAACCCAGGCACCGCGATCGGTGTAATAATTCACCACCGACAGTTCATATTTCGACAGACGATCTTTCAGGAACACCAGACGCTTGGCGGCGTCAGAGATGTACTGGCTCTGCGGATAGCCACGTACCAGTTTACTGAAGTCATTGAATGCCTCACGCGCATGCGCCGGGTCACGATCGCTGCGATCCACACCAAAGAACCCTTGCAGAGCGCTGTCGTCCAGAGCCATGTTGGTCAGCCCACGCATATACATCACATAATCGATGTTCGGATGGGTTGGGTTCAGACGAATAAAACGGTCAATCGCGGCTTGCGCCAACGGTAAATCGGCGTTTTTGTAGTAGGCGTAGATCAGATCCAACTGCACTTGCTGTGAGTACGGACCAAACGGATAACGATTATCCAGTGCTTCTAGTTGCGTTATTGCCGCCTTCCAGTTACCGTCTTGCAGTTTTTGCTGGGCAGTCGCGTAGATTTCATTTGGTGGATTATCAGGCACCACTTCCTTTGAACCGGAGCAACCCGCCAAAGCCAGACTCAACGTGGCGGCTGCCACCAGATATTTCAAGCGCGTCATGACGTTTAGACTTTCCTCAGAATGTGTATGCGGGAGATTCTTTATTCCTGCTCCCGACTAAGACCAGCTACAATAGCACACTATATTATACGGCGAAGCCGTAAAACCCAACGTTAACGAAGAAGCTGTATATGGCACAACGAGTACAACTCACCGCAACGGTGTCCGAAAACCAACTCGGTCAACGCTTAGATCAGGCTTTGGCCGAATTGTTCCCGGATTATTCACGTTCGCGAATAAAAGAATGGATTCTCGCCCAGCACGTGGAGGTCAACGGTAGTATTTGCGATAAGCCGAAAGAGAAAGTGTTGGGTGGAGAATGCATCACTATTGATGTGGAAATTGAAGAAGAAGCGCGCTTCGAACCGCAGGACATCCCACTGAACATCGTCTACGAAGATGATGACATTATCGTGATCAATAAACCGCGTGACCTTGTTGTCCATCCTGGCGCAGGTAACCCGGATGGTACGGTGCTGAATGCATTGCTGCACTATTATCCGCAGATTGTTGATGTTCCGCGCGCGGGGATCGTGCACCGTCTGGACAAAGACACCACTGGCCTGATGGTAGTAGCGAAAACAATCCCGGCGCAAACGCGGCTGGTCGAGTCGTTGCAACTGCGTGAAATTACGCGTGAATATGAAGCGGTGGCGATTGGGCATATGACGTCAGGTGGTACGGTTGAAGAACCTATCAGCCGGCACCCGACTAAGCGTACCCATATGTCGGTGCATCCGATGGGTAAACCGGCGGTAACGCACTATCGCATCATGGAGCACTTCCGTGTGCACACGCGTCTGCGTCTGCGTCTGGAAACCGGCCGCACCCACCAGATCCGCGTGCATATGGCGCATATCACTCATCCGCTGGTTGGTGATCAGCTTTATGGTGGCCGTCCGCGCCCGCCGAAAGGCGCTTCTGACGAGTTCATCGATGCGCTGCGCAAGTTTGATCGTCAGGCTCTGCACGCTACGATGCTGCGTCTTTACCATCCTATCAGCGGCATTGAGATGGAGTGGCACGCGCCTATTCCGCAGGACATGGTGGATTTGATTGCTGCTATGCGCGCGGATTTTGAAACCCATAAGGACGATGTCGCCTGGTTATGACCAAACTGATCCTCCCTGATTGGCCGCAGCCGAAAGGCGTGGCGTCATGCAGTTCAACCCGTATCGGCGGTGTGAGCTTGCCGCCTTATCACTCGCTAAACCTCGGTGCCCACTGTGGCGACGATGCTGAGCATGTGGAAGAAAATCGCAAACGCATGTTTGCCGAGGGAGGGTTGCCTTCCAGGCCGGTATGGCTTGAGCAGGTACACGGTACTGACGTGCTGCTGCTTGATGGCGGGTCTTATACCTCTAAACGGGCGGATGCGTCGTACAGCAACACGCCCGGTACGGTTTGCGCAGTGATGACCGCCGACTGCCTGCCTGTTCTGTTTTGCAATCGTGATGGAACCGAAGTCGCTGCTGCCCATGCCGGTTGGCGCGGGTTGTGTGCGGGCGTGCTGGAAAAGACAGTTGCTTGTTTTACCGACAAGCCGGAAAACCTGCTCGCCTGGTTAGGGCCGGCGATCGGGCCGCAGGCATTTGAAGTCGGCGCAGAAGTGCGCGAGGCATTTATGGCGCATGATGTTGAGGCCGATCGTGCTTTTCGTTCGCACGGTGAGAAATATTTCGCTGATATCTACCAGCTCGCGCGCCAGCGTCTGTCGTCAGTGGGTGTTCAGCAGGTATTCGGCGGCGAGCATTGCACATTCAGTCAAAAGGATGATTTTTTCTCATACCGCCGGGACAAGATAACCGGTCGTATGGCAAGTTTTATTTGGCTGATATAACCTAAAGAATCAAGACGATCCAGTTCGCATATACTTTCTTTTGCATAATTCAGGTCATTAACCTTGAATAATTGAGGGATGACCTCATTTAATCTCCAGTAGCAATTTTGACCTGTTATGGGAGGAGTTATGCGTCTGGATCGTCTTACCAATAAATTCCAGCTTGCTCTTGCCGATGCCCAGTCGCTCGCATTGGGGCACGACAATCAATTTATCGAACCTCTTCATTTAATGAGTGCCTTGCTGAAGCAGGAAGGCGGTTCGGTTTTTCCTTTATTAACCTCTGCCGGCGTTAACGCTGGCGCGCTACGTACAGCCGTTGAACAGGCATTAAGCCGTTTACCGCTGGTGGAAGGCACCGGCGGCGACGTGCAGCCTTCTCAGGATTTAGTGCGGGTGCTCAATCTTTGCGACAAGCTGGCGCAAAAACGGGGTGACAACTTTATTTCGTCTGAACTCTTCGTTCTGGCGGTACTGGAGTCTCGCGGTACGCTGACCGATTTACTGAAATCAGCGGGCGCAACTACGGCGAATGTGACTCAGGCCATTGCACAAATGCGTGGGGGGGAAAACGTGAACGATCAAGGGGCTGAAGACCAACGTCAGGCCTTGAAGAAATTCACCGTCGATCTGACCGAGCGTGCCGAGCAAGGCAAGCTCGATCCGGTTATCGGCCGTGACGAAGAGATCCGCCGTACCATACAGGTGCTGCAACGCCGGACTAAAAACAACCCGGTGTTAATTGGTGAACCGGGGGTGGGTAAAACCGCTATCGTTGAAGGACTGGCGCAGCGCATTGTTAATGGTGAAGTGCCGGAAGGGCTTAAAGGTCGGCGCGTTCTGGCGCTGGACATGGGCGCGCTGGTGGCCGGGGCGAAATACCGTGGCGAGTTTGAAGAGCGTCTGAAAGGTGTGCTTAACGATCTCTCGAAGCAGGAAGGCAATGTCATTCTGTTTATCGATGAGCTGCATACCATGGTTGGCGCCGGGAAAGCCGATGGCGCGATGGATGCGGGTAATATGCTGAAGCCAGCGCTGGCGCGTGGCGAACTGCACTGCGTCGGTGCCACCACGCTGGATGAGTATCGTCAATATATAGAGAAAGACGCTGCTCTGGAGCGTCGTTTCCAAAAAGTGCTGGTTGCTGAACCGACAGTGGAAGACACCATTGCGATTCTGCGTGGCCTGAAAGAACGTTATGAGCTGCACCACCATGTGCAGATTACTGACCCGGCGATCGTCGCGGCGGCAACTTTGTCGCATCGTTATATTTCCGACCGCCAGTTGCCGGATAAAGCTATCGACCTGATCGATGAAGCTGCATCCAGCATTCGTATGCAGATTGACTCTAAACCGGAAGAACTTGACCGGCTCGATCGCCGCATTATCCAGCTCAAACTGGAACAGCGCGCGCTGATGAAAGAGTCTGACGAAGCGAGTAAGAAACGCCTCGAAATGCTTAATGAAGAGCTGGAAGATAAAGAGCGTCAGTATTCGACATTAGAAGAAGAGTGGAAAGCCGAGAAAGCTTCTCTCTCCGGCACCCAGACCATTAAGGCTGAACTGGAACAGGCGAAAATCGCGATAGAACAGGCTCGGCGTAATGGCGATCTTGGACGGATGTCGGAATTGCAGTACGGGAAAATCCCTGAACTGGAAAAACAGCTGGAAGCGGCAACCCAGGCTGAAGGCAAAACTATGCGTCTGTTGCGTAACCGAGTGACAGATATTGAGATCGCCGAAGTGCTGGCACGCTGGACCGGTATTCCGGTGTCGCGGATGATGGAAGGTGAACGTGAAAAACTGCTGCGTATGGAGCATGACCTGCATCATCGTGTGATTGGTCAGGATGAAGCGGTAGAAGCAGTATCGAACGCTATTCGCCGTAGCCGTGCTGGTCTGTCAGATCCGAATCGCCCGATCGGTTCGTTCCTGTTCCTTGGGCCAACCGGGGTAGGGAAAACCGAACTGTGTAAAGCGCTGGCTAACTTTATGTTCGATAGCGACGATGCAATGGTGCGTATCGACATGTCTGAGTTTATGGAAAAACACTCCGTTTCCAGGCTGGTAGGGGCACCTCCGGGATATGTCGGCTATGAAGAAGGTGGCTATTTAACGGAAGCGGTTCGTCGTCGCCCCTATTCTGTCATCCTTTTGGATGAAGTGGAAAAAGCACATCCGGATGTATTCAACATCCTGTTGCAGGTGCTTGACGATGGTCGTCTTACGGATGGACAGGGCAGAACGGTGGATTTCCGTAATACTGTCGTGATCATGACTTCCAACCTCGGTTCCGATTTGATCCAGGAACGTTTTGGCGAGCTGGATTATGGGCATATGAAGGAACTGGTACTGGGGGTGGTGAGCCAGAACTTCCGTCCGGAGTTTATCAACCGTATTGATGAAGTGGTGGTCTTCCATCCGCTGGGTGAAAAACATATTGCTTCTATTGCGCAGATCCAGTTGCAGCGTTTGTACAAACGCCTGGAAGAGCGCGGTTATACAGTGACAATCTCTGATGAAGCGCTAAAACTGCTGAGCGCAAATGGTTACGATCCGGTGTATGGCGCGCGTCCGTTGAAACGCGCTATCCAGCAGCAGATCGAAAACCCACTGGCACAGCAGATACTGTCTGGTGAGTTGATACCAGGCAAAACGCTGCAGCTTGTCGTAAAAGACGATCGTATTGTGGCAGTGCAGTAAGTCACAAAATAAAGAAAACGAGCCCTCAGGGGTAATGCCAGTCACTTAAGCATTTTATGAATAAAAATTCATATTAATGCTCAGAGGGATAACGAAGAAATCAGGTTTACCGTCCCGTTTCCTTTCATCTGAGACCTGAATTTCAGGTCTCGATTCCTTAAGTGAGCAGCATTAGCCCTCAGGGGCTCGTTTTTGTATAAAAACCAGGCAAAAATTAGCCTTTAGAGGCTGGCTTGCCTGGAAAGTAATCAAACGATAATTTTTTTGAATTTTATGCTTGTCAGCCGGAATTAACCCCCTATAATGCGCCTCCACTGACACGGCACAACGGCAAACACACCGGCCTGTCAGGTGAAGGAATCTGAAAATAACCAGTTGACTTCACGGCGGGAAAGCGTAATATGCACACCCCGCGCCGCAGCGAAAACGCAGCGGCACTGCTCTTTAACAATTTATCAGACAATCTGTGTGGGCACTCAGGTGACATGGATTCTTGATGTCTTCGGACAAAAAATGAATACCAGGTCTCTCGGGTGAACACGTAATTCATTACGAAGTTTAATTCGATGAGCATCAAACTTTAAATTGAAGAGTTTGATCATGGCTCAGATTGAACGCTGGCGGCAGGCCTAACACATGCAAGTCGAACGGTAGCACAGAGAGCTTGCTCTCGGGTGACGAGTGGCGGACGGGTGAGTAATGTCTGGGAAACTGCCTGATGGAGGGGGATAACTACTGGAAACGGTAGCTAATACCGCATAA
>NZ_FMBC01000035.1 GCF_900094795.1 Kosakonia oryziphila
ACTATGGACTGAACCAGTGGCAAACGCTGATGAGAGATCTGAACAGGTGGATAAGGCGCAGGTTGCGAAGTGTCCTGTGGAAACAGTGGAAAACGGGCAGCAAGCGCTTCAAAGAGTTGCGCAGACGGGGAGTAAGCAAAGACCTTGCAGCGCAAACGGTAGGGAGTTGCCATAAGCAATGGCGGATAAGCTGTAGTCCGGCACTGAGCATAGCACTTCCCAATCGCCTGTTCATCAGACTGGGCCTACCGGATTTATAGGCAGGCGACGATAAACATAACCGAACCGCCGTATACGGACCCGTATGTACGGTGGTGTGGGAGGAGGCTGATCGTGAGATCAGCCCCTATCCCGATCCCACATGTGAGACGGCAAACTATTCAATTTCACACTTTACCGCTACAGTTAACTCTCCACGGCAGGCAAGGAGAGAGAAATGCTCTATATCTTTGATTTAGGTAATGTGATTGTCGATATCGACTTTAACCGGGTACTGGGCGCCTGGAGTAATTTCAGCCGTGTGCCGCTGGCGACATTGAAGCGGAGCTTCATCATGGGCGAGGCTTTTCACCAGCATGAGCGCGGAGAGATCAGCGACGAAGATTTTGCCAAAGCGCTGTGTGAAGAGATGGAAATGCCGCTGAGCTACGAGCAATTTTCTACCGGCTGGCAGGCAGTGTTTGTCGCTCTGCGTAGCGACGTTATCGAAATCATGCACAAGTTGCGCGTACAGGGGCATCGCGTGGTAGTTCTGTCAAATACCAACCGCCTGCATACCACCTACTGGCCGGAGCAATATCCCGAAATCCAGGCTGCTGCCGACCATATCTATCTTTCCCAGGAAATGGGGATGCGTAAGCCCGAAGCGAGAATTTATCAGCAAGTATTATCACTCGAAGGTTTTTCTGCCGACGATGCAGTCTTTTTCGATGACAATGCTGACAATATCGCCGGTGCAGAGCAACTGGGTATTACCAGTATTCTGGTGAAAGACAAAATGACGATCCCCAATTATTTCGCGAAGCAGTTATGCTAAAAAACGTTCGGCAGCACGCCAGACATCGCGTGCTCGCATTATGGTCATGGTTAAAACTGCTCTGGCAGCGCATCGATGAAGATCATATGACGACGTTGGCGGGGAACCTCGCTTACGTCTCTTTGCTCTCGCTGGTGCCGCTGATCGCCGTGATATTCGCGCTGTTTGCTGCATTTCCGATGTTTTCTGAAATCAGCATTCAGCTACGTCATTTTGTGTTTGCCAATTTTATCCCGGCAACTGGCGATGTGATTCAGAACTATATTGAGCAGTTTGTGGCGAACTCCACCAGAATGACCGCTGTCGGTGCGTGCGGGCTGATCGTGACATCACTGCTGTTGATGTACTCCATTGATTCGGCGCTGAACACTATCTGGCGCAGTACGCGGATTCGCCCGCATGTGTACTCATTTGCGGTGTACTGGATGATCCTCACGCTTGGGCCGCTCCTGGCGGGCGCCAGCCTTGCCATTAGTTCCTATTTGCTGTCTCTGCGCTGGGCCAGTGAACTGAACAGTGTGATTGATGATGTGCTGCGGATTTTCCCGCTGCTTTTGTCCTGGCTCTCTTTCTGGCTGCTTTACAGCATTGTACCCACGACGCGGGTGCCTAACCGCGACGCCATTATTGGCGCCTTTGTCGCGGCTCTGTTATTCGAGTTGGGCAAGAAAGTGTTTGGCCTCTATATCACCATGTTCCCTTCCTACCAGCTTATTTATGGCGTGCTGGCTGTCATTCCGATTTTGTTCCTCTGGGTCTATTGGACCTGGTGTATCGTCTTGCTAGGTGCAGAAATAACTGTCACTCTCGGTGAATACAGAAAACTCAAAATAGCCGCACAGCAAGAAGAAGCAGACCAACCATGATTGCATTAATTCAACGTGTTTCCCGCGCAAGCGTTAGCGTGGCGGGCGAGGTGACGGGCGAAATTGGTCCCGGACTTTTAGTGTTGTTAGGGGTCGAAAGGGAAGACGATGAACAAAAAGCGAACCGCCTGTGCGAGCGAGTGCTGGGGTATCGCATTTTTAGTGACGCCGAAGGAAAAATGAATCTTAACGTCCAGCAGGCGGGTGGGAGCGTGCTGGTGGTGTCGCAATTTACGCTGGCAGCGGACACCGAACGCGGAATGCGTCCTGGGTTTTCCAGAGGCGCTGCGCCAGATAAAGCGGAAGCGCTGTATAACTACTTTGTCGAACGTTGCCGTAGCCAGCAGATGGAAACGCAAACCGGGCGATTCGCTGCCGATATGCAGGTTTCGCTGGTCAACGATGGTCCTGTCACATTCTGGTTGCAGATATGAGCCAGCTTGCGGCGTGGCCCAGAGTCACAAGAGAGAACACCGCTATGTATCACCTCCGCGTACCACAGACTGAAGAAGAGTTAGAGCGTTATTACCAGTTCCGCTGGGAAATGCTGCGCAAACCCCTGCATCAGCCAAAAGGTTCCGAACGCGATGCATGGGATGCCATGGCGCATCACCAGATGGTAGTTGATGAAGAGGGCAATATGGTGGCGGTCGGCAGGCTGTATATCAACGCCGACAATGAAGCCTCAATCCGTTTTATGGCCGTTCACCCTTCTGTGCAGGATAAAGGATTGGGCACGCTGATGGCGATGACGCTGGAATCTGTTGCCCGCCAGGAAGGGGTGAAGCGAGTGACCTGTAGCGCCCGCGAAGATGCTGTAGAGTTTTTTGCCAAGCTCGGGTTTATCAATGAAGGGGAGATCACCGCGCCGCAAACGACGCCAGTGCGCCATTTTTTGATGATCAAACCCGTGGCCACGCTGGACGATATTCTGCATCGCGGTGACTGGTGCGGGCAGCTGCAACAAGCCTGGTACGAACATATTCCGCTGAGCGAAAAGATGGGCGTGCGTATTCAGCAGTATACCGGGCAGAAATTTATCACTACCATGCCGGAAACCGGCAACCAGAACCCGCACCATACACTATTTGCCGGCAGCCTGTTTTCGCTGGCGACGTTGACTGGCTGGGGGCTGATCTGGCTGATGCTGCGCGAACGCCATCTCGGCGGCACCATTATTCTGGCTGATGCGCATATTCGATACAGTACGCCAATTAAAGGTAAACCCAGCGCGATTGCCGATCTCGGCTCGTTAAGCGGCGATCTCGATCGCCTGGCGCGCGGGCGTAAAGCGCGCGTGCAGCTTCAGGTTGAGCTGTTTGGCGAGGGTAAACAGGGCGCAATTTTCGAAGGGATTTACATCGTACTGCCCGCGAAACCTTTTGGCCCTTATGTAGAGGGTGGCAACGAAGAAGAGTAACCGACCGCGTGCTTGTTGATGCAGGCGCGCAGTCTTATTGCTGCCACTCACTGCGCGAAGAAAAACCTCGCTGTGGTGATGCGCCCATCCTGCACTTCATAAACCGCCATATTTTCGATGACCGATTCGCCAATGCCGTAGATTTTTTCGTGATCGAACACCTTATTGCCCTATTACCGTACGCGAGAGCAGCTCCGCGCGGAGTGCCGGGTTATTCGGTGCTCGACATAGAACGCGCGTAAGGCTTCCCGCCCTTGCAGCGATGGCGATGTGGAGGGCAAACGGTAGGCGGTGAAATCTTCACTAAAGCATGCGACGAACGCTTCGATATCATGGGCATTGTACGCTGCAAACTGTTGTTCTACGGGGCTTACGACAGACATCGACTCTCCTTTGGGGTTTATGCTCTGGCCACGCGTGCGGCCACGTCTTGTATGACATCCCGTGCGCTCTGGCTGATACCGGCAAGCTGGAAAAAACCGTGAATAACGCCGAGGTAGCGGGAACAGGTACAGGTTACGCCTTGTTCCGTCATATGCTGGTACAGCGCTTCACCTTCATCGCACAGCGGATCGAACTCCGCCGTAATAATGTGTACTGGCGGCAGACCTGCGAAATCATCGCGCCACAGCGGGCTAACATCCGACAGCAGGCGGTCAGTGTCGCCAAGATACATTTCGTAGCCTGACAACAGCGCATCGCGGGTTATTACATAATCAGAGCCGTTAAAGGTATAGCTGTCGAAGTAGACCGTTGCATCCAGCATCGGGTAGATCAACACCAGTTGCGCAGGTTGCCAGACTGCTGCCGCCTTCAATCGTAGCGCCGTGACCAGCGCCAGATGCCCGCCCGCGCTGTCGCCTGCTAGCGTAATTCGTTGTGAGTCAATGTTGAGGCGTTCAGCATTTTTCCATATCACCTCTGCACCCCGTAGCGCATCATCGTGCGCGGCAGGCCAGCGATGTTCCGGTGCGAGCCGATACCGTACGGCAATCACCCGACAACCGCTGTAGAACGCTAACTGGCGCAACTGTTTATCATGAGTGTCGAACCCGCCGCTGATAAAGCAGCCGCCGTGGTAATAGATTAGCGCAGGCAGTTTACCGTTGGCCTCCAGCGGTGAGAATATGCGCAGTGTCATATCGTCAAGCGTGACGTCTTCAACCTGAACGCGGGTTTCCGTTTCCCCGGCAAGCGATACGCTGGCGATATAACCCGCGCGCCGTTCATCAATACTCATGGCGCGTGCCGAGGGGCGCCCGGCGGCGATAAAGTCGCTCACTAACCCGGCAATGCCTTTTTCCAGTGCCATTCCGCTCACCTTAGTCTGTATAAATATACAGCCTTATAACCTGGTTTTTATGAAATGGGAACGGTTGATTTTGTGGAAAGCACAAATTTAGAAAGCTACTCGTAAAGCCGATTTATAGCTTTTGAACCTGCTTGTTTTTGCCGATAGCGGCGATATGTTTCGCTGCGAAATGTACTGAAATCGTTAATAGTTGCGAAAAATTTCGGTGACGAGCGTTAAATTGGGGCAGGAGCAGAATGGCAAGACTGACATGGAAACAATGGCAGGCCGGGTAAGCATAGCTTACCGCGACCTGTCAGGATTATTCCCCTTCGCCCGGGAAGAGGAATGGATTGATCGAGCTACGGGCAAAACCTTCCTGCTCCATGCGCGCATCAAGCACCAGCGAAGCTAAATCATCGGCCACCGGTTCGACATTCGGGTCTTTTTCCTGATACAGGATCTTCAGGTAAGTGCCGCAATCACCGCAGCTTTCGGCTTTAATGGCTGCCTGCTCATTATCCAGCGACCAGTAGTGCAAATCACGGGTCTGCTCACAGTTGCTACATTTAACGCGCACCACGTGCCATTCGGTTTCGCATAGATTGCAGTGCAGGTAACGTAGCCCCTGCGTTGTGCCGATATGCACCACGCTGGAAACCGGCATAGCGCCGCACACTGGGCAGAACTGGCGCTGTTCACCATATTCAGCACGGGCTTTTCCTGGAATCAGGCTGGCCATCTGCGCCCAGTAGAGCGACAGCGCTGCCCAGATAAACGGCGATTTATCGCTGCTCACAGTGGCGAAGTCAGCAGCAAACAGTGCGCTGGCCATCGCTTCCAGTTCCTGCGCGGAAGCCTTTTCCAGGTTCTCAATGACTGCCAGCGCCGGGCCGCTCATCTCCGGCTTCAGCTCGGCAATGAGCGAATGCAGCAATTTGTGCCAGTGCGTATCACGCGGCAGGACGTGAATATCGAGCGGCGGTTTACCCTGTTCAGCGGCTTCTTTAATGCGCGCTGTCAGGTCGATCTGCAAGGGGTGGTCGTACAGCACCACTTCCTGGGCATGGGCGATAAGCGCAGCAAAACGCAGGTAATCACCCAGCGGGTTACTCTCTGCAAGTTCGCGCAGACGCTCTGCACGGCGGTTGTAGAGATTTTTTAGCCTGGGGAATAATAACGGCGGAATAACTTCCGCCGTGCGTTTATCGCTCTTCTCCAGCTCATCTTGCGGGATTATGCGAATACTCATTCAGTCGATTTTTCCGTTGTCTTGCGAATTTCCCGGTACCAGCGCGGGTGATGTTTCTTCGCCCACGAGCTGGTGACCCAGCCTTCCACCATTGCGGTTATGGTGCCTTTAACCCACAGAGCGGCGTAAATATGCACCATAATAACCACAATTAACGCGACTGCGGCAAATGAATGCACCATCAGCGCTAATCGGATTAGCGGGATAGGGAACGCTGGCGCGAAGTAAGGGCGCCAGATAACCACGCCGCTTACCAGTAGCAACACCAGGAAAATAATCGCCGCCCAGAACACACATTTCTGACCGAAGTTATATCGCCCGGTGTCGCCAACTTCCTCATTGACGACAATCTTACGAATATTCTTCGCCCAAAAGATATCATCCTTGTTGATGAGGTTATGGTGCCAGTAGCGGAAAAACATGATGATAAACGACGCAAACATCACCACGCCGACGAACGGATGGAGAATGCGCGCCAACTGCGGCGTACCGAGAATCCCCATTAACCAGTTGAAAGAGGGGAAGAAAAACCCCAGTCCGCTCACCGCCGCCAGCACGAAGCAGAAGGCGGTGACCCAGTGGTTAATGCGCTCCGGTGCCGTGTAGCGCACGATGGTGTCACGTTTTTTCATTTGCGCACCTCGTCTTTCTCTTTATGCAGGTTATCGTCTTCCTCTTCCGCACGGTTCGGACCGACACCGACATAGTGGAAGATGCTGGCCGCGAAGGTCGCTGCAAAGCCGACCGCCGCAAGTGGTTTCCAGATGCCTTTCCAGAACTTCACGGTTGTACTGATCTGCGGGTTTTCCGGCAGGCCGTGATACAGATTCGGCTTGTCGGCGTGGTGTAGCACGTACATCACATGTGTTCCGCCAACGCCCGTCGGATCGTACAGCCCGGCGTTATCGTAGCCTCGGGTTTTCAACTCTGCGACACGTTCGCCAGCGAGGGTTTTCATATCCTCTTTGGAGCCAAAGTGGATAGCGCCGGTTGGACAGGTTTTCACGCATGCCGGTTCCTGGCCCACGGTGACACGGTCGACGCACAGCGTACATTTGTAGACGCGATTGTCTTCCGGGTTCAGTCGTGGCACATCGAACGGGCAGCCCGCGATGCAGTAACCGCAGCCGATGCACTGCTCTGACTGGAAGTCGACAATGCCGTTGGCATACTGAATGATAGCTCCTTCTGACGGGCATGCTTTCAGACAGCCAGGATCGGCGCAGTGCATGCAGCCATCTTTACGGATCAGCCACTCCAGTTTGTCGTTCTGCTCCACTTCTGAGAAGCGCATAACCGTCCAGGATTTCGCGGTCAGATCCGCCGGGTTGTCATACACCCCAACGTTATGTCCCACTTCATCACGGATGTCGTTCCACTCGGAACAGGCCACCTGACAGGCTTTACAGCCAATACAGGTGGTGACGTCGATAAGTTTCGCCACCTCCTGCTGGTGATCCCGCGCCTGTGGCGCGGGCGTGAAGCCGTTAGTTGCGGAACGACGGATGATGTCTTGCGATTGATAAGCCATAAGTCGTCTCCGTTACACCTTTTCCACATTCACCAGGAACGCCTTGAACTCTGGCGTTTGGGTGTTCGCATCGCCGACGAACGGCGTTAACGTATTGGCGATAAAGCCTTTCTTCGCCACACCTTCGTAACCCCAGTGAATAGGAATACCGATGGTATCGACATCTTTGCCGTTCACTTTCAGCGTGCGGATACGCTTGGTCACCACCGCCTTGGCTTTGATATAGCCACGGTTGGAAGAGACACGAACCATATCACCCTGAACGATGCCCAATTTGCCTGCCAGCTTCTCACCGATCTCCACAAACTGTTCAGGTTGCGCGATAGCGTTAAGCAGCGCGTGCTTGGTCCAGTAGTGGAAGTGTTCGGTCAGACGGTAAGTGGTGCCGACATACGGGAATTTATCCGCTTTACCCATGGCTTCCAGATCGTCTTTAAAGACACGGGCTGCCGGGTTGGATACGACGTTCGGGTGCAGCGGGTTCGTGCCCAGCGGCGTTTCAAACGGTTCGTAGTGTTCCGGGAACGGCCCTTCTGCCATCTTATCAATAGCAAACAGGCGACCCATCCCTTCCGGCTGCATGATAAACGGCCCGACATCGCTACCTGGCGCGGCAGCGCTATAGTCCGGAATATCCACGCCGCCCCACTTCGCACCGTCCCACTTCAGCAACTGACGCTTCAGATCCCACGGTTTACCCTGCGGATCGGCTGAGGCACGGTTGTAAAGAATGCGGCGGTTAAGCGGCCATGCCCACGCCCAGCCCAGCGTATTGCCAAGACCTGACGGATCGGCATTATCGCGACGTGCCATCTGGTTGCCGTCCGGCGTCCAGCTACCGGCGAAGATCCAGCAACCGCTGGAGGTGGTGCCATCATCGCGCAGTTGGGCAAACGAGCTAAGCTGCTGGCCTTTTTTGACAATCACCGCGCCCGTCGCTGGGTCGATAATGTCTGCCAGTGCTTTACCGTTGCTCTCCATCGCCACTTCTTCCGATGCCGGTTCGTGCGGGGTGGAGTAGTTCCAGGTCATATTCAGCACCGGTTCCGGGCACGCACCACCCTCTTCGGCATACATCTTACGCAAGCGTGTAAAGATACCGGCGAGGATCTCACCATCGGTCACGGCTTCGCCTGGGCCGTCAGCGCCTTTCCAGTGCCATTGCAACCAGCGTCCAGAGTTCACGATCGAACCGTTCTCTTCGGCAAAGCAAGTTGAAGGCAGACGGAACACTTCGGTCTGGATTTTCGCCGGATCGACATCGTTCGACTCGCCGTGGTTTTGCCAGAAGGTCGAGGTTTCGGTGTTCAGCGGATCGATGGTCACCAGGAATTTCAGCTTCGACAGTGATGCCACAACCTTGTTCTTGTTCGGGAACGAGGCTACCGGGTTAAAACCCTGGCACACATAGCCGTTCACCTTGCCTTTGTACATCATGTCGAAGTACTGCAGAACGTCGTAGCCTTTGTCCCACTTCGGCAACCAGTCAAAGCCCCAGTTATTTTCCGCTGTGGCTTTGTCGCCAAAGAAGGCTTTCATCATCGAAACAAAGAATTTCGGGTAATTACCCCAGTAGTTTACCTGGCCTTCCAGCAGCGGTTTCGGCGTGTTGGCGGCAAGATAGGTCTGGAGATTGGTCTGTTTTTCACTCGGTAGCGTCATATAGCCCGGCAGGCTTTGTGACAGCAAACCAAGGTCTGTCAGCCCCTGAATGTTGGAGTGACCGCGCAGGGCGTTTACGCCGCCGCCAGCCATCCCCATGTTCCCCAGCAGTAGCTGAATCATCGCCATGGTGCGAATGTTTTGCGCACCGACAGAGTGTTGCGTCCAGCCCAGCGCATAGAGGAACGAGGCCGTTTTATCATGTACGCTGGTTTCGGCGATGTATTCGCACACCTTCAGGAAGTCCGCTTTTGGTGTCCCGCAGATGTTTTCAACCACGTCCGGCGTATAGCGAGAAACATGCTGTTTCAGCAGGTTCCATACGCAGCGCGGATGGGTGAGCGTGGTATCGCGTTTGGCGAAACCTTTCTCATCCAGTTCGTAGTTCCAGCTGGTTTTGTCGTATTTACGTTTATCCGCGTCATAGCCGGTGAACAGGCCATCTTCGAAACCAAAATCTTCCCGCACGATCAGGCTGGCGTTGGTATAGGCCTCGGTATATTCGCGGTTATATTTTTCGTTGGTCATCAGGTACAGCAACACGCCTGACAGGAAGGCAATGTCAGTACCGGAACGAATCGGCGTATAGAAATCCGCAACAGAGGCGGTACGCGTAAAGCGCGGATCGATAACAATCAGCTTCGCGCCATTATGGATCTTGGCTTCCATCGCCCAGCGGAATCCCACCGGATGTGCTTCAGCCGCGTTCCCACCCATCACAATGATAAGGTTGGCGTTCTTTATGTCGACCCAGTGGTTGGTCATCGCACCGCGACCAAATGTTGGAGCAAGACTTGCTACCGTTGGTCCGTGTCAGACACGCGCCTGGTTGTCGACGGCTAACATGCCGAGTGCGCGGGTGAATTTTTGTGTTAAATAACCAGTTTCATTGCTGGACGCGGATGCGCACAGCATCCCGGTGCTCAGCCAGCGGTTGACGGTGGTACCTTCAGCATTCTGCGCGATAAAGTTGGCGTCGCGGTCTGCTTTAATCAGCTTCGCGATGCGGTCAAACGCATCATCCCACGTGATGCGCTGCCATTTATCGGAGCCTGGCGCACGGTATTCCGGGTATTTCAGGCGGCTTTCCGAGTGGATGAAATCCACCAGACCTGCGCCTTTCGGGCACAGCGCGCCACGGTTTACCGGATGATCCGGGTCACCCTCTATATGAAAGATTGACGCTTTGGCGTTTTTGGCACCGTCGCCGAGGCTGTACATCAACAGCCCACAGCCGACGGAACAATATGTGCAGGTATTACGGGTTTCACGGGTGCGCAGCAGCTTATACTGCCGTGTTTCCGCAAGCGCGATATTGGGGGCAAAACCCAATGCCGCAGCCGTTGTTCCTGCCATACCGCCAGCACAGATCTTAAAGAACTGCCTTCTGCTGACCTGCATGGTTTGCTCCTGGTTCGACATTACTCTTATCGTTTTTTCTTTGCGGTGGTTTTCGCAAAGGTTCAGAATTACTGGTAATCCCTCATTCACGGGATTAGCAACAGAGATTACCACAATATAGGTAGGTCTATTCTGGAATGAAAAATTCAGAATCGTTGCTATTCCCTTTTTCCCCAAGGGATATATGCGAAGAATACCATATTGTTGGTACGCTTGTTTGATGACGGTTAAGACAAAGTGAACGATTTGCACCCTAAAAAGCACAAAAATGCAACATCAGTCACAGGGGCCCGCGAGGTTTCCCTGTGGAAACGCACCGATTTACAGCAAACGCAGCCGGATATGCTGGCGGAAGAAGTTCCTGTCGCGCTGGTTTACAACGGCATCTCCCATGTGGTGATGATGGCCTCGCCAAAAGATCTCGAGTGGTTCGCGATTGGCTTCTCCTTATCCGAAGGGATTATCGAAAACCCGGCGGAAATTTACGGCATGGATGTGGTTCCTTCCTGTAACGGCCTCGAAGTGCAAATCGAACTCTCCAGCCGCCGTTTTATGGGATTAAAAGAGCGGCGCCGCGCGTTGGCCGGGCGAACCGGCTGCGGTGTGTGCGGTGTGGAACAGCTCAACGATATCGGCAAGCCGATAACGCCGCTGCCGTTCACGCAGTGCTTTGATTTGGCATTACTGGATAACGGGCTGGCGCATTTAACCGATTTTCAGCCTGTCGGGCAGTTAACCGGTTGTACGCATGCGGCGGCGTGGATGTTGCCATCCGGCGAACTGGCGGGTGGCCATGAAGATGTAGGGCGTCATGTGGCGCTGGATAAGCTGCTTGGTCATCGCGCGCGTGAAGGTGAGGCGTGGAAGCAAGGAGCCGTGCTGGTGTCCAGCCGCGCCAGCTATGAAATGGTGCAAAAATCGGCGATGTGCGGCGTTGAAATTCTGTTTGCGGTATCGGCGGCGACAACGCTGGCCGTAGAAGTAGCGGAACGCTGCAATCTGACGCTGGTGGGTTTTTGTAAGCCGGGCAGGGCGACCATTTATACCCATCCGCAGCGCTTGATTGTTTGTCAATAATTTTGAGTAATGACAACAAATCCTTCCGCTTTTTGTTGTGAATGAACAGGTCTAGTATTTATCTCATCGAGGCATAACGCCTCATTACAACAAATTAACGTAAGGGTTTATATCATGAAAAACATCAAAAATTTTGTCGCTGTTATCGCTCTGTCTGCTTCTTTCGGTTCTTTTGCTGCCCAGTCTGTAAGCGTAACTGACTCAACTCTCAGCGGTGCGGAAGCACAAATCGCCGCTCAGGCTCAGCAGGCAGGCGCTTCTTCTTACCACATTACTGAAGCTTACAACGGCAACCAGGTTCATATGACTGCCGAGCTGACCAAATAAATTGCAATATTGTCGAAAGAGCGCTTGCGGGCGCTTTTTTAATGCATACCCGCCAGGCGTAACAACGCCGTCACTACAGCCGCCGAGATGATCACCACAATAAGCGGTATCTTTCGCCAGGCCAGGAAAAGGGCAAACACCACGCCCAGCACACGTGCCATTCCGGCAAAATGATCCCCTTCATAGAGCATGGCCGCCATCGCGACCGCGAACAACAACGTCGTTGCTGCATCGGAAACCAGTGCCTGTGAGTGCTCTGAGAGTGCCAGCCTGCTGCCGAGTTTTGCGCTACCGAAGCGCATCAAATAAGTGCCAACGGAAAGAACCGCAATACCGCCGATAATTAAGGAAACGCTGGCCATTATTTTTTCCTCGTCAGTAAACCCAGTAAAGAGAGCAGTACCGGTAAGCCAACCGGGGCAAAGGGAACCGTTGCCAGTGATAACAGAGCACCGCTGGAAGCGCGGACAAGTGTGGTGCGTTTTTGCAGCGCCGGTAACACCAGCGCCAGCAGGATCGCGGGGAATACTGCGTCGAGCCCGATGGTTTCCGGTGCCGGTAACAACGTGCCAACCGCTGCGCCCACCAGTACACCCGCAGGCCACAGCAACGCGATGCACAACCCGCATAACCAGTAAGCGGCCTTGCGCTGTTCCGGCGTAGGTTGCGACAAACCAAACACCACGCTTTCGTCATTCATAATGTGGCAACCGATAAATCCCGCCGCCCGCTGACCGACCAGTTCACGCACCGTGACGCCAAAAGGTATATGGCGGGCATTAACCAGTAATCCGGCAACTGCGGCTGCCAACGGATTACCGCCGCTGGCGACAATGCCGATAAACATAAACTCGCTGGCGCCCGCCAGTACCAGCGTAGAAAGCGCAAGCGGCACCCACATCGGAAAGCCGTAAGCCATCGCCAGCGATCCACAGGAGACGCCGACGACGCCGACCGCCAGGCAAACAAGGAATATTGCTTTGATGGTGTCGCCTTTTAGCGATGTGAAGTGTTGTGTAAGCATCTCACTTTAGCCGTATCGAACGTTTATCCATTATAATGAACACATCAGGATCGTTTTTCAATAAGAACGATTCGTTCGATTTAATGAACGTTTGAGGTCGTGTATGACACAACCAATTAGCATCATAGCCAAAAGTCTGGTGCGCGAGCGTCAGCGAACCGGCCTTTCGCTGGCAGAAATTGCCCGCCGTGCCGGGATCGCCAAATCCACGCTGTCACAACTGGAAGCCGGGAATGGCAATCCCAGCCTGGAAACATTGTGGGCATTGTGCGTGGCGCTGAATATTCCCTTTGCCCGCCTGCTGGAACCACAAAACCCGAAAACACAGGTGATTCGCTGCGGTGAAGGTACCAAAGTTATTGCCGGGCGGGCTAACTACCAGGCGATTTTACTGGCTGCCTGCCCGCCAGGCGCACGGCGTGATATCTACCTGCTGCTGACGCAGCCGGGCGCGGACCGTATTTCGCATCCTCATCCACAGGGCTCAGTCGAACATATTATTGTGACTCAGGGGCGGGCGCTGGTGGGGCCAACCGAAGCGGCAGAAGAGTTAGGTGAAGGGGATTACATCTGCTACCCAGCGGATCAGGAGCATATTTTTAAAGCGCTGGAATCTGATACGCAGGCTATTTTAATTGCGGAGTTGAATTAATCTTGTCATCCCCTTCGTATATGAAGGGGATGGATCAAGTCAGGCCAGGTAAAACACTTCTTTGTTTTTATCGTCGGGATACGAGCAGCCGACCTGATGAGTGTAAAAATCAGTCAGGAGATTAACCTTGAGGCGTTTGCCGCGATAGATGGCGAGCTGGCAATGAACGCGTGATGGAGATGAGCAACTTCACAATTTCAATAACATAACCAAAGGTTATAACCTTATTAAAACTACGGCATTGATAAACATTTTCAATATCATTTAATTAACTATAATGATCCAACTGCTTACGTGGCATTAACATATATGCCGCCAGACAATAATGGAGATGAAAATGAGCTATACACTGCCCGCTCTGCCGTACGCGTATGATGCCCTTGAGCCTCATTTCGACAAGCAGACGATGGACATCCATCACACTAAACATCACCAGACTTACGTAAACAATGCGAATGCCGCGCTGGAAAGCTTGCCGGAGTTCGCCAGCCTGTCAGCTGAAGAATTGATCACCAAACTGGATCAACTGCCGGCAGACAAAAAAACCGTTCTGCGTAACAACGCAGGCGGTCACGCTAACCACAGCCTGTTCTGGAAAGGCCTGAAAAAAGGCACCACTTTGCAGGGCGATCTGAAAGCGGCTATCGAGCGTGATTTTGGTTCCGTAGACAACTTCAAAGCGGAATTCGAAAAAGCAGCGGCCACGCGTTTTGGTTCCGGTTGGGCCTGGCTGGTGTTGAAAGACGACAAACTGGCTGTGGTTTCTACCGCTAACCAGGATTCCCCGCTGATGGGTGAAGCGATCTCTGGCGCGTCCGGTTTCCCGATCGTGGGCCTGGATGTGTGGGAACACGCTTACTACCTGAAATTCCAGAACCGCCGCCCGGACTACATCAAAGAGTTCTGGAACGTGGTGAACTGGGACGAAGCAGCGGCACGTTTCGCTGCGAAAAAATAAGTCTGCCTTCCTCCTCACATTTACGTGAGGTCAAAACCCCGTCCGGCCTGGCCGTCGGGGTTTTTTTACGCCTTCTCTAATGTAAAATAAAAGGAATATTGATCTGAAAATAATGAAATGTTGTTTTGTTTTGATTGTTTGATCACTTTTCTTCCGCCAGACCCGGTCTACCTTCTCTTCGTCCGCGCTGCTGTTGTCCCGCAAAAATAGCGGGGCAGCGCTCAAAAAATCAGACGTTTTTTGACAGGTGAAGATATGCAAATCAAGCGTGCAATCGAAAAAATCCCTGGCGGGATGATGCTGGTTCCTTTGTTCATCGGCGCTCTCTGCCATACCTTTGCGCCCGGCGCGGGGAAGTACTTTGGTTCATTTACTAACGGCATGATTATCGGCACGGTGCCGATTCTGGCGGTGTGGTTTTTCTGTATGGGGGCCTCGATCAAACTGAGCGCCACCGGCACCGTGTTGCGTAAGTCCGGCACGCTGGTGGTGACCAAAATAGCGGTTGCCTGGGTGGTGGCTGCCGTGGCCTCACGATTGATTCCTGAACACGGTGTGGAGGCGGGTTTCTTTGCCGGGTTGTCGACGCTGGCGCTGGTGGCATCGATGGATATGACCAACGGCGGGCTGTATGCGTCAATCATGCAGCAGTATGGCAGCAAAGAGGAAGCTGGTGCGTTCGTGTTGATGTCGCTGGAATCCGGCCCACTGATGACGATGATTATTCTCGGTACTGCGGGAATCGCCTCGTTCGAGCCGCATGTGTTTGTCGGCGCGGTGTTACCTTTCCTGGTGGGGTTTGTGCTGGGTAATCTGGATGCGGAATTGCGGGAATTTTTCAGTAAAGCGGTGCAGACGTTGATCCCGTTCTTTGCATTCGCACTGGGTAATACGATTGATTTAACCGTGATTGCGCAGACCGGTTTGTTGGGAATTTTTCTGGGGCTGGCGGTGATTGTAATTACCGGTATCCCGCTGATTATCGCTGATAAGCTGATTGGCGGCGGTGATGGGACAGCAGGGCTGGCGGCCTCCAGTTCTGCGGGGGCGGCAGTGGCAACGCCAGTGATAATCGCCGAAATGGTGCCGGGCTTTAAAACGATGGCCCCGTCCGCAACCTCGCTGGTAGCGACCTCGGTGATTATCACGTCGATTCTGGTGCCGATTTTAACGTCCGTCTGGTCTCGCAAGATGAAAGCGACAGAGGCTGAAGTGGTGATGCGTAACGCAGTGAAATAACCGTTTGCCCGGGGGCGCTCCTACGCTTACCGGGCCGACAAAACTTCCGGCCACCGTGCAGGCCTCCAGTAATCCAGCCACTTTCCCGTCATGGGCAAATCCCAAACACCTGATCGATAAGTTGGCACTGTGCTTCATCCAGCGTGCCGCCAAAATTGCGTGAAATCGGGGTACAGTAACCAAACTTGCGTGATACTACGGTTTTGATGGTGGTCACGAAGTCGTCGCCAATTGCGTAAATCGCCATAAATTTACCAATTTCTTGCTGGATTGCATGCAACGTCGGCAAATCTTCCTGTCGCCACGCTTCCCGCGCCTGGACAAACAGTTCAGGCATCACATTATTCAGCCCGGAAATGACGCCCGCGCCGCCTACCAGCAGATTGGGGATGAAGTACTCGTCGTAGCCGCACAGCACGGCAAAATCCTCACGCACCTGCGCAGTTGCCTGAATCAGATTACGGGTATGCGACTGGCAATCGACTGTGTCTTTGATACCAGCGAAGTCCGGGAATTCCGCAGCCAGCGTAGCGACCAGTTCCGGCGTAAGGTCGCAGCCGGTACGCGCCGGAAAGTTATAGGCGAACCATTTGCCGCTTATCGCTTTGCCCAGGGCGCGAAAGTAGCTCAACAATTGATTTTGCGTTTGCGCGTAATAGTAAGGCGGCAGCACCATGACCGCGTCATAGCCGGTGCGCCAGGCTTCATCAGCCATCCACAGAATATCATTAAAGCAGGTGGATGAGACGTTAGCCACCATGGTTATCGGCGACATGCCGCGCGCTTCACGGATCAAGAGCAACCGCTCTTCCAGCGAGAAGGAGGCAAATTCGCCGATGCTGCCCATCAGCAAAACCACATCGATTTTCGCTTCTGCCAGCCGGGCGATATGCTGGCTCAGCGCGCTAAGGTCAGGCTTCCCTTCGTTGTTCATTGGCGTGATGGAAGGGCACCAGACACCGTAGAAAGATGTTTCGCGGATCACGTTGTAACCTCTATGATTAATGAAATTGCGTTTCAAATACTGTGTTAAGTGATAGCACGCCCGGTTAATGCGGATCGGCATGAATGTCGCATTTTTGCAGGTTAGGTCAGCAAACAAATGTGATGTAATAGCGTGATTACGACGAGCGTCTGGAGGGAACATGCAATATCAGGTAGACGTTTTTACTGGAAAAATAAGGGATTATGACGGCAGTCGGCCAAGCGCGATTGCTAAATTGCAGGTGGAAGGCGAGCTAATCCTCACGGAATTGGGCATCGCGGGTGATGAGCAGGCGGAAAAAAGTTACCACGGCGGCACCGATCGCGCGTTGTGCCACTATCCGCGTGAACACTATGCTCACTGGGCGCAGATGTTCCCGGAGCAGACCGCGCTGTTTTGCGCGCCAGCGTTTGGCGAGAACCTCTCATCGGAAGGTCTGACCGAGCAAAACGTGTTTATCGGCGATATTTTTCGTTGGGGCGATACGCTAATTCAGGTGACGCAGCCGCGCTCGCCCTGCTTCAAACTTAACTTCCATTTCGGCATTAGCGACATTTCTGCGCAGATGCAGGCCAGCGGCCACGTCGGCTGGCTTTATCGTGTTGTTGCTGCGGGAAAAGTATCGGCAGAAGCGCCGCTTGAATTGCTCTCGCGAGTTAGCGATGTCAGCGTGTATGACGCGGCAGCGATTGCGTGGTTTCAGCCGTTTGATGATGAACAATATCACCGTCTGCTTTCGGCTGCGGGGTTGTCGGCGAGCTGGACGCGCACCATGCAGAATCGACGCACTCACGGCAAGATTGAGGATCCGTCGCGCCGACTGTGGGGAAAATAAAAAAACGCCCTCTGCAATGAGAGGGCGTTTTATCAGGAGCGTTTGTACAGCGGTAGCCAGAGCGTCAAGCGTAACCCGCCAAGCGGGCTGTCGTCAGCTTTCACCCAGCCACGATGCTGTTGAATAGCCGTTTCGACAATCGCCAGCCCGAGGCCCGTGCCGCCGGATTCGCGATCGCGCGCTTCATCGGTGCGGTAGAATGGGCGGAAAATCTGTTCCCGATCTTCCGGACTGACGCCGGGGCCGTCATCGTCCACGTTAATGGTGATGCCGTCTTTATCCACTGCAAAGCTCACTTCGATTTTGCTGTGCGAATAGCGCAACGCATTACGAACGATATTCTCCACCGCGCTTTCCAGTGCGCTGGGGTTACCGTACAGCGGCCACGGACCTGGCGGGAAATTCACCGTGAACGATTTGCCCATCTGCTCGGCTTCGAAGGCAGCGTTATCCAGCACTTCATTCCACATCTGATTGGCTTTCACGGTTTCACTGACCAGCGCGTTTTTCTGCTGATTGCGCGACATCACCAACAGATCGTTGATCATGCTGTCCAGCCGCTGAGCTTCCGTTTCGATACGTTCCAGTTCTTTACTTTCACCGCTGCGGCGACGCAGCAGCGCAGTACCAAGCTGTAAACGTGTCAGCGGCGTGCGCAACTCATGGGAGATGTCGGATAGCAGGCGCTGCTGGGCGGTCATCATGCGTTCCAGCGCGGTCACCATCTGGTTAAAACTGGCCCCGGCGGCAAGAAATTCCTGCGGCCCGGCTTCCAGCTCCGGGTGCTGTCGCAGGTTGCCCTGTGCCACTTCATCCGCCGCGTTTTTCAGTTTACGTGCGGGTTTCGCCAGGCTCCACGCCAGCCATAACAGCAGCGGCGAACTGATAAGCATGGTGACGATCAGCAGCAGTAACGGGCGGTCAAACAGCAAATTGATAAAGTCAGATTGTGAGTTGCTGGCAGGGCGGATGAGATAAAGCTGATAGTTATCTTCTCCGTCGCGGACGGAGAAAGGTCCTACCATCTCAACCCGGCCATACTTTTTCTTCTGCGGATGGTCCGAATTATCCGCCTGGCCTATAAAGTTGCGGATGATCTGCATTTCGTTGCGTTCGGCACCAATGACGCGTCCTTCGCTGGTGACCAGCAGCAGGCGTTGACCCGGCGGCGCCCATTTGTCGATAGCGCGAAACAGCCTACGCCACCACATCAGGTCGTTCGGCGGGTCATTTGCCAGCTCTGCTTCGACATGCTGTTCAATCATCACGCCCTGCCGCTGTTCGCTGTCCAGAAGCTCCGTCATTTGACGGGAATCCAGCTTCGGCACCATTAGCACTAGCATTAGCACCAGCGCCAGCGTTAACCAGAAGATGGCAAAAATGCGGGCGGTCAAACTTCCTATCATGAAGCGGAGACCATCAGATAACCGCGACCACGCAGGGTTTTAAACCACGGATGCCCATCTTTGCGATTCGGCAATTTACGGCGCAGGTTGGAGATGTGCATGTCGATGGCGCGATCGAACGGCGTCAGGCGTTTACCCAGCACTTCCTGGCTCAGATGTTCACGTGAAACCACCTGGCCTAAATGCTGAGCCAGCAGATAGAGCAGCGTGAATTCAGTGCCTGTGAGTTCCAGTGAAAGTCCATCAAAACTGGCCTCCTGGCGGCCCGGATTGAGGCTCAGGGCATCCACTTCCAGCGTGGATGAACCATTGTCGCTACTTTGTTGTTGCTCGCTCCAGTGGGAACGGCGCAGGATCGCACGAATACGCGCGACCAGTTCACGATCGTTAAAGGGTTTCGGCAGATAGTCATCCGCGCCCAGCTCAAGGCCAAGGACGCGATCAAGTTCGCTGCCGCGCGCAGTTAGCATAATTACCGGTGTCTGGTGTGTCTGGCGTAGCTCTTTAAGTGTATCGATGCCGTTTTTCTTCGGCATCATGACATCGAGTAAAAGCAAGTCGATGCTGTCGTCGAGGAGATCGAGTGCCTGCTCTCCGTCATGGGCGACGAGCACGTTAAAACCTTCCATGTCGAGTAGCTCCTTTAACAAGGAAGTAAGCTCTCGGTCATCATCTACTAAAAGGATTTTATTCATTGTTTAACTACCTCCGAGGCAGAAATTACGTCATCAAGAGTCGCTAATCCATGACTTTACGTTGTTTTACACCCCCTGACGCATGTTTGCAGCCTGAATCGTAGACTTATTATCGTTGAATCGAGAGACGAAAAGGTTACTGGAGCAAATGATGCGCATTGTTACCGTTGCCGTCATGGCCTCAACGCTGGTGTTAAGCACGGTTAGTTGTGCTGCTGATGTTGAAACAGGCGATAACTGGCACCCTACAGAGGGATTCGCGCTGCGCAGTGTTCAGAGCCATATGTTCGACGGTATTAATTTAACGGAACACCAGCGTCAACAGATGCGGGATCTCATGCAACAGGCGCGGCACGATCAGCCTCCTGTTAATGTTAGCGAAATGGAGACAATGCATCGCCTTGTCATCGCAGAAAAATTTGATGAAAGCGCTGTGCACGCTCAGGCAGAAAAAATGGCGCAGGAACAGGTAGCTCGTCAGGTTGAAATGGCCAGAGTGCGCAACCAGATGTACAACCTGCTCACGCCGGAGCAGCAAGCGGTTTTGAACCAGAATCATCAACAACGGATGAACCAGTTACGCAGCGTAGCACAAACGCAGCAAAGTTCACCGATGACCGAGTTAAGTAGCAGCAGTACCAGGTAACAACCCTGTTTTTCCTTGCCATAGACACCATCCCTGTCTTCCCCCACATGATGTGGGGTTTTTTTTATCAGGTACTTAGAAAAAATCCCTTATAAATCAATCCTCCTTGCAACAACCATAAGCAGTTACAAGAAGGATATAGCGCTACGGGTGTAGACAAGATGTAGACAATATTGTCATACCGCCAGCCCGCCGCCGAGAGGGTTTAACGTTACCGCGTGTTGCAGGTAATCGGGGGCAAGGTGAGCATAAACCATCGTCTGTTGTATGCTGGCGTGCCCCAGAATTTGCTGTAACGCAATAATGTTCCCCCCGTTCATCATGAACCAGCTTGCAAATGTGTGCCGAAGCACATGCGTGGCCTGCCCGCGTGGTAAATCGGGCTTAACCTGTTTGAGCCGTTCGCAGAAGTTTTCATAGTCAACTTTGAACAGTGGCCCGGTGTCGCTGGTCTTGATTTCTTTCTCCAGTTCTTCCGATATCGGAACGGTGCGCTTTTTTCCGTTTTTGGTCTTAAGGAACGTCACGCGCCCGTGATTAACCTGCTCACCTCGCAGCGTGCTGCCTTCGCCCCAGCGTGCGCCAGTGCTGAGGCATAGCAGTGCTACGCGTCGATCGTCGCCGGACAGAGTATCCAGTAATCTGCTGATCTCTGATTTTGCTAGATAGGTCATAGCTGGCGGCGCTTCTTTCAGTGGTTCCAGACCCTTGCAGGGGTTGTCCTTCCTGAACTCTTCCAGTTTTATCAACGTGCTGAACATCCCGGATAAGCGGTAAATATCCCGGTTGATCGTTGCTGCGCTGATACCGTCTTCCAGCCGTTGGCCTCGGTGCTGAGCAATCATTCGCTTGTTCAGTCGGTTAACGGCTGGATCGCCAAGCGCCCTGATTGTTTTATTCAGGTGCCGCTTTTCAATCTCGCCATTTTCCTGAGTCTGTCCGTACAGCAGCCACCAGGTATCTAACAACTCGCTTAAGGTGCGGCGGTCAACGCTCGCGCCCAGCCATTCTTTTTTGTCGGCGTTGGCTAATACATAACGCTCAAAAAGAACCGCCTCTTGTTTCTTCTCAAATCGCCTGCGGATACGTTTTCCGTTACGTCCGCGCGGCCATACGTCTACTTCATATTGACCACCTTCGAGCTTCTTAATTGACATAAGAAAGCCCTCCGGCGTTTATTTCCCCATCCTGGTAACAGATAGTGAAAATGTAATGTTTATATATGGTTAGCCAGTTTGTTTCTCGGAGTGGTCTGATTCCGTTGACTCTGGCCCAATGTGTGCGAGAGCCGGTGCGATTTGACCAGCTTGCGGGGCGGTCTTATCAGTCATTAGCCAGAGCGTATATTTTGCAAAACGGGGGTGTTGTGTGATCTTCAACAAAATTTCACTACCAACTCCTTCTCTTCTCCCCATCTCGTAATGCTTTTGAGTACCTGCCGGAATACCTGTCAATTCAAAGAATTGAGTTCTGGATAGCCCTTCAGCATCCCTAATTGCTCGAATTTTTTCCCCAATCCCGCTTGACTGGGTCTCATTTGATACCATATCCTTCTCCTTAGTGGGTCTCAATTGATACCATTACAACGAAAAGGCAACCGCCAATATAAGCAGTTACAAGCTGAAATAAGCGCCTAGCGCTAATGCGGAGATTAGCACAAATGAGTGGAAGACTTGAGCAGGGCAACAGAAGTGACGGAATCCATGTTGCTGAATTCCGCCGTAGATATTTCAAGAATGGAAGTTACACGGGAATGCTGAAAGTAAAAGAACGATACCGTGCTGATGGTGTAGTTCCAAAGCAGTAATTCAGTGAGGGATACCAACAGTAAGCATTGCAATCAATTTTTCAGATAAACAGAGTGATTCCCGATGATTAAGACCCATAGAGATACTGGCTTTGCTTCTTGCGGGATTGTCCATGCACTCCATGACGATACTGTCAAACTCTTCAATCATGGAGAGTCGTCCAGCGAGTTCGTCAATGCTGAGTTTATTGGCTTCATCGAGAAGAACTGCGTAGCGCCGCGCCTGCTGTTTTGCTGCTTCAGCCCTCTGCCCGAAGTTCCAAGCGATACGGCATCCACTAAGAATTGCGATAACACCACCAGAAAACCAACTGAACTGGCTACCGGCGAATACGGATGCGCCAAGAATCAGCATTGTTGCGTTGATTACAGTATCAATCCGCCGATTGTATTTTTCTGCAATGCATTCGAGCCAATAGCTGTTCCAGATTCGAAATACCAAATCATGCTTGGGATTACGTTCAGTTGGTTGGTTGTTCATGGCTATTTAATCCTCTTCATCACCGCTCTGCCCTTTTTCTGGGGATGGGGCGGGTTTTCTGGGTACGTGAAATTTATCCGTATCGGACATTGTTTTCTCCTTGTTGGGTGATGGTTATGCCGTTCACTTCCTGGCCGAAGATGGCATAGCGAAATTACCACAAAACCATGCGCCGGGCATGGCTAAAAATCCCGGCATAATTTGACATGAGGAATTAATACTATGACAGACAAAGAGTTAGAGGGGTTCATTGAAGTGCGTCACGCTGTTGACGCAGTTCCATACCCAAAATTTGCCGAATTGATCGGTAAGAAGCCCGCCACGGTTAAGAGCATGATTGAAGACGGTAAGTTGCCGATCATCCCGTGGAAGAACCCGGAAAGCCTGGGCGCCCGTGCTGAGAACTGGATCTATATCCCTGAGTTCAACCGCGCAATGCGTGACGCCTATTACAACCGTCCGAGAGAACAGCGCGACGCGTGGTTGTTGTGGATCGGTCTTTGAGGTTATCGCGATGAGCCAGAAAACAGCCAACCACGAAAACCGGGTGCGTGAATGCAACGACATTCTTGACACCCATTTAAAAGATATGCAAACGGGCTTCATGATTCGCACCAATAGCGGCGAGTTTATGATCAGGGATAAAAAGCTGATTAAGAAAATAACCAAAGACGTGGCCCACCATGTTGATGGTGAATTGCTTAAATTGGGAATGTGAGGGGGCTTTTGTGGCTGTGCAATTAATACAGTTAAGTCGTCACTCATATTTATATCGTGGCTTCACTATTCAAAAATGCCCGCGTAATCCTTTTACGTCTAAGCACTCTTATCGTATTTCCAGCAATGGCGATTATTACGGGCGTGACTTTGCTTTAGCGGAAGCCATGCGCACGGTTGATCAGATGTATAAGCAAGGGGGCAGTAATGCACGATGAAGGCCCATCACTGGCAAGCCTGCTTAAGCACGGGTGCCAGGTCATACACTTCAAGAACTCACGCGGCTGGCTGGAAACGCCGGACGGAAGATTTTTTAAGCCCGAACCGGCGAAGGTTCAATTTATCAAAGGTAAAAATAAACCGTTTATTTATACCCAAAGAATAAATAAAGGCTTCCTGCTTACACTGGCTGAATTATTTAAAAAGCTAATTAAGTAATTCGGTTTTAAAAAATCAACTCTGCTTTCTCCGCCTCTTTGTTAAGTGGCGGCGGTTCAGCTCATTCTTTTTTTGAGGAAGAGATTATGACCAGACGTGATCAATATAGCTTCATTTTGCATGTTCTTTTACCTGCTATCGAAAATGAAGGCTTAACCATTAAAACCCGCCGTGATGGTGAGTTAACCCTTTCAGCCAGCGGATCAGTAACCGTTAATTTTATTAGCAACCTGCGCCAGCACTGCATTGACGAATTGCAGCGATCTTCCGTTCCTTCTTCTCCTTACGGTTATTTATAAATAGAGGTCTTTTGCATGAGTAACGTAGCGAAACTTCAATTAGGTTTTTCACCGCTGACTAAAAAAATTCAGTTGGCAAAGATGCGCGATGATGGGGAAGGGCGCCGCCTTCGCGTTGGTAGCGATCCTGGTCGTGATGTGACTAACGAAGCTGCGCAATTAGTTTGGCAGTTGGTTATGTCTGAGGGCGGGGAAATCGGCTGGAACCTGTCGGACGGTAGCCGCATGGTTTTGAAGGCTGAGAAAGTGGGGCACGCATCATGAGCAGCCCTATTATTCGCCCGTTCATCAAATGGGCAGGGGGTAAAACCCGTGTCCTCCCTGACCTGCTGCCGCATCTTCCTAAAGCCGACTGCCTGATCGAACCGTTCGTAGGCGGCGCATCGGTATTTCTGGCGACTGAATACCGCCGCTATGTGCTGGCTGATATCAACCCGGATCTTATTAACCTGTATCGGGAAGTCACCCGTTACCCGGACTTAGTGATCGATGCTGCCCGCGAACTATTCAACAGCAAGAACAGCCCGCAGGGGTACAACGAAGTCCGCGCCGCGTTCAATAAGCAGGTGGGTACGGTAAAAAGCGGTGGGTTGCGTTATGGCGCTGAAATGGCGTGCATTATGCGCGCTGCTCAATTCCTGTATCTGAATCGCCACGGTTATAACGGCTTATGCCGCTACAGCCGTAAGACCGGCTTTAACGTGCCGTTTGGCAAGTATAAGAGCGTCTACTTTCCTGAAAATGAAATCCGCCAGTTTGCCGAAAAGGCCAACGATACAAAGGCAATATTTCTTTGCGCGCCGTTCCAGCGTTCTCTACAGGTCGTCACGGGTGGCGATGTTCTTGTTTACTGCGATCCGCCTTACCTGCCTGAAAGCAAAACAGCCGATTTTACCCAATACCACACCGAACCATTCACGGAAGATAACCACCGCCAGTTAGTCCAGGCACTGCTGGAAGTTAACCGTAAGCATGGCGTGAAGGTCGTCATTTCCAACAGCGACACCGAAGCCACCCGCGCGATTTATCAGCCATTCAAGATGCACGAAATCAGCGTGCAACGTTCCGTCAGCACCGACAAAGACAACCGCCAGAAGGCCAAAGAAGTGATTGGCGTGCTGCCTGTCTGCGATTGCTGCGGGCGTTACGGCGGCGGTTGCCCTGATTGTGGCGCCGTGATGGGTGATGCGACTTACAACGCGATGGTTGCGGCGAGCGCGTTTGATGATGGGGAGGTTTTCTAATGTCGATCATAGATCCCCGTTGCAGTGGTACGGATACGATAAATATCGTTTCTGTTTCTGGAGGGAAAGACAGCCTTGCGCAATGGCTTTTAGCCATTGAAAGCGGTGTGTCTTATACGACTGTTTTTGCTGATACCGGCCATGAGCACCCCCAAACAATGGAATACCTAGACTATCTGGAATCCAGGCTGGGAAAAATAGTTCGTGTTAAAGCTGATTTTTCTCGTCAGATAGAGGGGAAGCGTAGGTTCATTGCAGAAAAGTGGCCTATCTCTCTGGTTGAAGAGTGCGGAATGTCGCCCGAAGAGGCGGCGGAACGTATTCACCATGCACTGGAAGTTTTAAAACCAACAGGCAATCCATTCCTTGATCTCTGCATGTGGAAAGGGCGTTTCCCGAGCACTAAGGCGCGTTTCTGCACATTTGACCTGAAACATGAACCGGTACGAACCCAGGTGGTTTTGCCAGCGCTGGATGAGTTCGACGAGGTAATTAGCTGGCAGGGTGTTCGCGCGCAAGAGTCACCAGCACGGGCCGGTTTACCCGCCTGGGAGGAAGACGCAGATAACACGCCTGGTCTCCACGTCTACCGCCCAATTCTTAACTGGTTACATGAAGATGTGTTTGCCCTGGCTAAACGCCACGGTATCAAACCAAACCCACTCTATGAGCAAGGTTGCAGCCGTGTCGGGTGCATGCCTTGTATCCATGCCCGCAAGTCTGAACTGGCAGAAATATTTAGCCGTTGGCCGGAAGAAATAAAGCGTGTTGCAGAGTGGGAACGCCTTGTCGCGGCGTGTTCCCGCCGTGGAAATTCTACTTTTTTCCCTTCAACTCATGACCCGCGTAGAGCGGAAAAGCGGATCGACGTTATCACCGTTGATGCATACGGCATTGAGTCCTACCGCGATTGGGCAATGACGACACGGGGCGGGGCGCAATTCGATCTGTTGGCAGAGTCAAACGATAAATCGGTGTGCAGCAGCGTTTATGCCGGGGTGTGCGAATGAATAACCACCCTGTTGCTTACTACAACGAGATTGATCCCTTCGCTGCGCAATACCTGCGCAACCTCATTGATGCCGGGCTTATCGCTTCCGGTGTTGTCGATACTCGTTCCGTTGAGGATGTTACCCCAAATGACCTTAAAGGATTCTCTCAAGTCCACCTGTTTGCAGGTTTTGGAGGCTGGCCCCGTGCTTTGCGCGTCGCAGGATGGCCGGACGACCGCCCAGTATGGACAGCAAGTTGCCCATGCCAACCTTTCAGCCAGGCAGGCGAAGGAAAACAATTTGATGATGAGCGGCACCTATGGCCCGCCGTTCATTGGCTTGCAGGCCAGCAACGCCCTGTCGTTATATTTGGCGAACAGTCTTCAAGCAAAGATGCAGAAGTCTGGATCGACCTTGTACAAACTGACATGGAAAGTCTGGGCTATGCCTTCGGGGCGTCGGCGTTTCCGTCTGCGGGCGTCGGTGCGCCGCACATCCGGGAGCGTACTTACTGGCTGGCCGACTCCAACCGCGAGCAATACGAAGAACGCTTATCAGGATGCCGAGAAGGTGATCGCCAGGAAGCTGGCTGGTCGGCAGTCGAACTTACAGGACTTTGCTTGTCTTGCGGGCTGGCCCACCCCTGCGGCGAGGGATGGAAAGGGCGGGTATCAGGGGGGAAGGATGCGGCACGGGAAGCTGTCAACAGATACGCTGGATGTGACAGCGCAGATAGCAGGCCCGGCCCGGTTAACGGATTCTGGGGATCTGCTGACTGGCTCTTTTGCAGAGATGGAAAGTGGAGGCCAGTTAAACCCGGCCTTAAGCCTCTGGTTAATGGGGTTCCCTCCAGAGTGGGAAAACTACGCGCCAGCGGAAACGCCGTAAATATCTATGCAGCAGCAACCTTCTTAAAAGCCTACATGGAGATCGCGCAATGACCACGGCAACCCGTGGCCGTCGCGCCCCTTCTCCACCTCCACCGTATCCGGGTAGCACTGACAATGCTATCCCTTACGCTTATGGCGGGAACAAACCATACCAGCCGATTGGCGTTGATGTAGCGCCGGGGCTGGATGGTTTCGACTATCTCACGCCGGACGGCACGCGTAAGCATATTGCGTTCAGTGAACTTGTAGCGGAAGACGAAAAGCCGGAGCGCAGCAAGCTGCTGCGTCGCCGTCTGGCTTCCCTTCCGCAGTATATCCGCCGCCACTTTGCCGCGAAGCTGGATGCACTGGACGCGAAAGACCGCAAAGCGGCAGATCACTGGCTGGTTAATACCTTTGAGCGCCACGTATTAACGCGTATTGATAGCGTGAACAGTGTTTACCAGCCTGACACTGTGATGCCCGGCATTCTGCTGCCAATCCGCGATCAGCTTTTCCGTATGCTCTGGGCAGGGAAGAAAGAGTTAAAAAGACTGGCTTATACGCTTGCCGATATCTTTACGAGCGAGTTTATACGCGAGTCCGATCACCAATTGGCACGCACCGGCGATCCTGAGTTCGCGGCGCTTTCTGGCTATGGCCGTATTGCGTCGCTGGCGGTGCATCTGAAAACGCCGATCCCCGGCTGGACGGCGTATTGCAATGAAGAACTGGAAGCGGAGGACGCGTTACGCGCGGTTCTTCGTCTTGAGTCACCGCAGTGGTGGTTAAACCGCCTGCGCCGTATCCATGCTAGGTGGCGTGAGCATTTGATGATCGCAGCGGGATACGTCCAGAAAAAATCTTCCCCATACAGTAGCGCCCCGTGCCTTACGGAATGGCTGGCCCAGAAAAAGGCTAACCGCGAATACCTTAAGGCTATGGAACTGGAAGACCAGGACACGGGCGAACGCATTTCACTGATCGATAAAGTCGCCGGTAGTGTTGCCAATCCGGCCAACCGTCGCCGCGAACTCATGACGAGAATGCGCGGATTTGAAGATCTGGCGAAGCTGGAAGGGCTGGCCGGTGACTTCTACACGCTGACAGCGCCTTCCCGCTATCACGCTATGCAGCATAACGGGCGCCGTAATAACAAATACTGTGGCGCGTCGCCGCGTGAGACACAGCAATATCTTTGCAAAGTCTGGGCGAGAACCCGCGCCGCATGGAAGAGAAAAGGGATCCGTGTTTTCGGATTTCGTGTTGTTGAACCTCACCACGATGCAACGCCGCACTGGCACTTGCTTCTTTTCATGCGCCCGGAAAAGGTCGAACAGGCGCGCGATATCTTCCGTAAATATGCCCTGAGAGAAGACGGCAACGAGCCGGGAGCGTGGGAGCACCGCCTTGAATTTAAACCGATTGAGGACGCTTTAGGCAGCGCAACCGGCTACATAGCGAAATACATTTCGAAGAATATCGACGGCTTCGCGCTGGATGGTGAGAAGGACGACGAAACCGGGGAAGACCTGAAAGAAATGTCACTCCGCGTTAGCGCGTGGGCGTCGCGCTGGTCAATTCGCCAGTTTCAGCAGATCGGCGGCGCGCCGGTCACGGTATATCGCGAACTTCGCCGCGTGGGCAATCGTGAACTGGTGTTACACCCTGAACTGGAAACCGCGCGGCAGGCCGCTGACGCAGGCGAGTGGGATAACTATGTATTAGCCCAGGGTGGCCCTTTGGTAGAGCGCGATAATCTGCGCATTCGCCTGAACTATGAAACCACCGAAAACGGCAACGCCTACGGCGATGACGTCCAGCGAATAACCGGTATCTATTGCCCGATTACGGGCAATGACTCTTTGATCTTCACCCGCACCACTCAATACAAAATCGTGCCGAAGCGCCAGAGCGCTGACGGTGTGGCCGTTGACGTTGGTTTTTCAGGCGGCAACGCCGCCCCTCGGAGTTCTGTCAATAACTGTACGCGGGATCCCGCGGCAGGTGCTGACGGTGTTGAACATGCCGCCCGCGAAGCTGCAGGACAGTCGGAAATGACTGTGCCAGCTGAGGGCGTGACGGTGAATTTTGATGCGCTTTCACGGCAGGAAAAGCGAGAACTGGCGCAGCGGCTTAGTGAAGACGTTCGGAGTAAGCGTAAAAAACGGCCTCCGCAACAGGAAGAGGGGGCCGGGCTATCCGTGAAAGAGCAGCAGATCAGTGAATTGCTGGCGCTGCGCGGGATTGAGGCCAGCGCCGGAATGGTCAGATCGATGATGGCCGGTGCGTCAGTGGCGTGCGGTGATCTCGTTATGACCGTGCAGGACGGGCGGCTGGTATCCAGAAGCCGCGCCGGTTCTGGGCTGACGGTAACCATGACAGATAAAGGGCTTGTATCGAGCAGGCATGAAAGCAATGAATTGCCGTCGCAGGTGATGGCGGCGAAGAAAAAAACAGGCGACCTCGTAAACAGAATGAAGGCTGTGTTTTCGGGGCGGAAGTAGGGTGCTGATCGGCATGGTTGGCTTTGACAGTGTGGTACCCAAATACCGCGATGGCCGGAACGGTCAGCTTTGACGGTGTGGTACCGGATTCCGGCAAATACCGCCATTTCCGGCAGTGTTGGCCGTACATCGAGAACCGTCATTTTTAACAGTGCTGCAGGTTGTTAAAAATGACGGTGTCAGCTAAGGACGAAAGAGAATGAGCTATCTGGGAAGTAAAGCGGCGAGTGGGGTTTATCAAAAGATTATTGCTGAAATGCCCCCGCATGATACCTACATTGAAACGCACCTGGGCAGTGGCGCAGTAATGTTTCACAAGCCACTTGCAGCCAGGACGATTGGAATTGATGTCGATGAAAATGCTTTTAAATTAACGCGGGAGCGCTGGTCTGATATGGGGGAAACTCCGCCCCGGTTGCATCTTTATCACGGTGATGCTGTAGGTTTTCTGGAAAGAGAAGACTTTACTCAACATGGCCGCGTGCTGGTTTATTCCGATCCTCCCTATCTGCCAGAAACGCGCACCAGTCGCGCCCGCTATCGTCATGAATATACGGTTGCCGATCATGAGCGCCTGTTAGCCTGCCTCATAAGCCTGCCGGAAAACGTCAACGTGATCCTGTCTGGCTATCCGTCGCGGCTCTATGACGAAACGTTAGCGGGCTGGCGCAGTAAGGAGTTTCAGGCCATGACACGCGGCGGCGTGCGAACAGAAAAAATCTGGATGAACTACCCGGAAGGGCGCGCGTATTCCCACGCATTTGCCGGGAAAGATTACAACGATCGGCACCGTATTAAGCGCAAAGTTGAGCGCTGGCGCGCGAAATATGCCGCGCTTCCGCCTGCTGAACGGCTGGCGATCATGGTGGCATTAAATGAAGTAGACGGGGGTAATCATGGATGAATATCAGGTGTTTAGTGATTCTGCTTGTGTACTGACGGCTGAAGAACAGAAGGTAGCCCAGCTTTTAGGTGATGCGTGGAATCTCTACCTTGCATTGCCTGTTGAGCATCCAATGGGGCTGGATGAATTTTGCCGAGCTATTCACCACTGTCAAAACATGGTGTTGGCACGTCCGGCGATCAGGGCGCTGGCAGAGAAAGGGCAGGGATATAAGAGGCCAATATCTGAATGACTTCATAGTTTGACTTCATGATTAATGCGCGTAATAATGACTTCATAAAGTGACTTCGTGAGGCAGGGAATGAAAGAGCAGGTTTCATCACTACGGAAGAAGCAAAAAAGCACGCTTGAGCAGATATTTAAAACGCCTGTTCAGTCGGGCATTAAATGGGCTGATATCGAGTCACTGATCAGGGCGCTGGGAGGGGAAGTAAAAGAGGGGCGCGGTTCCCGCTGTAAGTTTATCCTTAATGGCAGCATCGCTAACTTTCATCGTCCCCACCCTTCACCAGATACGGACAAAGGCGCAGTAGTTAACCTGCGCGACTGGCTTGAAAGCACAGGAGTTAAGCCATGAGCAAACCATCAACACCGAATACCATTGATATCGCCGGACAACCAGCCATTATCAACTACGTGCCGGAGCTTGGCGCGTTTCGCGGTAAGTTTCTGGGGCTGACCGGCTATTGTGATTTTGTATCGGACAGTATCCAGGGGCTGAAAAACGAAGGTGAGATTTCACTGCGTGAATATCTGGAAGATTGCAGTGCAGCGGGCATTGAGCCATACGTGCGCCAGGAAAAAGTTAAAACATTCACGCTACGCTACCCGGAATCGTTTGGGGAGCGCCTTAACCAGGCCGCTGCTGAGCACGAAACTTCTGTTAATACTTTCATTATTGAGACGCTAAACGAGCGCATGAAACACGCGTAACGGTGGCTATTTCTGCTCAGTATTTAATGTTTGTCTATACCGATTGAGGGGTTTTAAATGAAAATGTTAATAAAACGCTATGATAGTTATGACATGACTCTTTTATCGGATGCCTTGTCTTGCATTGCTGCCAACATTGAGGACGCATACATAACTAGCGGGGCCGTTGCTGAAAAGCACTATACCTACAACGATCTAATGACTCTTGCGCTGAAATACGTTTCCGAAAGTGCACATGGTAAAACTTTTCATGCAGATACAACGACAATTGGTAGTTAAGTTAAATGTCTCAGGAGCGGATTATTTAACATTTTGAAATTCCCTCCAATCCTATCGAAAGCGTCATTAAATGGCGCTTTTTTGTTTTGCACAATAGTGCACAAATTTGCACAATTTTTTTGAAGCTATTTATACCCTTTCCGCCCTGTGTCGGCGCGGTCTGCCCCCGGATCGGCAAATGCACAAAAAACGAAGCAAATGTCGCGCGCAGGTGACGGGGGAACAGCCCACGCGACGGAGGGTCGGGAGGTGATGCCTTCAATTGCCATTCTCCGGCCTTTTTCGTCTTCTCGGCGCGTTTTCTCCCGTCTGGATGTGTGCGGGGTCGATTGCAGTTTGCGCCTGCCAGAATGGCGCTCATGCGTTCTGAGTGAGGGGCGTTAAAGGTCGTACTGAGTTGTTATCTGGTGGTGGCCGGTTATACGGGGATTGAAAATTATTGAAGGAGAATCGCCGCAGAATGTGCGGCGTGTGTGTTGGGTTACTCGTCTTTGAGCAGAGCGTAGGGATTAAAGCGGATCACTTCTTGGCCGAGCCAGTCATTGACGCCTTTCATGGCTTCCATTACGGGCAACATTTCGTTGATGGCAAAGACGCGCGCGGCCTTCTCAACATCACCGAGCGAGCCATTGCCTTCAGGCATTGCGCCCATCAACTGCGGTGGGATGCGGTGAGCGTCACGCAAATCGCTGCGCGTTGCTGATTTGATGTTAAGAAACTCATCCTTTGCCGATATCTGGCTGAACGGCATCAGTTGCACACCGTCTTTGCCGCCGCCAGGAGCGTGGATCAGTACGTTTTTAAATGCGCCTTTCCCTCTGGCCTGTGAGAGCGTCTTTTGAACCACCTTTATGCTTTCCTGATCCACCTGTGCTGCGCCCACATAGAGAATACATCCGGCATGGGAGCCGTTGTCGTAATAGAGTTTGCGGAACTTATCGGCGGAATGTGACAGGCTGGCGGACAGTAGCGCACCCATATATTCAGGCATACCGTAGATTTCCTGATGAATGTCCGGGTTCATGATGTGGCAGATCTCGCCCGCCTTGAACTCGTATTCATCTTTCCACTGCCGGATAAACCAGTAGGTATTAAGATCGCTCCCCCGCCGCGTGTTCAGTGCCAGAACATGCTGGAGTTTGAGCGGAGCGCCAAGGACATTAGTTCGACGCTCAAGGTAGGCATTTCCGAAGACAAACCAGTCCAGCGCAAACGCAGAGAAAGCCTGTCGTGAGAGTAACGGATGAGGAATATAGCACCCGGTCAGCACATTGCGTTTGAAGTAAAGCGCCGACTGATGCAGCGGGGATTGTGCAAACGCACGGGTTAACCCTTTCCAGTCTATTGGCGTTTCATAGTACCGGCCATTGTCGACGCAACACATGCTATCAAGCAGATCATAGCCGTCTGTGACCGAATATGGCCCGTCAAAGGTGAAGGCGCTGAGCGCCGGATCGCTTTTGAGCGCGTCAGAGATATCAGGCTGTCCGGCACTGCCACTGCTGGCAGTGTGTTTATTTTTGTATGTGCGCTTCTTCATCAGAACTCCATAGCAAACCCGCCGCTGCCACTCTCCTGGCCCAGCGGTTCGTTAATAATGGCGAGCATATTCGCCCAGGCTAAATCACCGTGGCTGACGCCGCGCGAGCGGTCAGTGTCATAGGTGATGAATCCGCCAGGCGTCTTTACCTTGCGAACAGAGTTAAATGCGTTGATCAGGGCGCGCTCGCTGCGGTCATATTCCCAGCGTCCAGCGCGGATCAGCTGTAGCATTTTCAGCACAAGGGCACGCTTTGACGTCATTGACATGGTGTAGGGCATCGCCATCGGGAAAAATTTCTTCACTATCTGGTAAACGGCTTCACCGTTACCGCCCGTCACGTCGATGCCGACATGCTGCACGTTGTATTTGAAGGTGAAGTTTTCGATAACTTTCGCCTGCTCTTCAAACTCAAGGCCGCGCACCTGTTCCGTTTCCACCGTGCGGAATTTACCGCCAGGCACCAGTGGCGGCACCACAACACAAATTGCACCGCTGTCACCGTTGCCGCTACTGCCGTTGGCGTCATAGCCTATCCATACCGGGCGATTACCCATCGGTCTGGACGTAAAGGGTTTCCAGTCAGGCCATTCGTCATAACCATCTGCACCGCAGCCAATCAGGGCGTTAAGGTTGAAGGCAGATTCGCCATCGCGGACAAACTCGCACATGTACAGGTTGCGGAATTCATCCTCGCTGTTTTCATCCTGAATCTCTTCAAGATCGGTGTACTCCCAGCCGTGGTCTATCACATCCTTCAGGGTGACAATCTGACGCCAGGTTTTATCCGGGCACAACAGCCCGCTGTTCAGCGTTTTCCAGCCCACATCAAACGCTTTGCGCTGTGCCTTCGGGCGTTTTTCATTCCAGCGATCGCCCGTCCAGAACGGGTAAGCCTCATGGGTTTCACCTGACGGCGTGGAAAAGTAGGTACGCGTCAGTCCCTTCAGCGTAGCCATCGCCCCTGCAACCTTTCGCAGGTTGGTGAAGTTGCTGACCCAGAAGAATTCGTCAAACTTCAGGTTGCCCGTATATGACTGCGCTGTTGCAGCGGACGTGCCGAGGAAATGCAGCTCTGCGCCGTTACTCAGTACGATTTTGTCGCCGCCCTTAAGCTCAACGTCTACTTCTTCCGCTGCTTTCTGAATGAATCCCCTGAACTGGTGAGCCTGTCGGCGGGATGCGGACAGAAATATCTGGTTGCGCTGGTACGGGTATTTCACATCGTCGCGCAGCGCATCAAGTAACGCCTCGCGTGCAAAGTACCAGGTTGCACCAATCTGGCGGGACTTCAGTATCATGCGGTTTCGGTGGTGGCGTTGCTCATACCAGCCGCGTTGATGCCACGACAGGGAATCCAGTATTTTCTCCCGCAGCGCAACGATCTGTTCTTCGGTGAAGTGGTTTTTCAGCTTACGTTTGCGCGGCTTTTTGCCCGTGCCAGCCCCTGCCGGTTGTCCATCAGACAGTTTTTTCAGTTGCCGGGTCAGCAGGTCAATCTCCTTGTAATCACCCCCGGTTTTCTTGTCCTTTTCACCAAGCTGGATAAGGCGCGCATCAAAAGTCTGGGTTACTCGCTGAATAGGTGATGTTTCATCCCATTCATCGCGTTTCTTCCAGGCGTAAACTGTGTTCTGATTAATCCCCATCAGGCGCGCGATCTCCGCTGGCGGGTAGCCCTGCCAGTAAAGTTGTCTTGCCCTCTGACGTACAAAAGCGTCCTGTATCATCTGCCCTCCACCGTTTATGGAGTGAAGATTACCCCGCGCGCGATCCCGCTATCGCCCCCTTTATGGTCTGGCCCTCCTCCGACAACAAAACCTCGTTGAGACAGCAAGTTACGCTCTGCCATCATGGCCGTACAGAAACCACTCAACAGGATTATCGACATGGCTAGCGCAGCTAAACCAGCCCGTAAGAAATTCAAGGTGATGACGTCCGGCACAACTATCGACGGTCGCAATGTCACCCGCGCCCATCTTCACGAAATGGCGGCAGCGTACGACCCGTCTGTCTATGGTGCCCGCGTCAATATTGAGCACTATCTATCACCGTTCCCTGACAGTGTATTCAGCGCGATGGGGGATGTTGCGGCCTTGTCCGTCGAAGATATCAACGAAGGCCCACTGGCTGGAGAGGCTCACCTTTTCGCAGAGATTGAGCCTACCCAGCGCATGAAGGACCTGATTGCTGATGGCAAAAAGGTCTACTCCAGTATCGAAATGCACCCCAACTTCCCGCTGACGAAAGGCCCCTACCTCATGGGGCTGGCAATGACCGACACCCCGGCAAGTTTGGGTACTGACAAACTGAAATTCACCGCCGAAAAACGCGCGGAGATTATGCGTTTCAGTTCGCAAGATGCGGTAGTCACCATGTTCACCCCGTCATTTGAGGCCGAACTGGTACAGGAAAACCAGAGCCGCAACGACTCCGGGAAGGAGTGGTTCTCCCGCGTAATGGGCATCCTCGGAAAAGGCCAGAAAACCGACGATCAGCGCTTCAGTCAGGTACATCAGGCCGTTGAGGCCGTGGCACAGTCTCAGGTTGATCTTGGTGAGCAGTTCAGTGCAGCCGAGCAGGAGCGCCAACAGGACAAGATCGCCATCCAGAAGCTGACCTCCGATCTTGCCGCGCTGACCAGCAAGCTGGGAAGCACAGACGCCAATTTCAGCCAGCGGGAACCCGCCAGCGGTGGCGCTAACGCGCAGCTTGCTGATTACTGATATCCACAACGAGAGCAGAGAATATGGAAAACACTACCCGCGAGCTATTTGATCAGTACGTCGCCCGGCAAGCACAGCTAAACGGCGTATCCCCTGCCGCTATTGCTGCAAAATTTGCTGTAGATCCGACACGTCAGCAGCGCATGGAACAGGCTGCACAGCAGGATGATTCCTTCCTGAGCAAAATTAATGTCTTTGGCGTTACCCAACAGATTGGTCAGAAAGTGTTGATTGGCAGCAAAGGCCCAATGGCCGGTGTTAACAACAGCACAACCAGTCGTCGCAACCCTGGCTCAAATCACTCAATGGAGCCGTTCGACTACATGTGCCGCAAGATCAACTACGACTATGGCATCAGTTATGAACAACTTGATGCCTGGGCGCATATGCCGGATTTCCAGCCGCTGATTAGTAAGGCAATGTCGCGTCAGATGTCGCTTGACCGCATCATGATCGGCTTTAACGGCGTTAAGTACAGCGACCCGTCTGACCGTGCCGCTAACCCACTGTTGCAGGACTGTAGCATTGGCTGGCTGGAAAAAATCCGTCAGGAAGCACCGCACCGCGTCATTTCCAATGTGACGATCACATCGCGCGATGAGGATAACAAGGTTGTTGCAAAAGGCACCTACGGCAATATTGGCGCTGCGGTGTACGACGCCAAAAACAGCATGATGGATGAGTGGCACAAGCGTAACCCGGATAACGTGGTGATTCTGGCGGGTGACCTGCTGACGAGCAGCAATTTCTCGGCCATCAACGCCTTAAGCCAGACCAACCCGAATACCGAAATGCTGGCCGGTCAGTTGATTGTTGCGCAGGAGCGTGTAGGCAACATGCCGACCTTTATCGCGCCTTACTTCCCGGTGAATGGCGTGCTGATCACACCATTCAAAAATCTGTCGGTGTACTACCAGCGCGGCGGTCTGCGCCGGACGATCAAAGAAGAGCCGGAATACAACCGCATCGCAACGTATCAGTCTTCAAACGATGACTTCGTCATTGAAGACTACGGCAATGTTGCGTTCATTGACGGCATTCAGTTCGCACAGGCCGAACCGGCAGGCGAGTAACAGAAGCGGCGGGGCATTGCCCCGCCATGACGGGGAGAAGTGACGATGTTAACACCGGCACAACGACATTTTCAGAAGGTCATGGCAGAACGCCGGGGCCAGGCGGATGAAGAATCCGATATCCAGCGCACCGCACATGAGCAAATTCTGCATCGCCTGCGTATGGACTTATCTCGCCTTAGCGGGGTGCAGTCAGAAGAAACCAAAGCTGAAATGAAAAAGTCCATGCTGCCTGAATATGAGGGATGGATTGAAGGCACCATCGATGGCGACAGCGGACGACAGGATGAAGTCATTACCCGGCTGATGGTCTGGGCGATTGATTGTCGTGATTATGCGCTTGCGATGAGGCTGGGGCGTTATGTGGTGTGCCACGGGCTGACACTGCCGGATAACTTCAACCGCACGGCAGCAACATTCCTGACTGAAGAAATGAGCGAACCACTGTTGACGCTCGCCGCCGCTGATGCCGACGCTGATTTATCGTCTGGTGCCGCCGTGCTTGACGAAGTGGCGGACATTGTCGCCGACAGTGATATGCCGGATGTGGTGCGCGCCAAGTTGTGCAAGGCCCGTGCACTTGCCCGCCGTGGTGCGGCTGATATCACGACCAAAGCGGAAGCGCTGGCGCTGTTCCGTGAGGCGCTGACGCGTAACCCCAACGCCGGGGTAAAAAAAGAGATTGCCACGCTTGCCCGTGACGTTAAGAAGCTGTCTGCGGTTGGTGGCATGGGTGAAGGTGACGCGGCCAGCACCGACAAAGGTGACGGTACTGCTGAGCCTGTTCCTGAAAAGACCACCACCGCCAGCGCAGCAGGTAAAGCAACGACGCGTAAAACCACGACTAAGACGGCAACAGACAAAGCGACAAAGCGCAAGCCTGTCAGCCAGAAAAAGAATTAACGACTTCGGCCCCGTCCGACAGGCGGCGCGGGTGGATATCTGCCCGTATACGGTCTTTTAACCACCCGCCCACCGCCTGATTTATGGGAGATAAGTGCATGAGCAGCCTTGTGGCAAATAAGCGCGTTTTGCCTGCGGACAGCGATACGCCCGATGTTGATGATGGTGATGCCACCGTCAGCGCCGGGGACTTCTGGCCGGTGATCAAACTGGCCGATCTCCGTCTGGCCGCGCGTATCACTGGCGGTATCACCACGTCAAGGCTGATGCACGTCACCACTGAAGCGGTAGCCCATGTTACAGCGCAGTTGCTGGACTGGCGCGCCGGTCAGGTCAGTGCAGGCTTTCTCATGCTGGAAGATGTGCCCTCAGTCCTGCCGTCAGGTGAAACGGAAAAGCTGGTTATCAACGGTGAAAACGTGAAGGTGTACCGCTTCCGGCGTGCAGTCTATTCGATTGCCAGGGCGCTTGTACTCGAAGGCTATCGCGACGTTGATACCACGGCGAAAGGCGACAAAGACGCCGCCGCGCTTGACCTGCAACGGGATGATCTCTGGCGGGATGCCCGCTGGAGTATCGCTGACATTCGCGACACGCCGCGACTCTATGCGGAGCTTTGCTGATGAAAGTGAAGGCATTGCAGGGGGATACGGTGGATTTGCTTTGCTGGCGTCACTACAGCACCACGCAGGGCGTTACCGAAAAAGTGTTATCCGCCAATCCCGGACTAAGCCAGCAGGTTTTTCTTGATGCCGGACAGGAGATTGAACTGCCGGAAATCGCGCGCAAAGCAATACAGGAGATGGTGCAGCTATGGGATTAAGTTTCTTTCAGCGCCTGAATGACTGGCTGACATTCACCATGTCAGCAATGGTCACAAGTATCGGCGTAATGACACTGAGTGAAAAGATTGCGCTGGCCGGTCTTCTTGTAGGGATGGTTTTTGGTGCCCGTGGCTGGCTCTATCGCGCCCGCATCGAACGGGGGCAGAAGCACCGCAACGAATTGATTAATCAGATTCTTGAGCGGGCAGCGCACAGGCAAATGAGTGAGTCAGAGCGCCGGGCGCTTGACCTTCTGCAACAGAATGAGCCGGAAGATGAAACAGCTTATTAAAAAATGTTCCATTGCGGCCATTGTTGCGCTTGGTATCACGCTCAGTCCGGGCGCGTTGCGCACAACGCCTGAAGGCCAGCAGAAGATCGCTGGCTGGGAAGACTGCCGGAACACGCCCTATTACTGCACGGCTGGCGTGCTGACGGTCGGAATTGGTTCGACGGGGCGCGTTGAGAAGCGGGAGTACAGCGACAGCGAGATCGCCGGTCGATGGATTAACGATATGCGGCACGCTGAAAACTGTATTAACCAGAATTTTGAAGGCGGGTATATGCCACAGTCCGCCTTTGAGGCAATGACGGACGCCGGTCTTAATGTGGGGTGCACTGGCCTGATGTGGTTCACAGACAGTCAGAATAGAAAACAGCGCACGACCATCTGGAAGAAGGCGCAGGCACATGAGTGGCAGGCGATGTGTAACCGGCTGACGGACTTTGTAAACAGCAGTGGTAAGCGAAGCCAGGGACTGATTAACCGCAGAACAGATTTTAAGGCATGGTGCCTGCGTGACGTGGGGGCTGAAAAGTGAAGATTACAGCCATTTTATGCGCACTGCTGGTGCTGGCCTCTGGTGGCCTGCTCTGGCAAACACAACAACGAGGTAAAGACTCCGCCAGCAATGAAGCACTTTCCCGCGAGGTGAAGAGCAATCGTGAGGTACTGGATGAGCTGCGTGCACTGACTGCTGACGCTCGAGAAGTCCTTGCACAGTTGCGGGCAACCGAACAGCAAAGAAACGCAGAGGGAGAAAAGCGACGTGAAAACATGCGCGATGCCATCAAAGACGATACGTGTGCCAGTACTGTTGTGCCTGCTTCTGTCAGTAACAGCCTGCAACACCGTACCGCAGCAGCCACAAATGAAAATCGTGCACGAGCCGGTACCGGAAAGCCTGACGGCAGCAACGCCAGCGCCGGAACTGACCGCTCCGGTAACGTGGGGCGCGATAGCTATCTGGAGTGATCGCCTGCGCGATGCGCTGGATACCTGCAACGCCGATAAGGCAGCGATAGCCGATCTCGATCTGCGCCGCCTGAAAAGACTGACTGACCACGCGAGGGCCACACAATGACCTTATTCGATTACTTGGACGCTTATTTATCTGTTGATCATCGCGGGTGCGATTGAACGTTTCGGGCGTTAAGAAGGTATCACCATGCTGAAAGCTGACTCACTGCGCGAGACCCTGACCCGCGCTAACAAATGGTGCAGGGCCAACCCTGAAGCCTTCACCGTTTTTGTGGAAGAAGGGAATATCGATACGACCGGCGAAACACCATCGTTTATGTACCGCTATACCCTGGTGCTGTTTGTGATGAATTTTGCCGGTGATATTGATGATTTCACGTTGCCATTAATGGCATGGCTCTGGCACAACCAGCCCGATCTACTGCTGAACCCGGAGAAGAACCTGGACATTAAATTTACGACCCTTATCAATAACGACGATACCGCCGACATTCTTTTTGAGATGCCGTTGCGTGAGCGCGTGAAGGTCACTCTGGATGAAAACGGTATTCCCTGCGCGGAGCATTTGCCGGAACCTAAACCGCGCATTCCGTCAGCGGACGGCGACTGGAGCGCCATCTTTGAGGATGTGACGTGGGAGGCTGACGCGCATGAGTAACGATCGCTTTCGTGAACTGGATCAGGTCTTCAGCGACATACTCGCGAGTACTTCGCAGGCCGGACGTATTCGCACCGCCCGTGCAGTTGGTCAGGCACTGCGAAAGAGCCAGCAACAGCGCATCAAAACACAGCAAAACCCGGAAGGTTCGCCATATCCTGCCCGCCGTCGCCGGGTGCTGCGCTCTCAGCAGGGCATTGTATTTGTCTGGCAGGGTGAGATCCGTCGCCTCAAAAACTGGCACGGTGGCCGGGGAAAATACGGGCGCACTATTACCGGCTTTGACGAAGAAAGAAATGATATTCGCACGTTTTACCGTAGTGATATTGAGCGCTACATCGAGATCAATACGCGCTCAGTGCGCCGCAGCACCACGAAGAAAGTGCCGATGTTTCAGCGGTTGCGCAGCTATCGCTTTCTCAAAATGCGTGCTGATGCAGGCGGCACTTCCGTGGGTTATGACGGTGTGGCCGCGCGCATTGCACGCGTGCACCAGTACGGCCAGCGCGATCAGGTCGGGCCGGGTACTTTTGCTAAATATCCGGTGCGTGAGTTGCTGGGCTTTACCGCTGCCGATGAGCAGATGATTACAACACAGGTGATTAGCAGCCTGAGGAGTGCCGCACGATGAGCGCTGAATTGATCCGCCTGCTGGGAAATATCCTTCGCGTCGGCGTCGTTATCGCCATTGATAAAGAGAGCTGGCGCGTGCGCGTGCAAAGCGGCGAGCTTCAGACCGACTGGCTGCGCTGGACCACCACGCGCGCCGGGGCATTCAGTATCTGGGTGCCGCCTTCCGTGGGTGAGCAGGTCTGGCTGGGCTGTATCGGTGGCAACCCTGAAACGGCGGTCATTATCGGCAGTCTCTACAGCAGTGACCACCCTGCGCCGGGCAGCAGCCTGAAAGAGATTGTGCTGACAGCACCAGACGGTGCCTCTTTCCGCTATGACGCAGAGGCCAGCGCGCTGGAAGCGCAGGGCATGAAGACAGCACATATCAAAGCCTCTGCCAGCGTCACGCTTGAAACACCAATTGTAGAATGCACCAACCATCTGAAAGCGCGGACGTTCGAACTGTCGGAGGGTGGCACGATGAAGGGCAATGTTACCCATTCTGGCGGATCGCTTTCGTCTAACGGGGTGACTGTTCATTCGCACGTGCATGGTGGTGTGCAGGGTGGCAGCAGCAACACAGGGGGGCCGAAATGACAGTCCGCTATACCGGGATGAACCCGGACGGCACGGGCCAGCTTACCGATACAGATCAGCTGTGGAATTCAGTACGCGACATACTGACCACGCCGCTGGCAAGCCGGGTTATGCGGAGGGACTACGGCAGCATGATCCCCGATCTGCTGGATGAACCACAGAACGAAGTGACGCGCCTGCAATGTATGAGTGCGGCAGTGATCGCCCTGACGATGTGGGAGCCGCGTATTGCCCTGAACGGCATCAATATCAGTTATTCAAAGGATGGCGCTGTCACCGCTGAACTGGTCGGTATTATCACCGAAACCATGCAGACGGCAGGCAGTTCGTTGACGCTCAGGAGTGGCAGCAATGGCAACAGTTGATTTATCGCAGCTACCGCAGCCGCAAATTATCCAAATGCTGGACTTTGAAGTCATTCTCAGCGAGGTCAAAGCCGTTATGCTGGCGGCATTCCCGCAGGAACAGCAGGCTTCTGTTGCCGCCGCGCTGAAGCTGGAATCCGAACCGCTGAACGTGATCGCCCAGGTAGTTGCTTACCGTGAAATGATGCTCAGACAGCGGATTAATGACGGTGCGGCGGCGTGCATGTTAAGCCATGCCGTATCGTCAGATCTTGATAATCTCGCGGGCAACCTGAATACAGAACGTTTGATCATTACCCCGGAGACGGCAACCACTGACGCGGTAACGGAAAGCGATACCGCACTGCGTTTGCGCGCGCAGGCTGCATTTGAAGGGCTTAGCGTGGCGGGGCCAACCGGCGCATATGAATATTTTGCCAAAAGTGCCAGCGGCAAAGTGGCGGACGCCAAAGCGATCAGCCCGTCGCCTGCTGTGGTGGTGGTCTCTGTGCTGTCTACCGAAGGTGACGGCACTGCCAGTGCGGAACTGCTGGCGACGGTGGATAAAGCGCTGTCTGCTGACGATAAGCGCCCCGTTGCCGATCGTCTGACCGTTCAGGCAGCAGAGATAGTGAATTATCAGATCAATGCGATGCTGTATTTCTATCCCGGCCCGGAGTCTGAACCAATCCATACCGCCGCGCAGGACGCGCTTCAGTCCTGGCTGAATCAGCAGGGCAAGATTGGCCGTGACGTTGCCCGCTCAGCCATTATGGCGGCGCTGCATGTTCAGGGTGTGCAGAGGGTGGAGCTGCTGGAGCCTGCCAGCGATATTGTGATCGCCGATACGCAGGCAGCGCGGTGCGAGTCCTTCGCGATAGAAACCGGGGGCACTGATGAATAAGAACATGCTGCCGCCTTCGGCCAGCGGTTTTATGCGCAGTACGGAGAAGGTGACGGAACGGCTTACCGATATTCCTGTTGATCTGCGTAAGCTGTGGAATCCGGACGAATGCCCCGCTGATCTTCTGCCTTATCTCGCCTGGGCGTTGTCAGTTGACCGCTGGGATAAGAACTGGTCAGAACAGACCAAGCGGCAGGTGATTAAAGCCTCATGGCTGGTTCACCGTCAGAAGGGCACTATTTCCGCTTTGCGTCGCGTCGTTGAACCGTTCGGCTTTCTGCTGCGCGTGATCGAGTGGTGGCAGAGCGGTGAAGAGCCGGGAACATTCAAGCTTGAAATCGGCATTCAGGAACAGGGGATTACGGAGGAAACCTATCTTGAGCTTGAGCGCCTTATTGACGATGCCAAGCCGAGAAGTCGCCACCTTACTGGCCTTTCTCTTTCGCTTCAGTCGCAGGGTTATATCGAAGCCGGGGCCGGGTGTTATATCGGCGATACTCTGACCGTTTACCCTTATTTTCCTGAAACCATATCCGTGGGCGGTGGCGATTACACCGGCGCGGCAGTCCATTTAATTGATACCGTGGAGGTAGCATTTGGCGACTAAATATTTTGCCCTGTTAACCAATATCGGGGCGGCAAAACTGGCAAACGCCACGGCATTGGGTGCGAAGGTTGAGATCACCCAGATGGCCGTGGGTGATGGCAATGGTGCGCTGCCGACACCGAACCCGGCACAAACCGCGCTGACGCATGAGCTGCGCCGCGCGCAACTTAACATGCTGACTGTCGACCCGATAAATACCAATCAGATCATTGCGGAACAGATCATACCGGAAGACGTGGGCGGATGGTGGATCCGTGAAATCGGCCTGTTTGATAAAGACGGCGATATGATTGCAGTTGCCAACTGCGCGGAGACCTATAAACCGCAGTTGCAGGAAGGCAGCGGGCGTGTGCAGGTTATTCGCGTTATCCTGATCGTCAGCAGTACCGAGGCGGTAACGCTGAAAATCGATCCGTCCGTGGTGCTGGCAACCCGCAAATATGTCGATGATGCCGTTATTGAAGTTAAGGCATATGTAGATCAGAAGCTGGCCGCGCATCTTGCCGCCACTGACCCACATCCCCAATATCTAAAAACAACGGATATTGATAAATATATCCCGGTCGGATTTCCCCTGCCGTGGTCGTTGGCAACTCCCCCTGATGGCTGGCTTAAGTGTAATGGCGCAACTTTTGATAAAACGAAATACCCAAAGCTTGCTGTTGCATATCCTTCCGGTAGCTTGCCTGATTTGCGTGGTGAGTTTCTACGTGGCTGGGATGATGGGCGCGGAGTGGATAACGGGCGACAGTTATTAAGTGCTCAGGGTGATGCAATCCGCAATATTCGAGGGCAAATAGTTGCTTATACGCAAGGACAAGTAAACCAAACTGTAGTCCTTCCTACCGGGGTTGGTGGAGCACTCACAACTTATAATTCGGGAACTAATAATTCTCTTATTCCTGTAACGCAGTCTTCGTTTCAAGTAACTAATTATGGTGTCTTATTTGATGCATCATTAGTTGTACCGACTTCAACAGAGAACAGGCCGCGCAATACTGTCTTTAACTACATAGTGAGGGCTGCATAATGACGCAGGCAAAATTAAACAGTGAACTTATTGCCACGGTGGCCGGTGAAATTACAGTGTTTAACTATGACGGGGAGACGCGGGAATATTTATCTTTATCCTTAGAGTATCTGGCTGTGGGTGTTGGCATTCCTGCCAATTCTTGCACCGATGCGCCAGACGAAAGCAAAGAAGATTTTGCCATTTGCCGGACAGCAGATTTTACCGCCTGGGAATACGTAGCCGATCATCGGGGTGAAACGGTATACAGCACCGAAACAGGTGAGGCGGTGAGCATTTCTGCACCCGGTGATTACCCGGAGGGCACCACCACGCTGGCACCTGCCACGCCATACGATACATGGAACGGCAGCGGATGGGTGACGGATACAAAAGCGCAGCACGCAGCGGATGTGGAGGCAGCGGGGCAACAGAAAGCTGCGTTACTTGCAGAGGCACAAGCGACGATCAGCCTGTGGCAGACTGAACTACAGCTAAGCATTATCAGTGATGAAGACAAAGCCAGTCTGATCGCCTGGATGAAATACATCAAAGTTGTGCAGGCGGTGGATACGTCGAAGGCACCGGATATCACCTGGCCGGAAAAGCCGGAATAAGTTTGCATTCCGGCACGCACTGCCGGTTCTAACCGTGCTGGCCATATGTATCGAGTACTGTCATTTTTAACGGTGCTGCAGCACGGTCAGTTATGGCGGTGTGTTCCGGAAGATGAAGCGGGCAAATGCCCGCTTTAGTTTTATGTGGATACCGTCAGAACAGGCCCGACAGTGTGCTACTGGCAGAGTTATAGGCAGATGTGGCTTTATCCTTCAGCCCGGAAAGCAGATCGCCAACGGACGAGGCTTGCAGGCGTTCGCGTAAATCTTCATCACAGCGCTGGAAGCTGATCGAAAACTCTATTTTTTTCGCCTTCCCGTAGCGGTCAAACTCCGTATGCGTGGCCTGTAGCCCGGTCAGCACATACATCCCGTAAATCTGCCCTGCGCCGCTGATTAAAGGCCACGGACGCCCGGTGTATGCCTGCGTTGCCAGAACGGTAAGAGACACGTCGCCGCCCGTAATTTCAGGGTAAAGCACCCCGTCAAGGTTGATCTGCGTCTCACCAGCGCCGATGTACTGCCATTTTGCCGATCGGTTGATGCGGTCATTTTTGACATGGCGCCAGTTCATCGAATGCCGTAGCTGCTGGTAAGGCAACGTCCTCAGTTCAAAAACGAACATCCCGTATATCATCATCATAATGTTGCCTCCCCTTAATCTCTGTCTTTGAAGCTGCCGCGATTGAGCCGTGCAAGACGGGCCAGTTCGGCATTCACCGCATCGGCGGCAATCCGGCCAATTTCGCGTGCGTCCTGTCGGTCAACGCCGTGCAAGTGAACATGAATTTCTCCCGTGAACCCACCAGTGACAGCCGGTATATTACTGACATTGCGGCTGACTGGAGGTAGTTCCGCCTGTTTGACAGGAAGCGATGCCGCCACCACTGCGGGGCGCGCACTTAACAGGTCTGCCGTGATGGTGCTGGCAAGTTGTGGCTTCGTCCGTTCTCCTCCCAACACTGCGGAGTGTGCACCTAACCGGCCTGCCGTAGTGGTGCTGGCAAGCTGCGACTCCTTCCATTCACCACGAACGGCCAGTGCACGCGGCAGGTTTTTAAACACGATATCGCCGGGGCCGATCTTCTTCGTGTTGTCGGCTGTCGCTTTGGTGTTGCTGTCGATACTCTGCAACCGGCGCATAGTGCCGTTATCGCCTGTCAGCGGTGAAGTGGGTTGCGGTGCTCCGGGCGGAACGTTATTCACCTCAACTTTTTTCGGTGCAACTTTAGCGATATCCCCCTGAAGAAGGGCAACTTTGTCCTGAAGAACGGCCATGCGCTGCGCGTCTTCGATTTTTTTCCTGGCTTTTTCTGCCTCATCAGGAAGAACACCGAGTTTTTCAAGGATCCACGCCAGTGTATCCAGCAGCATTTTGGCAGGTGCAAGAACAAGCTGGAGCGCGCCACCAAGAACGTTGCCGAACACCTCCCCGGCGCTGGAGCATTTATCCAGCGTTTCCTTGCTGGATTCCATCGGGGAAAGCAGAGATTTGAACCAGTTAAAGACCTGGCTAACAGCGCTGCCTATCGCGTCAAAGATGGGGCTGAATTGCGCGAAGGTCTCGCGTAATGGGGAAAGTCTTTCCATGATGCCGGTGAACACGCCAGCAAAAAATGCTTTAAGAGGTTCCCAATACCGCCAGATAAGCACGCCAGCTGCAATAAACGCTGCCACTATCAGGCCAATGGGGCTAAATAGCAGTGATAGCGCTGTACCAAGTACAGATACCGCAGTAGTGATCATGCCCCATATTGCGGGCAAGCCAGTCAGTCGAAGGGCAAACATTCCAATATTTTTAGTCAGTGCGCCCAGTGCGGCACCAGGTGCAAGAAATATCCCCATAAGTGCGCCACGCATTGCAGGGATGATGGCTGATACTCCCCGCATTTTTCCTGCTACTGAGCCAAGAACTGGCCCCCATCCGCGCACGCTTGCCATTGCCGGGCCGGAAACTGTGCCGAGTGTTCGGAATGCGGCAATCGTTCCGGTTATACCTCTGCCACCTGTCAGCAGGGTAAAACCTAACTGGAGTTTAGACAGTGGCCCCATCAGAAGACCGATCGCCAGCGATGTGCCGCCAATAACGGCAGTCAGTGCCAGAACGCTGCCGCCGACAACCAGCAGGGATTGGGCGAGTTTCGGATTTTCCTTCGCCCACTGCGTCATATTCCCCACAACGTCGCTAAGCCCTTGTGTCAGGCCGCGAAGCTGATTGTTGACGAGATCGTTAATCTGAATACGAAAGCCTTCCCAGGTGCTGTCCAGATTTTTAAGATCGCCGTCAAGGTTATCCGCCATTATTTTGGCGGCTTTCTGTGCCTCGCCTTTGGCATTTTTCAGTTCACCAAGTAGCTTCTGAAGTTCGCCACTACCTGCGGACATAACCAGAGCCTGGAATGATTTTGACGCTTCTTCACCGGCAATATCTTTGAAGAATGAGAGCTTATCGGTGTCGCCGTATTTGCTGATCTTTTTATAGAGGTCTGTGAGAACTACTTCAGCAGGGCGCATTTTTCCCGTTGCATCAGCGACCTGTACACCCAATTCTTTAAGGGCATCTTTCGCCCTGCCGGTTGGAGCGGCCAGACGTGAAAATGTGGCCTGCAAACCCGTACCGGCGATACTCCCGCGCAGACCCACGTTAGCCATCACGCCGATCATGGCTGTTGTCTGTTCAACGCTTACGCCAAGGTTGGAAAGGCCCGTCCCGGCGTACTTCATCGCTTCACCGATATTTTGCAAATCGGTGTTGGTACGGGTGAACGCGCCCGTTAATACGTCACTGACGCGATCCATTTCTTTGGGATCGAGGCGGAACTGAGACAGGATATTTGAGCTGATATCGGCGCTTTCACCTAAATCCATACCCCCGGCCAGCGCCATATTGAGCACGCCAGGCAGTGCGGCCTGAATGGCCTGCGGAGTGAAACCGGCCATAGCGAGGAATGCCTGGCCACTGGCGGCGTCAGTCGTGGTGAACTGAGTTTCAGCACCCAGCTTTTTGGCCTGATCGCGGAGTGCCGAAAAGTCTGCTGAGTTTTTATCTATGCGGGTCAGCGCCTGTACGCGGGACATTTCCCGGTCAAACCCAACGGCAGGGGATAAGAAGCGCCCCGCCGCGTAACCGGCAGTAGCAGCACCGGCAACGGCCATCGTGCCACCGCCGCGAAGTTTGCCCGCAGTTTGTTGCATCTGGTCGTAGCGTGCGCGTGCCTGCGTGACAGCGGCAAGCTGTCGCCGTTCCCGCTCCAGCGTCTGGTTGTACTGCTCGGTTCGACGTATCGCACTCTGAATTGTGCGATCGCTGCCGACCAGCGAAACACCGTGGCCGCGTAATGCCTGGGAGGCAGCGCGCAGCTTAACCATTTCCTGTGTACGTGCAGAGTTCAGACGTTCAAGCTTTGCGGCCAGCGCAGCCATATGTGCTTTTTGTTTCTCAGTAAGCTGCGTGCCTTCCCGTTGCGCCTGATTCAGCCCTTCAAGTGTCCGGCTGGCGTCGTCGATTTTGCGGGAGGTCTTTTGCACGCTGTCGCGCAGACGGTTGAACGTCCGGGACTGACTGTCCAGATCTTTAATGCTGGACTGCGTTTTTTTGAGGGATTCAGATAAACCGCCCGCACTCTGGCGGGCGGCATTAACCGGACGGGTAAGTTTATCAATCGCGCTGAACGCGACGCGGATACTAAGGCTCTTCACTGTCACTGGCTCCACTTCGGACAGCCGCCCGCTCACGCCAGGCTATGACTTCGCCCAGTTCCATCGTGAAGACTTCAGAGGGCGGCCAGTTGAAAACAACTGCGATATCAGCGACCAGATCGTCGATCAGGTCGAACCGCAGGAGTGTTACTGATTCTCCGTCTCCGCCTCGCTCGATGCTCCAGATACCGCAGGTGTTAAAAAAGGGACGAGCGCTTCTGACAGGCTGACGAAATCGCGGGTATCCATTTCGTTAATTTCGCTCTGTTTGAGGCGCGGTGACGTGACGCGGGTCAGCAGCACCGCCACAGAATCCACATCCATATTCATCACGTTGACAAGCTTCAGCCCGCGCAGGGAACCAGCCTGTTTGATCTCATCCGTGATCGTTACCTGAGTAATTTTCTCATCGCCGCGAACAACGGGTTTTGCCAGCGTAATGGCGTTATCGGTTTTCTTGCTCATTGTTGAATGCTCCGGGCGGTACGAGTGTACCGCCACTTATCAGGTTAATCAGTTACCCATTCCCAGCGCAGACGTAATGCGGTCAGGGTAAATATTCTTGCCGTCTTTCTTGTAGATGAAGTTCAGCAAATCAAACTCAAACAGCGGCTTATCGTCGATGGTGAGCCTGTAATAGGTGTTCTTCATCGTGTAACTGACGGAGGTGTCTTCTCCCTGCTTGCTTTCGCCGCCGTCCATTTCTGTGATGCGGCCACGCAGTTCGACCTCAACTAGCAGGCTTTCACCATCGGTGTAATACTCACCGGCGAAGCGAAAGCGGGTTTCGTCGATATCGCCGCAGTAGTTAAGCAAAAGAGACTGAACCAGACCGCCAACCACCATCGTGGTGTCCAGTGCGCCACTGTCCAGACCGAGATCTACGGCCGCAGAGCCAATCATCCCGCCGCCCTGAAAATCTTCAGTCTTGCGGGTCAGTTTTGGCAGCGTCACGGAAGAGACTTTGCCGATGCAGTTGCTGCCGTTCACAAAGCAGGTGAACAGGCGCAGTTTGTGAGGAACCGCCATTTATGCACCTCCCAGCGAAGAGAACGCCGATTCAAAGTATTCATCGGTGAAGGTCTGGTACATCGTCAGATCCTCCATCGGTGGAACGGGTGTGTATTTATAACGAATGCGCACCTGGCCCTGACGAAGACCAGTTGTCGGGTTATCCACAATGTCAAACCAGCAGGAAGCGCCAATTAACCGCCCTTGTGTTACCAGCGAACTAAGTTTCCCGCTGATACCACTGACCACATCCTTGACGTTGGCCGGGGAAAGCGGCTCGTCGATGGCTTCAAACTGCGCTTCCGCAATGCTGTCAGCAAGGATCTGAGCGGTACGGGTATAAACCTCGAAAATATAATCTTTGGTATCCGTGACGCGGTTTCCCCAGAACCGGAAACCGTTACGCTTGATGAGCGTTGTGATCTCCTTGTTGTTCAGTTCGTTCGCGTCGCTGTCTTCAGCCTGAAGCGACCAGAAAACATCCTGCGAAATACCCAGCACGTTGTTGACCGACACGTTGGAAAGCGATTTATGCCAACCCTGATTGTTGTCAATCAGCGCACGCAGGCCGCAGGCATACGCCGGGGCCGGGAAGGTTTCGTTCTCTCCGGTCAGCGGGTTGTAGGCGATGAAATCAGGCCAGATAAGCATAAGTTCGCGGTAGGCGAAGGTTGCGCGATAGGTGATGGCTTCCGCCATCGTCTTACAGCCGTAACAACTGGCATAGACAAACGCGCGCAGGTTCTGCGCAATGACGCATAACGCAGAGGTAACTTCTTCCGTGTCGTAGCCTGGTGCGGCTAGGATGCGCGGACGATAGCCGACCTTTTGTTCAGCCGTCAGAAATGCGTACATGCCGGTATAGCTGCCGTCTTCTGCCGTGCCACCCATGATGAGCTGCGACTGCGTTTTACCGCCTTCCTCTTTCGTGGCTGCGGCCACGCGCACAACGATCACCTTCGGGCTTGTCTGGTCAGCGATGGCTTTAAGCGTTTTGTACAGGGAGCCGGTTTTACCCGCCTTACCCAGCACGTTGTTAACCCGTGTCACTAATACGGGGGTATTCAGGGGAAAGGTTTCCGCATCGGCACCATCCGCCACGGCGACAACCCCAATGACACTGGATTCAATGTCATTAATAGCCGCCACAAGGTCGGTATTCTCCCGGATGCGGGCACCATGAAAGCGAGATTCCGCCATAGTTTCCACCATTACGTTATTGAGTTCGCAGTGATAATCCCCCATGTTTGATTGCCACTCACGCTATTGCGGGTCTGGCCGGACGGCGACAACAAAAACTGATTTGGTCTCTCCCGCGCGCGTGGGATCCTTCGCCGGAAGAAGGGGGGAAGCATGGCACTTACAGACCTGACCAAATCACTTAACGATGCCGTCAGCAGTTATAACGATTCACTGACTGAGGCGGTAAAAAGTCCGGGGTTCAGCATTTCGATGGGCGGCAAAGTGCTGACGCAGCTAGATGATCGGATTATGTCGTTGTCACTGACGGACAACCGGGGTTTTGATGCCGATCAGCTATCCATTTCCATTGATGACAGTGATGGTATGGTTGCACTGCCACCTCGCGGGGCTGAGCTTGCCGTATCATTTGGCTGGCTGGGTGAACCTCTGATTTACAAGGGGCTGTATACGGTTGACGAGGTTTCCCACGAAGGCCCGGCAGATACCATTGGCATTACTGCCCGCAGCGCTGATTTTCGTGAAGAGTTCAACGTTAAGCGTGAAGTCTCCTGGCATGATGTGACCGTTGAGCGCGTCGTGTCGGCTATTGCACACCGTTACGGGCTGAAGGCGCAGATCAGTGAAATGCTCATGGACATTGAGATTGATCACGCCGACCAGACGCAGGAAAGCGACATGTCATTCCTTACCCGCATGGCGGAAATGCTGGGTGCAATTGCCACCGTCAAGAACGGCAGTCTGCTGTTTATCCTGCCGGGTGGTGGTGTTACCGCTGACGGGAAGGCGTTACCTTCTGCCAGCATTGACCGCACGAGCGGCGATCGACACCGCTTTCGTATTGCCGATCGGGATGCGTATACCGGCGTCAGGGCTTACTGGCTGGATCTGAATTTTGGCAAAAAGAAAAAGGTTAGCGTTAAGCGCCGCAAGCCTGCAAAGCCAAAAAAAGAGAAGAGCAGTAGTCGTGAGGGCGATTACATGGAAGGCGCAGACGGTAACGTCTATGTACTGCGCAAAACTTACCAGAATGAAGAGGCGGCGAAACGTGCGGCAGCGGCAAAATGGCAACAGCTTCAGCGTGGTGCGGCAGAGTTTTCGATCACCCTGGCGCGTGGCCGCGCTGAGCTTTACCCAGAAATGCACGTTACGGTTAGCGGTTTTAAGGATGAAATAGATAATCAGGACTGGATCATTGCGCGTGCTGAGCACGTCATAGACGACAACGGCTTTACTACCCGGCTGGAACTGGAAGCAAAAATACCTGACTGGATAGCGGAAACTGAATAAAATGAAATAGAGTTCAACTCCCACAGGGGAGCCATCATTATGTTCAGATGTCCATTCTGCGGCGCTATGGCCCGCACCCGTACCAGCCGTAAAATAACCGATATGACGATCCGGCAATATCACCAGTGCCAGAATATGGAATGTAGCCGGTCATTCACCACGTTAAACAGCGTGGAAAGGGAAGTAACGAAACGCGTAGGCACTGCACCGTTACCGCCTGACTTTATCCCCCGCGATGCCTTTCCGGAATCACATTACGGCAGAGACCAGCTTAATCTGGCTCTCTGACCACCATCATAGCGCCCCCGTAACTCTATTTAGTGCGGGGGCAACTTCAAGCAAAACGTTTTTTCCAGAGAAAATATCTTTGATAACATCGGTCAGCATATTAATAGCGATGATGGGATAGGGATATGAAAAAGGTGTTGTTAATACTGGCTTTGGTTTCTCTCGTTGGATGTAAGCCCGGCGCTGAAAAAGCTGTTGAACTAGGTAAGTCAGAAGTTGCAGCAGATGTTAGGGATCCAGATAGCGTAAAATTTAGATATCTTCGATTTGTTCAGGGTGAGGATTCACCTGATGGGGCTATCACTGGCTATGTTTGCGGCCAGATCAATGCAAAAAATGGTTTTGGGGCTTACGAGGGATTCTCTCCATTCCTTATGAAAATAAGCATGAAATCAAAGGGTACGTTTTCTAAGGGGGTCACCTACTCTGTAACGGAGAAGAAAATCTACACCCGGTTTAGTGATCCAGTGCCAGCGTCATACAAAGACAATTGCGGCCCTGATGAGTGAGGGATGTTTCGGTAAGATGCCGGGCAGAAGCCCGGCTTTTTTACGTCGAAGTGTAGTCAAAATGTAGACGAAGTTTAGAATAAATCCTTTTATTCCAATGTGTTGCTGGCTAGATTTCTTCACCATCCCTGTCTTCCCCCACATGATGTGGGGGTTTTTTTTATCAATTACTTACACATTATTCTAAATAAAACAGTAGCTTAGAAAAAGCTGTGACAGTATGGAACGGTTTCAAAACCCTCTGAGTGTGGACACAATGTGGACACTCAGAGAGATGATTTATACCGTCACTCCTCCGTTAAGAGGGTTCAACGCGACAGCATTTTGCAGGTAGTCAGGAGCAAGGTGCGCATAGGCCATTGTCTGCTGAATGCTTGCATGCCCGAGAATCTGTTGCAGGGCAATAATATTTCCCCCGTTCATCATGAAATGGCTTGCGAAAGTGTGGTGCAGAATATGTGTTGCCTGATTGGGTGGAATGTCAGGTTTCACGTTGCGTAAGACCCCGCAAAATTTTTCATAATCAACTTTGAACAGCTTCCCACTGGCTTCCTCTTTCACTTTCTATTCAAGCTGTGCTGAGATAGGCACGGTTCGCTTTTTGCCGTTTTTAGTTTTCAAAAAGGTAACCCTGCAACTGGCTATCTGCGCCGGTTTTAGAGTAGCTACCTCTGTCCATCTTCCGCCAGTGCTAAGGCAGAGGATAGCAACGAGCAAAGCATCTCCGGTCAATACTCCTAACAGCCTTTCAATTTCTGACTTGTCCAGAAACGTCATTTCCGGCTTAGCTTCTGCCAGTAGAGGAAAATTATGAACCGAGTGTAGCCGACATAGTCAAGCTTGGCGAAGTTCACCAAGGCAGACCATGTCTGACGATTTCAGAGCAACAATATTTATAGATGTGAAAACGCCTGTGCTTACAGAGAGTGCTTTGTATGAATGCGGTCGCAAAGCAGGCGTGATGTGAAATAAATCCTTTTATTTCATATTGATATGGTTTTTTGTCGCCGCGCATGACTTCTACATCCATGGTGGGGAGTAATGCCGATCAGTTAAGGATCAGTTGACCGATCCAGTGGCTGTGTAAGAATCCGGAAACGCTCACTCGTTTCCGGATTTTTTTATGTACA
>NZ_FMBC01000004.1 GCF_900094795.1 Kosakonia oryziphila
GAAGTAAAAAGCCGGAGCTTGTGGAGCAAGAGCTGTGGGGTGTCTTACTGGCTTATAATCTGGTGAGATATCAGATGATTAAAATGGCGGAACATCTGAAAGGTTACTGGCCGAATCAACTGAGTTTCTCAGAATCATGCGGAATGGTGATGAGAATGCTGATGACATTGCAGGGCGCATCACCGGGACGTATACCGGAGCTGATGCGCGATCTTGCAAGTATGGGACAACTTGTGAAATTACCGACAAGAAGGGAAAGGGCCTTCCCGAGAGTGGTAAAGGAGAGGCCCTGGAAATACCCCACAGCCCCGAAAAAGAGCCAGTCAGTTGCTTAACTGACTGGCATTACAGCACGAGGCTGGCCTTTAGAGGAAAGCTGTCAGCGGATTATTTCAGGCCGGCAGCTTCACGCAGCAGTGCTGCTTTGTCGGTTTTTTCCCATGGGAACGTTTCACGACCAAAGTGACCGTATGCGGCGGTTTGTTTGTAGAACGGGTGCAGCAGATCCAGCATCTGGATCAGACCGTACGGACGCAGGTCAAAGAATTCACGGACCAGCAGCGTTAGCTGTTCGGACGGCACTTTCTCTGTACCGAACGTTTCCACCATGATGGACGTCGGCTCTGCGATACCGATAGCGTAGGAAACCTGAATTTCACAACGATCGGCCAGACCCGCAGCAACGATGTTTTTCGCTACATAACGAGCGGCATAAGCTGCGGAACGGTCTACTTTCGATGGATCTTTACCGGAGAACGCGCCACCACCGTGACGAGCCATGCCGCCGTAGGTGTCAACGATGATTTTACGGCCGGTCAGGCCGCAATCGCCCATTGGGCCGCCAATAACGAAACGGCCAGTCGGGTTGATAAAGAATTTTGTGGACGCGTTCAGCCACTCGGCCGGCAGGATCGGCTTGATAATCTCTTCCATGACCGCTTCTTGCAGCGATTTCTGGTCAATGTCTTCAGCATGCTGCGTAGACAGAACGACAGCATCGATGCCGACGATTTTGCCGTCATTATACTGGAAAGTGACCTGACTTTTTGCATCCGGGCGCAGCCACGGCAGAACGCCGTTTTTACGCACTTCAGCCTGACGCTGTACCAGACGGTGAGCGTAGGTGATCGGGGCTGGCATCAACACGTCAGTTTCATTGGTCGCGTAACCAAACATCAGACCCTGGTCGCCAGCGCCCTGTTCCAGCGGATCGGCACGGTCAACACCCTGGTTGATGTCCGGAGATTGCTTGCCAATGGCGCTCAGTACGGCACAAGAGTTGGCATCAAAGCCCATGTCGGAGTGCACATAGCCGATTTCGCGTACGGTGTTACGGGTGATCTCTTCGATATCGACCCATGCGCTGGTAGTGATTTCACCGCCAACCAGCACCATACCGGTTTTGACATAGGTTTCGCATGCAACGCGCGCTTTCGGATCCTGTTCAAGGATGGCATCCAGCACGGCGTCTGAAATTTGGTCAGCAATTTTGTCAGGATGCCCTTCAGAAACGGACTCGGACGTAAAAAGGTGTTTAGCCATAGTAAGTTTTCACCCTGGAGTAATACGGTTAGCTCGAATTCTGTGCCCGGATGTTTTCACGCCTGGCGGCGCAGATTGCAGATGATGGCACAAGAAGTCTGAGAGTTAATCAATCTGGATGGATTAACATCTGGATGGCTATTTTAGGTCAGTTGTTGAACCCATTTCCAGCCTTTTTTGATCCCTGCCTCAACCTGACACAAATAGTGACGGAAAATTTTCCTGACAATGCGGCAAACACAGCTTTTTTATTTTGCATTTTTACCCCGTTGTCGGTATAAAACGCCGCGCGCGGCTCTTAAAAAAAGCGCACGGTCAACATGCCGTGCCGCCACTTCCAGCCGGGTTAAGCAGTTGATTCAGGGCTTTGGCTTGTCGCGGGTCGCTATGGCTTGCGTTGGAGGTGATAAGAGATAATGAACCGTTGTTTTCCGCAGAATCTGTCGCACCGTTCTGGTGTGCATTTATTCCCCGCAACCTGCATTTCTAATCTGCAAACCTGCCGATGTTATACCCATTTCGGCGCTTCCCAGGATTCCAGGGCTGGTAAGGCGTTGTGATACCTGAACAAGGGCTCTCCTGCTAATACAGGGGTTTTCTCGTGGTTTCGCCGGGCTGTCATACAGACGTTCGGATGCGTGTTTTACAATGATATGAAAAAGAAACCGGTCGCACAGGCGTGGCGTTGGCCTGAAATCAAGCTAAGCCAGGCTGTTTATGGGTTGTTATCGCTATGTGTCACTGCGATAGTAGTCAACTATTTTATACCTGTGTCTCTTCGCGCTTTGGCAATCGGTCAGCGTGATGTGCGCAGGGTATACACTTTTATAGATTGAGGTTCGCTATGTCTGACGACATGTCTTCGTTTTCGCCTTCGTCAGCAGGCGAACAGGGTGTACTACGTTCCATGCAGGAGGTTGCGATGAGCTCCCAGGAAGCCAGCAAGATGCTTCGTACTTATAACATTGCCTGGTGGGGCAATAACTACTACGACGTCAACGAGCTGGGCCATATCAGCGTTTGCCCGGATCCGGATGTCCCGGAAGCCCGTGTCGACCTGGCACAGCTGGTAAAAGCACGTGAAGCACAGGGGCAACGTCTGCCCGCATTGTTCTGCTTCCCACAGATCCTGCAACACCGTCTGCGCTCAATTAATGCCGCGTTCAAACGCGCGCGTGAGTCCTACGGCTACAATGGCGATTACTTCCTGGTTTACCCGATCAAGGTGAACCAGCATCGCCGTGTTATTGAATCCCTGATCCATTCCGGCGAACCGCTGGGGCTGGAAGCCGGTTCCAAAGCGGAATTGATGGCCGTGCTGGCTCATGCCGGTATGACCCGTTCGGTGATTGTCTGTAACGGTTATAAAGATCGCGAATACATTCGTCTTGCGCTGATTGGCGAAAAGATGGGCCACAAGGTCTATCTGGTGATTGAGAAAATGACCGAAATCGCCATCGTGCTGGAAGAAGCTGAACGCCTGAACGTGGTGCCGCGCCTTGGCGTACGCGCGCGTCTGGCATCGCAAGGCTCCGGAAAATGGCAATCCTCCGGCGGCGAAAAATCGAAATTTGGTCTTGCTGCAACGCAGGTGCTGCAACTAGTGGAGATCCTGCGTGAGCGCGGGCGTCTGGACAGTATTCAGTTGCTGCACTTCCACCTTGGCTCGCAGATGGCCAACATCCGTGATATCGCGACGGGTGTGCGTGAATCCGCGCGTTTCTACGTCGAGCTGCATAAGCTGGGCGTCAATATCCAGTGCTTCGATGTCGGCGGCGGCCTGGGCGTGGATTATGAAGGTACACGCTCGCAGTCTGACTGCTCGGTCAACTATGGTCTGAACGAGTATGCCAACAACATTATTTGGGCGATTGGCGATGCTTGTGAAGAACATGGCCTGCCGCATCCGACGGTGATCACCGAATCCGGCCGCGCGGTGACGGCGCATCACACCGTGCTGGTTTCTAATATTATTGGCGTTGAACGTAACGAGTACACGCTATCGACTCCTCCGGCGGAAAATGCACCGCGTGCGCTGCAAAGCATGTGGGAAACCTGGGAGGAGATGCATGAGCCTGGCACTCGCCGTTCTCTGCGTGAATGGCTGCACGACAGTCAGATGGATTTGCATGATATTCATGTCGGCTATTCCTCAGGTACTTTCAGCCTGCAAGAACGCGCCTGGGCCGAGCAGCTCTATCTGAATATGTGCCATGAAGTGCAAAAACAGCTCGATCCAAGCAACCGCGCACATCGCCCGATTATTGACGAATTGCAGGAACGTATGGCGGACAAAATGTACGTCAACTTCTCACTGTTCCAGTCTATGCCGGATGCCTGGGGTATCGATCAACTGTTCCCGGTGCTGCCGTTGGAAGGGCTGAACCATGCGCCGGAACGCCGCGCGGTGCTGCTCGATATTACCTGTGATTCCGACGGTGCAATTGATCATTACGTGGATGGCGACGGCATCGCGACCACTATGCCGATGCCGGAGTACGATCCGGATAACCCACCAATGTTGGGCTTCTTTATGGTGGGCGCGTACCAGGAGATCCTCGGCAACATGCATAACCTGTTTGGTGATACCGAAGCCGTAAACGTGTTTGTCTTCCCGGATGGCAGTGTTGAAGTTGAACTGTCAGATGAAGGGGATACGGTGGCGGATATGTTGCAGTATGTGCAGCTCGATCCGAATACGCTACTAACGCAGTTCCGCGATCAGGTGAAACAGACCGATCTGGACGAGACGCTGCAACAGCAGTTCCTCGAAGAGTTCGAATCGGGCCTCTACGGTTACACCTATCTCGAAGATGAATAACGCAGTAATGACATTGCGATGAAATAAATCCCTTCCCGCCAGTAGGCGCGGAAGGGATTTTTTTTATCAGAATACGTTGAACGGATATTCTGCGTAGAGACGAACTTCGTTGCCGCCAATATTGTATATCGTTGGCATTGCCGGAAACGCGCAGTACGGAGTAGCGTACTTTCAGTTTCAGAGCTTTCGCCGGGCCATTCGTCACTGCTCTGCTGATACGCCAGGTCGCAGGTGTGAAGAAATGTGGTTATTTAATTCCGTCTGCGGCCATGCGATCGCGGATATGCTGCGCGCGCGCCGCCGATGCCGGATGATCGTCAAACATCGAACTCTGCCGACCCTCTTCCATTTTTGCCAGTTTCTCAAAGCTGGTCGCTAGTCCTGCCGGGTTGATGCCGCGTTTGCGCAACAGATCGTAGGAGTAGTCATCTGCTTCGGATTCCTGGCGCTGAGAGAACTGTGAATTTACCAGTTGTTCGCCCAGTGCGCCGAGCTGCGACTGCGACAGGCTACCGACGATACCACCTGTCGATACTGCGGCTGCGCGTATCGCATTGGTGCCCAGTGCTACCTGCATACCTTTTTTCACATGGCCCAGCGCAACGTGGCCCATTTCGTGGCCGATCACCGCTTCAACTTCGTTGTCGGTCATCATATCCATCAGTGCGCTGTAGACGCGGATGCAGCCGTTTGCCATGGCAAAAGCATTCACATCTTTTGCCACATAAACCTTGTAGTTGGCCGGTTGACCGTCGATGTTATCGCCGAGTGCGGCAGCAATTTTAGTCAGGCGCTGGCTGTAGGTGCTGCTGGCGGGCGCGATGGTTGCTTTGCTGTCCATCTGTTTACAGGCGTCATCACTTAATGTTTTTACTTGCGTATCGCTCAGAGTGTAGGCCTGAAAAGCCTCCGCGCCGGAGCTGAGAAAAGCATTTGAGTCCATATTCTGGCAACCGGCAAGGACGGTTGTTATTCCCAGAGCAAAGAGAAGCGGGCGAATTTTCATTTGTTATTTTCCGTAATGGTTGAGTCAATATGCTGCTAGCTGCAAGGGCTCAAGACGAACCCGCCGATTGTTAGTATAAGGAAGAGTCAGACAGCCAGGCGAGGAGTTTGCGCAACATACGAGCGGCTTCCAGAGATTTCTGAATCAGCAAAAGGATGCTCCATGTACATGGCATGCCGCTTGGGTTACATTGTTGGCACTTTTTCCGGCGTAGCCCAAAACGCGCTGTCGTCAAGTCGTTACGGGAACAGCCCTTAACAGTCCGATCTGGAGTCAAAATGTCCTCACGTAAAGAGCTTGCCAATGCTATTCGTGCGCTGAGCATGGACGCGGTACAGAAAGCCAAATCCGGTCACCCGGGAGCCCCTATGGGTATGGCGGACATCGCGGAAGTCCTGTGGCGTGATTTTCTGAACCATAACCCGACGAATCCGGCCTGGGCCGATCGTGACCGCTTTGTGCTGTCCAACGGTCACGGTTCGATGCTGATTTACAGCCTGCTGCACCTCACCGGCTATGACCTGCCGATGTCCGAGCTGCAAAACTTCCGTCAGTTGCACTCTAAAACGCCGGGCCACCCGGAAGTGGGTTACACCGCTGGCGTGGAAACTACCACAGGTCCGCTGGGGCAGGGCATTGCCAACGCCGTGGGCATGGCGATTGCGGAGAAAACCCTTGCGGCGCAGTTCAACCGTCCGGGTCACGACATTGTTGACCACTTCACCTACGCCTTTATGGGTGACGGCTGCATGATGGAAGGCATTTCCCATGAAGTCTGTTCCCTGGCTGGTACGCTGAAACTGGGCAAACTGGTTGCGTTCTACGATGACAACGGCATCTCCATCGACGGCCATGTTGAAGGCTGGTTCACCGATGACACCGCGAAACGCTTTGAAGCTTACGGCTGGCACGTGGTGCGCGGCATTGACGGCCACGATGCGGACGCTATCAAGCGTGCGGTGGAAGAAGCCCGTGCTGTCACCGATAAACCGTCGCTGCTGATGTGCAAAACCATCATCGGTTTCGGTTCGCCGAACAAAGCTGGTACCCACGATTCCCACGGCGCGCCGCTGGGCGATGCTGAAATCGCCCTGACCCGCGAAGTGCTCGGCTGGAAATACGCGCCGTTTGAAATCCCGTCTGAAATCTATGCGCAGTGGGATGCGAAAGAAGCCGGTCAGGCCAAAGAAGCGGCGTGGAACAACAAATTCGCCGCTTACGCCAAAGCCTTCCCGCAGGAGGCTGCTGAGTTCACACGCCGTATGAAGGGTGAGCTGCCGTCTGATTTCGATGCCAAAGCGCAGGCTTTCGTCGAGAAGCTTCAGGCTAACCCGGCGAAAATTGCCAGCCGTAAAGCGTCGCAAAATGCCATCGAAGCCTTCGGTCCATTGTTGCCGGAATTCCTTGGTGGCTCTGCTGACCTGGCACCATCCAACCTGACTCTCTGGTCCGGTTCGAAAGCAATTAACGAAGACACGGCCGGTAACTACATTCACTACGGCGTGCGCGAGTTCGGTATGACGGCGATTGCCAACGGTATCTCGCTGCATGGCGGTTTCCTGCCGTACACCTCGACCTTCCTGATGTTCGTTGAATATGCCCGTAATGCGGTGCGTATGGCGGCACTGATGAAACAGCGTCAGGTGCTGGTTTACACCCACGACTCTATCGGTCTGGGTGAAGACGGCCCGACGCATCAGCCAGTCGAGCAGGTGGCTTCCCTGCGCCTGACCCCGAACGTCAGCACCTGGCGTCCGTGTGACCAGGTGGAATCCGCAGTGGCGTGGAAATATGGCGTTGAACGTGCCGACGGTCCGACAGCGCTGATCCTCTCCCGTCAGAACCTGGCGCAGCAGGAGCGTACGGCGCAGCAACTGGCCGATATCGCCCGTGGCGCCTACGTGCTGAAAGAGAGTGCCGCTCAGCCGGAACTGATCCTGATTGCTACCGGTTCTGAAGTGGAATTGGCGGTTGCTGCTTATGAAAAACTGACCGCCGAAGGCGTGAAGGTGCGCGTGGTGTCCATGCCGTCGACTGACACCTTCGACAAACAGGATGCAGCATACCGTGAATCCGTGCTGCCGAAAGCGGTTTCTGCCCGTGTGGCCATCGAAGCCGGCATTGCGGATTTCTGGTACAAATACGTCGGCCTGAACGGCGCGGTGGTGGGAATGACCACCTTCGGCGAATCTGCTCCGGCAGAGCTGCTGTTCGAAGAGTTTGGTTTCACCATTGACAATGTGGTGGCAAAAGCGAAAGCGTTGCTGTAATCACTCTTGCCCGGCGGCGTTTCACCTGCCGGGCCTGCATGAAAAGTCATTTTGGATGGCGCTTAAGTATTATCAAGTCTACGGGATTGCGGAATATGTAGACCGGATAAGCGAGGCGCCATCCGTCATTCAGTTATCTCCATAATCATCAGACTTCTGAACCCGTTCTCCCTTCTTAGTCATTCGACTAAAACGGCATTGATCTATGCATGAAAAAAATACTGGATATGTATCCAGTGTGTTGTATAATAATTCTGCAAATTATCCAAGGTGATAGTGAGTAAGGAGTGAACCTATGATGATCCCTGGTGAAAATTTCAGCTCGCAGCCTGTGCTGGCGACAATCAGCAGCCGTGAAATTGCAAAATTGACAGGCGTGACTCATGGCGAAGTGAAGCGGATGGTGAAAAGCCTGGAAACCGCTCAGCGGCTCTCCCAGCCGATAAATGAGCATCCTTACGAGCGAGAAGGTGAGATACGACAAGAATTTCTGCTTAATAAACGGGACTCACTGCTGACAGTTTCGCGCCTCTCGCCGACCTTTACGGCAGAAATGCTCGATCGCTGGCAGGAGAAAGAGAAGCTTATCAATCTGCCCGATTTTACGAACCCTGCTGCTGCTGCGCGTGCCTGGGCTGAGCAGTACGAAAAGCGTCAGCGAGCGGAAGAGTTGCTTGCTCTCTCAGCCCCAAAGGCGGAGTTCTTTGACCGTTATGTCAGGGGTGAAGAGTCACTTGGTTTTCGTCAACTTTGCAAGATGCTGCGAGTGAAAGAGTCTCTGTTCCGACGCTTTTTGCTTGAGCGCAATATTATGCAGCGTGTAAACGGTACGTTGATGCCGCAGCAGTACCATATTGATGCGGGCTACTTGACCGTCCATGGCGGCGTCGGGGAAAACAAACGTAGCTGGTCTCAGGCGCGCTTCACCGCGAAAGGCGTGACGTGGGTGGCCGATCTGTGGGCGAAGCAACTCTCTTCGCTGCCGGTTGAGATGCCGCGAGCAGAACGCACCGAGCTGAAGCAGACAGAGCATAGTTGGTTTTAATTAACACCAGCAAGTGTTGCTTTCTTCATCAACCGCTCATGCAGGGACGCTTTGTTGCGTTTATTCTCTTTCTGTCAGTTATTTTCCTCACGAAAGTAATTTTTAGTTACGCCGATTATTCCTACGAAAATGTGATTCAAGTCAGATTACTGGCGAAACTGTCTGGACAATCATTCCTTTTATTCCTTGTTTCGCTTATTCTAGCTGAAGCGTTTCAGTCGATTAAATGTTCGACAATTAACCAAACAGACGCAGTTTAAGGCAGGTGAGGATTCCCCTTCTGTGGTGGCTGGATTACTCTGTCATCCACTTCAGGCCAGCTAGCCTTGCAGGAGAATTATGACCGTACGCATAGCGATTAATGGTTTCGGTCGCATTGGACGCAACGTGGTTCGTGCTTTATATGAATCCGGGCGTCGGGCGGAAATCACCGTGGTGGCAATCAATGAACTGGCCGATGCCGTGGGCATGGCGCATTTATTGAAATATGACACCAGCCACGGGCGTTTTGCCTGGGATGTGCACCAGGAACGCGAGCAATTGTTTGTGGGGGATGATGTAATTCGCATCCTGCATGAGCGCTCAATTGCGGCGCTGCCGTGGCGCGAACTGGGTGTAGATGTGGTGCTCGACTGTACCGGCGTATATGGCAACCGTGAGGATGGCGAGGCGCATCTGGCGGCGGGCGCGAAAAAAGTACTCTTTTCCCATCCTGGTAGCCACGATCTCGACGCAACAATTGTTTTCGGCGTCAACCAGGAAACCCTTCGCGCTGAAGACCTTATGGTCTCTAATGCCTCCTGCACGACAAACTGTATTATTCCGGTCATTAAACTGCTCGACGATGCTTATGGCATTGAGTCGGGAACGGTGACAACCATTCACTCCGCAATGCATGACCAGCAAGTGATTGACGCTTACCACCCCGATCTGCGTCGTACACGTGCGGCCAGCCAGTCGATCATTCCGGTGGATACCAAACTGGCGGCGGGCATCACGCGAATTTTCCCGCAGTTTAATGACAGATTTGAAGCGATAGCGGTGCGCGTACCAACAATTAACGTAACCGCGATCGATCTGAGCGTAACGGTGAAAAAACCTGTAAAAGCTATAGAAGTCAACACATTGTTGCAAAAAGCAGCGCGTGGGACATTTCATGGTATAGTTGATTATACGGAATTACCGTTGGTTTCAACCGATTTTAATCACGATCCGCACAGCGCCATTGTTGATGGCACACAGACGCGGGTAAGTGGTGCGCACCTTATTAAAACCCTTGTGTGGTGCGACAATGAATGGGGCTTTGCTAACCGGATGCTCGACACGACGTTAGCAATGGTGGCTATTGGTTTCAGGTAGGGCGCGACAGCGCTCGCAAAACTTTAAGAATCATTGAGAGGATTCACCATGTCTGTAATTAAGATGACCGATCTGGATCTGGCTGGTAAACGCGTTTTTATCCGTGCTGATTTGAACGTGCCGGTTAAAGATGGCAAAGTCACCAGCGACGCGCGTATCCGTGCTTCCCTGCCAACTATCGAACTGGCGCTGAAGCAGGGTGCGAAAGTGATGGTAACTTCCCACCTGGGTCGTCCGACCGAAGGCGAGTACAACGAAGAATTCTCTCTGCTGCCGGTTGTTAACTATCTGAAAGACAAACTCTCCAACCCAGTACGTCTGGTTAAAGATTACCTGGACGGCGTTGAAGTTGCTGCTGGTGAGCTGGTTGTTCTGGAAAACGTTCGCTTCAACAAAGGCGAGAAGAAAGACGATGAAGTGCTGGCGAAAAAATACGCTGCACTGTGCGACATATTCGTTATGGACGCATTCGGTACTGCTCACCGTGCGCAGGCTTCTACTCACGGTATCGGCAAATTTGCTGACGTAGCTTGCGCAGGCCCGCTGCTGGCTGACGAACTGGATGCCCTGGGTAAAGCGCTGAAAGAACCGGCTCGTCCGATGGTTGCTATTGTTGGCGGTTCTAAAGTTTCCACTAAACTGACCGTTCTGGACTCACTGTCCAAAATTGCTGACCAGTTGATCGTTGGTGGCGGTATCGCTAATACCTTCGTTGCTGCTCAGGGGCACAACGTAGGTAAATCCCTGTACGAAGCAGACCTGGTTGGCGAAGCAAAACGCCTGCTGGACACTTGCGATATTCCGGTTCCGAGTGATGTTCGCGTTGCCACCGAGTTTTCTGAAACCGCAACGGCAACCCTGAAATCCGTAAACGACATCAAAGATGATGAGCAAATTCTGGATCTGGGCGATGCATCTGCTGAAAAACTGGCTGAAATCCTGAAAAATGCCAAAACTATTCTGTGGAATGGTCCGGTTGGCGTGTTTGAATTCCCGAATTTCCGTAAAGGTACTGAAATCGTGGCTAACGCTATCGCAGACAGCGACGCGTTCTCCATTGCAGGCGGCGGTGACACTCTGGCCGCTATCGACCTGTTCGGTATCGCTGACAAGATTTCCTACATCTCTACTGGCGGCGGCGCATTCCTCGAATTCGTGGAAGGCAAAGTTCTGCCTGCAGTAGCCATGCTCGAAGAGCGTGCTAAGAAGTAAAATTGTTCAGGCGGGATAACCCCGCCTGTTTTTCAAAACGATTCAATTGTTGCTCTAAATAATTCGCGTTGCCAGAAGGTGGGGGTGCAGCGAAACTCCAGAAACTTGCCATAGTGGGTAGCTGGAGGGGCGAGAGAAGCCAACGCACTGGCAGCACGAATTATGACGAGCAGAAACGGCCGAAGATACAGGACTACGTACATGTCTAAAATTTTTGATTTCGTAAAACCTGGCGTGATCACTGGTGATGACGTTCAGAAAGTGTTCCAGGTAGCTAAAGAAAACAACTTTGCTCTGCCAGCGGTTAACTGCGTGGGTACTGATTCCATCAACGCCGTTCTGGAAGCTGCAGCCAAAGTTAAAGCGCCGGTTATCGTTCAGTTCTCTAACGGCGGTGCTGCGTTTATTGCCGGTAAAGGCGTGAAAACTGACGTGCCTCAGGGCGCGGCAATCCTGGGCGCAATCTCTGGTGCGCATCATGTTCATCAGATGGCAGAACATTACGGCGTGCCGGTCATTCTGCACACTGACCACTGCGCGAAAAAACTGCTGCCGTGGATTGACGGTCTGCTGGACGCGGGTGAAAAACACTTCGCTGCAACCGGTAAACCGCTGTTCTCTTCTCACATGATCGACCTCTCTGAAGAGTCTCTGGAAGAGAACATTGCCATCAGCTCCAAATATCTGGCGCGTATGTCCAAAATGGGCATGACTCTGGAAATCGAACTGGGTTGCACCGGTGGTGAAGAAGACGGCGTGGACAACAGCCACATGGACGCTTCTGCACTGTACACCCAACCGGAAGATGTTGATTACGCCTACACTGAACTGAACAAAATCAGCCCGCGTTTCACCATTGCGGCTTCCTTCGGTAACGTACATGGCGTCTACAAACCGGGTAACGTGAAACTGACCCCGACTATCCTGCGCGACTCTCAGGAATATGTTTCCAAAAAACATAACCTGCCGCACAACAGCCTGAACTTCGTATTCCACGGCGGTTCCGGTTCTACTGCTCAGGAAATCAAAGACTCCGTAAGCTACGGCGTTATCAAAATGAACATCGATACCGACACCCAATGGGCGACCTGGGAAGGTATCCTGAAGTACTACAAAGAAAACGAAGGCTACCTGCAGGGCCAGTTGGGCAACCCGAAAGGCGCTGACCAGCCGAACAAAAAATACTACGATCCGCGTGTATGGCTGCGTGCAGCGCAGACCAGCATGGTGACTCGTCTGGAGCAGGCTTTCAAAGAACTGAACGCAGTAGACGTTCTGTAATTTTCGCTGCTCTATCAGAAAAGGTCCGCAAAATAGACTGACCCCATAAAGTTGGGCTGTTTATATTAGGCGGCTTTCAGAGCCTGGGTTCGGTACTCTACCGGACTCAGGCTTTTTAGTCTCAGGCTAATACGCTCATGGTTGTAATAGAGGATATATTCATCAATATCATTCTTTAACTCGTTGATACTTTCGTACTTTGCCAGGTAAAAACACTCATCCTTGAGCGTACTAAAAAAACTTTCAGCCATCGCATTATCCAGGCAATTACCTTTCCTCGACGAACTCTGGATCATATTCGGGGTCAGGGTCAATACTGCGGGCTAGTTTATCTACTGACTTAATCGCGGTTTTTCGAGTCAGTAACCTCAGACCTCAAATCAGTAAATGCTTCGAAAACCTGGTCGGTAGAAATGCTATTCACATCACGGTCATTCGCCTCAATGACTCGATTTGGTACTTTCCAGGGCCTCCAACAAAATGCATCACTGTTGCCAAACAATGCGACCACTGGACGTTGAACACCGACAGCAATATGCAACGCTCCACCATCGCTCGTGAGAACTTGGTCGCACAGGGACATAGCAGCCATCAGTTCTCTTATGGTACTGGTCTTAAATGGAGTGATCGGAAGGCCTCGACACCCTTCTAATATTTGCATGGCTTTACCGTCGTCACCTGGGTGCTCTGGATTGTCTTCTGCACCAGGGGCCCAAAACAACAGTAACTGGCAATTTTCTCTTGCAGCCAGCCGTCGGGCCAGTTCAATGAATCGTCCAGCAGGCCATTGTTGCTTAACTTTACGGGCACTGATTTGAAGTCCATAGACAGGTAGGTCAGGGTTTATATCGGCGTATTTAAAGGCTAATTCTCTTTCATGCTCAGATAGGTACAGTTCTAGGGGACCAGGCTCCTCATGGTAGCCAAGAGGTTCAGCAAGGGTGTTAAGTAGCTCAACCAGGTGCTGTTTCCCTCTCATTCTCGGTAGTTTATCAGTGATGCAAGATGGCGCATCTTCACCAATGGCGATGACACGCTTGGCTCCTGAGGCTTTAGCCCATTGCAACGGCCTTTTATCCCATTCCTCTTTTACTATGATTGCTACATCATATTTTTCCCTACGGATGGCCAGCATTGTTTTGAGGCGCTTAAGGATTACGCCAACTTTAGATTGACCATCTTTGCTGTGATGCAACTTAGTGTACAAATGGATTTTGTTTACGTGCGGATTACCATCAAGAACCGACCGATTATAAGAATTGACGAGCATGTCAACCTGGTGGTCTCGAGCTAACATAGCGATGAGCGGTGTAGTCAGAATCAGATCGCCGATATTCTCCCGGCGGATAAGTAGAACTTTCATATTGTCTCCCTGTAGTAATGTGCTGCATTACTACTCGACATGCCTAACCTTATACCGATGAGAATGCACCACACCAAGCGCGACGAAGATTACCACACCATAGTTAAACTGTAAGTATGTTTCCGTATGTGAAAGAAAAAGCGCAACTCAAACGCTGCAAGTTTTCGCGCCGTAAGGCAAACGCGGCATCGTTAACACCCGGTAACGTGAGTCGTTGCTTTCGCGCAGGCGGCGCCAGGAGGCGTATTCCGGGGTGGTGAAAATCTTGCCGATATTCCGCGAATTACCCAGTTCGTTCCACTTGCTCTTTTGCAGCGGCGACGGTGAAGCGGCGGAAATTTTCGTCAACTCCGTCAGCAGCGTCACGCCCATCGGGCTGTGATCGAACTCGCCGATGATGCAGCCGAACGGCTCGCCACCAAACTGGGCATACTCTTGTTCATAAATTTGTTTGAACACAGGGCGTTGATCCCAGGCCGATCCTCGATAGCGCCACAGATTGCGCGTCAATTCATCCTGGCTGATATTCAATACCCGAATCTTCAGCGTTTCGCTGACGTTGGTATTGTCGTGGGGTCACTCCAGGTTGTGGGGACAGTCCAAAATGTGGGCATTTTTTATTGCTAATTCAATAAGCTGCGTAGAGCACAAAATGTGATTAACTTGGCATAAATGCGGCTTTTGTTTACCCTTTAGGGATCTCTCCTTGCTCAAAGGAGTGGTTTTCCCACTTTGAAACAACAGATATAAGGAAGCACGAATGGAAGATCTTAACGTTGTTGACAGCATTAACGACGCAGGCTCGTGGCTGGTGAACAATCAGGCGCTGCTGCTGAGCTATGCCGTTAACGTTGTGGCGGCTATCGCCATCATTATTGTTGGTATGATTGTGGCGCGTATTGTCTCGAATACGGTTAATCGCGTGATGGTTGCACGGCAGATCGACGCCACCGTAGCTGATTTTCTCTCCGCGCTGGTGCGCTATGGCATTATCGCCTTTACCCTGATTGCCGCGCTGGGGCGCGTCGGCGTGCAAACAGCCTCGGTGATTGCCGTACTGGGTGCAGCCGGTTTAGCCATCGGTCTGGCGTTACAGGGTTCGCTTTCGAACTTCGCGGCTGGCGTGCTGCTGGTGACTTTCCGCCCGTTCCGTTCGGGGGAATATGTCGATTTGGGCGGTATTGCCGGAACCGTGTTGCAGGTGCAGATTTTCTCCACCACCATGCGTACGGTAGACGGGCGTATCGTGGTGATCCCGAATGGTAAAATCATTGCCGGAAATATCGTGAACTTCTCTCGAGAGCCAGTGCGTCGCAACGAGTTTATTATCGGTGTGGCTTACGATTCTGATATCGACCAGGTGAAACGCATTCTGACTGAAATTATCCAGGCAGATGAACGCATCATCAAAGATCGTGAAATGACGGTGCGTCTGAATGAGCTGGGGCCGTCCTCCATTAACTTTGTGGTGCGTGTCTGGAGTAAAAGCAGCGATCTGCAAGCTGTTTACTGGGATGTGCTGGAGTTGATCAAACGTCGCTTTGACGAAAACGGCATCAGCTTCCCGTTCCCGCAGATGGACGTAAACCTCAAACGCTCTCATGAGCAGACAGAGCAGTAAGGTGTGGGGGCCGGCCTCGGCGGCCTTCTTTTTGCTCATCAACATTAGCATTGCTACTTAATGATTAGAATTATAAATTTCCGCTAATGATTTTCCTGCGCTATAGTCTGCTTCTGAAATAATTTGACGGAATTACTACGTGTTATCTTATTATTTTCAAGGGCTTATTCTTGGTGCTGCGTTGATCCTGCCACTTGGGCCGCAAAACGCTTTTGTGATGAACCAAGGGATTCGCAGGCAGTATCACATCATGACCGCCTTTTTATGCACGATGAGCGATGTGGTGCTAATCTGCGCAGGCGTGTTTGGCGGCAGCGCGCTGTTGATGCAATCCCCGTGGCTGCTGGCGCTGGTGACCTGGGGCGGCGTGGTGTTTCTGCTATGGTACGGATTTGGCGCATTAAAAACGGCACTGGACAGTAATCCCGAACTGGCAAGCGCCGAAGCATTGCGTCAGGGACGCTGGCGTATCATTGCGACTATGCTGGCGGTAACCTGGCTCAACCCGCATGTCTATCTCGACACCTTTGTGGTGCTTGGTAGCCTTGGCGGCCAACTCGGTACGGAGCCAAAGCGATGGTTCGCGTTGGGAACGGTGAGCGCTTCATTCCTGTGGTTCTTCAGCCTTGCGCTGCTCGCCGCCTGGCTCGCTCCTCGTTTGCGCACGGCGAAAGCACAGCGGGTAATCAACACTATGGTTGGATTGGTGATGTGGTTTATTGCCTTTCAACTGGCGCGTGAAGGTATTCATCATGTACAGGGATTATTCAGTTAGGGTAAGTCCGATGGACAATTCACGCTGAGCCGCTAAGCTTGCTGCCAGGGCGTCTGCGTATTCGGACGTATTAACGCAACATGGAGGAGCAACTGTGAAATTTAAAGTGATGGTCCTGGCGGCGGCAGTCGGTTTTAGTGCAATGGCGGTACAGGCAAACGAATTGCCTGACGGCCCGCATATTGTCACCTCAGGCACGGCAAGTGTGGATGCGACTCCGGACATCGCCACGCTGGCGATTGAAGTGAACATCTCCGCAAAAGACGCTGCATCAGCGAAAAAGCAGGCCGATGACCGCGTTGCGCAATACCTGAGTTTTCTTGAGCAAAATGGCATCGCCAGAAAAGACATTAATTCCGCAAACTTACGCACTCAGCCAGATTATGACTACCAGAACGGCAAAAGCATCCTGAAAGGCTACCGTGCTGTGCGTACGGTTGAAGTAACATTGCGCGAGCTGGATAAGCTTAACTCACTACTGGATGGCGCGCTGAAGGCGGGTCTGAACGAGATTCGCTCCGTGTCGCTGGGTGTTGCGCAAGCAGAGTCTTTCAAAGATAAAGCGCGCAAAGCGGCGATTGACGATGCGACTCGTCAGGCGCAGCAGTTGGCCGCCGGTTTCAATGCCAAACTCGGCCCGGTTTACAGCATTCGCTACCATGTTTCTAATTATCAGCCCAGCCCAATGGTACGGATGATGAAAGCGGATGCCGCGCCGGTTTCTGCGCAGGAAACTTACGCGCAGCCGACGATTCAGTTTGACGATCAGGTTGATGTAGTGTTCCAGCTTGAGCCTGCTCAGGCTGAACAGCCGGCTGCAACCGCAGCGAAGTAAAAGTTGAAAGTTGTTCATCCTCTCCCTGCTCGGGGAGAGGTTCGCGGCTCAATCCTGCCTTAATACCCGGTGTCCATATTCCAGCAATGCATCCGTAACGTTGCGCATCATCCGGCTTTCCGGCGCAAAACGGTGCCAGTAGAGCATACGGCGCTGTAACAAACCGGGCGTCAGATCGATCAAATCGCCGCTCTTTAATTCTTTCTCGATTTGCAGGTGCGGGATCATACAGCAGGTCGTACCCTGGCGCGCCAGTTGCACAAACGCTTCCGATGAATTCACAATATGGCAGGGCACGCTGCCCGGCGGTAAATCGAAATACTGCTGCAAAAATGCCTGATGCATATCATCCAGATGATCGAACGCCACTGCCGGAGCTTTTAACAGTGCTGAACGAGTCACACCATTGGGAAAGTAGCGTTCGGCGAACTCTCTGGAGCCGACAAACAGATAATCCAGCGCGCCAAGTTGATCGACAAGGCAGCTTGGCAGCGCCTGCGGCTGAATACTGACCGCGCCAACTACCTCACCGCGACGTAGCCGCTCCTGGGTGCGGGTTTCATCCTCGACCTGCAAGTTCAGCCGGATGGGCGAATCCACCAGCACCGGCGCCAGCGCAGGCAGCAGCCAGGTTGCCAGACTGTCGGCGTTGACCGCCAGCGACAGCAGCAGCGGCGTCGAGCCCGTTTGCTCATCGCCCAGCCACTCTTCTTCCAGCAGTTCGACCTGACGCAACAATGCCAGCAGTTTTTGTCCTTGTTCGGTGGGACGCGGCGGAACAGTACGTACCAGCAATGGCTGGCCGAACATGTTTTCGAGCTGTTTTATACGTTGTGACACGGCAGACTGAGTAATACACAGTTTTTGCGCGGCACGCTCAAAGCCACGCTCACGAATGACCGCATCAAGCGCCTGTAAGGTTCTGTAGTCCGGACGTTTCATTGCTCGGCCAATCTCCTGAAAAATGATTACTCAGCACTATGACATAAATTTTTATTAGAATCAGACGAAATTGGACATCACGTAATGTGACACTGGTCGCAGGGACATTTAGGGGAAGGGTGGTCTATAATGCGCCTGAAATTTCACACCACAGGCGAACGACCATGACGCAGGATGAACTCAAAAAAGCAGTGGGCTGGGCAGCACTCAAGTATGTTGAGCCCGGAACCATTGTCGGTGTAGGCACAGGCTCCACTGCGGCGCACTTTATTGATGCGCTTGGCACGATGAAAGGACAGATCGAAGGCGCGGTTTCCAGTTCGGATGCCTCCACAGCGAAACTGAAAAGTCTTGGTATTACCGTGTTCGATCTCAACGAAGTGGATAAATTGGGTATCTACGTTGATGGCGCGGACGAAATCAACGGCCAGATGCAGATGATCAAAGGCGGCGGCGCAGCGCTGACGCGTGAGAAAATTATCGCCTCGGTGGCGGATAAATTTATCTGTATCGCTGATGCATCTAAGCAGGTTGATATCCTGGGGGAATTCCCACTGCCAGTGGAAGTTATCCCGATGGCTCGCAGCGCCGTTGCCCGTCAACTGGTAAAACTGGGCGGCCGCCCGGAATATCGTCAGAACGTTGTCACCGATAACGGCAATGTGATCCTCGATGTCTATGGTCTTGAGATCATCGATCCGATTGCGCTGGAAAACAGCATTAATAGCATCCCGGGAGTAGTAACTGTAGGGTTATTCGCCAACCGTGGCGCGGATGTGGCGCTGATCGGCACCGCCGACGGCGTGAAAACCATCATAAAATGATCTGACGGGGAGGCGCTTGCCTCCTTGTAAAAAAACGCGAACGGCAAATTTGGTGATATCTGTCACATTTATCCGCTGGCTATGCACTACCTGCCATCATTCCACGCTTTAACAGCATTTTTATCTGCCATTTCTCGCTGGATGACATTTCTTCAGAGTGCGTACGCAAACGTTCATATTGCTGCAATAGTTTTTTTTGATATGTTGACTGAAGCAAATTGCATTTCGCACAACATCACAGTCAAGACAAAATACAGGGTCGGGTAAATGGCAAAGGTATCACTGGAGAAAGACAAGATTAAATTTCTGCTCGTCGAAGGGGTGCACCAGAAAGCACTGGATAACCTTCGTGCGGCGGGTTATACAAATATCGAATTCCACAAAGGCGCGCTGGACACCGAACAACTTAAAGAGTCCATCCGTGATGCCCACTTTATCGGCCTGCGATCCCGTACTCAACTGACTGAAGATGTTATCGCTGCGGCGGAAAAATTAGTCGCCGTGGGCTGCTTCTGTATTGGTACTAACCAGGTGAACCTGGACGCTGCCGCAAAGCGCGGTATTCCGGTGTTCAATGCGCCGTTTTCCAACACCCGTTCCGTAGCGGAACTGGTTATTGGCGAACTGCTGCTGCTGATGCGCGGTATTCCTGAAGCGAACGCAAAAGCGCACCGTGGTGTCTGGAACAAACTGGCGGTCGGTTCCTACGAAGCGCGTGGTAAAAAGCTCGGCATTATCGGTTATGGCCATATCGGTACGCAGTTGGGCATTCTGGCGGAATCGCTGGGGATGCACGTCTTCTTTTACGATATCGAAAGCAAACTACCGCTGGGCAACGCCACACAGGTTCAGCATCTTTCCGATCTGCTGAACATGAGCGATGTGGTGAGCCTGCATGTGCCGGAAACGCCGTCAACCAAAGATATGATTGGCGTAGAAGAACTGAAATTGATGAAGCCGGGTGCGCTATTGATCAACGCCTCTCGCGGTACGGTGGTCGATATTCCTGCGCTGTGCGATGCGCTGAAAAGCAAACATCTGGCCGGGGCGGCAATTGATGTCTTCCCGACGGAACCTGCCACTAACAGCGACCCGTTTGATTCCCCGCTGTGTGAATTTGACAACGTACTGCTGACGCCGCACATCGGCGGTTCGACACAAGAAGCGCAGGAAAATATCGGTCTTGAAGTGGCGGGTAAACTGATTAAATATTCTGACAACGGCTCTACCCTGTCAGCAGTTAACTTCCCGGAAGTTTCTTTGCCGATACACGGCGGCCGTCGCCTGCTGCACATCCACGAAAACCGTCCAGGCGTGCTGACTGCACTCAACCAAATCTTCGCCAGCCAGAATATCAACATCGCGGCGCAGTATCTGCAAACGACGCCGTATATGGGTTATGTTGTGGTTGATATCGAAGCGGATGAAGAGGTCGCGCAAAAAGCGTTGCAGAGCATGAAAGCGATTCCCGGTACGATTCGCTCCCGTCTGCTGTTCTGATAAGTATGGTGTTTTCCTCTCTCATAAGGGAGAGGAAAACCTTTTACCACTTCCACACTCTTGATGGTGTGACTACCGCAGGTAGCGGAATATCCCACTCTTCCACCGGCAGGGCCTGAACGCCCTGGCAGTCATGCGCGTAGCCCACGGGCTGTAAGTTGTAAGCGCGCCAGTTCTGTAGAGTGCGATCGTAAAAACCGCCGCCCATACCTAAACGCTGGCCCTGTTCATCGAACGCCACCAGCGGTGTAACCAACACATCCAGTTGATTCAGCGGCAGGACATCACGAACGTCCAGTTTTGGCTCCTGAATCTTCAGGCAATTAATAACCAGTTCGCTGTGCGGATGGTAATGCAGAAAGAGCAGATTGCCCGGGCTAAACGGGTGTAGTACCGGTAAGTAAACCCGTTTTCCGCTGCGCCAGAGTTGTTCAATCAATGGCTGGGTATCCAGTTCACCGTCGAAAGAGAGAAACAAAGCCACGGTATGCGCCATCACAACGGGCGGATACGCCATCATGCGTGCGGCGGCCTGCTGCGCAAAATGCGCCTGCTGCTCGCTGCTTAGCTCACGCCGACGCTGGCGGATAACTTTGCGGATTTCTTGTCGTGATGAGGGAAAATCAGGAAATTGCGTCATGGTTTTTGGTAGAAAAAGAAGGGAATCTCCGAGATGCCGCAGCAGGCTGTAACCCTTGAACCCTTGGTTCAAGGTGAATGCGTCGTCATGATTTTAAGGCTTCTCGGACGAACCGAGCATGCTCACCAACCATGGATCGCCACATTCTTGTGGTATGAAATATCGGCTCAGGGGACTGGCCCGCTTGCAAACATCTCAGAGAAATTTTTTCTTCACGATCACTCTACCACAGTTGATCCCGAAGTGTTATTCAAACTTAGGCCCCGGTCTGTCTGTTATGCGACCCTGATCAAGCAATGCCTGTTCGATGGTCTGCTGTAACATTCGAATACGCTGTTCCATGTTGGCTGCGTACTCGCGGGTTTTTGCCTTTTCCTGAGCCAGTTCGTAGCTGATATTCAGCGCGGCGATAAACACCAACTGCTCAGTATTTGTGACTCTAGTGCGAACTTTCAGATCTTGCAACCGCTGATTCAGATCCTCCGCAGCCTGGTTAAGCGCGTCCCTCTGTTCAGGCGGGCAGTTCACTCGCAGTGAACGACCAAAAATTTGGATATCGACGGGTTGTGCAGACATGCCACCTTCCTGCTGTTTGACTGCGCTCTGCCTTCGCATCCGGATCCTGGGCTGCGAAGGGGCGACACTATAAGCTAGCCTGGTGAGCACTTTCAAGTTTTTTGCGCCTATACCCGTCATACTTCAAGTTGCATGTGCGTTGGCTTTCCTCGCTCACCCCAGTCACTTACTTATGTAAGCTCCCGGGGATTACTGAGAGACATCCTGTCTCTCACCGGAGGCCAACCTTCGGTTGGGCAAATTCGTTCCCGACGAATTTGTCGCTGCGCCGCCGCCTTCCTGCAACCCGAATTATTTAGGGTATATACCTTAGAACCTATCCCATTAGGCTATTTTATTTGCCATTTTGGTCCTGGGCAGTGCTCACAATCCTCACGTACTACGTGTACGCTCCGGTTGTTGCGCGCTGTCCGTGCCCAAACTGGCTGCAACAATATACGCCTACTGGGATAGGCTCTTAATTACTCATACCACATGCAATGGCATGTAACGTGAAGTATCACAGGTATATCACCAGGGTCCAAAGTGGTAGCATATCATGAATATTTCCCCCAACGACGACGAATGTGTATGTCTATACAGAACGAAATACCTGGTTACAACGATGTAGGCCAGTTGCTCAACCAACAGGGCGTGGGGCTGCTTCCTGCAGAAATGCATGGGCTTATCGCGGGGATGATCTGCGGTGGCAACAATGACAGTTCCTGGCAGCCGCTGCTGCATGATTTAACTAACGACGGGCTGGCCTTTGGTCATGAGCTGGCACAGGCATTGCGGGCAATGCACGCGGCCACCAGCGATTCACTGGAAGACGATGGCTTTCTGTTCCAGCTCTATTTGCCGGAGGGTGATGACGTCAGCGTTTTCGACAGGGCCGATGCGCTGGCCGGCTGGGTAAACCATTTCCTGCTCGGGTTAGGCGTCACACAGTCGAAACTCGACAAAGTGACTGGCGAAACCGGTGAAGCGATTGACGATTTGCGTAACATTGCGCAGTTGGGTTATGACGAAGAAGAAGATCAGGAAGAGCTGGAAATGTCGCTTGAAGAGATCATCGAATACGTCCGCGTCGCTGCACTGCTGTGCCACGATACGTTCACGCACCCGCAGTCGACCGCGCCGGAAGTGCGTAAGCCGACGTTACATTAATTCGTCTTGTAGGAAGGAGGTGTCATGACACAGCTTGAGTTTCTCCGTCGTCGTCAGACATTGCTGGCGCAGATGGTTCCAGGTAGCGCGGCGTTGATCTTTGCCGCGCCGGAAGCAACCCGCAGCGCAGACAGTGAATACCCGTATCGCCAGAACAGCGATTTCTGGTACTTCACCGGTTTTAACGAACCAGAAGCGGTGCTGGTGCTGATAAAGAGCGATGACACCCACAACCATAGCGTGCTGTTCAACCGCGTGCGTGATAAAACCGCCGAGATCTGGTTTGGCCGCCGTCTTGGTCAGGAGGCCGCGCCAGCAAAGCTGGGCGTTGACCGTGCGCTAGCGTTCCCGGAGATCAACACCCACCTTTACCAACTGCTCAATGGCCTCGACGCGGTTTATCACGCGCAGGGTGAGTATGAGTATGCGGATACCATCCTGTTCACTGCGCTGGAGAAACTGCGCAAAGGTGCGCGGCAGAATCTGACTGCGCCCGCCACGCTGACTGACTGGCGTCCGATCGTCCACGAGATGCGTCTGTTTAAATCGGCCGAAGAGATCGAGGTGATGCGTCGCGCAGGGGAGATCTCCGCGCTGGCTCATACCCGCGCCATGCAGGTCTGCCGTCCAGGGCTGTTTGAATATCAGCTCGAAGGTGAAATTCAGCATGAATTTAACCGCCACGGCGCGCGCTTCCCGTCCTATAACACCATCGTCGGCTCGGGGAAGAACGGCTGCATCCTGCATTACACTGAAAATGAAAGCCAGATGCGTGACGGCGATTTAGTGCTGATTGATGCTGGCTGTGAATACATGGGATACGCCGGGGATATTACCCGCACCTTCCCGGTAAACGGAAAGTTCAGCCCGGCGCAGCGTGAAATTTACGACATTGTGCTGGCATCGCTGGAACGTGCGCTGGAGCTGTTCCGTCCGGGAACCTCCATTCAGGCTGTCACCAGTGAAGTGGTGTGCATTATGATCACCGGTCTGGCGAAGCTTGGCATTTTGCAGGGCGAAGTCGATGAATTGATCGCGAAAAATGCCCACCGCACATTCTTTATGCACGGATTAAGCCACTGGCTGGGGCTGGATGTTCATGACGTTGGTGTTTATGGTCAGGATCGTTCCCGCGAGCTGGCACCAGGCATGGTGTTGACCGTTGAGCCGGGCCTTTATATTTCTCCTGATGCGGATGTTCCCGAGCAGTATCGCGGCATTGGCATCCGCGTGGAAGATGACATCGTTATTACCGAAGAGGGTAACGAGAATCTCACCGCCAGCGTAGTTAAAAAGGCGGATGATATCGAAGCTTTGATGGCGGCGAGCCGTTCATGAGTGTGATTATTGTTGGCGGCGGCATGGCCGGTGCGACGCTCGCGTTGGCTATTTCACATCTGACTCGGGGAAAACTATCGGTTCACCTGGTAGAGGCCACAGTACCGGGTTCTCACCATCATCCCGGTTTTGATGCCCGTGCCATTGCGCTGGCGGCAGGCACGTGCCAGCAGCTTGCGCGCATCGGGATCTGGCAGGCGATAGCCCGTTGTGCAACGCCCATTTCGACCATTCATGTCAGCGATCGTGGTCACGCCGGTTTTGTCACGCTGGATGCGCAGGATTATCACCTTGATGCGCTGGGTCAGGTGGTTGAACTGCATGAAATCGGCCAGCGCCTCTTTACTCTGCTGCAAAATGCGCCGGGCGTGACGCTGCATTGTCCCGATCGGGTCAGCAGTTTTACCCGTGATGAGCAGCAGGTATCGGTAACTCTGGAAAGCGGCGAGCTGATTATTGGCCAATTGCTGGTTGCGGCGGACGGTTCCCGTTCGGGCATGGGCGAGCAACTGGGGATCCTCTGGCAGAAAACCCCCTATCACCAGGCCGCCGTCATCGCCAATGTTACCACCTCTGTTCCGCATCAGGGACGTGCATTCGAACGTTTCACCGAACACGGGCCGCTGGCGATGTTGCCGATGTCGCAGGGGCGCAGTTCACTGGTGTGGTGTCATCCGCTGGAAAAACAGCAGCAGGTGATTAGCTGGTCTGACGAACGTTTTTGCCATGAGCTACAAAAAGCTTTTGGCTGGCGCCTGGGACGTATTGAGCATGCCGGAAAACGCAGCGTTTATCCCTTGACGCTGACTAACGCGTCTTCGCCGGTATCTCATCGCGCGGTACTGGTCGGCAATGCGGCTCAGACGCTGCATCCTATCGCCGGACAAGGGTTTAACCTCGGCATGCGCGATGTTATGACGTTGGCGGAGACGCTGGCGGAGGCGTGGGGGCAGCAGGAAGATGTCGGCTGTTATCCGGTGCTGACGCGCTACCGTCATCGGCGTCAGACGGACAAAAGCACCACCATAGGGGTTACCGACGGGCTGGTGCATCTGTTTGCCAACCGCTGGGCGCCGCTAGTCGTCGGGCGCAATATCGGGCTAATGGCGATGGAACTATTTACCCCGGCGCGCGATGTGCTGGCGCAGCGTACCCTCGGTTGGGTAGCCCGTTAATCAGAGGAGCAAAGAGTGCAGAGTGTTGATGTTGCGATTGTCGGCGGCGGCATGGTAGGTCTGGCGCTGGCTTGCGGGTTGCAGGGGAGCGGTTTACGGGTTGCAGTGCTGGAGAAGAATGTTCCGCAACCGCTGGCGGAAGATGCGCCACCGGCGTTGCGCGTATCGGCAATTAATGCCGCCAGTGAAAAACTTCTGACGCATCTTGGTGTGTGGTCAAACATCATCGCCCGCCGTGCGGGGCGCTATCACGGTATGGAAGTGTGGGATAAAGACAGCTTTGGCCGTATTACCTTTGACGACCAAAGCATGGGCTATCCTCATCTTGGCTATATTATTGAAAATGCTGTGATTCATCAGGCTCTGTGGGATAAAGCTCAGCAGTGTCAGGATGTCACCATGATTGCCCCCGCCGAATTACAGCAGGTGGTCTGGGGCGAGAACGATGCGTTTCTTACCTTAAAAGATGGCACGATGCTCACTGCCCGGCTGGTGGTTGGGGCGGATGGTGCGAACTCCTGGTTGCGTAACAAAGCGGATATTCCGCTAACTTTTTGGGATTATCACCACCACGCGCTGGTGGCGACCATTCGTACAGAGGAACCGCATCAAGCTGTCGCGCGGCAGGTGTTCGATAACGACGGTATTCTTGCATTCCTGCCGCTGAACGATCCATATCTCTGCTCGATAGTCTGGTCGTTGCCGCCGGATCAAGCGAAAACGCTACAACAGGCCAGCGATGAGACGTTCAATCAGGCGCTGTGCGTAGCCTTTGATAATCGTCTTGGTTTGTGCCGCGTGGAAAGCGAGCGCCAGGTTTATTCGCTCACCGGCCGTTATGCGCGCCACTTTGCTGGCCATCGTCTGGCGCTGGTGGGCGATGCTGCGCATACCATCCATCCGCTGGCCGGGCAGGGCGTGAATCTGGGCTTTATGGATGTTGCGGAATTGATTACTGAACTGCGCCGTCTTCGCCGCGAAGGAAAAGATATCGGTCAGCATCTTTATCTGCGTCGCTACGAGCGCAGTCGTAAACACAGTGCGGCGTTAATGCTGGCGGGAATGCAGGGCTTCCGCGAGCTGTTCACCGGGTCGAATCCGGCGAAGAAGCTGTTGCGTGATATTGGTCTGAAACTTGCAGACACCCTTCCCGGGGTAAAAACACAACTGCTGCGCCAGGCACTCGGCCTGAATGACCTTCCTGAGTGGCTGCGTTAACCACGTCACATTTCCCTTCCCAAAAATGGGAAGGGAACTCCCTGCCTCATTTGAAATATTCTAATTTCACCTCGTTTTTCGGATTAGATTTACTCATGTGTGATTTTTTTCGCTGCGGAAAAAATGATGTTTTTGCGGAGTGAAATATTGAAATAAGGCGCAATTTTGTCGATTTCCTGATGTGTTGTCGCGATATTTTCGTTTTAAACCAGCATAAAACTCTAATGTCATTTTTAGCTAAATCGGTCATAAGCTAATGTGATGGCCCATTTTGTCTTATGGTTAAGCGCCGCTTTCGGTGTTAAGTTCAGGCAAAAGATAACGTTTGCGTCGGCGTCTGAAATGGCCGTTGACGCTGGTCGTTTTGGCGAAATGAATGCCGCCGAAAAACGTGATAGCGCAGCTTATTCGACGAGGACAAGATGGCTCAGCAGACCCCTTTGTATGAACAACACATGCTATGCGGCGCCCGCATGGTGGATTTCCATGGCTGGATGATGCCGTTGCATTACGGCTCGCAGATTGATGAGCACCATGCGGTACGCAGCGATGCCGGGATGTTCGATGTTTCACACATGACCATCGTCGATCTGAAAGGCAGTCGCACCCGGGAGTTTCTGCAATATTTGCTGGCGAACGATGTGGCCAAACTCACGAAGCCCGGCAAAGCCCTCTACACTGGTATGCTGAGTGCCTCGGGTGGCGTGATTGACGATTTGATCGTCTACTACTTCACCGAAGACTTCTTCCGCCTCGTTGTAAACTCCGCTACTCGCGAAAAAGACCTTTCCTGGATTACCCAACACGCTGAACCTTTTGCCATTGATATCACCGTCCGTGACGATCTATCGCTGATCGCGGTGCAGGGGCCAAACGCGCAGGCGAAAGCTGCCAGCCTGTTTACCGATGCGCAGCGTAGCGCGGTTGAGGGAATGAAACCGTTCTTCGGTGTAGAAGTGGGCGACCTGTTTATCGCGACCACGGGCTATACCGGTGAAGCGGGTTACGAGATTGCTTTGCCGAACGAAAAAGCCGCCAGCTTTTGGCAGGATCTGCTGAAAGCGGGCGTAAAGCCTTGCGGACTCGGTGCGCGCGATACGCTGCGCCTGGAAGCTGGCATGAATCTGTATGGTCAGGAGATGGATGAAAGCATCTCTCCACTGGCTGCGAACATGGGCTGGACCATTGCCTGGGAACCGCAGGCGCGCCAGTTCATCGGCCGCGAAGCGCTGGAGCAACAGCGCGAAAAAGGCACCGAACAGCTGGTTGGCCTGGTAATGACGGAAAAAGGTGTGCTGCGCAATGAGTTACCGGTGCACTTTACTGATGCGCACGGCAACGTGCAAAAAGGTGTGATCACCAGCGGGACCTTCTCGCCGACGCTTGGTTACAGTATTGCGCTGGCGCGCGTTCCTGCTGGTGTTGGCGAAACGGCCATTGTGCAGATCCGTAACCGCGAAATGCCGGTCAAAGTGACCAAACCTGTTTTTGTGCGCAACGGCAAAGCTGTCGCGTAACGTAATTTTTATCTGGAGAGAATGAGATGAGCAACGTACCGGGCGAACTGAAATACAGCGAAGAACACGAATGGCTGCGCAAAGAAGCAGACGGTAGCTATACCGTTGGCATCACTGAACATGCTCAGGAATTGCTGGGTGATATGGTGTTTGTCGATCTGCCGGAAGTGGGTACGACAGTTAGCGCTGGCGATGACTGTGCCGTTGCCGAATCGGTAAAAGCCGCTTCTGATATCTACGCACCGATCGGCGGTGAAATCATAGCTGTTAACGATGCGCTGAATGATTCTCCGGAGCTGGTTAACAGCGAGCCGTACGGAGAAGGCTGGATCTTCAAAATCAAAGCCAGTGACGAATCGGAAGTTGATGCGCTGCTGGATGCAACGGCATACGCCGCACTGTTAGAAGACGAATAAATACGCGTCATCCTTCACGTTGCAGGCGCGTTGGCTTCCTGCAACGCGAATGCTTTGGCGTATTCAGATAATTTCCGAATACGATTTACCGCACGTTTCAGGAACCATTGCTCATGACTCAGACGTTAAGTCAGCTTGAAAATCGCACCGCATTTATCGGCAGGCATATTGGCCCGGACGCATCGCAACAGCAGGAGATGCTGAACACCGTAGGGGCAGATTCGCTTAATGCCCTGATAGCGCAGATCGTACCGAAAGATATTCAGCTCGCCACGCCGCCTCAAGTGGGTGAAGCTACCACCGAATTCGCCGCGCTTGCCGAACTGAAAGCCATCGCGGGCCGCAACAAGCGCTTTAAGTCTTACATTGGCATGGGTTACACCGCAGTGCAGTTACCGCCGGTGATCCTGCGTAATATGCTGGAAAATCCAGGCTGGTATACCGCGTATACGCCATATCAGCCGGAAGTGTCGCAAGGGCGCCTGGAAGCCCTGCTTAACTTTCAGCAGGTGACGCTGGATTTGACTGGCCTGGATATCGCCTCCGCTTCCCTGCTGGATGAAGCGACCGCCGCCGCTGAAGCGATGGCGATGGCGAAGCGTGTGAGCAAACTGAAAGGCGCTAACCGCTTCTTCGTTGCGGATGATGTGCACCCGCAAACGCTGGACGTTGTGCGTACGCGTGCTAAAACCTTCGGTTTTGACGTGATTGTTGATGCGGCGGATAAAGTGCTGGATCATCAGGATGTCTTCGGTGCTCTGCTGCAACAGGTTGGCACCACTGGCGAAGTACACAATTACAGCACGCTGATTGCTGAGCTGAAAGCCCGCAAAATCGTGGTCAGCGTCGCCGCCGATTTTATGGCGCTGGTGCAATTGACGGCGCCAGGCAAGCAGGGTGCCGACATCGTGTTTGGTTCCGCTCAGCGTTTCGGTGTGCCAATGGGATACGGCGGTCCGCACGCGGCATTCTTTGCTGCCAAAGATGAATTTAAACGCTCTATGCCTGGGCGCATTATCGGGGTTTCTAAAGACGCTGCCGGTAACACCGCGCTGCGCATGGCGATGCAGACCCGTGAACAGCATATCCGTCGTGAGAAAGCCAACTCCAACATCTGTACTTCGCAGGTGCTGCTGGCAAATATCGCCAGCCTGTACGCAGTGTTCCACGGCCCGGAAGGACTGAAACGCATTGCGGGCCGCATTCACCGACTGGCCGACATTCTCGCTACCGGTTTGCAGCATAAGGGGCTGAAACTGCGTCACGCGCACTACTTCGATACGCTATGTGTTGAGGTCGCGGATAAAGCTGCCGTGCTGGCGCGCGCGCAGGCACAAGAGATCAACCTGCGCAGCGACATTCTGAACGCGGTTGGTATTACGCTGGACGAAACGACCACTCGCGAAGATGTGCTGGCGCTGTTTGGTATTCTGCTGGGCGACAATCATGGTCTGGATATTGATGCGCTGGACAAAGATGTTGCGCTCGATAGCCGCTCCATTCCGCAGGGGATGCTGCGCGATGATACGTTCCTGACGCACCCGGTATTCAACCGCTATCACAGCGAAACCGAGATGATGCGCTATATGCACTCTCTGGAACGCAAAGACCTGGCGCTTAATCAGGCGATGATCCCGCTGGGCTCCTGTACCATGAAACTGAACGCGGCAGCCGAAATGATCCCAATCACCTGGCCGGAGTTCGCGGAACTGCATCCGTTCTGCCCGCCGGAACAGGCTGAAGGTTATCATCAGATGATTACTCAGCTTTCCGAGTGGCTGGTCAAGCTCACTGGTTACGATGCACTCTGCATGCAGCCGAACTCCGGCGCACAGGGGGAATACGCAGGTCTGCTGTCCATTCGTCACTACCACGAAAGCCGCAACGAAGGCCATCGTGATATCTGCCTGATCCCAAGTTCCGCGCACGGCACTAACCCGGCGTCGGCGCAGATGGCGGGGATGCAGGTGGTAGTTGTTGCCTGTGATAAAAACGGCAACATCGATCTTGCCGATCTGCGTGCCAAAGCCGAGCAGGCGGGCGACAACCTTTCCTGCATTATGGTGACTTATCCGTCCACTCACGGTGTATATGAAGAGACTATCCGTGAAGTGTGCGAAGTGGTGCATCAGTTTGGCGGCCAGGTTTACCTTGATGGCGCGAACATGAACGCCCAGGTAGGCATAACTTCGCCGGGCTTTATCGGCGCGGATGTTTCCCATCTTAACCTGCATAAAACGTTCTGTATTCCGCACGGCGGTGGCGGCCCGGGTATGGGGCCGATAGGCGTGAAAGCGCATCTGGCACCGTTTGTTCCGGGGCACAGCGTGGTGCAAATCGAAGGCATGTTGACGCGCCAGGGGGCGGTTTCTGCCGCACCGTTTGGTAGCGCGTCGATTCTGCCGATTAGCTGGATGTATATCCGGATGATGGGCGCGGAAGGGCTGAAGCAGGCCAGCCAGGTGGCGATCCTCAATGCTAACTACATCGCCAGTCGTCTGAAAGAGGCGTTCCCGGTGCTGTATACCGGTCGTGATGGCCGAGTTGCGCATGAATGCATTCTCGATGTTCGTCCGTTGAAAGAAGAGACCGGGATTAGTGAACTGGATATTGCTAAACGCTTGATCGACTACGGTTTCCATGCTCCGACCATGTCTTTTCCGGTTGCCGGTACATTGATGGTGGAACCGACAGAATCGGAAAGCAAAGTCGAACTGGATCGTTTTATCAATGCGATGCTGGCGATCCGTGGCGAAATCGACCGCGTGAAGCAGGGTGAATGGACGCTGGAAGATAACCCGCTGGTGAACGCGCCGCACACTCAGAATGAACTGGTGGCGGAGTGGAACCACGCTTATACCCGTGAGCTGGCCGTGTTCCCGGCAGGCTTCGCAAACAAATACTGGCCAACCGTCAAACGTCTGGATGATGTCTACGGCGACCGTAACCTGTTCTGCGCCTGTGTCCCGATGAGTGAATATCAGTAATCCATCCGCTGAAGTAAGGTATTTTGTAGGCCGGGTAAGGCGAAGCCGCCACCCGGCTTTTTTCTTTCTGGAGGTGTGTATGGCAATAGCACTGGTTACTGGTGCCAGCCGTGGCATTGGGAAAGCCACGGCGCTGCATCTGGCACGCGAAGGCTACACCGTGGCGGTGAACTATCATCGCAACATTGAAGCTGCGACTGACGTTATCAAACAAATTGTCGATGCGGGGGGGAAAGCTTTTGCCGTACGCGCAGATATCAGCGATGAAGCCCAGGTGCTTGCGATGTTTGACAGACTCGATCATGAAGGTGAGCCGCTTACCGCGCTGGTCAACAATGCGGGTATTCTGTTTGAGCAATCTACCATTGAGAATCTGTCCGCAGAACGCATTAACCGTGTACTGACTACCAATGTTACAGGCTACTTTCTCTGTTGCCGAGAAGCCGTAAAACGGATGTCCTTCAAACATGGCGGTAAGGGTGGGGCGATAGTAAATGTTTCTTCAGCGGCGTCACGTCTGGGCGCACCGGGTGAATATGTTGATTATGCCGCGTCCAAGGGCGCGGTGGATTCTCTGACAACCGGGTTATCGCTGGAGGTAGCGGCGCAGGGCATCCGTGTTAACTGCGTGCGCCCTGGGTTGATTTATACTGATATTCATGCGTCTGGCGGGGAACCGGGGCGAGTGGATCGCGTGAAGTCGTTGCTGCCGATGCAGCGCGGTGGTCAGCCTGAAGAGGTGGCTCAGGCGATTGTCTGGCTGCTGAGCGAGAAGGCGTCGTACGTAACGGGAAGCTTTATTGAACTGGCGGGCGGTAAATAAATTACCCTCTCCCCACAGGGGCGAGGGTCAGGAGAGCGTTAAAGTGTCTTGCCATTGCTGGCGATCACCTCTTTGTACCAGTTAAAACTCTTCTTGCGGGAGCGGGACATATCACCCGTACCGTCATCGTGTTTGTTCACATAGATAAAGCCATAACGCTTGCTGTACTGGCCGGTGGTGAAGGAGACGCAGTCGATGCAGCCCCACGGCGTATAGCCCATCAGATCCACGCCATCATAAGTAACTGCTTTCATCATCTCTTCAACGTGCGCGCGCAGATAAGCGATGCGGTAGTCATCGTTGATGCTGCCATCGGCTTCTACTTTGTCGTAAGCGCCAAAGCCGTTTTCAACGATGAATAACGGTTTCTGGTAGCGTTCATACAGTTCGCACAGAGAGTAGCGTAGCCCAACGGGATCGATCTGCCAGCCCCAGTCGGAGGCTTTGACGTGTGGGTTCGGCACGCTACCTTCGAAGCCGGAGATAGCATCGCCGCTGCCGCCTTCCGCTTTCACTGCGTTGGTCATGTAATAGCTGAAACCCAGGTAATCGCAGGTGCCTTCACGCAGAATCTGTTCATCACCGTGTTCCATTTTGATGGAGAAGCCACGGCGCTCCCATTCGTTCAGCACATAGGACGGGTAGTAACCACGCAGTTGTACATCGGTAAAGACATAGCGCTCGCGCATTGACTCCTGTGCAAACATGACATCTTCCGGTTTACAGGAGAAGGGATAGAGCGCAACCATCGCCAGCATGCAGCCGACTTTCATTTCCGGGTTGATGCGGCGGGCTGCTTTCACTGCCAGTGCGCTGGCGACGAACTGGTGGTGCAGCACCTGGTACATGGTCTCTTCCGGTTTTTCATGATCGGTATAGACCACGCCAGAGCAGCAGTAGCCGAACAGCGGCGCTCGCCAGTTACGCTGATTGTTGATTTCATTGAAGGTCATCCAGTATTTGACCTTGCTCTTGTAGCGTTCGAAAACCACTTCCGCGAAACGTACGAAGAAATCGACCACTTTACGGTTGGTCCAGCCACCATATTCCTGCACCAGATGCAGCGGCATCTCGAAGTGGGAGAGAGTGATCACCGGTTCGATGTTATATTTCAGCAGTTCATCGAACATATCGTCGTAGAATTTTAGCCCTTCTTCGTTAGGCTGCTGCTCATTCCCTTTGGGAAAGATGCGGGTCCAGGCGATCGAAGTGCGAAAGCATTTAAAGCCCATCTCGGCGAACAGCTTGATGTCTTCTTTATAGTGCCCGTGGAAATCGATCGCTTCATGGTTCGGATAATATTTACCGGGCACCACGTCGGTAGTGATCTCGCGCGGTACACCGTGCGCGCCGCCGGTCAGCACGTCACAAATGCTTGGGCCTTTCCCGCCTTTATTCCAGCCACCTTCAACCTGGTGTGCGGCAACGGCACCGCCCCATAAAAAATCTTTTGGTAAGGTAAGTTTTTTCATATTTGCTCTTCTCGTCATATTGGCTATTAACGAGTTTAACAAAGGTGAATTAAATGTCACGATATAACAAATTGTCGGCGGGGTAATATGTTACACCAAAAAAACACCCTGTTTTTTTATGCTATTTTCTTCGCCAGCTTGCGCCCTAACGATTCAAGTATATAAATGACCGGAATTTGCGTCGTAATATCGTAGCCGCCGGGAATACGCATGGGAGGAATATGCCATGATAGATTAAAATCCGCCAGTTTCGCCAGACTCGATTGCTCATGGCTGGTAATAGACAGCACTTTGCAGTGGTGCAGGCTGAACTGCCCGGCAAAACGCAGTATCTCCTCGGTTTCACCAGAGACGGAAAGGACAATCGCCAGTGCATTTTTTGCCATATCATTGGTGACAGGGAAATAAGGATCGTCGATATGGTTGCTGAATTTCCCGATATTAGAGAAAAAACGAGCACCATATTTTGCCAGCGCGCCGGATGTGCCAGCACCGACAAAAATAATTCGCTCTGAGGATAATATTATATCGGCGGCTTTATTTAGCAGTGAATCAAACTCATCGTTGTTTACGCTTTTAAAAAAGCTAATAACTTCACTCGCGCCAAAATTGGCCTGCGGTAACGCATCTTGCTCTAAATATAATTTGAAACGGACGCGAAACTCCGAATAGCCTTCGCAGTTGAGCTTGCGGCAAAAACGTAACACCGTGGTGGTGGAGACTCCCGCCGCATCGGCCAGCTCGCGGATCGTCATATACATCACTTTGTCGCGGTTTTTGACCACATAGTGATAGACCGTCATCTCAAGATTATTGAGGCTGGCGATAGCGGAGTGAGTAAACATCGTCACTGTAGTGTCCTTTGCTCTCTGTTAACGTTGCCTGCTGGCGGCAATTGCGTGACTACATGCTGCCATAACTCCGACTGGCTTGCCCTGAGTTTTATCCCTGGCATAAGGATCTGATTTAGCGGCCTGCATATTGTCATTTCCGCTTCATACTTTCATCCTACATTCACGTTTCATGGACGTATTCTCCTTGCGAGAAGGATGAACAGTTGTAACACCAGTCGTCGGCTTAAATGCTGCCAATACCTTGATACGAATTTTTTTTAGCGTACATGTGTGCACTGGAATCATTCTCAGTTACTCTATTGATGCAATGTTTTTTGAGTTTTCCTGGAGTTAGCTATGGTCAAGAAACCCTTAATCGCACAGGGGTACACACTGGCAGAAGAAGTCGCCAACAGCATTAGCCACGGAATTGGGCTGGTGTTCGGTATCGTCGGGCTGGTGCTGCTGCTGGTGCAGGCAGTCGATGCAAAGGCCAGTACAATTGCTATCACCAGTTACTCGCTTTATGGAGGTAGCATGATTTTGCTGTTCCTTGCCTCTACGCTTTACCATGCTATTCCGTACCAGCGGGCCAAGGTATGGCTGAAGAAATTTGACCACTGTGCTATTTATCTGCTGATTGCCGGAACGTATACACCGTTTCTGCTGGTTGGGCTGGACTCGCCACTGGCGCGCGGGCTGATGATTGTTATCTGGAGCCTCGCCTTGCTGGGGATCTTATTTAAACTCACTATTGCCCATCGTTTTAAAGTACTGTCGCTGGTGACCTACCTGACCATGGGCTGGCTGTCGCTAATTGTGATTTATCAGCTTGCTACGCGCCTGTCGGTTGGCGGCGTAACGCTACTGGCGGTGGGCGGACTGGTCTATTCGCTCGGCGTGATTTTTTACGTCTGCAAACGTATCCCTTATAACCACGCAATCTGGCACGGCTTCGTGTTGGGCGGCAGTGTCTGCCACTTCCTGGCGATTTATTTGTACGTCGGACAGGTTTGAGTTAGAGCCGGTGGCGATTTCCACCCCGGCCAAGCGCATTTACTCTTCCAGTGAATAAGGCAGCGGCTCGATGCTCAACGTATTCGCATCGTCGCGCACGCGGAAAACGCTGCCGGATTCCATATCGTTGTTCATCACCACCTGAACCAAAAGGCGTCCGTCATCAAGCTGCACAGATGCCAGTACGGTACCAGTACGGCGCCAGTTGTCTCCCATCTTCAATTCAAGATCTTCTCCCGCTTCAGGCACCCGGCTGGCTGTCCCCGCCAGATACCACAATGCGCGCTTGTTGGCGCCGCGGAATTTTGCTCTTGCCACCATCTCCTGACCGGTGTAACAGCCTTTTTTAAAACTGATACCGCCCAACGCCTGTAGGTTAGTGGCCTGTGGGATAAACTGCCCGCTGTTTGGCGCATCAATAACCGGCAAACCCGCTTCGATATTCAGCGCCAGCCATTGCTGACTGTTATTAAGCTGCGCTTCGCCGTGCAGTTTTTCGCTCACCTGTTGCGCCGTAGCGGCGCTGGTTACCAGCAGGAAACGCTCGGCAGGATGCGCAAACCACAGCAGAGTGGTATCGCCCGCCTGCACAACCTGTTTTTCACTGTCCGGAAGGGTGGTAAAAAGATTCGCCAGCGCCGCGCGCGCCTGAAAACCAGCTACGCCCAGTAGCACATGTTCATCGTCTTCCGTAATGGCGACTTTAGAGAATACGGCGTACTTCTTCAGTTCACGAAGCTGCACTTCCCGCACGCTGCGGCGCAGGATCCAGGCAAAACCTTCCTGGAAGTGGAACAACCGCATATTGCTCCACATTTTCCCTTTAGAATCACAGTGTGCCGCCAGCAGGTGCTGTTCAGGCGTCATAGTGGTGACATCGGCGGTCACCTGGCCTTGCAGGTATTTTTCGCTATCTGCGCCGGTAATCGTTGCCAGCGCCCAGTCATCGAGCGTCATAAGCGTCAGCGGCAGACGTGATGATGCAGTCGGCTGGCGCGGAGGAAACGGAGTAAAAGGCATAATAATGTCCTGATTAGCTTAACGCTGTGTTGGTTCTTAATGGTAAAAGAGCCGTTGTTCAATGCAAGTAATAAAGCATGCGTTTTGTGCCATTGTGCATGTGTTGCGAAGTATTACGCAGAGTAAGGATATTTTTGCAGTGGGTGCGATTAATTATGGAAGCTGCCCCATGAAGCGAAATATTCCGCAAAAGGAATATTAAAAACACGTTACAATGGAGCCATTACGATGATGCAGGGAGAAGATCATGGATATTAACAATAAAGCCCGTATCCACTGGGCGTGCCGCCGTGGAATGCGTGAACTCGATATCTCAATCATGCCTTTTTTCGAACATGAGTACGACACGCTGAGCGATGATGATAAACAACTGTTTGTTCGTCTGCTGGAAAGTGACGATCCTGACTTATTCAACTGGTTGATGAATCATGGTAAGCCTCAGGACGTGGAGTTACAACGAATGGTGCAGTTAATCCAGACACGGAATCGGGATCGTGGTCCTGTGGCAATCTGAGTTACGCGTCTCATGGCGCGCACAATGGATCTCGCTTTTGCTCCACGGTCTGGGCGCAGCACTCATATTGCTGATGCCCTGGCCTTTGAGTTACACACCGCTGTGGCTGCTGTTACTGTCGCTGGTGGTTTTTGATTGCGTGCGCAGCCAGCGGCGGATCAATGCCTGCCATGGCGAACTCAAACTGCTGATGGATTCTCGCCTGCGCTGGCAGGGTGTGGAATGGGATATCATCGGAACGCCGTGGATGTTACGCGGTGGAATGATGCTGCGCTTGCGCCGTGAACAGGATGGGCGCCGTCAACATTTATGGCTGGCGGCAGACAGCATGGATGCGCAGGAGTGGCGCGATCTGCGCCGGGTAATATCACAGAAACCGGCGCAGGGGCTGCATTAACAGGGAATGTGGCTACGCTTTAAACCAGCCGTTCCGCCATCTCTGTCAGGATTTGCTCGCACCAGGACTGAATGCGCGAATCGCTCAGGTCGTACTGATTGGTTTCGTCCAGCGCCAGGCCGACAAACAGTTGACCATTGGCAATCACTGGTTTGCTGCTGGTAAATTCGTAGCCTTCCGTTGGCCAGTAGCCAATGAATGTCACGCCTTTGGGCGCCAGTTTGTCATGCAGCATGCCCAGTGCGTCAAGGAACCATTCGCCATAGCCGAGCTGATCGCCCATGCCGTATAGCGCGATGATTTTGCCGTCAAGATTGAGGTCATCAAGCTGATCCCAGATGGTTTCCCAGTCTTCCTGCAATTCGCCAAAATCCCAGGTCGGAATGCCAAGGATAAGTGCATCGTATTGCTCCATCAATGCGGGATCGTCGTCTTTCAGATTGTGCAGCGTCACCAATTCCGGCCCAATAATTTCGCGGATTTTCTCCGCCGCCATTTCGGTATAGCAAGTACTGGAACCGTAAAACAGGCCAATATTCATAACGTAAACTTCTCAATTCCGGATATGTCTTTGTGAGCAGTGTACCAGAATCGTACGACTATCAGGCATAATGCAGCGATTGAGAAACGGAGGCGTTTCAATGGAACAGGATTTCGCACGTATCGAACAATTTCTTGACGCGCTTTGGCTGGAAAACAATCTTGCAGATAATACGCTCAGTGCCTACCGCCGCGATTTGCAAGGCATGGCCGAGTGGCTGCATCATCGTGGAAGTAATCTGGCGCAGGCGAGAAGCGATGATTTACAGGCGCTGCTGGCCGAGCGCGTGGATGGCGGCTACAAAGCTACCAGTTCAGCGCGTCTACTCAGCGCCGTGCGAAGACTCTTCCAGTACCTGTATCGGGAGAAAATCCGTAGCGACGATCCCAGCGCGCAATTGGCCTCGCCGAAGCTGCCGCAGCGTCTGCCAAAAGACTTAACGGAAGCGCAGGTTGAGAGACTTTTACAGGCTCCGGTAGTTGACCAACCGCTGGAGTTACGCGATAAAGCCATGCTTGAGGTTTTATATGCCACCGGGCTTCGCGTTTCTGAACTGGTCGGGTTGACCATGAGCGATATCAGTCTGCGCCAGGGCGTGTTGCGGGTTATTGGTAAAGGCAATAAAGAACGGCTGGTGCCGTTGGGTGAAAATGCGGTGTATTGGGTGGAAAACTACCTCGAACACGGGCGTCCGTGGCTGCTGAACGGCGTATCGATAGATGTTTTGTTCCCTAGCCAGCGAGCTCAGCAGATGACGCGCCAGACTTTCTGGCACCGTATCAAGCACTATGCCATGCTGGCGGGGATTGACAGCGAAAAGCTTTCCCCTCACGTTTTACGTCATGCTTTTGCCACGCATTTGCTTAATCACGGCGCGGATCTGCGCGTGGTGCAAATGCTACTGGGGCATCAGGATCTTTCAACAACGCAAATTTATACGCATGTGGCCACCGAGCGGCTGCGTAAGCTTCATGAACAGCATCACCCGCGGGCATGATTGCTGATAATTAAAGGATGTTTTATGAAAAATGGTTTGATTATGTTCACCCTGCTGGCAGCGGCTTTTTCTGGTGTTGCACATGCTGACGACGCTGCGATCAAGCAGTCGTTGACAAAACTGGGTGTACAGAGCTCTGAGATAGTGCCCGCTCCCGTCGCCGGAATGAAAACGGTATTGACCAACAGCGGCGTGCTGTATGTGACCGAAGACGGCAAACATATTATTCAGGGGCCGATGTACGATGTCAGTGGTGCGCAGCCGGTGAATGTCACGACACAAATGTTGTTGCCGCATCTTAACGCGCTGGAAAAAGAGATGATTGTTTACAAAGCGCCGAAAGAAAAACACGTGATCACTGTGTTCACCGACATCACCTGCGGCTACTGCCAGAAACTGCACAGTGAGATGGCGGATTACAACGCGCTGGGCATCACCGTCCGCTATCTGGCGTTCCCGCGTCAGGGCGTGCCGAGTGAAGTTGAAAACCAGATGAAAGCGATTTGGTGCGCCAAAGATCGTAATAAAGCCTTTGATGACGCGATGGATGGCAAAGGCATCAAACCGGCCAACTGTGATATTGATATTGCTAACCACTACGCGCTGGGAGTGCAGTTTGGCGTCAACGGAACTCCGGCCATTGTGCTGAATGATGGCTACCTTGTTCCGGGCTACCAGGCACCGGCTGAGATGAAAGCCTTTCTCGACAAACATCAGCAAGCCACTGGCGGTAAATAAGACGCGTGAAAGCTCAGATACAACTTCGCCGCCGTAAGGTGGATGATTCTGCGGAACTGGCGGAAGACTTACCGCCGTTACTGCGTCGGCTCTACGCCAGCCGCGGCGTGCGTAAGGCCAGCGAACTGGAGCGCAGTGTAAAAGGCATGCTGCCCTGGCAGCAACTTACCGGCATTGATGAGGCGGTTTCGCACCTTCATCACGCGCTGCGCGAAGGTGTACGCATTATCGTGGTCGGTGATTTTGACGCTGATGGCGCAACCAGCACGGCGCTCAGCGTCCTGGCGCTGCGTGCGCTGGGTTGTGAAAATGTGAGTTACCTGGTGCCGAACCGTTTTGACGACGGTTACGGTCTCAGTCCTGAAGTGGTCGATCAGGCGCATGCGCGTGGCGCGCAGTTGATCCTGACAGTGGACAACGGTATTTCCTCTCATGCCGGGGTGGCGCGGGCGCACGAATTGGGTATTCCTGTGGTCGTGACCGATCACCATCTGCCAGGTGATACCCTGCCGGATGCGGAAGCTATTGTGAATCCTAACCTGCGTGACTGTGATTTCCCGTCGAAATCGCTGGCAGGCGTTGGTGTTGCTTTTTATCTGATGCTGGCACTACGTGCTTTTCTGCGCGACAACGGCTGGTTTGAATCGCGCGGGCTGGCAATGCCGAATCTTGCTGAACTGCTCGATCTCGTCGCGCTGGGAACCGTAGCAGACGTGGTGCCGCTTGATGCCAACAACCGTATTCTCACCTGGCAAGGCCTGAGCCGGATCCGCGCCGGGCGCTGTCGCCCCGGCATTAAAGCGCTGCTTGAAATCGCCAACCGCGACGCGCAGAAACTGGCGGCGAGCGACCTGGGTTTTGCACTGGGTCCACGCCTGAACGCGGCAGGCAGGCTGGATGATATGTCGGTGGGCGTCGCGCTATTGTTATGCGATAACCTCGGCGAAGCGCGTCAGTTGGCCAACGATCTGGATGCGCTGAATCAGACGCGTAAAGAGATCGAACAAGGGATGCAGGCTGAAGCGCTAACCTTGTGCGAGCAGTTTGAACGAAGCCGCGATCCGTTGCCCGGCGGGCTGGCGATGTATCATCCCGAATGGCATCAGGGCGTGGTGGGAATTCTTGCCTCACGTATCAAAGAGCGTTTTCATCGGCCAGTGATTGCCTTCGCGCCTGCAGGCGATGGCGTTCTGAAAGGTTCCGGGCGCTCGATTCAGGGGCTGCACATGCGTGATGCCCTGGAGCGGCTGGATACGCTCTACCCTGGCATGATGCTTAAGTTTGGCGGTCATGCGATGGCTGCCGGTTTGACGCTCGAAGAACAACGTTTCGAAGAGTTCCAACAGCGCTTCGGCGAGTTGGTGACGGAATGGCTGGATCCGGCGCTGTTGCAGGGCGAAATTATTTCTGACGGCCCGCTTACTCCGCAAGAGATGACGCTGGATATTGCTGAAATGCTGCGTGAAGCCGGGCCGTGGGGGCAAATGTTTCCGGAGCCGCTGTTCGATGGCGAGTTTCGACTGTTGCAGCAGCGGCTGGTGGGTGAGCGTCACCTGAAGGTGATGCTCGAGCCGGTCGGTGGCGGCCCGCTGCTTGATGGCATTGCCTTTAACGTCGATACCACTTGTTGGCCGGACAACGGCGTGCGGCAGGTGAATATTGCTTATAAACTTGATGTCAACGAGTTCCGCGGAAATCGTAGCGTACAGCTTATCATCGAAAATCTCTGGCCACTTTAGCGCCAGTATTCGCTACAAAAAAGGGCGTGGATCCGGTAAACTCCCGCCCTTATCACCGCATTTTGACAAGTCCATTAAAAGAAATCAGACCATGTTTGAAATTAACCCGGTAAAAAATCGTATTCAGGACCTCACGGAGCGCTCAGACGTTCTTAGGGGGTATCTTTGACTATGACGCCAAGAAAGAGCGTCTGGAAGAAGTAAACGCCGAGCTGGAGCAGCCGGACGTCTGGAATGAGCCAGAGCGCGCCCAAGCGCTGGGCAAAGAGCGTTCCTCACTTGAAGCTATCGTCGATACCCTCGATCAGATGTCGCAGGGGCTGGAAGATGTTTCTGGCCTGCTGGAGCTGGCGGTAGAAGCTGACGACGAAGAAACCTTTAACGAAGCGGTTGTCGAGCTGGACGGGCTGGAAGAGAAGCTGGCGCAGCTTGAGTTCCGTCGCATGTTCTCCGGCGAGTATGACAGCGCCGATTGCTATCTGGATATCCAGGCTGGCTCCGGTGGTACTGAAGCGCAGGACTGGGCGAGCATGCTGATGCGCATGTATTTGCGCTGGGCGGAGGCGCGCGGCTTCAAAACTGAAATTATCGAAGAGTCTGAAGGTGAAGTCGCGGGTATTAAATCTGTGACCATCAAGATCATCGGCGATTACGCCTACGGCTGGCTGCGTACCGAAACCGGCGTTCACCGCCTGGTGCGTAAGAGCCCATTTGACTCCGGCGGTCGTCGTCATACCTCCTTTAGCTCCGCGTTTGTCTACCCGGAAGTGGAAGACGATATTGATATCGAGATTAACCCGGCGGATCTGCGTATTGACGTCTATCGCGCATCCGGCGCGGGCGGCCAGCACGTTAACCGTACGGAATCTGCAGTGCGTATTACCCATATTCCGACCGGGCTGGTAACGCAGTGCCAGAACGACCGTTCTCAGCATAAAAACAAAGACCAGGCTATGAAGCAGATGAAAGCGAAGCTTTATGAACTGGAAATGCAAAAGAAAAATGCGGAGAAACAGGCGATGGAAGACACCAAGTCAGATATCGGCTGGGGAAGCCAGATCCGTTCTTATGTCCTGGATGATTCCCGCATCAAAGATCTGCGTACCGGGGTAGAAACCCGTAACACGCAGGCGGTGCTGGACGGCAGCCTGGATCAATTCATCGAAGCAAGTTTGAAAGCAGGGTTATGAGGAACCAACATGTCTGAACAACAAGCACAGGGCGCTGACGCGGCAGTCGATCTTAACAATGAACTGAAAACCCGCCGCGAGAAGCTGGCGCAACTGCGCGAGCAGGGTGTGCCGTTCCCGAACGATTTCCGTCGTGACCAGACCGCTGACAAGCTGCACGCTGAATTTGATGGCAAAGAGAACGAAGAACTGGAAGCCCTGGGCATTGAAGTGGCCGTAGCAGGCCGCATGATGACCCGTCGCATTATGGGTAAAGCCTCATTCGTAACCTTACAGGATATGGGGGGTCGTATTCAGCTGTACGTTGCGCGCGATGATCTTGCCGAAGGCGTGTATAACGAGCAGTTCAAAAAATGGGACCTCGGCGATATCCTCGGCGCGCGCGGCAAGCTGTTCAAAACCAAGACCGGCGAACTTTCCATTCACTGCACCGAACTGCGTCTGCTGACCAAAGCTCTGCGTCCGCTGCCGGACAAATTCCACGGCTTGCAGGATCAGGAAGCGCGCTATCGCCAGCGTTACCTGGATCTCATCTCTAACGATGAATCCCGCAATACCTTTAAAGTGCGTTCGCAGATCCTGGCCGGTATTCGCCAGTTCATGGTGGGCCGCGACTTTATGGAAGTTGAAACGCCGATGATGCAAGTGATCCCGGGCGGTGCGTCCGCGCGTCCGTTCATCACCCATCACAACGCGTTGGATCTGGACATGTATCTGCGTATCGCGCCGGAACTGTACCTTAAACGTCTGGTGGTTGGCGGCTTCGAGCGTGTATTCGAAATCAACCGTAACTTCCGTAACGAAGGTATTTCCGTTCGCCATAACCCAGAGTTCACCATGATGGAACTCTATATGGCGTATGCGGATTATAAAGATCTGATCGAACTGACCGAGTCGTTGTTCCGCACGCTGGCGCAAAACATCCTCGGTAAAACTGAAGTGCCTTACGGCGATGAAGTTTTCGACTTCGGCAAACCGTTCGAAAAACTGACCATGCGCGAAGCGATCAGGAAATATCGTCCGGAAACCAACATGTCGGATCTGGATAGCTTTGACAGCGCGAAGGCGATTGCTGAAAGTATCGGTATCAAAGTTGAGAAGAGCTGGGGTCTGGGCCGTATCGTGACCGAAATCTTCGAGGAAGTGGCCGAAGCGCATCTGATTCAACCGACCTTCATTACTGAATACCCGGCGGAAGTTTCCCCGCTGGCGCGTCGTAACGACCTCAATCCGGAAATCACCGATCGCTTCGAGTTCTTCATCGGCGGTCGTGAAATTGGTAACGGCTTTAGCGAGCTGAACGATGCGGAAGATCAGGCGCAGCGTTTTGCTGACCAGGTTGCAGCGAAGGATGCGGGCGATGACGAAGCGATGTTCTTCGACGAAGACTACGTGACCGCGCTGGAACACGGTTTGCCGCCGACGGCGGGTCTGGGCATTGGTATCGACCGTATGGTAATGCTGTTTACCAACAGCCACACTATTCGCGATGTGATCCTGTTCCCGGCAATGCGCCCGGTGAAGTAATCACCAGGTGATAAAAAAAGTCCCGGCGTGAACAACGGCGGGACTTTTTTATACCTGCAATGTGGCAGCAAAATCTCTGAGCGCGGCCTGCGCAGTGGCTGCTTCCGCCACCATCCACGGGCTAAAAGCCCAGGGCGTAGCATTGAGCGCCTGTAATAACGCCTCCAGATCCACCCACTGATATTCCATCACTTCATCGTAGTTAATCGTCAACGGCGTCGTGATTTGTGCGGCGAAGACCGGGCAGATTTCGTTTTCTACGATGCCGGAAGGATCGGTTTTACGGTAACGGAATGCTGGTGCAATGGCGCTAATGCGCTTGAGCCCGGCACCGACTTCATAACGGCAGCGGCGAATAAGAGCCTGTTCGGTGGTTTCTCCTTTTTGCGGATGCCCGCAAACGGAGTTCGTCCAGACGCCTGGCCAGGCTTTTTTGCTTAATGCACGGCGTGTCACCAGAGACTGCCCGGTGGCATTAAAAATCCAGCATGAAAAAGCCAGATGTAACGGCGTTTGTGAGGTGTGCGCGGCGTACTTTTCCTGCGTACCGGTTATCACTCCCTGCTCATTCACTAAAATGACGTGCTCTTGTGTACCCATAACAGCTCCCGAACGTAAAACGCCGGGTGGTGCCGGGCTTAGTCCGTTTACAGGGAGCACAATCCCTACAAACCAGCCAGCCACAGTGCCACCGGCAAACGCGATTATAATCAGCTATCAGACGAAAAGTTTTGCCCAGAGAGCGGAAAAGGCATTACCTGTACCCGTCCGGGCAACAATTTGCTACCGGGAATGGCGTGATATTACAAATCCGCAGCCCCGTTGCGATTATGATTAACCCCTTGGCGGGAAAAGTTCCCCATCTTCGCAGGTGATCATGCGTGTCATTGAGCCTGGTGTGATTCTGCAATTGCTGGCGTCTGGCCTCGCTGCCGCCGTCATCAGAAATGGATGCAGCCAAATTAACGCACTGCAACATGGTGGATGTTTTTCCCTCGCCACAGGTATTCGAACTGGCGCAGGTGAAGTGCCGTATCTGCCGGAAATCATTGCTCAGAGCTACCCGGTGCCGCGCCATTCATCGTGAAAGTATTGGCATCCGGATTGTGGCTGTTATTATAGGTCGCCATTTATTTTAATCGAGGATCTGTTTTGCACGCAGGACGCCTGACGAGTAACCCGTTCCGCATTGCCTTTTGCCTGGCGATCGCTTTGCTGCTGGCTGGTTGCGCCGGGAAATCCTCTTCTGGAGGCAGTTATTCCGGCTCCACCTATACGGTGAAGCGGGGCGATACCCTGTCCCGTATTTCACGCATTACCGGAACCAGCGTAAAAGATCTCGCCAGCATGAACGGGATCTCCCCACCATATACTATCGAAGTGGGGCAGCGGCTGAAGGTTAATGGCTCTGAAGCCAGAACATCCTCGGGTAAAACCAGCACGAAAACCGCGAAAGTCACGCCGTCCTCCGCTGTGCCACAATCCTCATGGCCGCCGGTAGGGCAACGCTGCTGGCGATGGCCAACCAGCGGGAAAGTGATTATGGGTTACTCCACGTCCGACGGCGGCAACAAGGGGATTGATATCGCCGGTTCACGCGGACAGGCCATCTATGCTGCTGGCGCAGGGAAGGTGGTATACGTTGGCAACCAGCTTCGTGGCTACGGTAATCTGATCATGATTAAGCACAGCGAAGATTATATTACGGCCTACGCGCATAACGATACGATGCTGGTGAATAACGGACAGAACGTGAAAGCGGGGCAGAAGATCGCCACCATGGGCAGCAGCGATGCGGATTCTGTTCGCTTGCACTTCCAGTTGCGCTACCGGGCAACGGCGATTGATCCGCTGCGTTATTTGCCGCCGCAGGGTAGCGTACCAAAATGTTAAAAAAGCGCCGAACAGACGATAAATTAACCGGTTAGCGCAGGCGTATCTTGCCAGACGGTGCGTAAAGACTATAATGCGTTACGCACTTCGATGCGGGCGTAGTTCAATGGTAGAACGAGAGCTTCCCAAGCTCTATACGAGGGTTCGATTCCCTTCGCCCGCTCCAGAAACTTCCTAACGTATTCATTCCTCAACCTTTTTCTGATTCATACGTGACGCCCCTCGTGATCCTCCTGCATTGGCGAAGCTCAAAGCGCGTCTGGTGAAACCAGATCACCTACGGTTGCACCCGTAGTCCATCCACGCTTTCCGGCGGCAGGTTCATCACTGTTTTTATGCTGACTTCGATGCTGTCAATGATGTCTTCACGTGGGCCGCTGAGCCAGTCATTGCTTGAATAAAAGGCATCGAGAACCGTAGTCATATTCTCAGGACTATCAAAGGCACGAATCAGATAGTAGCAATCGGAATCATGCAGCGAGTTTCCGAAGGACACAATGTCGATTCCGTGGCGTTGATGAAGGGGAGCACTGATTTGCTGCATGATGGCGTGAAAAGCAGTCCCGGTACCTTTGCGTAAGGTGTATTGCAGTATCTCGACGGTTCTCAAAAGTTATCTCCGTTGGTGGCGTTATGGGGCTTCCTTGATGGTGTTGATAAAGTAAACTGAACTGGCCCGTGAGGCCACAACTCATCAAACAGCCATATATAGGAAAAGCTGCAATATGGACTGCGGCTTAAATGCGCTCTGGCACATTTTTATTTATCAATGTTTCCTGCGGACGTTCTTTGGGCAAGATCGGTCAGGCAAACTGAACAGCCTTCGAGCATATTAAGCAGCACGGAGGAAGCCATGTGTGATAACAAAACCGATAGTTACGCCAGACGTTTTAAACAGGTCTTTGATTATATTGACTGTCATCTCGATGACACATTATTACTGGAAAAACTCAGTGAAGTAGCTCATTTCTCGCCATTTCACTTCCATCGTCAGTTTTGTAGTTATTGTGGGATGCCACCTGGTCGTTACATCCAGATGATGCGCTTAAAACGGGCATCTTATCGGCTGGCTTTTAATCCGTTAGAGAAAATCACTGATATCGCGTTCGACGCCGGTTTCCAGCATTCTGAATCATTTAGCCGTGCTTTCAGACAAATGTTTGGTCTCTCACCGACGCAATTTCGCCAGCAACCCCCTTGGGTAGATTGGCATAAGCGCATATCCGAACCTTATAAAGCCAGGAGACAAACGATGCAAGGCCAGATCAAGATCATCAATTTTCCCGCGACATTAGTCGCAATGCTGACTCATTATGGACAACCGGAGCTAATAAACGAAACTGCGGCCCGCTTTATTGAATGGCGAAAAACCACGGGTTATTCGCCTGTTGCCAGCAGCCAGACATACGGTATTGCACCACACGATCCAACCTTAACACCGCCGGATGAATTTGAGTTCCAGATTTGCGGGACAGTAACGTCACCAATTGCGGAAGATAATCGCTTCGGGGTGATAAATAGTGACATCCCTGCAGGCCGATGTGCGGTGCTGCGCCATCAGGGATCGCATGATGCGTTAACCGGATTGGCTAAAACCCTGTATCGTGACTGGTTGCCTGAGAGTGGAGAGGAACTCCGCGACTTCCCGCTTTTCTTTCATTACCACAACTTTGTGCATGAGGTAGCGGAACATGAATTACTCACGGATATCTATTTGCCGTTGAAATAAACTGATTCAGGGCCATGTTCATAATTGCGTCAGGTGTGAGACGTGCCGGGAAGCGTCCTGGTACGTCTTGCAGGGATACTTACACCCGTGTCTGTGGATATAGACTGCCCTCACGATGTGGCCTGCTCGCAGGCCTTTAACGCATTATCGAAACAAGGGGCGGCTGAGAACATTTGGCGTACACTTGTAAAAAAGTTGTATTAGATTAAAGCGTATTCATAATCACCAGACAATGCCGGTTTGAGCGTGATAAGCAGAGCGTCTGTCACGCTATTGATTGCCGGTGGTATTGTTTTTCATCCTTTTATACAGACGCAAGGGCAGTGAAAGATCACCTGGAGGAAGTTCATGATTTCTGAAAATCCTAAAGTGGCCCTCATTGGGCCGGGGGCCATCGGAACGACTGTGGTTGCGGCTCTGCACGAAGTAGGTCGAACTCCTGTAATTTGTGGACGTACAGCGCATCCACAGCTCGAATTACGTTTTGACGAAGGGAGCATTATTGTTCCTGGCCCAGTGTTGACCGAGCCTGCTGACATCAAACAGCCGTTTGATCTGGTGTTTGTAGCAGTGAAAACAACACAACTGGACGCCACTGCGGCCTGGCTGAATGTTTTGTGCGACGAAAATACAGTGGTTTGCGTGTTACAAAATGGCGTTGAGCAGAAAATACAATTTGCCGACTATGTTGCAGGTGCGACGGTTCTGCCATCCGTGGTGTGGTTTCCTGCGCAGCGTGAACCCGATGCCTCTGTCTGGCTGCGTGCAAAGCCGCGCCTGACATTGCCTGATACGCTGGCTGCCCAACGCGTCGTCGAGGTGTTGCAGGGCACGCGCTGTGAAGTCGATCTCGCTGCTGATTTTATCTCCATTGCATGGCGCAAATTGTTGCAGAATGCAGTTGCAGGTTTGATGGTTCTTTCAGGACGTCGCGCCGGAATGTTTTCACGCCCCGATATTACAGACGTGGCATTAGCTTATTTGCGCGAATGCCTTGCGGTGGCTCGTGCGGAAGGTGCGGTATTAAATGATGATGTGCCGCAGGAGATCGTTGACGTTTTTCATCGTGCACCGGCGGATCTGGGTACCTCTATCCTCGCTGATCGCCAGGCCGGACGCGTGCTTGAGTGGGATATCCGTAACGGCGTTATACAGCGCTACGGGCACAAGCATGGTATTCCAACGCCGTTAAGCGATCTGATTGTGCCGCTGCTTGCTGCAGCCAGCGACGGGCCCGGCTGATAAAAGTCGCGTATATCGCTTTTATATAAAGGACAAACGATGGCTCATTCTGTTCCGACCCTGCATATCCTCTGCGGCAAAATTGCGTCCGGTAAATCGACGCTTGCCGCTGAGCTGGCAAAAACACCGGGCACAGTGCTGTTAAGTGAAGATCGCTGGCTGGCATTGCTGTTTAAGGATGTGATGAGCAGCGTGGCGGACTATGTGCACTACTCAGAAAAACTCAGGAGCGCTATCGGTCCGCATACCGTTGCGCTACTTAAAGCGGGCGTCAGCGTCGTGCTGGATTTTCCCGCTAACACGCTTGCCAGTCGCCAGTGGATGATGTCTTTGATTCACGCTTCGGGCGCGGCGCATTGCCTGCACTATTTGCCGGTGGCTGACGAAGAGTGCAAAGCGCGGCTGCGGCGGCGGAATGCGGCGGGTAGCCATGATTTTGCTGCTTCTGATGCACAATTTGATGCGATCACCCGCTACTTTGTTGAGCCAGGCGCTGAAGAAGGATTTCATATCTTTCATCACGATATTCACAATCACGTAACAAGGTTATGATGTCTTCAATACTCGATAAAAACAGCGGAGGCAATGTCGTGGATAAAGATCTACTGGATGCGGGGTATCGCGTCTATACCGGTGAAAAAATTGAGGTTTACTTCAATACGACTATTTGCAAGCACTCAGGCAATTGTGTACGCGGTAATGCGAAGCTATTCAACCTGAAACGTAAACCGTGGATCATTCCGGACGAAGTCGATGTTGAGACGGTGGTCAACGTGATTGATACTTGCCCAAGCGGTGCGCTCAAATACCGCCATAACTGAGTGAGAAAAATGGAAATACTGGAAGGTCACAACAAATTTTACGTCAACGACGCCGAGGGTGTTCAGGTTGCCGAGATTGTATTTGTGCCGACGGGCGAACATCTCAGTATTATTGAGCACACTGATGTTGATCCCAGCCTGAAAGGGCAAGGCGTGGGTAAACAGCTTGTAGCGCGCGTGGTGGAAAAAATGCGGGCCGAGAACCGTAAAATTATTCCGCTGTGCCCGTTTGCCAAACACGAATTTGATAAAACCCGTGAATATGACGATATACGTGCATAAAAATATGCAGCGGTGTGCACATTCTTCATCGTTACCATAGGCGCGACGATCTCTGCCAAAGTAATCGCTGCAACTGCGTCTTGTCCGGTCAGAAGAAAAGCCGGAGGAACCACTGGCTCGAATAAAATTAGTTTTGTTTTTCGAGCGCTTCCCAGAGCCCGTGTAAATAGGTTACGCCGAGCGCCCGATCGTAGAGACCGTAGCCTGGACGGCCAGTTTCACCCCAGATGAAACGCCCATGATCCGGACGGATGTAACCGTCGAACCCATTGTTATGCAAGGCTTTCATGACTTCGTACATATCCAGCGAACCGTAGCGGGATAAGTGCGCGGATTCATAGAAATCTTTATCTTTAATTAGTTTGATATTGCGCACGTGCGCAAAGTGAATACGTTTTCGGCGTGTAAATTCGGCAAGGATTTGGTACACATTATTATCGGGATCCTCGGCGATCGAGCCGGTACATAAGGTAATACCGTTGGCTTCAGAATCGACTGCATTACAAATCCAGTCGAGATCGTCACGATTTTTAACAATGCGCGGCAGACCAAAAATAGAATACGGTGGATCGTCCGGATGAATCGCCATTTTAATACCAACTTCTTCACAGACAGGAATAACGCGCTCCAGGAAGTAAACCAGATTTTCGCGTAATTTCTTATTGTCGACATCTTTATATTTGGCAAACAGCTCCTGCACTTTTGCCAGTCGTTCGGATTCCCATCCAGGAAGCGCAAAGCCGTTGGCATTCTCCAGCACTTCTTTCACCACTTCATCCAGCGTTTTATCGATGCCTTTCTTTTCGAACGCCATCGTCAGCGAGCCGTCCGGTAACACGTAATTCATCTCGGTCTTCATCCAGTCAAAAACCGGCATAAAGTTGTAGCAGATGACTTTTACTCCTACCTCTGCAAGGTTGCAGATGGTTTGCTGGTAATTAGCAATCAGCCGATCGCGGCTGGGAAGACCGATCTTAATATCGTCATGGATATTTACGCTTTCAATGACTTCCATCTTAAGCCCGGCATCACGGACTTGTCCGGCAAGTGCGTTGATTTTCTCTTTTGGCCATACCTCACCTACCGGCACATCGTACAACGCGCCTACCACCCCTTCGACGCCCGGTACCTGGCGGATGTATTCCAGTGGGATTATGTCTTCAACTGCTCCAAACCAGCGCATTGTCATTTGCATGCTCATTGCCACCTCTAAAAGAGAATATTATCTACCATACTAGTATTTATGATAATGTTTGCCTGTACCGGTTTTTGCGACCGCCTTCACACATAGGCCGTTTGGTTTGCGGTTGTTGGCAGGAGTGTGCCCGATGTGTTTGGTTATGCTGGTGAAAAAGAACGCTGATAAATTTTTTAAAATTAACGCTTGCGAAAAAGGGGCAACCATGAGTTAATGCGTCGTCGGTTTGATAAATCATTATCTCCAGCAGTTCACTAAAGTCTTTCTCATCTCTAAGTACCTCCTTGCTACTTCTTTTTGGGTCTTCGCTTTACACTCTGATAAAAATAATGCCTCAGACCATTACTGCCGTATTCGGCGAACAAAATAGAAGGTAACAAGCATGTCTACTAAAATGAACGGTATCGTTAAATGGTTCAACGCTGAGAAGGGCTTCGGTTTCATTACTCCGAAAGATGGCAGCAAAGATGTATTCGTACATTTCTCTGCTATCCAGAGCAATGCGTACCGTACTCTTGAAGAAAATCAAGAGGTTGAGTTTACTATCGAAAACGGTCCGAAAGGCCCGGCTGCGGCCAACGTGGTTCCGCGCTAAGGATTTACCATTACGAATCGTATCCATTTTCGCTGCCCGTGCTGCCACGGATCGCAATACCGAATTTCCAGTTTTGATATCACTGAGAAAAACCCGGTCGGTGCTAAATGTATTTTTTGCAAATCTGCAATGAACACATTTGATAATATCGCTGCGTTTATCCAGTCCGGTTCGAATACTGTCGAATTCCGTAAATAAAAATAAGCAGGTCAGATTTCTGATCTGCTTTTTTATTGTCTATTATTCCGCCATTAACATAATCATTTTGATCGCGCGATTACTGGTTAATTGCCAGGTCATCTGCCGGAAATGCAACTCCCCCTGCTGTGGATGATGAAAAACGCGTTCGCCACCTTCGCGCATCACCACCTGCTGGCGCGACCAGAAGAGGCGAAACAGTTCGCTGTCATTACTTAGACTCTGCACAAAATGATTCAACTCCTGATCGTGCGGATAGTGCATCGCATCGGCACGCAATTCCGCGACTATCCGGCTGGCACGCTTCTCCCAGTCAACCACCAGTGTTTGCGCAAGGGGATGACGAAACATAAAACTCATCATATTCGGCTGGGCATCCTTATCCAGCCAACCGCTAAATAGCGCTTCAGCGGGCGAATTCCACGCCACCATATTCCAGGTTACATCCAACAAATAACAGGGGCATTGCACCTGATGCACCGTCGCCAGCACCGATTCTTCCACGGTAATGAGATGCTCTTCCTGCGGATCGTTTTGCAGCGCCAGGTGGAACAGATACTTCCGCTCCGCCTGTGTCATTTTTAATACGCCCGCAATATTCGACAAGGTTTGCGGCGACACGACGATGTCACGCCCTGTTCAATCCATGTATACCAGGTAGTGCTGATACCGCTGAGTTGCGCCACTTCTTCCCGGCGTAATCCGCAGGTGCGCCGTCGACCTTGCGCCGGCAGGCCAATGTCGGCCGGAGCGGTTTTTTCCCGCTGTGCACGTAAAAAAGCGCCGAGCGTTTTTGGCCCGGCAAAGAGCGTATTTTCCATGGGTGGTACTCGTTAATACCAGTATAAGTAGCCATATTGTACCCCTATAAAGAGGGTCGTATAGTCGGCAAAGAGCAGATTTTTGTCGTGCTAAAAAAGGAAAAAGAGAATGGCGATCAATCATCATGAATTAACGAAGCAACAGTTTGGCGACCAGGCGCAGGCCTACCTCACAAGTCAGGTTCACGCGCAAGGTACAGATTTGGTGCGACTGGCAGAGTGGCTCAGTGAAAATCCTGCTGCAGCGGTACTGGATCTGGGCTGCGGCGCCGGGCACGCCAGTTTTGTCGCGGCTGGTGTCGTCCGTGAAGTGACAGCTTACGATCTGTCGGAAAAAATGCTCGACGTGGTGTGCCAGGCGGCCCGCGATCGTCAACTGAGCAATATCAACACCGTACATGGCGCGGCCGAACAATTGCCCTTTGCCGATGGAGCGTTTGATACGGTGATCAGCCGTTACTCTGCCCATCACTGGCATGATGTTGCGTTGGCGCTGCGTGAGGTGAAACGTGTGCTGAAGCCTGGTGGTAAATTTATCTTAATGGATATCGCCTCGCCGGGCCGTCCGGTGCTGGATATCTGGCTGCAAACCATCGAAGTGCTGCGCGATCCGTCTCATGTGCGTAATTACTCGGCGGCAGAGTGGCTGCAAATGACGCAACAGAACGGGATGACGGTCGATAAGCTGTTAACCGATCGCCTGGCGCTGGAATACAGTTCGTGGGTTGAACGCATGAAAACGCCGGATGTACTGCGTGCGGCAATCCGCTTTCTGCAACAACAAACATCGGAAGAGGTGAAGCAGCACTTCCTGATTGGCGAAGATGGCTCGTTTACTTCGGATACCATCATGTTTCAGACTCAGGCATAACAATCTGCGCCCACGGTAAGTGGGCGCACACTTTCCTTAGCCCAGCGCCTCGCCGATAACTTCGCAAATGCGTTGTGAGATATAACCAGCGTGAAGTGGCCTGTTTCCGCGCCAAAGGTTGAGAGTTAGCCAGTAAATATTTCATCAACAATTGTGATGCGCGATGGCGCCGATATTGAGCCAACTGGATATTGCACCGTCATAAGTTCTGCATGCGCTTGACCAATGACAAGGCGGGCACCTGTCGTGCTCTTTATAATCTGCCGGTGTCCATTCTTACTGGTGTGAATCCATGGCTTACCAACTCAACCTGAACTGGCCGGAATTTCTTGAAAAATACTGGCAAAAGAAACCTGTCGTTCTGAAACGTGCCTTCCCGGACTTTGTTGACCCGATCACGCCTGATGAACTGGCTGGTCTGGCGATGGAACCGGAAATCGACAGCCGCATTGTCAGCCACAAAAATGGGCAATGGCAGGCGTGGCATGGCCCCTTCGAGGCGTTTGATCATCTGGGCGAAACCGATTGGTCGCTGCTGGCGCAGGCGGTAAACCACTGGCACGCGCCTTCCGCCGAATTGGTAAAGCCGTTTCGCGTATTGCCGGAGTGGCGCTTTGACGATCTGATGATCTCTTATTCCGTACCGGGCGGCGGTGTTGGGCCACACATTGACCAGTACGATGTATTTATTATTCAGGGGATGGGTAGCCGCCGTTGGCGCGTGGGTGACAAGTTGCCGATGCGTCAGTTCTGCCCACATCCGGCGTTGCTGCACATCGATCCTTTCGAACCGATCATTGATGAAGATCTGGAGCCGGGTGATATCCTCTACATTCCGCCTGGATTCCCGCACGATGGTTTCACTCACGAAACGGCATTCAATTACTCGATCGGTTTTCGTGGGCCTAACGGCCGCGATCTGATCAGCAGTTTTGCCGACTACGCGCTGGAAAACGATCTGGGCAACGAGCATTACAGTGATCCGGATTTAACCTGTCGCGAAAATCCGGGTCGGGTGGAAGAGTATGAACTCGATCGCCTGCGCGGCATGATGATCGACATGATTAACAATCCGGTACATTTCAAACAGTGGTTTGGCAGCTTTATTACCACCCCGCGCCACGAGCTGGATGTATCGCCGGAACCGGACGACTACAGTGCCGAAGAGATTGTTGCAGCGTTGCAGGAAGGGCAGGTGCTGACTCGCCTGAGCGGGCTACGCGTGCTGTACATCGGGGACAGGGTCTTTGTGAACAGAGAATGCCTGGAAACAACCGAGCCGCAAGCCGCCGACGCGCTGTGCCGTTATACGGTGATCGGACAGAAAGAGTTGGGTAATGCGCTGGACGACCCGGACTTTGCTGAAGAGCTGGCCTGGCTGGTAAATCAGGGTTACTGGTTCTTCGACGAGTAAGCTCCACCCTCCGCACCGCGCAACGGCTGCGGAGGGTTTTCTGTCAGGCGCTTTCGCCGGAGCAGACCAGATGGTCGCTCTTGATGTGGTACATCTCCAGATCTTCACGCCAGAAAAAGGCCATCTTCTTTGCACTAAAAACAAAAAAGCTGCCGGCAGGCAGCTTCACCGCGAATTATCTGGCGACGATAAAACGCCGGTCGTCATCAATCCAGGTCTTTTCATCGGCGGGCGTAATTATGCTACCGAAGTTCATCTCCGCGCGCAGTTTCCAGCTCGGTGGAATATTCCATGTTTCGCGCACATCCTGATCGATCAGTGGGTTGTAGTGTTGCAGGTTCGCGCCAATGCTTTTCTCTGCCAGCGCCAGCCAGACGGCATACTGGGCAATACCGCTGCTCTGTTCTGACCAGACAGGGAAGTTATCCGCATAGGCGATGTACTGGCGTTGCAGCGCGGTCACCACTTCCTGATCTTCAAAAAATAATACCGAACCGGCAGCGGCAGTAAAGCCGTCGAGTTTGTCGGAAGTGGCGTGGAAACTTTCTGCCGGGATCACTTTACGCAACTGCTCACGCACCAGCCCCCAGAAGCGATCGTGCTCCTTGCCCAGCAGGATCAGCGCGCGCGAACTTTGCGAATTGAAGGCTGACGGCGCCTGGCGAATAGCCCCTTTAATGGTATCGATCACTGTCTCTTCGGCGACCGGCAGATCTTTGCCCAGCGTATAAATGGTGCGCCGCGCTTTCGCCAGCGCCAGAAAATCTTCCGCCGTGACGGTGGCAGCCCATGGAACGCGCTCTGCTTCCGGTGGCGTTGGCGGTGTGCTGGTCTGCGGAACGCTCTCTGTACGGGCGAGCGTAGACTTCAATATTTGCTGAAACGGATCCATGAGTCACTGTTCCTGTTGTGAGCGGCAAGGGTAAAAATAGAAGATCATCAGAGCACAGGATCTCGCCCGTTGATGCAGCAAATAGATGGAATAAAGCGCGGTATTTGTTGGCAAAAAACGCCCCGAGCGCAGGGCGTTAATGCATCAGCATGGTGTAGCGACATTGCAGGCCAGGCTACCGGGGTGTGATGATAAATCGCGGCAAATGTTTGCCAGCGGCCTGATCCCGCGCTTTATGCGGCGAACAAGCAGGGAGGCAGCCAGGTTTTTTCCACGCAGGATACCTCTTCCAGCCTGATAGCTCCCTTTTAACGTCTCAGGCCAGCGCCTGTTTCCAGTCGGCAATCAGATCCTTTTCATCTTCAATACCCACCGACAGGCGAATCAACTGTGGCGTAATGCCGTTCGCCAGTCGCTGTTCCAGTGGGATTGAGGCGTGCGTCATGCTGAATGGCTGGCTGACCAGGCTTTCGACGCCGCCCAGGCTCTCGGCCAGCGTAAACAGTGTTAATTTATTGATGATCTCTGTTGCCCGCGCATCGTCACCTTTCACCACCACGGAAATCATGCCGCCAGGCAGCGCCATCTGTGTGCGGGCCAGTTGATACTGCGGGTGGGATTCCAGCCACGGGAACCACACTTTTTTCACCTGTGGTTGCTGCTCCAGCCAGCGGGCAAGGGCCAGTGCGTTGCTGCTATGGCGTTCTACGCGCAGGGAAAGAGTGCGGATACCGCGTAACGTCAGGAAACTGCTGAAGGGATCGAGCACGCCGCCGACTGCGTTTTGCAGATAACCAAGTTTTTCCGCCAGCAGCGGGTTATCACCGACCACCGCCAGACCGGCAACCACATCCGAATGGCCGTTCAGGTATTTGGTGGCGGAGTGCACCACAATATCGAAACCCAGCTCCAGCGGGCGATGGATCACTGGCGATGCAAAGGTATTATCCGCCACGCTCAGCACATTATGACGTTTGGCGATGGCGGCGATAGCGGCGAGATCCGCCAGCTTCAAAAGCGGGTTGGTGGGCGTTTCGACCCAGATCATTTTTGTCTCCGGGCGAATGGCGGCATCCAGCCCGGCCAGATCGTCCGGTTTCACCCAGCTTACCTGCAATCCGGCGCTGCGGCGGCGGACGTTTTCAATCAGGCGATAAGTGCCGCCATAGACATCATCAATCGCCACCAGATGACTGTCTTTGTCCAGCAGTTCCAGCACCGTGGAGATACTGGCGAGACCGGAGGCAAAAGCATAACCGCGTGTGCCGCCCTCCAGTTCGGCAATAGCCGTTTCCAGCGCGTGGCGCGTCGGGTTGCCACTGCGCGAATATTCATAGCCGGTGTGCTGGCCTGGCGCAGGCTGCGCAAAGGTGGAGGTGGCATAAATCGGCGGCATTACTGCGCCGTGTTGGTCGTTGAAGACGCCGCTGTGGACGCTTTGTGTTGCCAGGTTTTTCATTTTATTTTCCTTATTGTTCAAGACGGTTGCGCCAGGTTGTCAGCACATCGCTGCGGGTTATCAAGCCGACAAAGCGGCCGTTATCAGCGATCACCGCCACAAGGCCGCGATCGAAAATGTTGCGCAGTGCGCTTTCCGGCGCATGCTTATCAAGAATTTCCACGTTACGTGTCATCGCCTGGCGAACCGGCAGGGAGAAACGCTGGCTGTCGCCCTGCACGTGGCTTATCAAATCCCACTCATCGACGATACCGACCAGTTGGTTGTTTTCCATCACCGGCAGTTGCGAAATGTCATACAGACGCATGTGCGCCAGCACGGCGGCGAGGCTATCTTCCGGCGCAGCGGTAACGGTGGCACCTTCGTCGTGACGCAGGGCGATAAAATCAGTGAGATCGCCATTCGACGGGTGCGCCAGCAAACCTTGCTGGCGCATCCAGTCGTCATTAAACATTTTCGACAGGTATTTGTTGCCGCTATCACAGGCGAAAGTGACCACCCGTTTTGGCGAGGTTTGCGACTGGCAGTAACGCAGTGCGGCGCTGAGCAGGGTACCGGTGGACGATCCCGCCAGGATACCCTCCTGTTGCAGCAGTTCGCGTGCAGTGGCAAAGGCTTCACGGTCAGTGACGCGGAAAGCTTTATGTACGCCATTGATGTGCGCCAGCGGTGGAATGAAATCCTCACCGATACCTTCAACTAGCCAGGAACCCGGCTCGCCATAACGACCGCTTTCAACCTGATCGGCGAGGATAGATCCTGCTGGATCCGCCAGTACGAACTCGGTGTGAGGTGAGTGTTGCGCGAACCAGGCCTGTAAACCGCCAAGCGTGCCGCCAGAACCAACGCCGACAACGATGGCGTCAATCCGGCCATCGAGCTGGGCAAAAATTTCCGGTGCGGTAGTGGTCGCATGCGCCAGGGGATTGGCTTCGTTATTGAACTGATCGATGTAAAACGCCCCCGGCGTTTCCTGCGCCAGACGGCGGGCATAATCCTGGTAATAGGCCGGATGGCCTTTGTTGACATCGGAACGCGTCAGCACCACTTTTGCACCCAACGCCCGCAGGTGGAAAATCTTCTCGCGGCTCATTTTGTCCGGTACCACCAGAATTAGCGAATAGCCTTTTTGCGCAGCGATTAACGCCAGCCCTAGCCCGGTATTTCCGGCGGTGGCTTCAATAATCGTACCGCCAGGTACGAGCAGACCTAATCGTTCAGCTTCATTGATCATCGATAGCGCCACGCGGTCTTTAATTGAACCGCCGGGATTCTGGTTTTCCAGTTTGAGAAATAATTCGCAGGAGCCACTTGCCAGTTTATGCAACTGCAACAGCGGCGTTTGGCCGATCAATTCGGTTACTGAATGGAAGACAGACATCGTGTATTCACCCGTGGAAAAAACTGATGCACGGATGATAGGTCTGTCATTTTTCGCTTTTAAAGAATCTTTATTCGGCGTTTAGAACAAATGGAAATATAAAGCTCTGTTTAGCCATCGGGAAGGAGAGCCGTATAGTCGTCCGGACGTGTTAATAGCTAAAAAACGCCCTTTTGCGCTGATTTCATGTACTTTTTGCCGCTTCTTTGTCGGCGTTATGCGTTTTCTGACATTAGATTGCGAAAAAAATCTTTATAGGGAAATTCCGCATTCTGCGGCTTTTAGCGCTATTGGTTATAAGAGAGTGACATTTAGTTATTTGTAATATAACTATAGCTGATTATTATCACCTGGACATCCATACTGCTAAACCGCCAAACGGAAACACCAACGAATGATCGTGCTAAGGAATATTTCCAAAATTTTCGACCAGGGAAAGGCATCAATTACCGCTGTCGACAGCGTCAATCTGATGGTTGAGCAGGGGCAAATTTACGGGATTATCGGCTACAGCGGCGCCGGAAAAAGTACGCTGATCCGTTTGTTGAACGGGCTGGAAAAGCCGACCAGCGGCAGCGTGGTGATTAATGGTCAGGACATTGCGCAGGCAAAGGGCGAAGACCTGCGCCAGGCGCGTCTGAAGATCAGCATGGTCTTCCAGCACTTCAATTTATTGTGGTCGCGCACGGTGAGCGAAAACATCGCCTTTTCCATGCAGATTGCTGGTGCGCCGAAAGCGAAAATTCAGGCCCGCGTGGCGGAGCTGATCGAGCTGGTGGGGCTGAAAGGCCGGGAGAATGCGTATCCGTCTCAGCTTAGTGGCGGGCAGAAACAGCGCGTCGGCATTGCGCGCGCGCTGGCGAATAGCCCGGACGTGCTGCTGTGTGATGAGGCAACCTCGGCGCTGGATCCGCAGACCACCGATCAGATCCTCGATCTGCTGCTGGATATTAATCGCCGTTTCAAACTGACCATCGTGCTGATCACCCATGAAATGCACGTGGTGCGCAAGATCTGCGATCGGGTCGCGGTAATGGAGAATGGCAAAGTGGTGGAAGAGGGCGACGTGCTGAACGTCTTTACCCATCCGCAGCAGCCGATTACCCGCCAGTTTGTGCGTCAGGTCAGCCAGTATAAAGAAGAAGAGACGTTCAACCCGGAGCTGAACAGCGATCTCGACGGTACGGTCATTAAGCTGACGTTTACCGGCCACAGTACGCACCAGCCGATCGTCGGTGAACTGACGCTGCGTTATGGCCTTCCGTTCAATATTCTGCACGGCAAGATGTCGCAGACGGCGCACGGTGTTTTTGGACAATTATGGGTGCACGTGAAGGCGACCCCGGAACAACTGGACAATATTCTTGCGGATTTGCGCAACACCGATATTGCAAGCGAGGTCGTAACACATGGCTGACTCTTTCTTCCCGCATCTGAAATGGGAACAACTCTGGGCGGCGACGCAAGAGACGTTATATATGACGACACTCTCCGGCGCGGCAACGTTTGTACTGGGTATTTTGCTGGGGTTGGCGCTGTTTCTGACGGCGCGCGGCGGGTTGTTCCAGAACCGCACGCTGTATAGCGTGATTTCGATTCTGGTAAACGTCTTCCGCTCCATCCCGTTCATCATTTTGATTGTGCTGTTGATTCCTTTTACCAAAACCATCGTCGGTACCATTCTCGGCGCGAATGCCGCGCTGCCCGCGTTGATTGTCGGTGCGGCGCCGTTTTACGCGCGCTTAGTCGAGATTGCGCTGCGTGAGGTGGATAAAGGGGTGATCGAGGCGACGCGTTCAATGGGCGCGCGGCTGAGCACACTGGTATTTCGGGTACTACTGCCTGAATCATCACCTGCGCTGGTATCGGGTATTACCGTGACACTGATTGCGCTGGTGAGTTACAGCGCTATGGCTGGGGTTATTGGCGCGGGCGGATTGGGCAACCTTGCTTATCTGGAAGGGTTCCAGCGCAACCACAACGACGTCACGCTGGTGGCGACGGTGACTATTCTAATCATCGTCTTCATCATTCAGTTCTGCGGTGACGTGATTACTTCTCTGTTAGATAAACGATAATTATTGGAAACCACCATCATGAAAAAAACACTGACACTGATTGCCGCAGCAACCCTTAGCGTTCTTAGCTTCTCCTCCTGGGCGGATACACTGACCGTCGGCGCATCCAATGTGCCACACGCGGAAATTCTTGAACAGGCGAAACCGATTCTGGCGAAGCAGGGCATCGATCTCGAGATCAAACCGTTCCAGGATTACATTCTGCCAAACACCGCGCTGGCCAGCCATGAACTGGATGCGAACTACTTCCAGCATATTCCGTATCTGAATAGCGTTATCAAAGATCATGCGGGCGACAAATCCTATGATTTCGTCAGCGCCGGTGCGATCCATATTGAGCCGATTGGTATCTACTCCAAAAAATACAAATCGCTGAAAGACCTGCCGGAAGGCGGAAAAGTGATCATGCGTGATGCCGTTTCTGAAGAGGGACGTATTCTCTCGATCTTTGAAAAAGCGGGCGTGATCAAGCTGAAACCGGGCGTGGATAAAGTGACGGCGCGCATCGACGATATCGTTGATAACCCGAAAAAACTGAAGTTCCTGCCAAACGTGGAAGCGGCGCTGCTGCCGCAGATGTATAACAACAACGAAGGCGATGCGGTGGTGATCAACGCCAACTATGCCATTGATGCGGGTCTGGATCCGGTACATGATCCTATCGCCGTTGAGAGCGGTGAAAACAACCCGTATGCCAACATCATTACCGTACACTGCGGCGATGAGAAGAAAAAAGATATTGTGGCGCTGGTAAACGTGCTGCACTCCAAAGAGATTCAGGACTGGATCCGCACCAAATATAAAGGCGCGGTGATCCCGGTTAACAACTAATCCCCTGCGCGCGGTCTTGCATGGCCGCGCGCCATTTCCTTCTGCCTCTTTGCTTATTCCTTGTGATTAATCTCACCAATTTTAAACATCTGCGTTAACACTCATTAACAATGCACTACTATTGCCGGGTTCAGTCACTGCGGGAGCCTGCAATGAAAGATGTTGTGATTGTGGCGGCGGTGCGTACGCCGATCGGCTGTTTTCAGGGAGCGTTGTCGCGCCATTCTGCCGTGGAACTGGGTAGCCTGGTTGTGCAGGCGCTAGTGGAACGCAGCGGCGTACAGCCACAGGATATTGATGAAGTGATTTTAGGCCAGGTGCTGACCGCAGGAGCCGGACAAAACCCTGCCCGCCAGTCGGCCATCAAAGGCGGCCTGCCGAACACCGTTTCTGCTATTACCATTAACGACGTGTGCGGTTCCGGGCTGAAGGCGCTGCATCTGGCATCACAAGCGATTCAGTGTGGCGAGGCAGATGTGGTAATCGCAGGCGGCCAGGAAAATATGAGCCGCGCGCCGCATGTTCTGACCGACAGCCGCACCGGAGCGCGGCTGGGTAACAGCCAGTTGATTGATAGCCTGGTGCATGACGGCTTGTGGGATGCGTTCAACGATTATCATATGGGTGTTACCGCCGAGAACCTGGCGCGTGAATATGGCATCAGCCGCGAGCGGCAGGATGAGTGGGCGTTAAGCTCGCAGCATAAAGCACGTGCGGCGATTGATACCGGCCGTTTTCGTGACGAAATTGTTCCAGTGGAGACGCAGAGCGCGGACGGTAAGCCGCTGCTGGTGGAGACCGATGAGCAGCCGCGCATCGATCCCACTGCGGAAGCGCTGGTGAAGCTGACGCCAGCTTTTGAACAGACAGGTTCGGTCACCGCCGGAAATGCGTCGCCGCTGAACGATGGCGCAGCTGCCGTGCTGATGATGAGCGAAGGCAAAGCGGCCGAGTTGAATTTACCGGTGCTGGCGCATATTCGCGCCTTTGCCAGTGTTGGCGTCGATCCGGCGCTGATGGGGATCGCGCCGGTTTATGCCATGCGTCGTTGTCTGGAGCGCGCAGGCTGGCAGCTCGATGATGTCGATCTGATCGAAGCCAATGAAGCTTATGCCGCACAGGCGCTGTCTGTGGGGAAGATCCTCGAATGGGATGAGAAGCGTGTTAACGTCAATGGCGGCGCTATTGCGCTGGGCCACCCGATTGGCGCTTCCGGTTGCCGGATCCTGGTTTCGTTGGTGCATGAGATGCAAAAGCGCAATGTCCGTAAAGGGCTGGCGACACTATGTATCGGTGGCGGTCAGGGCGTGGCGTTAGCCGTTGAACGCGATTAATCTCTGCCTTATTGCTAATAAAGATTGCTAATAAAGCCTTCCTCCAGGAGGGCTTTATTATTTGTGATATCAGATGCAGGTGTTGTTTCAATTAAAATAAAACCTCTCTTTCTCATGCTACTAACGCGCTCGATTTTAATTAAAGCACTTTTCTAAATCTTCCCGACTATATTGTTCCCCGTGTTACAGTTTGAAACTATCAAAATAAGCATGCTCATTATTAGTTTGTTTTGGTTGTAGCCATATGTTCTGCATTGTTTTTTCAATTCGCATTGAACTGTGTGTGATAACCGTTAATAGAATAATGATGTGATCTCGCCCCTGTTTATTACTGTTTTTAAGGAAAATTTATTGATATTCATCACGCCGTTATACATAGGCATTTCGCAGGAAAATATTTACGATCGCGATCACTAAAATAAAGTTCCCATAAAAATAAAATGCAATTCCATAAAAATGGAACACAATTTTAATTTATTGAGGTAACTCATGTTTAAAAAATCTCTGGCTCTTGCTTCACTCCTTGGTGCATCCTTCGCTTCACAAGCAGTCACTGTAGATTTACGTCATGAATACATCGATAGCGGTTCAAACGCCGATCGCGTGGCCGTTTCTCACCGCTTTGAAAATGGTGTAGGTTTTGGTGTTGAAGCAAAATGGAAATCGGGCGGCGACGATGCGGATAAACCGTTAACGGAAATCGTCGGTAACGGTCACGAAGAATCCATTAACTGGCGCTGGGCAGCGACCAAGAATATTGCGTTAACGCCAGGTTTTAATATCGAAAGTAAAGATACCAACTCTATCTATAAACCCTATATTCACGCGCAGTACAGCTTCGATAATGGCGTTTATATTGCTGGCCGCTACCGCTATGAATACACACGCAACCCGGATTCCAGTACCGTTGATAACAAGGTCAATAAATTCGATGCATGGATCGGTTGGGCAATGGGCGATTATCGTGTTGAACTGAACTATGTTTACGCTAAGAGCACCGAAGATGTTATTCGCGAGAACAATAAAACCTATTCCAACGAATACAACGCCAAAGTGGCCTATAAACTGGATAAAAACTGGTCTCCGTATGTAGAAGTCGGCAACGTCGGCGTGAAAACCACTGACGAACGCCAGACCCGTTTCCGCGTTGGTGTCGCGTACTCTTTCTGATTGTCTGCATTACCCTCAATAGATTCCCCGGAGTAGTTGGCCGGGGATTTTTATGCCCGTCATATGTCCGTCATACTTCACGCTGCAGGTGCGTTGCATGCCGGATGGCGCGAACGCGTATCCGGCCTACAACAAGACGGTCTTTTTATGTTCTCGTGAATGTATGCCCTAAATAATTCGCGTTGCAGGAAGGCGGCGACGCAGCGAATCCCCAGGAGCTTACTGAAGTAAGTGACTGGGGTTCGCGAGGAAAGCCAACGCATCTGCAACGCGAAGTATGACGGGCATAGGGCATAGGGAGGCAAAAAAAGCCCTCCAAAGAGGGCAAGGCCAGTGACGAAAACACTTACTCAAAATTTATGCTTGCAACAAGGTGCGTTGCCCGGGAAGTTTCGCGATATAGAGCGCCGGTTTGCCGTCTTTATCTGAACTAAACAGAATCGCACCGTCGTCCGGTGTGAACGATGGATGTGGATGGGTCACCTGGCGGCTGTTGGCAAAAGTCGCCCATGAGGTGTCGTGGCGCGCCACGCGGAAATAGCTTTTTTGCGCCACGTCGAAAACATACAAATAAGGATCATTATCGATGGTGTAACCGCCGGTATCTTTCACATCCACCGGCGTGCCGGAACCATCGCCAACCAGTAGTGTGCCGTCGAAATTACTCATCAGATGCGAGCAGGCAGGCATGGGCATTACAGCTTCATTCACGCCGGTATCCGGGTTGAAACGGTAAATCATGCGGCCCTGTTTTCCCTTCAGGTACGAGACATACATCAGCGCAGAACCGTTCGGCACCCAGAATTCGTGCGTGCAGCTTTCACCTTCAGCGTGATCTTTCACTTTGCGCACATTACTGCCGTCTTCGTTCACCAGCCACATTCGTGCGTCCACCAGATCGTGCGGGCCTTCATGGCAGAACGCGATGGTATTGTCGTCGAACGGACGGTAAATGGGATGGCCGAGCCAGATTTTCTCTTCATGGATCATGCTGCTTGCGCCACTTTCCAGATCGACACGCAGCAGGCGGCAGTGTGGCCCTTTGTGGAAGAAATCATGGAACAGTTTCCAGTCATTCAGCGGGGTCCAGTCGCTGGCGGCAATCTCGATCCCCACCAGTTTGCTGCAATCGCTATTGGCAACCCAGGTGCCGTAACCGACCCACTCATCCGGCACGCGATAAACTTCACGCTCTGCCAGCGTCTGTAAATTCACTTCGCGCAGGGTACGATCGTTTTTCACATAGTAGAGCGCGCTGTCATCCGGAGAGAGAAAGCCACCGAAGGTGTTGTCGCCCGCGCCTTCCGTTAACTGAATGGCTTCGGCTTTGGCGATATCCAACAGGTAGTAGTTCCAGTGTCCGTCAAATTCACCGGCGAATAACAGATGACTGCCATCATTAAAGAAACACTTTTGATAAAAGTAATTCCGGTGACAGGTCACTTCCGGTGGGGTTAAGCGGGTGACTTCCGCGCCGGTATCCGGATCGCGGCTGACTACATAATTGAGTTTTACCCGCATGCCTTTCGCCATTATTTCACTCCTTTTTCGGGTCTGCTGGGAAAGCGTGCGTCCCAATGATGACCACTGATTCTCATAAGTTTAAAAATATAGCGTCAAATTATCAAAACATCGTTTCAATATTTGTGATTGCTAACGCACTTTATAAGAAAATTCCAGATATTGCGCCGGACAGGGAGAGAAGAAAAAGCCAGGAGAAGGCGAACTTTAATTTTAAACAGAAAATGTGCCGATCGGCTGCTGGAATTCAAAGTTCAGATTAACTTGTTGTTTTATATCATTAATTTTCAGATAAATGCATAAAGAAAGCCATCTATTGACGCTGTCAATGCCAAACAATCGTGATCGCACTTACAGATTTCATAATAACTAGCAGAAAAATTGAAACGTTGTTTTATTTGCAATTGAAAACGCGTTTTAGCAGGGATAAGATGTATTCAAAGAAGAAATGGAACAATGTTCCTGGTTCCATTTAGCGCTGTTTCGGTCAAAATTTATGTCGGAGGTTATTGTGGAGGTTAGACAAAGTATCCACAGTGCGCACGCCAAAACGCTGGACACCCAAGGCCTGCGCGATGAGTTTTTAGTTGAAAAAGTGTTCGTTGATGACGAATACACCATGGTCTATAGCCATATCGACCGCATTATTGTTGGCGGCATTAAGCCGGTACAGAAAAGCGTCTCTGTCGGCGGCGAAGTGGGCAAGCAACTCGGCGTGGCCTATTTCCTTGAGCGCCGCGAGCTAGGGGTTATTAATATTGGCGGCCCAGGTACCATTACCGTTGACGGCCAGTGTTATGAAATTGGTCATCGCGATGCACTATACGTTGGCAAGGGCGCGAAAGAAGTGGTTTTCGCCAGCGTCGATCACGCAAAACCGGCCAAGTTTTACTACAACTGCGCGCCGGCGCATATGACCTTCCCAACGAAAAAAGTGACTCCTGAGGATGTCGCGCCGGTCACCCTTGGCGATCCGCTCACCAGTAACCGTCGCACTATCAATAAATATTTCGTGCCGGATGTGCTGGAAACCTGCCAGTTAAGCATGGGGTTGACCGAGCTGGCGCCGGGCAACTTGTGGAATACCATGCCGTGCCATACCCATGAACGCCGCATGGAAGTCTATTTCTACTTCAACATGGAAAAAGATGCCTGTGTCTTCCACATGATGGGGCAGCCACAGGAAACGCGTCACATTGTGATGCATAACGAGCAGGCGGTTATTTCTCCAGGCTGGTCCATTCACTCGGGTGTCGGTACGCGTGCGTACACCTTCATTTGGGGAATGGTGGGTGAGAACCAGGTCTTTGATGACATGGATCACGTCGCTGTGAAAGATCTGCGCTAATTGCGGGCAGCATAAAACCATGCCTGTCTCGTGCAGGCGCTGATAGATTAAGGAACTAACATGATTCTGGATGCATTTTCTCTTCAAGGTAAGGTTGCGGTGGTGAGCGGTTGTGATACCGGCCTGGGTCAGGGGATGGCGCTGGGCCTGGCAGAAGCGGGTTGCGACATCGTCGGTATCAATATTGTTGAACCAACAGAAACCATCGAGCGCGTGACCGCACTGGGCCGTCGTTTTCTCAGCCTGACCGCTGATCTGCGTCAGATCGACGGCATTCCGGCTCTGCTGGAGCGTGCGGTTGCCGAGTTTGGCAAAATCGACATTCTGGTTAATAACGCCGGTTTGATTCGCCGCGAAGACGCGATCAACTTCAGCGAGAAAGACTGGGACGACGTCATGAACCTGAACATTAAGAGTGTATTCTTTATGTCCCAGGCTGCGGCAAAACACTTCATCGCACAAGGCAACGGCGGCAAGATCATCAACATTGCTTCCATGCTCTCCTTCCAGGGCGGCATTCGCGTTCCATCTTACACCGCCTCAAAAAGCGGCGTGATGGGTATAACTCGTCTGCTGGCTAACGAGTGGGCGAAACACAATATCAACGTTAACGCGATTGCACCCGGCTACATGGCGACCAATAACACGCAGCAACTGCGCGACGACGAGCAGCGCAGCGCCGAGATCCTTGAGCGTATCCCGGCTGCGCGTTGGGGTTCGCCGAGCGATCTGAAAGGGCCGGTGGTGTTCCTGGCATCGAAAGCATCTGACTACATCAACGGTTATACCGTGGCCGTTGATGGCGGTTGGCTGGCACGTTAATTCACCTGAAGGTGCCTGATAAAACCTGCCTGCGGGCAGGTTTTTTTATATCCGCATAATGTTTGTCCATATGTGTTTAATTGAAAAATCCATATCTATTTCTACTGAAATCACACTCTCATTTATAAAGTTTAAAAAAATTATATAGTTAAAATTAGTTTAGTGCTTAAACTATATTTTCAAAATTGTAAACTCCATCACAAAACATCATGCAATAGCGAATTTATCCATATCTTCGCGAATTCCTCACTGACGCTTTCTGCGATTGCTGGCTTACTTTCATAGAACACCTTACTTTGTGCAGGCAGGGAAAAAATGACTTCTATCAGTAATGACTCTGTAACACTTCCGCGCGCGTTGCGTGATACCCGGCGGATGAACCTGTTTGTTTCTGTTTCGGCAGCGGTCGCCGGGCTGTTGTTTGGCCTTGATATCGGAGTGATCGCTGGTGCGCTGCCGTTTATTACCGATCACTTTGCGTTGAGCAGCCGCCTGCAAGAGTGGGTGGTGAGTAGCATGATGCTCGGCGCGGCGCTGGGCGCGTTGTTTAACGGTTGGCTCTCGTTCCGCCTGGGGCGTAAATACAGTCTGATGGCTGGTGCAGTGCTGTTTGTTGCCGGTTCACTCGGTTCTGCATTTGCCAGTAGTGTAGAAGTGCTGCTCCTTTCTCGCGTGCTGTTGGGCGTTGCGGTGGGGATTGCCTCTTACACTGCACCGCTCTATCTCTCGGAGATGGCAAGCGAGAACGTGCGCGGCAAGATGATCAGCATGTACCAGTTGATGGTAACGCTGGGGATTGTGCTGGCGTTCCTCTCCGATACTGCTTTCAGCTACAGCGGCAACTGGCGGGCGATGCTCGGTGTGCTGGCGTTACCAGCGGTGCTTTTGATTATTTTGGTGATTTTCCTCCCCAACAGCCCACGCTGGCTGGCGCAAAAAGGGCGTCATATCGAAGCGGAAGAGGTGCTGCGGATGCTGCGTGATACCTCGGAAAAAGCCCGCGAGGAGATGAACGAGATCCGCGAAAGCCTGAAATTGAAACAAGGCGGTTTCCAACTCTTCAAAGCCAACCGCAATGTGCGACGCGCCGTTTTCCTCGGCATGTTGTTGCAGGCGATGCAGCAGTTTACCGGTATGAACATCATCATGTATTACGCGCCGCGCATCTTTAAAATGGCCGGTTTCACTACCACAGAGGAGCAGATGATCGCCACGCTGGTGGTCGGGTTGACCTTTATGTTCGCCACCTTTATCGCTGTGTTTACCGTAGATAAAGCGGGACGCAAACCGGCGTTGAAAATTGGTTTCAGCGTAATGGCAATTGGCACCTTGATCCTTGGATACTGCCTGATGCAGTTTGATAACGGCACGGCGTCCAGCGGCTTGTCCTGGCTGTCGGTCGGTATGACCATGATGTGCATTGCCGGGTATGCGATGAGCGCCGCGCCGGTCGTGTGGATCTTGTGTTCGGAGATCCAGCCGCTGAAATGCCGCGATTTCGGGATAACCTGTTCAACCACCACTAACTGGGTGTCGAACATGATTATTGGCGCGACCTTCCTGACGTTGCTGGATGCGATTGGCGCAGCAGGGACGTTCTGGCTCTATACCGCGCTGAACCTGGTGTTTGTTGGCGTCACATTCTGGCTGGTGCCGGAAACCAAAAACGTCACACTAGAGCATATCGAGCGTCGTCTGATGTCCGGCGAGAAACTGCGGGATATCGGGGTTTAGCGGTGTGAAATTGCCCGGTAAGCGCAGCGCCACCGGGCAATAATGGCTACACTCGCGCCAGATAGAGCGCGGGCATTCCTTCGGCGTCCGAGGTGTACAGCACCCACTGATTATCCGGCGTAAACGATGGATGCGGATGCGTCACCTGACGGTTGCCGTCCAGTAATTTCCAGCTACTGTTATGCTGGCAAATCGCTGTCTGCTCGCCGTTGTTGATATTGAAAACCCAGATAAACGGATCATTAAGATGAATATTGCCGGTATGGTGTGGCGCGCCATCGCCGACCACCAGGCTGCCGTCTTCATTACTCATCAAATGCGAGCAGGGTGGGATTGCCATTAACTGGCGATTTTCCAGCGTGCGCGGATCGGCGCTGTAGAGATAACGGTGCGGATCATTTTCCTGATGCGCTACATAATAGAGCGCGGAGCCGTCCGGTACCCAGAATTCATGGGTAAAGTTTTCTCCCGGCTGGTGCTGGCGCACTTTGCGCAGGTTGCTGCCATCTTCATTAATCAACCACATGCGTGCATCAATCACATCGCGCGGCCCTTCATGGCAAAAGGCCACAGTTGAGTCATCAAACGGACGGTAAATTGGGTGCCCCAGCCAACGGTTTTCCTGCAACAACGTGTCGCGTTTGCCGCTGTGTAAATCAATGCGGATCAACCGGCATTCCGGCTGCGTAAAGTAGAAGTCGCGGAATTTTTGCCAGTCGGTCAGCGGTTGCCAGTCGCTTTTCTTGATTTCGATACCAACCAGTTTTGTGCACGCGGAATTCGCCACCCAGGTGCCGTAAGCGACCCAGTCGTCATCCACCTGATAAACGATGTGCTCTTCCAGCGTGAGCAGATCAACGCGCCGCAATTCGCGGCTGTTTTTCACATACCACAGCGAATGATCGTCCGCCGATAAAAAGCCGCCGAAAGTATTATCCCCGGCGCCTTCGGTTAACTGTGTCGCTTCGTGACGGGCGAGATCCAGTAAATAGTAGTTCCAGTGACCTTCAAACGCACCGCCGAAGAGGAGTTTCCCGCCGTCGCGGGTAAAGCATTTTTGGTAGAAGTAATTGCGGTGACAAATAATATGCGGCGGCGTCAGGCGGATAACCTCGTGCCCCGTTTTTTCATCGTGGTGGCGACGGAAGGTGAGTGGAACAATTTTCCCCTTTGCCATCTGCTGCTCCTTGGATAAAAAATACCCTGCCGCAGGCGGGCAGGATATGTTGTGACGGAAAACGTTAGCGCATCGCGCGTTTCAGAATACGTTCAGCCTGGCGCTGGAAGTCAGCGGCTGTTTCTTCCACGGATTTCTGACCATAATCAATGTACTGAATCGCTGTGCCGAACTGGGCAACAATTTGCGGATCGTCAAAGTACGGCGAAACAGAGAGTTTGGTCGGCAGAGACTGTGCCAGGCGCAGACCCGCTACCGATGGATCATTTTCTTTGATCGCACCGTTGGCGGTTAGCGTTTGTACTGCGGCTTTGCTCAGTGGCACGCCACGCTCCAGACCCAGCGTTTCCACACCCTCTTTGCTGTTGAGCAGGAAGTTGACCACCTCTGCTGCTTCTTTCGGATGTTTGGTGGATTTACCAATCGACAGCATCTGCGCCGGTTTGAAGAACAGGCCCGCGTCTGTTGCACCCGGCAGCATCGGGTAATCACCCAGTACCAGTTTGGCTGGCGGCTTCAGGTTGTCGGAGTATTTGGTGATGGTGGAGTTCCACATATAAGTACCGCCCCATTCACCTTCGATCCACGGCTTCATCTCATACATGTTGCTCTTACCGAACGACGCGTAATATTTGGTGTCCGGCATGACATGGCTATCGACCAGTTTTTTATACATCTGGAAGAATTCGACCCACTGCTCGCTGCTGTAGCTGAATTTCTTCGCTTTTTCGTCAACGGCAGGAATGTTGTACTTCTGCACCATGTAAGAGTTCAGCAACGCCAGTGTATCCTGGTGCTCCAGCACCACCGGGTAATACTGTTTGCCAAGCTTGCTTTCGAAAGTTTTGCCTGCGGCTAACAGCTCATCCCAGGTTTTCGGGAAGGTGACACCCGCTTTTTTCCACTGCTCATCGTTAAAGTAGAAAACGCGTGCGGTAACAGAGATCGGAATGCCGTTCAGCTTGCCGTCAATGGTGGTGGATTGTAGCTCTTTGGCGTCGAACTGGCTCAAATCAATAATGCCTTTGAGCTGATTCAGGTCGTAAAAGCCTTCGCCGTTTTTCGAGAAAATTGGCAACCAGTTCCAGTTGGTTTGCATCACGTCCGGTTCGGTGCCGCCAGCGATTTGCGTGGTCAGACGGGAGAGGTGGCCGTCCCAGCCGGTATATTCGGATTTAACGTTAATGTTCGGATGCTGTTTGTGAAACTCTTCCAGCGCTTTTAATGTTACCTGATGACGACCATTGCCCCCCCACCAGGACATACGCAGGTCAATATTATCAGCAGCAGTTGCGGGTACAGCGCACATGCCCAGCGTTGCGGAGATAACGGCGCCTATAAGCACTTTTTTCATTTTTATGCTCCAGAGTTTGTTTTAACTTCATTCTTCAGGTTGCCGCTTTGTTGACTGCGCCTGCGCACCCCGGTCACTTAGAGCCTATCCCATTAGGCTATTTTATTTGCCATTTTGGTCCTGGGCAGTGCTCACAATCCTCACGTACTGAGTGTACGCTCCGGTTGTTGCGCGCTGTCCGTGCCCAAACTGGCTGCAACAATATACGCCTACTGGGATAGGCTCTTATTTAAAAGCTTCCGGGGATGCACTGACTTGCCGCCTCGACACATCCCGAAGTATTTCGTTTTTTATAGGGAAATGTTCTGTTCTGTTTTTGCGTCAAAAATATGACACTTATTCATATCAAACTTAAAATACACCTTACGATGAAGGCCCTTTGCAATCATTGGCTTAGCTTCATCGGAAGGAATTCGTGCCGTTAATTCGTAGTCAGCGACTTTCAGGTAAATAAAGAACTCGTGCCCCATGTTTTCGACACGCACCAGATCGCCGCTGCCGCAGTCTTCATCAAACGGCTCATCGGCAACGGAGACAAATTCCGGACGCACACCGAAGAACACCTCTTTGTCGGCATAGCCCGCGACTTTCTCCTGTTGACGGGCATTCAGTGCCAGCGTTTCATGACCGAGGGTGATATGCAGTTGCTCGCCCTTTTTCACAATTTTTGCCGGTTTGATGTTCATTTCCGGCGCGCCGATAAAGCCCGCCACGAACATGTTTTTCGGGAAGTGATAGAGGTTGTCCGGGGTATCGACCTGCATGATATGGCCGAGCTTCATCACGCAGATGCGATCGCCCATGGTCATCGCTTCGGTCTGATCGTGAGTAACATACACGGTGGTTGCCGGTTTACCGGATTTCTTCAGCTGTTTGTGCAGGTCGGAGATACGGATGCGCATGGAAGCGCGCAGTTTGGCGTCGAGGTTCGACAGCGGTTCGTCGAACAGGAATACATCCGGTTTTTTCACAATCGCGCGGCCGACCGCCACACGTTGCGCCTGACCGCCGGAAAGCTGACGTGGCAGTCGGTCCATCAGCTCTTCCAGTTCGAGGATTTTCGCCGCTTCATCCACCTGTTTAGTGATCTCATCTTTCGGCAGCTTGCTAAGCTTCAGACCGAAGGCGAGGTTTTCCCGCACGGTCATATGCGGGTAGAGCGCGTAGTTCTGGAACACCATGGCAATACCGCGCGCCTTCGGTGCGAGGTTATTGACGACCTTCTCGCCGATGCGTACTTCGCCGCCGCTGATGGTTTCAAGGCCTGCCAGCATACGCAGGGTGGTGGATTTGGCGCAGCCGCTTGGGCCGACAATCACCATAAATTCACCGTCGGCAATTTTCAGGTCGATCCCATGTACCGCTTTAAAGCCGTTGGAGTAGACCTTTTCCAGTTTGTTGAAAATAACTTCAGCCATGATACTTCCCTCTTAACCTTTAATTCCGCTGCTGGTTACGCCCTGTACGAAGTAGCGTTGTGCCAGGAAGAAGACAATGATGGACGGCAGAATGGAGATACTCGCCATTGCCAGAATTTCGTTCCACGGCGCACCTTCTGTCACGTCGATAGACATTTTCAGCGCCAGCGCGATCGGGTATTTATCCACGCTGTAGACGTAAATCAGCGGCCCGATAAAGTCGTTCATTGACCACATGAACTGGAACAGCGCGACGGAGATAATGGCCGGTTTCAGGATCGGCACCACCACATACCACAGCACCTGCCAGGAGTTACACCCGTCGATCTGTGCTGCTTCTTCCATGTCGCGCGGTACGCCGCGTAAGAACTGAATTAACATAAAGACGAAGAAACCTTGCGTGGCGAAAGCCAGCGGCAGATAGAGCGGCATATAGCTGTTGAGCATGCCCATTTCACGGAACATCAGATACTGCGGGATTAGCAACACGGTGCTCGGCAGCAGCATGGTGGCGATCAGCGTACCGAACCAGAAATTCTTCCACGGGATCTCAAAGCGGGCGAAACCGTAAGCCACCACTGTTGAGGATATGATTGTCAGGATCACTTTCGGGATCACATACTTGAAGGTGTTCAGCATGTAATGGCCAAAGGTGTACTCCGTCCCGGTTTTCCAGCCGTTGATAAAACCGTCCCATGTTGCGTGCGTAGGCCACAGCCCCAGCGTGGTGAAGATTTCGTGGTTCGGTTTGAACGATGCCGAGAACATCCACGCCAGCGGGTAAAGCATTAACAGACCGACAAAGAGCAGGATCGTATAGCGGATCCAGGCGCTGATTTTCTCGCGGCGCAGGGTGCGCGCCACTTCACGTTCGGCTTCCTTCATGCCCGGCGTGAGATGTTGGATATCAGCCATTTTTGCCTCCCTTATCGGCAGAGTAGAACACCCAATATTTCGAGGACTTAAAAGCGATTGAGGCAAAGACCGCCACGACCAGGAACAAAACCCAGGCCAGCGCCGCACCGTAGCCCATATCGAAATATTTAAAGGCGGTATCATAGATGTAGAGCGAGAACAGATAGGTGTAATAGGTCGGGCCGCCGCCGGTGATGACATACGGGCCGGTAAACTCCTGAAACGCCTGCGTGGTCTGCATAATAAAGTTGAAGAAAATCACCGGTGTAATCAGCGGTACGGTTACTTTCATAAACATCTGCCACTTGCTGGCACCGTCGATCATTGCCGCTTCATACTGGGATTGTGGGACGTTTTGCAGCGCGGCAAGGAAGATCACCATTGCAGAGCCAAACTGCCACACGCGCAGCAGTGTCACCGACATCAGCGCCAGCGATGGCTCACCCAACCAGTTGACCGGGTCCAGGCCGAACACGCCGATAAAGTTGTTCAACAGGCCATCAATGGCGAACAGTGCGCGCCACAGTACAGCAATGGCGACAGAGCTGCCGAGAATGGATGGAATGTAGTAAGCCGTACGGAAAAAGCCGATGCCGCGAAGTTTAAAATTCAGCACAAAGGCGATACCCAGCGCAAAGGCAAGCTTCAGCGGGATGGTTAAAAAAACATAAGCAAAAGTCACGCCCATTGATTTCCAGAAGAGGGTGTCTTCGGTAAACATGTAGCGATAGTTTTCGATGCCGTTAAATACCGGCGGGCTCATCAAATCATACTCAGTAAAGCTGAGAAAGAGTGATGAAATGAATGGGAAAGCGGTAAAGACTATCAACCCAATAATGTAGGGCGATATCCAGGCCAATCCCAGTAGTCTGTTTTCATTCATACATACCTACCTGGCGAACAATGTGGAATACGGATTCGGAGAGTGACTTTCTCCCGCCCGCGTAGACGCGGGGATAAAAACAGCATTTGTATGTGCGCTTGCTCACAATATTTGCTGTGGCTAGTGCCATGTAAATGTAACAAACAGAAATTATTAGCAAGATATTGATTTTGATAACATCTAAACATGCATTCTTAATTTGTAAAACAACGTTTTAAAATATTTTATTGGGTTTTAAATTTGCGTCATTCGATTAATTCGCGAAATGTGATCAAAGTCGAAACGATGTTTCAATAAAGTGATGTGGCAGCATTTTCCGCCCGAAAAACGCGGGATTTACAGTATGATTCAGGGGAAATAAACACGTAATGTTGTCACGGATTAAGTATCGCGGAATGAAACCATTCAAAATGAAAAGGATTATCGAGTGAATTATTTTACTGTCTGTGGGAAATAAAAAACGCCCCTGGCAATTGGGGCGTTAATTAGGGGACTTACTACAATCACTTTAAGAAATCTTCGCGCACCGGAGTGAAGGTATCAAGCAGGGTTCCCGCCTTCAGGCAGACACAGCCGTGCATAATGTGCGGTTGCTTATAAAGAGTATCGCCTGCAGTGACGATATGTTTCTTATCACCGATGGTAAATTCGAACTCACCGGATAAAACATAGGTGAGTTGTTCGTGAGGATGGTTGTGCATTGGGCCGATGGCACCTTGTTCGAACATGACTTCGACCGCCATCATTTTGCCGCCATGGGCGAGGATACGACGCGTTACACCGTTGCCCAGATCGTCAAGCTGAGTGTCTTTATGGAAGATAAACATCGGGCTGTCCTGTAGTGAAGAAAGTAGTTAATGAAACGTTGTTTCAAAATAATTTATCTCAGCGTTCCGCAAAAATAAACGCGAGACCAGAGAAGTTGAAAGTCGATCACAACTTTGATTGACTGATTGCAAAACCTGACGGAGAAACGCTATGAAAACGATAGGACTGCTGGGTGGGATGAGCTGGGAATCGACCATCCCTTACTATCGCCTGATTAATGAGGGTGTGAAGGCCCGGATGGGAGGTCTGCACTCCGCCAGTTTGTTGCTGCACAGCCTGGATTTTCACGAAATCGAAGCCTGCCAGGCAACGGCGCAGTGGCACAAAGCGGGCGAGATCCTCGCACAGGCGGCCGCAGGTCTGGAGCAGGCTGGCGCACAGGCCATTGTGCTTTGTACCAACACTATGCACAAAGTGGCCGGGCAAATTGAAGAGCGTTGCCATATTCCGTTCCTGCATATTGCCGACGCCACCGGGCGCGCCATTGAAAGCGCAGGTATGCGTAATGTTGCGCTGCTGGGTACGCGTTACACCATGGAGCAGGATTTTTATCGCGGGAGGCTGGAAAAAGAGTTTGGTATCGAAACCTGCGTACCAGGCCCAGAAGATCGCGAACGCGTGAATGATATCATCTTTGAAGAGCTGTGCCTTGGCACATTCAGCGATGAGTCGCGTTACTATTTTATTAATTTGATCAAACAGATGGCGAGCGAAGGTGCCGAAGGGGTAATTTTCGGCTGCACCGAGATTGGTCTGTTGGTACCGGAAAAGAGCAGCCCGATTAAGGTGTTTGACACCACCTCGCTGCACGCGGCTGATGCGGTGAATTTTATGCTATCTTAAGACTCACCCAGCATGGCGGCCAGTGGCTGGGCGATCAGCGGTATGGCTGCCTGTAAATGGTGAGCGAAAGCATCCACCAGCGCTGATGCCGGGCGATGCAGCGGGCGGATCAGGCTAACGGTAAAGGGCACGTCGATACTGAAACGGCGTACGGCGATACCGCTGGCGGCGTAATCCAGCGCCGTCAGTGGGTTAACCACCGAAAGCCCAACGCCCGCACGCACCATTGCGCAAACCGAGGCGGCGCTGTGGGTTTCCAGTACCATTCGCCGTTTCACCTGATGTTCCGTAAACAGCGCATCCAGCAGTTGCCGATAACTGTCGGTACGCGACAGGCTGATGTAATTCTCCCCTTGAAAATCGGCTGGCGTCAGCACCGTTTTGCTGACCAACGGATGATCCTGCGGCATCACACACACTTCATTACAGGTCAGCAGCGGCGTACGCTCGGTGCCCGCCGGAGTACTCAGTGTTTCGGTCAGGCCTAAATCATGACGCTGTGCCGACAGCCACTCCTCCAGCAGCGGCGACTCCTGCGGCACTATGTTCAGGCTGACATCCGGATAGCGGGCGAGAAAAGGCTGTAACAGTAGCGGTAAAAAAGATTGTGAGAAGACAGGCAGGCAGGCGACGGAAAGTTCTCCCTGACGAAACTCGCGCAGGCTTTCGGCAACGCTGACAATTCGGTCCAGCCCGTACCACGAGCGCTGTACCTCTTCAAACAGCCGCAACCCTTGCACCGTGGGATGCAAACGCCCACGTGAACGTTCAAACAGCTTCAGCCCCAGCACCTTTTCACAGCGCGCCAGTTCGCGGCTGACCGTCGGCTGCGAGGTATGCAGCAATGCGGCGGCTTCAGTCAGATTACCGGTGGTCATCACCGCGTGAAAAATTTCGATATGGCGCAGGTTAACGGTTGGCATCGCGGAATCTCGTTGCTGTGGGTTATCCATATCATTTTTGCATAGAGTTGCGATAAAACGATATTTTTTATTCTCTTCGTGCTGTGGCGTAATCAGTAAAAATTGCTGACGGAGTTCACCATGCCACGCTCACTACACCAGACCGATACCGACCTGAATGCCGAAAACCTGCTGCGGTTGCCTGCTGAATTTGGCTGCCCGGTATGGGTTTATGACGCGCAAATTATTCGTGCACAAATCGCCAAACTCAGTGCGTTTGATGTGGTGCGTTTTGCGCAAAAGGCGTGCTCAAACATTCATATTCTGCGCCTGATGCGTGAGCAGGGTGTGAAAGTCGATTCGGTGTCGTTGGGCGAGATCGAGCGTGCATTAGCGGCGGGTTACGATCCGCAAACGCACCCGGACGATATTGTGTTCACTGCCGATGTGATTGATGACGCCACGCTGGCGCGGGTTAGCGAGTTGGGCATTGCGGTGAACGCTGGTTCCGTCGATATGCTGGAACAGCTCGGCGCCGTTTCACCGGGCCATCGCGTCTGGCTGCGCGTCAACCCCGGCTTTGGCCACGGCCACAGCCAGAAAACCAATACCGGCGGTGAAAACAGCAAACACGGTATCTGGTACAGCGATCTCAATGCGGCTCTGGTGGTGATACAGCGCTATCAGTTGAAACTGGCGGGCATTCACATGCACATCGGTTCCGGCGTTGATTACGGCCATCTTGAACAGGTGTGCGGCGCGATGGTACGCCAGGTGGTGGATTTCGGCCAGGATCTGCCAGCGATCTCTGCCGGTGGCGGGCTCTCCATTCCCTATCATGAAGGGGAAGATCAGGTTGATACGGCTCACTATTTTGGCTTGTGGAATGCCGCGCGCGAGCAAATCGCGAAACATCTCGGCCATGCGGTGAAACTGGAGATTGAGCCTGGACGTTTCCTGGTGGCGGAATCCGGCGTGCTGGTATCGCAGGTACGCAGTGTGAAGAATATGGGCTGCCGCCACTTTGTGCTGATCGACGCCGGTTTTAACGATCTGATGCGCCCGGCAATGTATGGCAGCTATCACCACATTACTGCGCTGGCCGCTGATGGCCGCGATCTGCGTCAGGCTGAACTTATCGACACCGTGGTTGCGGGGCCGCTGTGTGAATCCGGCGATGTCTTTACCCAACAAGAGGGTGGGAAAGTGGAAACCCGCGCGCTGCCTGCGGTAAAAGCGGGGGATTATCTGGTGCTGCATGATACCGGCGCGTATGGCGCATCGATGTCGTCAAACTACAACAGCCGCCCGTTGCTGCCGGAAGTGCTTTTTGATCATGGCGTTGCGCGCCTGATCCGCCGTCGTCAGACCATCGACGAGCTGCTGGCGCTGGAGCAGTTCTAATCCTGATACGGTCCTGCCGCCACCGAGTCGCGCAATACCAGCGTGCCGGTAAACGGTGGGATCGGTTCAATTTTGTCGGCATTCGCCAGTTTGATAGCCTGATCGATAGCGGTGGTGATCATGGTATCGATCGGCAGATAGACCGTTGACAGCCCTGGCTCCAGCCAGCGGGCGCTGGGCGCATCATCAAAACCAAACAGCGAAATATCCTGCGGAATGCGCAACCCGGCCTGGTAAAGCGCCTTCGACGCGCCGAGCGCCATATCATCGTTACAGGCGAACAAGGCGCTGAAATGCGTTCCTTCCTGCAACATTTCACGGCACAATTCATAGCCGCGCGTCATGGTGGCGTCGCCGTATTTTACTCTTCCCTCATCCCAGTTAATGCCGTGTTTTTCCAGCGCCTTACGATATCCCATTAGTCGCGCTTTGCCTGTGGGGGTATGAATCGGCACGGTGATGCAGGCGATCTCGCGATGGCCAAGGCCCGCCAGATAATCCACCGCCTGGAAAGCGGCATCCTGCTGCTCGAAGAAGACACATTTGTCATGGGCCTGGGATAATTCGCGGTTGATCACTATCAGCGGCATCGGCGTTTCATCGATCAAACGTAGGATACTCTTTTCACTCATAAAACGGGTGTAGAGAATAATGGCATCGCAGCGCCGGTCCGCCAGCATCTGCACCGCCAGCATTTCCCGCTCCGGCGTGTCGTGACCGTCGGTGACAATCAACTGCTTACCGTGAAATTCAGTCCGGCGCGAAGCCTGCTGTAGCAGGCAACCAAAATAGAAACCGTCAAAGCTGGAAACCACCAGGCCAATGCTATTACTGGTGCGATTCGCCAGCGATTGCGCCAGAAAATTGGGGCGATACCCCAGCTCTTCCATCGCCTTAAAAACCTGAGCGCGGGTGCTCTCTTTGACTTGCCCCGTCTTGTTGAGCACCCGGGAAACCGTCGCTTTCGACACGCCTGCGCGTAGTGAAACATCCAGCATTGTGACCATGACACGCTCTCCGCATTAATGGGAGGCAGTTTAACACACTCATTGCGCGGGTTAAGACGCAGCGATCTGGTTTGGCTTAAGTACGGAAATATCCCTGAAAAAACTAAGGTGGTATGCCAATGTGGGTAATCGCCTCGTTTTGGAATACCAGTAGAGGGCTTGCGAGCCGTGTCACAGAACTTTTCCAGCGCTATCGCTATTTTTGGTATGCCAAATGGAATCCGGCTGTATACCTGTACCGATAAAAAGCCCCTTAACTGAGGTGTGACCCTATGGCCCTACAAGAAAAACTCATCGATTCTCTGGGTAGTTTCGCCACCAAGTTCAACAGCTATCGCTATATCATGGCGATCAAATCTTCGTTTATTACGCTGATGCCGGTCATTATTGTCGGCGCGTTCTCGGTGTTGATTTCCAACATGGTGCTGGATCCGAAAAATGGTCTCGCCAGCTTCCAGGCGCTGTCGTTTCTCGCTGCGCTAAAACCGATTACCAGCGCCCTTAACTACGCCACGCTGAACTTTCTCAACATTGGCGCGGTGTTCTTAATTGGGATTGAACTGGGGCGCATTAACGGCATCAAGTCGTTGTTTCCCGGTCTGCTGGCGGTGATCTGTTTTATCTGCGTGACGCCCACCACCGTCGAGATGCTGGTGGATGGTCAGATGCACGTAGTGAAAGATGTGCTGCTGCGCCAGTTCTCCGATACCCGCAGCCTGTTCCTCGGCATGTTTATCGCCATTTTGTCGGTGGAAGTTTACTGTTGGCTGGAAAATCGCGAGAGCCTGAAGATCAAAATGCCGGATACCGTGCCGCCGAATGTTTCCGCCTCGTTTTCGGCGCTGATCCCGGCGATCATTACCACCACGCTGATCGCCACTTTCGGTTTCGTCTTCCATCAGGTGACCGGCATGTATCTGTATGACGCCGTTTATCAGGTGGTGCAGCAACCACTGGAGCGCGTCGTACAAAGCCTGCCCGGCATTTTGCTGCTGATGTTTGTCGCGCAACTGTTTTGGGTGATCGGCATTCACGGTAATCAGATGATCAAACCGATCCGCGAGCCGCTACTGCTGGGGGCGATCACCGTCAATATGAGCGCCTTTGAACAGGGTAAAGAGGTGCCGAACATCATCACCATGCCGTTCTGGGATGTGTACATGAGTATCGGCGGTTCCGGCCTGACCATCGGGCTGCTGATTGCGGTAATGATCGCTACAAAACGCAAAGAGATGAAAGAGATCGCCAAGCTATCAATAGGGCCGGGGATCTTCAATATTAACGAGCCGGTGATCTTCGGTATGCCGATCATGCTGAACCCGATCCTTGCCATCCCGTTCATTATCACCCCGCTGGTGACCGGCTCGATCGGCTACTTTGCGACGGTAACCGGTTTTGCCGGGAAAGCGGTGGTGATGGTGCCCTGGACGACGCCGCCGTTGATCAATGCCTGGCTCTCCACTGCGGGTTCGATGGGCGCGGTGGTTACCCAGTTAATTTGCATTATTACTGCCGTCGTTATCTATCTGCCGTTTGTGAAGATCGCCTCCCGCCGCGCAGAACAGGCGCAATTACAGGCGCAAGCCGCCAACAATGCATGAGGATGCTATGAGTACAAAAAACATTGCCATCCCGCCGTCGTTTATTCTGGGCGCGGCGGCATCGGCCTGGCAAACCGAAGGCTGGGAAGGGAAAAAAGCGGGTCAGGATTCGTGGCTTGATCTCTGGTACAAAAACGATCGCCACGTCTGGCATGAAGGTTATGGCCCGGCGGTAGCAACAAATTTCTACCAGCGTTTTCGCGAAGATGTGCAACTGATGAAGCTGGCGGGGCTGACCCACTACCGCACCTCGATCAACTGGTCGCGCTTTCTCACCGATTACGAGCAGGCCGTGGTAGATGAGACTTACGCCAGCTATTACGACCAGCTTTTTGATGAGATGCAGCGCCACGGTATTACGCCGATGATCTGCCTGGAGCACTACGAACTGCCGGGTTATCTGCTGGAAACGTACGGTGGGTGGGCATCGAAGAGAGTGGTCGAACTCTATCTGCTGTATGTTGAGAAAGTGTTTGAGCGCTTCCACCATAAAGTGACGCGCTGGTTTACCTTTAATGAACCGATTGTGGTGCAAACTCGTGTTTACCTTGATGCGCTGCGTTGGCCGTATGAGCAGAACACCAACACCTGGATGCAGTGGAATCACCACAAAAACCTGGCGACGGCAAAAGTGGTGAAGCTGTTTCGCGAGAAGGGCTACGCCGGAACCGTCGGTTGCATCCTCAACCCGGAAGTGACTTACCCGCGTTCCAGCGCCCCGCACGATGTGCTGGCGGCACAGCGTTACGATCTCTTCTATAACCGCGTGTTCCTCGATCCGCTGGTGAAAGGCCACTATCCGCAGGAGCTGGTGGATTTGCTGGAAAAACATAATGTTAAATGGGATTACAGTGCAGAGGAACTGGCGATCATCCGTGACAACACCGTCGATGAACTGGGTATCAATCTTTACTATCCGCATCGTGTGAAAGCGCCGTCGCGCGCCTGGCACCCGGAGACACCGTTCCATCCGGCGTATTACTATGAGCCGTTTGAGTTGCCAGGCCGAAAGATGAACAAATCGCGCGGCTGGGAGATCCTGCCGGAGATCATCTATGACATGGCGATGCGCATAAAAAACGAGTATGGCAACATTCCGTGGTTTGTTGCGGAAAGCGGCATGGGCGTGGAGAACGAAGGGCAGTTCCGCAATGCCGAAGGAACCATCGAGGATGATTACCGCATTGAGTTCATCGCCGCACATCTGTATCAGACACTGCGGGCGCGGGAAGCGGGCGCGAACTGCCAAGGTTATATGCTGTGGGCGTTTACCGACAATGTTTCGCCAATGAACGCCTTTAAAAACCGTTATGGGTTGGTGGAGATCGATCTGCAACACAACCGCGATCGGCGGGCGAAAAAATCGCTGCGCTGGTTCCGCGCGCTGAGTGATGAACGCCGGTTGACCCTTACCCTTGATGATGAAGTAAGATAGCGCGCAATAACTGATAAGTGCAGGTGATATTGTGGAGAAGGCCGTCGTTCCGCCGGAAAAAAAACAGTACCAGGAGATTGGCGAGGATCTACGCGAGCAAATCATCCAGGGGCATTATCCCGTTGGCTCCCGTCTGCCGCCGGAGCGCAATATTGCCGAAAAATATGGCGTCAGCCGCACCATTGTGCGCGAAGCGCTGTTGATGCTGGAATTGCAGGGCACGGTTGATATTCGCCAGGGTTCGGGTGTCTATGTAATGCGTATTCCGCAGGCTCATGAAAACGAGGAAGAGCGCTTTCTCAGCAGCGATGTTGGCCCGTTCGAGATCCTGCAAGCACGCCAACTACTGGAGAGTAATATTGCTGCCTTTGCGGCGACGATGGCGACGCGAGCGGATGTTGACAATCTGCGGCGCATTCTCGAACAGGAGCAGCGCGCTATCGCCCTGAATGACACCACCCAGGACAACAGCAAGATGTTTCATCTGGTGCTGGCCGGGGCTTCGCAAAACCAGATGCTGCTGGCAACGGTGGAGAGTATCTGGCACCAGATGGACAGCAGCCCGCTGTGGCAACAGTTTAATGTGCATATTGCCAGCCGTCCGTATCGGCTGAAATGGCTGGGCGACCGGCAAACACTGCTGGCAGCGGTGCGTCGCCGCGATGTGATGGGCGCATGGCAGTCGATGTGGCAGCATCTGGAAAATGTCAAAAAAAGCCTGCTGGAGTTATCTGATGAAGATGCGCCGGACTTCGATGGCTATCTGTTTGAGTCCGTTCCCATCTTCCAGGGGAAACTAATGTGAAAATTCTTCCTCTCTACGAAGTGCCATACTTTGCGGCGCAGGTTATCGAGTGGCTGTGGCATGAGTTTGGCGATTCCCTGCCGCGCGATTTTTTCGCCAGCATTATTGATCACAGCCAGACGCCGGGCGCGTTACCGCTGTCGTTTGTGCTGGTTGACGGCGATGAATTGCTGGCAACCGTGGGGCTATGGCGTTGCGATTTGATCAGCCGTCAGGATCTCTTTCCGTGGCTGGCCGCGCTGTATGTAAAAGAAAGTGCGCGTGGACAGGGGCTGGCCGGGCAGCTACAGCAGCATGTGATGGCGCAAGCAAAAGCAATGGGATTTAACCAGTTACACCTCTATTCTGCCTGCCGCGATTTTTATGAGCGCTACGGCTGGGAGTATATTGGCGACGGGCTGGATTATCCGGATACCCTTGTGCATTTGTATCGCATTGCGCTGTGAGTTTTTCGGCCAAATGCAGAGGAGTATGCAGGCCGGATAAGCGTTAGCGCCTTCCGGCCTGCAATAAGACTCAAGGCAGCCTGCGTTAACTCTCCTGCGGGGCAATCACTGAATGGCGGCGAACCAGCGTCGGGTTAAACAGATGTGTTACCTCCGGTAGCGGCCGGTTTTCCGCCAGCGCCAGCGCCAGCTCGGCGGCCTGTGTCGCCATGGTGACAATTGGGTAACGAACGGTGGTCAGCCGGGGGCGCACATAGCGCGACACCAGCACATCGTCAAAGCCAATCAGCGAAATCTCGCCCGGCACATTGATGCCATTATCATTAAGTACGCCCATTGCGCCTGCTGCCATGGAATCGTTGTAACAGGCGACGGCGGTGAAGTTTCTGCCGCGACCTAACAGTTCGGTCATCGCCTGTTCGCCGCCGCTCTCGTCTGGCTCGGCAAACGTCACCAGCCGGTCATTGCACGGCAGGCCATTCTCTTTAAGCGCATCGTAATAACCCTGCAAACGATCTTCCGCGTCGGAAATGGCGTGGTTTGAGCAGAGGTAACCTATGCGCGTATGACCTTGCTGGATCAGGTGGCGGGTTGCCAGCCACGCGCCGTAGCGGTCGTCGAGTGCCACGCAGCGCTGTTCAAAACCCGGCAGAATACGGTTGATTAGTACCATGCCTGGGATTTGCTTCATCAGCGAAGCCAGTGCTTCATCGGGGATGATCTTGGCGTGTACCACCAGCGCGCCGCAGCGATGGCGGATCAACTGCTCAATGGCTTTGCGCTCTTTCTCTTCGTTGTGGTAGCCGTTGCCAATCAGCAGAAAATTACCGGTAGCGGAAGCGACTTGTTCAACGGCTTTTACCATCGCGCCGAAAAAGGGGTCTGAAACATCGCCCACCACCAGACCGACGGTTTCCGTAGATTGCTGCGCCAGCGCGCGGGCGTTGGCGTTCGGGTGATAATTCAGCGCATCCATTGCACTCTGCACCGCCAGCCGTGAGGATTCGCTCGCTTTTGGCGAGTCGTTAATCACACGGGAAACCGTAGCAACGGAGACGCCAGCCAGCCGTGCTACATCTTTTATGGTCGCCATGGCGCACCTTCCTTAGGGGTAAGCGTTTACACACTGCGTAGTGTTACGGAAAAGCGAAGGCTAATCAAGGTGGTTACCCGATGGCGGTGCGCAAACGTGAACTGACGCGGTGGAAAACCGTGGAGCCGTTACACAAAAAAGTTTTGCCGATTAATACAGGAAAAACCTTTAGTTACACTTTGCGCAAAGCTGTTTCGATTGTCTGCTGGTGACGCGTTCTCCCTCATGACAGAGTGGTTATCCCAGAGGTATTGATAGGTGAGCGCAACCCCCGGGTTGCATACTCGAATTACACCAACCTGCGCAGATGCGCAGGTTTTTTTTGCCCGCGTTGTAACAAGCTGAGTGAATCGACATACCTCGTTTCACTTCGGCTCATTCCCTTGCTTTTTCCCGCTGGCGGTATGTCCGCGTCAACGCCAAAATTAAGATCCCAGAGGTATTGATTGGTGGTTTATTCGGTACGCTCTTCGTACTCATTTCTTGCACCAACCTGCGCGGACGCGCAGGTTTTTTTTTGCTCTGAATTTCTCCTCCTGCACTTCTCGTGTAATCTGCCACAATTTGCAAACTTACTTATTTCACAAGCAAAAGGAGTTGAGATGCTACTGGGCTTTTTTCGCGGGCTGTTTCGCGTTTTGTTCCGGGTGCAGTTGACCGGCAGCACTGAAGCACTAAACGGAGAACGTGTGTTAATTACCCCTAACCATGTCTCCTTTATTGATGGCATTCTGCTGGCGCTGTTTCTGCCTGTACGCCCGGTTTTTGCGGTTTATTCCTCGATCAGCAGCCAGTGGTATATGCGCTGGATCCGCTCTATCGTTGACTTTGTTCCCCTCGATCCCACCAAACCAATGTCGATTAAACATCTGGTACGTCTGATCGAGCAGGGCCGCCCGGTGGTTATTTTCCCGGAAGGGCGCATCTCGCTTTCAGGTTCACTGATGAAAATCTATGACGGCGCGGGGTTTGTCGCCGCCAAATCGGGTGCAACGGTAATACCGCTGCGTATTGATGGCGCAGAGCTGACTTATTTCAGCCGCCTGAAAGGGCTGGTTAAACAGCGACTGTTCCCGCGCATTACACTGCATATTCTGCCGCCGACATCCTTGCCGATGCCGGAGGCACCGCGCGCCCGTGATCGCCGCAAAATCGCCGGCGAGATGTTGCACCAAATCATGATGGAAGCGCGTATGGCCGTGCGCCCGCGCGAAACGCTGTTTGAGGCATTCCTCGCCGCGCAGTACCGTTTTGGTGCCAACAAGCCCTGCGTCGAAGACATCAATTTTACTCCCGATAGCTACCGCAAGCTGCTCACTAAGACGCTATTCGTTGCGCGTATCCTGGAAAAATATAGTGAGCAAGGGGAGAAAATTGGCCTGATGCTGCCCAACGCAGGCATCAGCGTGGCGGTCATTTTCGGTGCGATTGCCCGTGGTCGAATTCCGGCGATGATGAACTACACCGCCGGGGTGAAAGGACTTGGCAGTGCCATCACGGCGGCGCAAATCAAAACCATCTTCACCTCGCGAACCTTTATAGATAAAGGCAAGCTCTGGCATTTGCCGGAACAGCTTACCCAGGTGCGCTGGGTCTATCTGGAAGATCTGAAGGGCGATGTCACGCTGGAAGATAAGGTGTGGATTTTCCGCCATTTGCTGACGCCGTTAAAAGCGCAGGTGGTGCAGAAGCCGGAGGATCCGGCGTTGGTGCTCTTTACCTCCGGTTCTGAAGGCAACCCGAAAGGCGTGGTGCATAGCCACAAGAGCATTCTGGCAAACGTTGAGCAGATCAAAACCATCGCTGACTTTACCGCCAGCGACCGCTTTATGTCGGCACTGCCGCTGTTCCACTCGTTTGGTCTGACGGTAGGGTTGTTTACGCCTCTGCTGACGGGGGCAGAAGTGTTTCTCTATCCCAGCCCGCTGCACTATCGCGTGGTGCCGGAGCTGGTCTATGACCGCAACTGTACCGTTCTGTTTGGTACCTCGACCTTTCTCAGCAACTATGCGCGCTTCGCTAATCCTTACGACTTTTTCCGCCTGCGGTATGTCGTGGCGGGTGCCGAGAAGTTACAGCAGAGCACGCGCCAGTTGTGGCAGGACAAATTCGGCCTGCGCATTCTGGAAGGCTATGGCGTGACCGAATGTGCGCCAGTGGTTTCTATTAACGTGCCGATGGCGGCGAAACCGGGCACGGTTGGCCGTATTCTGCCGGGAATGGATGCGCGTCTGATGGCGGTGCCGGGCATTGAAGAGGGTGGACGCCTGCAACTGAAAGGGCCAAACGTGATGGCCGGTTATCTGCGGGTGGAAAACCCCGGTGTGCTGGAAGCGCCGTCAGCGGAGAATATTCACGGCGAGCACGAAGCTGGCTGGTACGACACCGGCGATATTGTGCGTTTTGATGAGCAGGGGTTTGTGCAGATCCAGGGGCGCGCGAAGCGTTTTGCCAAAATTGCTGGCGAGATGATCTCACTGGAGACGGTGGAACAACTTGCGCTGGCGGTGTCGCCGGAGAAAATGCATGCCACGGTGATTAAAAGTGACGCCAACAAAGGTGAAGCACTGGTGATGTTTACGAGCGATGAATCGCTGACACGTGACAAGCTTCTGCAGCATGCGCGTGCGCAGGGCATTCCTGAGCTGGCGGTACCGCGTGACATTCGTTATCGCAAGCAACTGCCGGTGCTGGGCAGCGGCAAGCCTGATTTTGTCACGCTCAAAACGATGGTTGACGAGGCGGAAACCCAACATGCTTAAAGCTGAGATGAATGCCTCACTATGGTCACGCGCAATGATGGCGGTGATCGCCGCCCAGTTCCTTTCGGCATTTGGCGACAATGCGCTGCTGTTTGCCACGCTGGCGCTGCTGAAGGCTGAGTTTTACCCGGACTGGAGCCAGCCAATCCTGCAAATGGTGTTTGTGGGTGCTTACATCCTGTTTGCCCCTTTTGTCGGTCAGGTGGCGGACAGTTTTGCCAAAGGCCGGGTAATGATGATAGCGAACGGCTTAAAGCTGCTGGGTGCAGCGAGCATTTGTGTTGGCGTGAATCCGTTTATCGGCTATCTGCTGGTGGGTATTGGCGCAGCGGCTTACTCGCCGGCGAAATACGGTATCCTCGGCGAGATCACCACCGGGGATAAGCTGGTTAAAGCCAATGGGCTGATGGAGTCATCAACCATTGCCGCCATTCTGCTCGGTTCGGTTGCGGGGGGAGTGCTGGCCGACTGGCATGTGCTTGCTGCTCTGGGTGTTTGTGTACTGGTTTATGCGGGCGCGGTCGTCGCCAATTTCCTGATCCCGAAGCTGCCCGCTGCGCGGCCAGGGCAGCCCTGGCGTTTTACGCCGATGACGCACAGCTTCTTTAGCGCCTGCAAAAGTTTGTGGCGCAACGGTGAATCCCGCTTTTCTCTGGTTGGCACCAGCCTCTTCTGGGGCGCGGGTGTGACGCTGCGCTTCCTGTTGGTACTGTGGGTGCCGGTGGCGCTGGGTATTACTGACAACGCCACGCCAACCTATCTGAATGCGATGGTGGCGGTCGGGATTGTGGTGGGTGCCGGATTGGCGGCGAAGTTGGTCACGCTGGAAACTGTTGCGCGTTGTATGCCTGCGGGGGCTTTGATTGGCGTCGCGGTGGTGCTGTTGTCGTTACAACATGCTTTGTTACCTGCTTATGGCGTTCTGATGCTGATTGGCATGCTGGGCGGCTTTTTTGTTGTGCCACTGAATGCGTTGCTACAGGCGATTGGTAAAGTGTCGGTCGGTGCAGGCAATGCGATTGCCGTGCAGAATCTCGGCGAAAACATGGCAATGTTGATCATGCTGGGGCTGTACTCGCTGGCGGTAAAAGCCGGCGCTCCGGTAGTGGGAACGGGCGTCGGCTTTGGCGTGATCTTTGCGCTGGCGATAGCGGCGCTGTGGTTCTGGCAGCGCCGCCGGTAAGTTTACGGCGCCGGATACGTATATATCTGGTGCGCCGCTTCAATCTCCGCCAGCACATCCTGGCTCAGATCCAGATGCAGGCTTTCCACATTGGTTTTCAACTGTTCCATCGTCGTCGCGCCCAGCAGGGTGCTGGCGACGAAGGGCTGGCGACGGACAAACGCCAGCGCCATCTGCGCCGGATCGAGATTGTGTCGCTTCGCAATATCCACATAAGCCGCCACCGCTTTTTGCGCCTGCTCACCGCTGTAACGCGTAAAGCGGCTGAACAGCGTGTTGCGCGCGCCTGCGGGTTTCACCCCGTTGAGGTATTTCCCGGTCAGCGTGCCGAAGGCGAGGCAGGAGTAGGCCAGCAGTTCTACACCTTCATACTGGCTCACTTCCGCAAGGCCCACTTCAAAGCTGCGGTTTAACAGGCTATATGGGTTCTGGATGGTGACAATGCGCGGCAGTTCATGCTTTTCCGCCAGATGCAGATAGCGCATCACGCCAAAGGCGGTTTCGTTCGAGACGCCGATATAACGAATTTTGCCCGCACGCTGAAACTCAGTCAGCGCTTCCAGTGTTTCCAGCAGCGTCACGACTGGCGCGCTTTCTACCCAGCTATAACCCAGCTTGCCGAAGCAGTTGGTGGCGCGCTGCGGCCAGTGAACCTGGTAAAGATCGAGATAATCGGTTTGCAGACGTTTTAAACTTTCATCCAGCGCACTGCGGATGTTTTTACGATCGAGCGCCTGATCCGGACGGATCCCGCTGTCATTGTTACGGCTTGGGCCGCTGACTTTGGAGGCGATAACCAGCTTTTCGCGGTTGCCGCGTTTTGCCAGCCAGTTGCCGACATAGGTTTCGGTTAAACCCTGCGTTTCCGGGCGTGGCGGAACAGGGTACATCTCTGCGACATCAATCAGGTTGATTCCCTGGCTGACGGCGTAATCGAGCTGTGCATGGGCGTCGGCTTCGCTGTTTTGTTCACCAAACGTCATTGTGCCCAGCCCCAGGGTGCTGATTTCCAGCGAACTGTGGGGGATACGGTGATACTGCATAGCCGGCTTCCTCAAAGATACAACGTCAGTAGTCCTGACAAAGGACTATAAACATGGCAGAGGGGAAGCAAAAGGGAAAGGGAAAATTCACAAAAAGGTCAGCAGGTCACTGACCTTTAAAGATATTTCTTAGCGTTCGATAATCTGGGAGACATCATCACGGTTAATCTGCATTTTGTTGCCTTGCTGATCGCGATAGCTGATCAGCCCGGTATTATCATCAATCTTCGGCTTACCATCCGTCAGGATCATTCTGCCGTCTTTTGTTGCCATTACGTAATTGCTGCTGCATCCGGAAACCGCAAAGGCTAAACCCACTGCGGAAATAATTACTGCCCATTTTTTCATCTCTCAGACCCCATTACATGCGTCATACACACGTCTAGTAATAACCTGCTGTTTCAGGATGGAAAAGGGTGATTTTCTGAAAATAGCGGTGTAGAGCATATAAATGTTGAAAAGGTTGAAAAAGCTTCCCTGACTGGGGAAGCTTTTTGCTTACAGCGGATTTTTTTTGTTACGCAACAGGTTTAGCCACTCGACAGCGATAGAGAAGAACATCGCGAAGTAGATGTAACCTTTCGGCACATGAATCGAAACGCTTTCGAGGATCAGCGTAAAGCCGACCAGAATCAAAAACGACAGTGCCAGCATTTTGACTGACGGATGGCGAGCGACAAATTCGCCAATCGGACGTGCGGCAAACATCATCACACCAACAGCGATCACGACGGCGGACATCATAATGAACAGATGATCGGAGAGGCCCACTGCGGTAATCACCGAATCGAGACTGAAAATGATATCCAGCAGCATGATCTGCACAATAGCGCCAAGGAAAGAGTGAACGTTAGTTTTCAGTCCTTCCTCTTCACCTTCTATCGATTCGTGGATCTCTTTGCTCGCTTTCCAGATCAGGAACAATCCGCCGAGAAAAAGGATCATGTCACGCGCCGAAATGCTACTCTCAAAAAGAGTGAATAACGGATGCGTCAGTCTTGTTACCCAGGCAATAGAGGCCAGCAGCAACAGCCGCATCACCATTGCCGCTGCCAGCCCAAGCAGACGGGCGTGACTACGTTGCGCGGCAGGTAACTTTGCAACAACCAGAGAGAGGAAAATAATATTATCGATCCCTAATACGATTTCCAGCAGCGTTAGCGTACCGAGCGCAAGCCAGGCATTAGGGTCGGTGATCCATGCAAATAACATCAATAAAAGTCCTACAAAAAAAGAAGCGCCAATTATAAGCGTCGGTGAAGCTGTGGCAAAAAATTAATAGCCGGAAAGCAAAAAATGGCGAGCCAGCAGGGCGCTGGTGAAGTTCTTTTTCAGGTAGAAACCGCGAGGCAGCGTGAGGATAGGTTCCCCATGTTCGCCAATCGCCTCCGTTAATGCTTTGCTGTTGGCGGCTTTGGGGCGTAATTGCAGTACTTCGCCGTGACGGGCGGTAATGCGCGTAACCTGGCCCAACACAATCAGATCCATCAACTCTTCCCAGTCCTGGCGTAACTGCCGCTCTTCTTCCTCATTAGGGCTCCAGAGCAGCGGCGATCCGACATGGCGATCGGCTACCGGGATCCCGCGCGAACCCTCAATCGGGATCCATAACACGCGTTTCAGTTTGTGCCGGACATGGCTGGTTTCCCATACCACGCCGCTATTCCCGGTGAGTGGCGCGACACAGACAAAGGTGGTTTCCAGCGGGCGGCCTTGGTTATCGACCGGAATAGTTTTTAACTCGACACCCAGCGCGGCAAAGTCCTGCTCGGGTTTGCTCCCGGCGCTGGCGCCCAGCCATAGCTCAAGTAACACACCGATCCAGCCTTTATCCCGCTTCAGATCGCGCGGCACCGGCAACTCCACTAATGCTGCCAGTTCGCCAAGCGAATAACCTGCCAGGCGCTGTGCCTGAGTGAGTAACTGGGCCTCGGATTCTGGTGGCGAAGTGAAAGGAGATAACGCGAGCATGTCACTAACCTTTTGATTAAAAAATAGACAGTAGTTTTCCACCGTAGTCTGCCAGTTTACCGTTTCCAGTGAAATTTATGCAACATAATGATTTAAAAGATAATTTAATGATGCTTGCAATGTATTGCGCAACAACCCTCCAGGTTTTCCAAATCTGGTCACTGGCAATGAACAGGATCTTACACCATGTTATCCACAGAAAAGTGGGATAACTGGTGAAAACTCTCACTACTGTTTCCATTTACAGCCTTGACGTGGGATGAAAATCGAATATTTGCACAAAATGTGCCTAACTTATTGGCATAATCTGTGGATAAAAACGGCTCTGTTCGATCTTTCATCAGCGCCAGGATCCTATGAGTGACGATCATCACGTTATGCTGCAATATTGCGATGATAAGTCTCTTAACTAAATGAATCAGCGAGTTTTATTTTTTCGCCCGATAATGAGGTTATTCAGACTGTTCTGGGTTTTCCCTAGGTAATTCCATACTTTTTCACAACTCTATCCACAGAAAAGGTGAATAAAAACCGTTGAAGGTGAGGGATGGTGTTTATAACTCTTATGCAAACTGTGAGTTATTCAATCGCTATCCGTTCGTATCCCTGTCATAGAGTGGTTTACCGTTTTCCGTGAGTGTGAAACAATCTCGTCATTCAGGTTTATTTTGAGGTAGTCCGGTGATTGATGACGATGGCTACCGCCCAAATGTGGGAATCGTAATCTGCAATCGACAGGGCCAGGTGATGTGGGCCAGACGCTTCGGGCAACACTCATGGCAATTTCCCCAGGGGGGAATCAACCCAGGCGAAACTCCGGAGCAGGCGATGTACCGGGAGCTGTTCGAGGAAGTGGGCTTAAGTCGTAAAGATGTTCGTATCCTTGCTTCTACCCGTAACTGGTTGCGTTACAAGTTACCGAAACGTTTGGTGCGTTGGGACACAAAGCCGGTTTGTATCGGCCAGAAACAAAAATGGTTTCTTTTGCAGTTGATTGGTAATGATACAGAAATCAATATGCAAACCAGTAGCACCCCTGAGTTTGATGGCTGGCGTTGGGTAAGCTACTGGTATCCTGTTCGTCAGGTAGTCTCGTTTAAACGCGACGTCTACCGACGGGTGATGAAAGAGTTTGCAAGTGCGGTGTTATCGCTTCAGGAAACGCCTCCTAAGCCGCAGAACGCACCTGCCTGGCGACGTAAACGAGGTTAAGCCACCCATATTATGCTCACCCGACTGCGAGAAATAGTTGAGAAAGTTGCCAGCGCGCCGCGTCTTAGCGAAGCGCTGGAGATACTGGTTACCGACGTGTGTCTGGCGATGGAAACCGAAGTATGCTCGGTCTATCTTGCAGATCACGACAGGCGCTGTTTTTATCTGATGGCGACGCGCGGCTTAAAAAAGCCGCGCGGCCGTACTGTCACGCTCGCATTCGATCAAGGGATTGTGGGTTTGGTTGGCCGACTGGCGGAACCCATCAACCTTGCCGATGCGCAGAAACATCCCAGCTTTAAATATATCCCGGCGGTAAAAGAGGAGCGTTTTCGCGCTTTTCTCGGTGTACCGATTATCCAGCGTCGTCAGTTGCTTGGCGTGTTGGTTGTGCAGCAGCGTGAGTTGCGCCAGTACAATGAAAGCGAAGAATCCTTTCTGGTCACACTGGCAACCCAGGTCGCCGCGATCCTTTCCCAGTCACAATTAAATGCCTTGTTTGGCCAGTATCGGCAGACACGTATTCGTGCGCTGCCGGCTTCGCCGGGGGTTGCCATTGCCGAAGGCTGGATGGATCAAACCCTGCCGCTGATGGAGCAGGTTTATCCGGCATCGACGCTGGATACCTCGCTTGAGCGCGAAAGGCTGACCAGCGCGCTGGAAGAGGCTGCCAACGAATTCCGCCGTTACAGCAAGCGTTTTTCCGCTGGCGCGCAAAAAGAGACAGCGGCGATTTTCGATCTTTATTCCCACTTACTCTCCGATGCGCGTTTGCGCCGTGAGCTGTTCGAAGAAGTGGACAGAGGTGTGGTGGCCGAATGGGCGGTGAAAACGGTGATTGAAAGTTTCGCCGAACAGTTTGCCGCGCTCAGCGACGGTTATCTGAAAGAACGCACAGGCGATCTGCGGACCCTCGGCCAGCGTCTGCTGTTCCACCTTGATGACAATATTCAGGGGCCGAATACCTGGCCGGAGCGTTTTATACTGGTCGCCGATGAGCTTTCGGCGACAACGCTGGCAGAATTACCGCATGATCGGCTGGTTGGCGTGGTGGTGCGCGACGGTGCGTCCAACTCCCATGCCGCGATTATGGTACGCGCGCTCGGCATTCCTACGGTGATGGGCGCTGATATCCAGCCTTCTGCGCTGCATCGCCGCACGCTGATTGTCGATGGTTACCGTGGCGAATTGCTGGTGGATCCGGAACCAGTTTTGCTACAGGAATACCAGCGCCTTATCACTGAGGAGAATGAGCTTAGCCGTCTCGCCGAAGATGATGTCAATCTGGCAGCGCAACTGAAAAGCGGCGAGCGGGTGAAAGTGATGCTCAATGCTGGCTTAAGCCCGGAGCATGAAGAGAAACTCGGTAGCCGCATCGACGGTATCGGGCTGTACCGTACTGAAATTCCCTTTATGCTGCAAAACGGCTTTCCGTCGGAAGAGGAGCAGGTGGCGCAATATCAGGGCATGCTGCAAATGTTCAACGACAAGCCGGTGACGCTGCGTACGTTGGATATTGGCGCTGATAAACAATTGCCCTATATGCCCATCAGCGAGGAAAACCCCTGCCTTGGCTGGCGAGGCATTCGTATTACGCTCGATCAGCCGGAAATTTTCCTCGTGCAGGTGCGCGCCATGATGCGTGCTAATGCGGCAACCGGCAACCTCAGTATTCTGCTGCCGATGATCACCAGTATTGACGAGGTGGATGAGGCCAAACGGCTCATTGAACGTGCCGGACGCGAAGTCGAAGAGATGATCGGCTACGCCATTCCACGCCCACGTATTGGCGTGATGCTGGAAGTACCCTCAATGGTGTTTATGTTGTCGCATCTGGCAAGCCGCGTTGATTTTATCTCCATCGGCACCAACGATCTGACGCAGTATATTCTGGCGGTGGATCGCAATAATACCCGTGTAGCGACAATGTATGACAGCCTGCATCCGGCAGTGCTGCGTGCGTTGTCGATGGTGGCAACCGAGGCTGAACGGTTAGGCATCGACCTTTGCCTGTGCGGTGAAATGGCCGGGGATCCGATGTGTGTCGCCGTGCTGATAGGCCTTGGTTATCGCCACCTGTCGATGAACGGGCGTTCGGTCGCGCGCATCAAATATTTGCTGCGGCGCATTGATGCTGAAGAGGCGCGGGTGCTGGCAAATCGCACGCTTGAGGCGCAGTTAACCGCCGAAGTTCGCCATCAAATTGCCGCTTTTATGGAGCGGCGCGGTCTGGGCGGCCTGATTCGCGGTGGGATTTAAGCATCTGCTTATTCAGATGTAAAATAAGTGCGTGGCTGTTTGACTATACATATCTTTTACAACTTCGGCGCAACTCATGCTTTCCCCTTATGCTATGATTCGCCCCTTTGGAGCGGCCGCCAGTTGCGGCCGCGTATGTAAACCGCTGTCCACTTTCGGCGGAAGAACAACAAGTTGTGGTGACAGATGAACAGTGGCTATCTGCGTTTTCCCGATTTTGATCCGGTGATTTTTTCCATTGGCCCCGTCTCCCTGCATTGGTACGGGTTGATGTACCTCGTAGGATTCGTTTTTGCAATGTGGCTGGCTACGCGTCGGGCGAACCGTCCAGGCAGCGGCTGGACGAAAAACGAAGTGGAAAATCTGCTTTATGCAGGTTTCCTGGGGGTGTTTCTGGGGGGCCGCCTCGGCTACGTATTGTTCTATAATTTCCCGCTATTCCTTGCTGATCCGCTCTATTTGTTCCGCGTGTGGGATGGCGGCATGTCCTTCCACGGCGGTCTGATTGGCGTCATTGTCGTGATGGTGATTTTCGCGCGTCGTACTAAACGCAGCTTTTTCCAGGTCTCTGATTTTATTGCACCACTGATCCCATTTGGTCTGGGTGCCGGCCGTCTGGGTAACTTTATTAATGGTGAATTATGGGGCCGTGTTGATCCCTCATTCCCGTTTACTATGTTGTTTCCTGGCTCGCGTGCGGAAGATGCCGCGTTGCTGCCAGCGCATCCGGAATGGCAGTCGATCTTTAATACCTACGGCGTGCTGCCGCGCCACATGTCACAGCTTTATGAGCTGGCGCTGGAAGGCGTTGTCCTGTTTATCATCCTTAACCTGTTTATTCGCAAACCACGCCCGACCGGCGCGGTCTCCGGCTTGTTCCTGATTGGTTACGGCGCGTTCCGTATCATTGTTGAATTTTTCCGCCAGCCCGACGCGCAGTTTACCGGCGAATGGGTGCAGTACATCAGCATGGGGCAGATCCTCTCCATTCCAATGATTATCGCAGGCGCTATTATGATGATTTGGGCGTACCGCCATCGTTCGCCGCAACACGTTTCCTGAGGAACCATGAAACAGTATTTAGAATTGATGCAAAAGGTGCTGACCGAAGGCACTCCGAAAAACGACCGCACCGGGACAGGCACGCTGTCTATTTTTGGCCATCAGATGCGTTTTAATCTGCAGGACGGCTTCCCGCTGGTGACCACCAAGCGCTGCCATTTGCGTTCAATTATCCATGAGTTGCTGTGGTTCCTGCAGGGCGATACCAATATCGCTTATCTGCGCGAAAACAACGTCACCATCTGGGATGAATGGGCCAACGAGCAGGGCGATCTCGGCCCGGTTTACGGTAAACAGTGGCGCGCGTGGCCAACGCCGGATGGCCGCCATATCGACCAGATTTCAACAGTTATCAACCAGTTGAAAAACGATCCGGACTCTCGCCGCATTATCGTTTCGGCCTGGAACGTCGGCGAACTGGATAAAATGGCGCTGGCGCCTTGCCATGCGTTCTTCCAGTTCTATGTGGCGGATGGCAAGCTCTCCTGCCAACTCTACCAGCGTTCCTGCGATGTATTCCTGGGGCTGCCGTTCAATATCGCCAGCTATGCGCTGCTGGTGCATATGATGGCGCAGCAGTGCGATCTGGAGCCGGGTGACTTTGTCTGGACGGGGGGCGATACGCACCTCTACAGTAACCATCTTGAGCAGACGCATCTGCAACTCAGCCGCGAACCCCGTGCGCTGCCGAAACTGGTGATCAAACGTAAGCCAGAGTCGCTGTTTGATTACCGCTTCGAAGATTTCGACATTGAAGGTTACGATCCACACCCGGCAATTAAAGCGCCGGTCGCTGTCTGACCTGGCCGAACATGACACAACCGGTGCAGTAATGTGCCGGTTTTTTTTCATCAAAAAACGGTTTTTCGGCACTGCCCGCAACTGCTGTGCAATTCATTGCAAGCACACTCTTTTCTCTCGTGACGCCTCGTAATTTTCCCTTTCCTGCCTCGACCTGAGCATCCACCGCTTGCACACTGCTGCCATGAAAAACGAGGCGGGTTTTACCCTGATTGAAACGCTTATTACCGTTGCACTGATTGCAATCCTGAGCGGTATGGGGATTTCTGGCTGGCAGCACTGGCAGGCGCAACAACGGTTATGGCAAACAGCGCTACATGTTCGTCACTTCCTGGAGCGGTTACGCGAGGAGGCTAACTGGCATAACCAGGCGCAGCGGGTTTATTCGGTACGTGAAGGCGAAGGCTGGTGCTTGCTCAATACGCCCTCAGCGGGCTGCGCCACGCCTGGCCCGCTTGCCGTTATGCCTGACTGGCCTGAGGTAACGCTCCTGGAGGTGACACCATCGCTCGGTTTCTTTGGTTTGCGCAACACCGCATGGCCCGGTCATATTCGCGTGCGCAGCAGTGCCGGAGAGTGGCGGATCGTGGTTTCTGTCTGGGGGCGCATCAGAATGTGTCAGAACGCGAAGGACGATCAATGTTGAACCATCAACGGGGTTTTTCACTGCTGGAAACCGTACTGGCAATGGCTATCGGTAGCATATTGCTGCTGGCTTCGGCCCGCTTTTTACCAGCGCTGCAAGCCGCCGTTTTGCAACAGACTCGTGTCCAGATGCTGGAGGACGATCTCTGGCAACGGCTCTGGGCGGTAGCAAAACAGTTACAGCGAGCGGGCTACTGTAATGGCAACTGCGCTGGCAAGCCGCTGGTTATCAGCAGAAGCGGAGAGTGCGTGATAATGCAGTGGGATGCCAACAGCAATGGACGCTGGGAATCTTCTGCGAGCAGCGAACCGGAGCAAACGGGGTTTCGCCTGCAAAATGGCGCGCTGGAGACATTGCGTGGCGCAACGTCCTGTACCGGACGGGGCTGGGAAAAAACGACCGATCCTGCACAGATGTTCGTCTCGCGTTTTAACGTGACTATGCGTCAGACGCCAGGATATGCCCCGCAACTTACTGTCGCGCTCGCCGCCTCCCTTCCCGGCAATGCCGGAACGACGGTGAATGCGGCGCTGGACATCACCGGATATAACTTATGAATCGTCAACGGGGAATGTCATCGCTGGCGCTGGTATTACTGCTACTGCTGCTCGGAAGCTTGATGCTGAATGGCCTGAATCAGCAGCTTTCCAGCCATTTATGGCGCGTAAATCGCGAGGCCCACGGATTACGCAATATCGCTGAAATCCACTCGGCGATGGCGTGGGCGCAACATCAGGTATGGCCCTCGCAACCCATCTTGCAGTGCCGGCAACCTGCTGGCGCGGGTTGGCGCAGTTGCCTGCGCATTTTCAGCGATAAGTCCGCGCTGCTGATTGTTGCGAACGAAGAGAATGTACTGTGGCGTCTGGGGGCAGTAAGCGGTAGCAATATCCGCTTTTTGCCGCATGGCTGGAGTGATTTTTGTCCGCTAAAAGAGGAGGCGCTATGTCAGCTTCCCTGAACAAGCAACGGGGGTTCAGCTTGACGGAGGTACTACTGGCGATGCTGCTGATGGTGATGGTAGTTACCGCACTGGGCGGTTATCATCGGGCGCTGGCGTCAGGGTTCTTTTCCGCCAGCCAGTGGCGTCAGTTGTGGCGATATGCATGGCAACAGGCGCAACCCGACGCTCCGCCTTTGCCGCCCGGATGGCAGCTAAACCAAGGGCAGACAACGGCAGAGGGATGTGTCAGCATCAACGTCACCGTCACCTCGCCAGTGGGCAGGCAAGGGCAAATGACGCGATTATTTTGTCCGAACAGTCAGTAGTCAGGAGCGCTTATGTTAAGGGTTTACCACTCCAATCGCCTGGATGTGCTGGAAGCATTGATGGAGTTTATTGTTGAGCGAGACAGGCTCGACGATCCCTTTGAACCGGAAGTGGTTCTGGTGCAAAGCACCGGCATGGCGCAATGGCTTCAGATGACGCTGGCGCAAAAGTTTGGCATCGCTGCCAACATCACTTTTCCACTCCCGGCGAGTTTCATCTGGGACGTGTTTGTCAGCGTGCTCGATGACATTCCCAAAGAGAGCGCGTTTAGCAAGCAGAGCATGAGCTGGAAGCTAATGTCGCTGTTGCCGGAGATGCTGGAGCGTGAAGAGTTCGCCATGCTGCGTCACTACCTGAATGACGATGACGACAAGCGCAAACTGTTTCAGCTTTCGTCACGCGTGGCGGATCTTTACGACCAGTACCTTGTCTATCGTCCTGAATGGCTGACCCGCTGGGAAGCTGGCGAAACCGTTGATGGGCTGGGAGAGGCGCAACAGTGGCAGGCTCCGCTCTGGCGTGCTCTGGTGGAACATACCGCTGCGCTCGGCCAGCCTCACTGGCACCGCGCCAATCTCTATCAACGTTTTATCAGTACCCTCGAATCGGCACAGACGCCGCCCGCAGGTCTGCCGTCCCGTGTCTTCATTTGTGGTATTTCTGCACTGCCGCCAGTCTATTTGCAGGCGCTACAAGCGCTGGGTAAGCACATTGATGTTCATCTGTTGTTTACCAATCCCTGCCGCTACTACTGGGGAGATATCAAAGATCCTGCATTTCTGGCAAGGCTGGTTACCCGCCAGCGTCGTCATCACCGGGAAGATCGTCAGTTTCCGCTGTTTCGTGATACGCAAAACGCAGGTGGTCTGTTTAATGATGACGGTGAACAGGATGTAGGAAACCCACTGCTGGCCTCGTGGGGAAAACTGGGGCGCGATAACATTTTTCTGCTGGCAGGCATGGATCGTTATGAGGAACTGGATGCTTTTGTCGATATCACGCCTGGTTCCCTGCTGCAAAACCTGAAGTACGACATCCTTGAGTTGCAAAACAGCGCCGTGGCAGGTGTGACTGCGAAAGAGTTTGCCCACAGCAACAAAAAGCGAACACTCGCGCCTGACGATCGCAGCGTGACGGTACATGTCTGTCATAGCCCGCAGCGTGAAGTGGAGATCCTGCACGATCGTTTACTGGCGATGCTGGAAGCCGATCCGGAACTAACGCCGCGCGATATTGTGGTAATGGTGGCGGACATTGACAGCTATAGCCCCTACATTCAGGCCGTTTTCGGCAGTGCCAGCGGCGAGCGCTATCTTCCCTATGCTATTTCCGACCGCCGCGCCCGGCAGGCACATCCCGCATTGCAGGCTTTTATTAGCTTGCTATCGCTGCCGGACAGCCGCTTTGTTTCTGAAGATGTGCTGGCGCTGCTGGATGTTCCGGTGCTGGCTGCGCGTTTTAACATTGATGAAGAAGGGCTGCGTTACCTGCGGCTGTGGGTTAATGAGTCCGGTATTCGCTGGGGCATGGATGATGACAACGTGCGCGAGCTTGAGTTGCCGCCGACCGGGCAGCACACCTGGCAGTTTGGCCTCACGCGTATGCTCATCGGTTATGCTATGGAGAGCCGCCACGGCGAATGGCAATCCGTTTTGCCGTATGATGAATCAAGTGGGCTGATTGCTGAACTGGTGGGGCATCTGGCGACGCTGTTGATGCAACTGAATATCTGGCGTCGCGGGCTTTCCGAAGCGCGTCCGCTGAAGGAGTGGCTGCCGGTTTGCCGTGATATGCTCAACGACTTTTTCCTGCCCGATCAGGATACCGAAGCGGCGCTGGCGCTGATCGAGCAAGAGTGGCAGGCGATCATCGCTCAGGGCGTTGGTGCACAGTATGGTGAAGCGATCCCGCTTTCTTTACTCCGTGATGAGCTGGCCCAGCGGCTGGATCAGGAGCGTATCAGCCAGCGCTTTCTCGCAGGCCCGGTTAATATCTGTACCCTGATGCCGATGCGTTCCATTCCCTTTAAGGTGGTTTGCCTGTTAGGCATGAATGACGGCGTTTACCCGCGCGCGCTGCCGCCGCTGGGGTTTGACCTGATGAGCCAGAAGCCGCAGCGCGGCGATCGCAGCCGACGCGACGACGACCGCTATCTCTTCCTGGAAGCGCTGATTTCGGCGCAGCAGCAACTCTACATCAGCTATATTGGCCGTTCTATCCAGGATAACAAAGAGCGTTTCCCTTCCGTGCTGGTGCAGGAACTTGTCGATTACATTGGCCAAAGCCACTGTCTGGCAGGGGATGAAGCGCTGAACTGCGATGACAGCGAGCGTCGGGTGAAAGCGCATATTACGCATTTACATACCCGTATGCCGTTCGACCCGGCGAACTTTACTGCTGACGAGTGGCAGAGTTATGCCCGTGAATGGTTGCCTGCGGCGAGTTCCCAGGGTGAAGCGCATTCCCCGTTTATCCAGACGCTGGAAAGTCAACCGCTGGAGACGCTCTCCTTCGATCAGCTTCAGCGCTTCTGGGCGCATCCGGTAAGGGCCTTTTTCCAGATGCGTTTACGGGTTAATTTCCATCCGGAAGAGAGTGAGATCCCGGATGCAGAGCCGTTTATCCTTGATGGTTTAGACCGGTACCAGTTGAATCTTGAGCTGCTCAATACATTAGTCGAGCAGCAGGACGAAGATAAATTATTCCGCCGTTATCGCGCTGCGGGCCTGCTGCCTTATGGTGCCTTTGGTGAAATTATCTGGGAAACACAGTGCCAGGAGATGCAGGAGCTCGCCGGTCGCGTCATTGAGCACCGTCAGCCTGCTTCAAGCCAGGAGATCGACCTTCACTGTGCGGGTGTTCATTTGACTGGCTGGTTGTCACGTGTGCAACCGGATGGCCTGTTACGCTGGCGTCCCTCTTTATTGAGCGTTTCTCAGGGGCTGCAACTTTGGCTTGAACATCTTGTCTACTGTGCCAGCGGTGGCACTGGCGAAAGCCGGTTGTTTGTGCGCAAAGAAGGCGAGTGGCGATTCCCGCCGCTGAAGCCAGAGCAGGCGATGGACTCTCTGGCGCTGATGATCGACGGTTACCAGGAAGGGATGACGAAACCGCTGTTGCTGGTGCCAGAAAGCGGCGGGGCGTGGATAAAAGCCTGTTATGACGCTGCAAATGATGCCATGTTAATGGACGAGGAAACGCTACAGAAAGCGCAAAGCAAATTTCTGCAGGCCTGGGAGGGCAATATGATGGTTCGCGGTGAAGGCGAAGATATATGGTATCAGCGCTTGTGGCGTACCCTTGAGCCAGAGTGTTACGCTGAAATCACCGAACAGGCCCGCCGTTTCCTGTTACCGCTTTATAGACATAATCAGTCCGACTGACTGTATGAAAATTGCGCAATACGTAAGCATCCATTATTATGCGCGACGGTCACTGACTGATATAACAAGAGTGCTGGCAAAGCCAGCGCGAGTATATCTGGCAGTTTCACAGTTACTGGAACTGCCAGAAATGTTAATGATGAGGTTCGTGAATGCCCCGCAGCACCTGGTTAAAAGTTTTCGTCCTGTTTTTTGCCCTCTGGGTGCCATTCAGTCAGGCCGACAATGGTTGGCAACCAGTTCAGGAAACTATCCGCAAGAGCGATAAAGATACCCGTCAGTATCAGGCGATTCGTCTGGATAATGGCATGGTTGTGCTGTTGGTATCCGACCCGCAGGCGGTGAAATCTCTCTCTGCGCTGGTCGTGCCGATCGGTTCGTTGGAGGATCCTGATTCCCACCCTGGCCTTGCGCATTACCTGGAACACATGACCCTGATGGGTTCCCAAAAATATCCGCAGCCGGACAGCCTTGCCGAATACCTCAAGCTGCATGGCGGCAGTCATAATGCCAGTACTGCGCCTTATCGCACCGCTTACTACCTGGAAGTGGAAAATAACGCGCTGGACGGTGCCGTTGATCGTCTTGCGGATGCGATTGCCGCCCCGATGCTGGATAAAAAATATGGCGAACGCGAACGCAACGCGGTCAACGCCGAGCTGACCATGGCGCGTACCCGTGATGGGATGCGGATGGCGCAGGTCAGTGCAGAAACCATTAACCCGGCGCACCCGGGGGCGCGTTTCTCCGGTGGTAACCTCGAAACGCTGAGCGACAAACCGGGTAGTCCGGTACACCAGGCGCTGCTGGCGTTTCGCGATAAATTCTACTCTGCGAACCTGATGAAAGCGGTCATCTACAGCAACCGTCCGCTGAGCGAACTGGCGACGCTTGCGGTACAGACTTATGGCCGCGTGCCGAATAAAAACATCACGAAACCGGAAATCACTGTGCCCGTTGTCACCGATGCGCAGAAGGGTATCATCATTCACTATGTTCCGGCTGTGCCGAACAAAGTGCTGCGTGTTGAGTTCCGTATCGATAACAACACCGCTGCGTTTCGCAGTAAAACAGATGAGTTGATCACTTATCTGATTGGCAATCGTAGTCCAGGTACGCTCTCTGACTGGTTACAAAGCCAAGGGCTGGTTGAAGGGATCCGTGGCGACTCCGATCCCGTGGTCAACGGCAACAGCGGCGTGCTGGCGATTTCTGCCACTCTGACAGACAAAGGCCAGGCGAATCGCGATCAGGTGGTGGCGGCGATTTTCAGTTACCTGCAACTGCTGCGTGAAAAAGGCATCGATAAGCGCTATTTCGACGAGCTTTCCCATATTCTTGACCTTGATTTCCGCTACCCCTCGATTACCCGCAATATGGATTATGTTGAGTGGCTGGCGGATACCATGATCCGCGTTCCGGTTGCGCATACGCTGGACTCGGTAAATATCGCCGACCAGTTTGATGCCAAAGCTGTACAGGCGCGTCTTAACGAAATGACGCCGCAAAACGCCCGCATCTGGTATATCAGCCCGGATGAGCCGCACAATAAAACTGCCTATTTTGTCGATGCGCCATATCAGGTCGATAAAATTCCCCCGGAAACCTTTGCTGACTGGCAGAAGCGGGAGGGCAGTATTACGCTGAAACTCCCTGAGTTGAACCCCTATATTCCGGACGATTTCACGCTGCTTAAACCACAAAAGCAGTATCCGCACCCCGAACTGATTGTCGATGAGCCGACGCTGCGCGTGGTGTATATGCCGAGCCGCTATTTTGCCAGCGAACCGAAGGCGGATGTCAGCGTGGTGCTGCGTAATCCACAGGCGATGGATACCGCGAAGAACCAGGTGATGTTCGCGCTGAATGACTATCTGGCAGGGCTGGCGCTCGATCAACTGAGCAACCAGGCGGCTGTCGGCGGGATCACTTTCTCCACCAATGCCAACAATGGTTTGATGCTCAATGCAAATGGTTACACCCAGCGCCTGCCGCAGCTTTTCCAGGCGTTGCTGGACGGATATTTCAGCTATACGCCGACGGAAGAGCAGCTTGCGCAGGCCAAATCCTGGTACGCGCAAATGATGGATTCGGCAGAGAAGGGTAAAGCCTTCGATCAGGCGATTATGCCGGTGCAGATGTTGTCACAGGTGCCGTACTTCCTGCGTGAAGATCGTCGTGCGCTGTTGCCATCGATCTCCTTGCAGGACATTTTGCAATATCGCGATGCGCTGAAAAGCAATGCGCGTCCGGAATTCCTCGTGGTTGGTAACCTTAGCGAGCAACAGGCGAAAGATCTTGCTCATGCGGTACAAAAACAGTTGGGTGCCAATGGCACAGTGTGGTGCCGTAACCAGGACGTCGTGGTTGATAAACAGCAGAATGTGAGCTTTGAAAAAGCGGGCAACAGTACGGATTCCGCGCTGGCCGCAGTGTTCGTACCACCAGGTTTTGATGAGTACAGCAGCTCGGCCTACAGCGCGATGCTGGGGCAAATTGTGCAGCCGTGGTTCTATAACCAGTTACGCACCGAGGAACAGCTTGGCTACGCCGTATTTGCTTTCCCGATGAGCGTTGGCCGTCAGTGGGGCATGGGTTTCCTGTTACAGAGCAATGGTAAGCAGCCGGCGTATCTCTGGGAGCGCTACAAGGCCTTCTTTCCGACTGCGGAAGCGAAGCTGCGGGCGATGAAACCGGAAGAGTTTGCCCAAATCCAGCAAGGGGTGATTGCGCAAATAATGCAAGCGCCGCAAACGTTAGGTGAAGAGGCTTCCAAACTCAGCAAAGATTTCGATCGCGGCAATATGCGCTTCGATTCACGTGATAAAGTAGTCGCTCAGATAAAACTGCTGACGCCGCAGAAACTTGCCGACTTCTTCCATCAGGCGGTGGTAGAGCCGCAAGGCATGGCGATATTGTCGCAGATCTCCGGTAGCCAGAGCGGGAAAGCGGAATATGCTCAACCGCAAGGCTGGAAGGTCTGGGACAGCGTCAGCGCCCTGCAGCAATCCTTACCGAAGATGACCGAGAAAGATGAGTGAAACCACTGCGGAGACCCTTGATCCCCTGCGCTTGCCGCTTACCGGCGAGCGCCTGATTGAAGCCTCGGCGGGCACCGGCAAGACATTCACCATCGCCGCACTCTATTTGCGGCTGCTATTAGGGTTGGGCGGCAATGCCGCCTTCCCGCGACCACTCAGCGTTGAAGAGTTGCTGGTGGTAACTTTCACTGAAGCCGCGACCGAAGAGCTACGTGGCCGTATCCGTAGTAATATCCATGAGTTACGCATTGCCTGCCTGCGGGAAAGCAGCAGCAACCCCTTATATGCCCGTTTGCTGGAGGAGATTGCCGATAAGCAGCAGGCGGCGTACTGGCTGATGCTGGCCGAGCGGCAAATGGATGAAGCGGCAGTCTTTACCATTCATGGCTTCTGCCAGCGCATGCTCAGCCTGAACGCGTTCGAATCCGGCATGCTGTTTGAACAGCAACTGGTGGAAGATGAATCCCTGCTGCGCTATCAGGCCTGCGCGGATTTCTGGCGACGTCACTGCTACCCGCTGCCGCGTGAGATTGCCCTGGCGGTTCATGCCTCGTGGAAAGGGCCGCAGGAACTGCTGAAGGCGATCGATCGCTACTTGCAGGGCGAAGCGCCGCAAATCAAATCCCCACCGTCGGCGGATGAAACACTGGTTTCCCGCCACCAGCGCATTATCGCCCTGATTGATACTATTAAACAGCAGTGGAACGCCGCAGTTGCCGAAGTGGAGCCGGTGATTGAAGCGTCCGGCATCGACCGGCGCAAATTCAACCGCAGCAACCAAGCAAAGTATATTGAGCGTGTGTCTGCCTGGGCGCAGGAGGAGACGCGCAGCTACTTGCTGCCGGAGGCGCTGGAGAAGTTTGCTCAGTCTTTCCTTGCCGAACGCACCAAAGCGGATGGCGTGGTGCCGGAACATCCGCTATTTGTCGCTATTGAAGAACTGCTGGCTCAGCCGTTAACGCTTGACGATCTGGTGCTGACCAGTGCAATGCGTGAAATCCGCGAAGCGGTGGCGAAAGAGAAACATCGTCGCGGCGAGCTGGGTTTTGACGATATGCTGAGCCGTCTGGATAGCGCATTGCGCAACCCGAACGGCGAGGCGCTGGCCGCTGCGATCCGCGGACGTTTCCCGGTGGCGATGATCGATGAATTTCAGGATACCGATCCGCAGCAGTATCGTATTTTCAGCCGGATCTGGCACGGGCAGTCAGAGTGCGGTCTGTTATTGATTGGCGACCCGAAGCAGGCCATCTATGCGTTTCGCGGTGCAGATATTTTTACCTATATGAAAGCGCGTGACGAAGTAAGCGCTCGCTATACCCTTGATACCAACTGGCGTTCGTCGCCAGGAATGATCGCCAGTGTTAACCGTCTGTTTATGCAGATGGAAGACGCCTTTATGTTTCGCCAGATCCCTTTCCTGCCGGTTAAATCCGCCGCTAAAAATTCGGGTCTGCGCTTCACCTTCCGTGGGGAAAAGCAGCCAGCCATGAAAATGTGGCTGATGGAAGGCGAAGGTGTTGGCGTCGGCGATTACCAGGGTTTTATGGCGCAGCTTTGTGCCTCGCAGATCCGCGACTGGCTGAGCGCTGGTCAGCAGGGTGAGGCGCTACTGTATGAAGGTGAGGGTGAGCATGAGAAAATGCGCCCGGTCAGAGCCTCAGATATCACCGTGCTGGTGCGCAGCCGCCACGAAGCGTCGCTTATTCGCGATGCCCTGATGCTGCTGGATATTCCCTCCGTCTATCTCTCTAACCGTGACAGCGTATTCGATACGCCGGAAGCACAGGAATTGTTGTGGCTGTTGCATGCCGTGCTGGCGCCGGAGCGGGAGAGCACATTGCGTAGCGCGTTAGCTACCTCCATGCTGGGGCTGACTGCACAAGATATTGAAGCGCTGAATCTCGACGAACAGGCGTGGGATGAGAAAGTTGAGGAGTTCTCTCACTACCGCGAGCTGTGGCAAAAACGTGGCGTGATGCCGATGTTGCGCACGTTGATGAGCGCGCGCAATGTGGCGGAGAATTTACTGGCGACGCCAGGCGGTGAGCGGCGGTTAACCGATATTCTGCATATCAGCGAGTTGTTGCAGGAAGCCGGAACGCAGCTTGAAAGTGAGCATGCGCTTACACGCTGGCTGGCGCAGCGCATCGCCGAACCTAATGCCAATGCCTCCAGCGAGCAATTGCGTCTGGAGAGTGACAAACATCTGGTGCAGATTGTCACCATTCATAAATCGAAAGGCCTTGAGTACCCGCTGGTCTGGCTACCGTTTATTGCGAATTTCCGTGTCCAGGATCAGGGTTTCTATCATGACCGCGAATCCTTCGCGGCGATGCTTGATTTAAGCCATGGCGACGAGAGCGTCGAGCTGGCAGAAACCGAGCGTCTGGCGGAGGATTTGCGTCTGCTGTACGTGGCATTAACGCGTTCGGTCTGGCATTGCAGCCTGGGGATCGCGCCGCTGATTCGTCGTCGCAGTGGCAAAACGGGCGAAACTGATTTCCATCAGAGCGCGGCAGGAAGGCTGATTCAGAAAGGTGAAGCGCTCGATGCTGCTGGTTTGCAGCGTGCATTGCAGGCGCTGTGTGATGACGATATCGCCCTTTGCACGCCGCCAGTCGCCGATAGCGCCCGCTGGCAGTTGCCGCAAACGGTGTTGCCCGTACTGAGTGCACGGGAAGTGACGCGGAAAATTGCTGACGACTGGCGTGTGACCAGTTATTCCGGCTTGCAGCAGCATGCTCATGGCATCGCCCAGGATCTGCTGCCGCGTCTGGATATCGATGCGGCCGGTGAACGTGAGGTTGTGGCTGAACCGATGCTGACGCCGCATCAGTTTCCGCGTGGCGCCGCGCCGGGAACCTTTTTGCATAGCCTGTTTGAAGATCTGGATTTTACCCAGCCAATCTCACCGCAATGGGTGACGGAAAGAGTGCTGGCCGGGGGTTACGAAGAACACTGGGAGCCGGTACTGAGCCGCTGGCTGGAGAGCGTGCTGCATGCACCGCTGGCCGGGGCGGACATTTCGCTGAGCCAGCTTACGGCGAAGGAGAAGCAGGTTGAGATGGAGTTCTACCTGCCAGTGACGCAGACGATGAGTGCCCAGGCGCTGGATACGCTAATCCGGCGCTACGATCCGCTGTCGGCAGGGTGCCCGCCGCTCGATTTCCGCGATGTGCGCGGCATGCTGAAAGGCTTTATCGATCTCGTCTTTCGCCACAACGGGCGCTACTACCTGCTGGATTATAAATCCAACTGGCTGGGTGAAAGCGCGGAGGCCTATACGCAGTCGGCGATGGCTGCGGCAATGCAGTCGCACCGCTACGACTTGCAGTATCAGTTATATAGCCTGGCGCTGCATCGTTACCTGCGCCACCGCATCGCGGATTATCGTTACGAACAGCATTTCGGCGGTGTGATCTACCTCTTTTTACGCGGCATTGAGGCGCAAAACCCCCGGCAGGGTATCTTCACCACGCGCCCTGATATGGCACTGATCGAACAGATGGATGCGCTATTTGCCGGAGAGACGCAGGAGGCGATGCCATGAGTATGACAACACGATTACGTGAGGCGGCAGAACTGAAACTGTTGCGCCCGCTGGATGTGCAGTTCGCTCTGACGGTGGCAACAGAAGAGGAACCAGCGGTAATGCTGGCAGCAGCGTTGCTCAGCCACGACGCCGGTGAAGGACACGTCTGTTTACCGCTTTCGCGCCTGACGCCAGAAGCGTATGCCAGCGCAGGAACTATTTTTAACCCGCTTTTTGAGTTGGCCGGGAACCCTGGCGACTGGCGGCAAACGCTGCTGGCATCGCGCGCCGTCAGCGATGGCGAAACGCCAGCGCCACTGGTGCTGATAGGGGATCGCCTCTACCTGAACCGCATGTGGCAAAACGAGCGACAGGTGGCGGCATTTTTTGCCGAACGGCAGAGCCAACCCGAGGTGGATGAAACCCGGTTGACGCAGGTACTGGAGACATTTTTCCCGACAACGGGCGAAGTCAACTGGCAGAAAGTGGCGGCAGCCGTGGCGCTTACCCGGCGTATTTCGGTGATTTCCGGCGGGCCGGGAACCGGGAAAACCACGACAGTGGCAAAATTACTTGCGGCACTGGTACAGATGGTGGACGGTGGAAAATGCCGCATTTGTCTGGCCGCGCCGACCGGCAAAGCTGCCGCGCGGTTAACCGAGTCGCTGGGCAATGCGCTGCGTCAGTTGGATCTGACAGAACAACAGAAAGCGATGCTGCCGGACGAAGCCAGCACGCTGCATCGTCTGCTTGGCGCACAGCCGGGCAGCCAGCGCCTGCGGTATCATGCGGATAACCCGCTGCATCTTGATGTGCTGGTGGTCGACGAGGCCTCAATGATCGATTTGCCGATGATGTCACGGTTGATCGATGCGCTGCCGCCGCAGGCCCGGGTGATCTTTCTTGGCGATCGCGATCAACTGGCCTCGGTAGAGGCCGGGGCGGTGCTGGGTGATATCTGTGCGTGGGTGAACGCAGGCTATACTCCGGAGCGCGCGGCGCAGCTCTCGCGTTTAACCGGCTCAACGGTTCCCGCCGGAGAAGGGCACTGTGCCAGTACGCTGCGCGATAGCCTGTGTTTGCTGCAAAAAAGCTATCGTTTTGGCAGTGATTCCGGTATTGGCCAACTGGCAGCGGCGGTCAACCGGGGTGATAAAAATGCCACCAGAGCGGTGTTCAGTCAGGGCTTTGGCGATATTGAGCGTAAACCGCTACAGAGCGCAGAAGAGTACCAGGCGATGATCGACGACGCGCTCGCCGGCTATGGCCATTATCTGTTGCGGGTGCAGGATAACGCCGCGCCGCAAGAGATTATCGCAGCGTTTAGCGAATACCAGTTGCTGTGCGCATTACGCGAGGGGCCGTTTGGGGTAAGCGGGCTGAATGAGCGTCTGGAACTGGCGCTGCTGCGGAAACGGCAGATTTCACGCCCGGCGTATTCACGCTGGTATCACGGCCGTCCGGTTATGATCTCACGTAATGATTCGGCGCTGGGCTTATTTAACGGCGATATCGGTATTGCGCTTGAGCAGGGGCAGGGGATCCGCGTCTGGTTTCCGCTGCCGGATGGCAGCATCAAATCTGTACAGCCCAGTCGCCTGCCAGAACATGAAACGGCCTGGGCCATGACCGTGCATAAATCGCAGGGTTCGGAGTTTGATCATACAGCGCTGATCCTGCCAGGGCAGTTTGTACCGGTAGTCACACGTGAGCTGGTTTACACCGCCATCACCCGTGCACGCAAGCGGCTGTCGCTCTACGCGGATGAGCGCATTCTGGCGCAGGCCATTGCTACCCGCACCGAGCGGCGCAGCGGGCTGGATGCGTTATTCAGCAAGGTTGAGTAACGCCCCCGCAGCGCGCGGGGGCAAGCTTTCAGGTAAGATCGGCCATCAGTACTTTGGAGCGGCGCTGATAGTTGTACATCTGCTTTTTGGTTTCCGGCAGCGAATCAATATCCACTGGGGTAAAGCCACGCTCCTGGAACCAGTGAATGCTGCGCGTAGTAAGCACAAACAATTTGCTTAGGCCAATCTGTCTCGCTTGTGCGGCAATACGCTCCAGCAGGACTTCACCGCGCGATGAGCTGCGATAGTCCGGGTGTACCGCCACGCAGGCCATCTCGCCGATTTTCTCTTCCGGGAAGGGATAAAGTGCCGCACAGGCTATGGTCAGATTATCGCGTTCGATAATGGTGAATTTGTCGATCTCCATCTCCAGTTGCTCGCGGGAGCGGCGCACCAGAATGCCCTGTTGTTCAAGCGGGCGGATAAGTTCGAGAATGCCGCCAATATCGTTGATGGTGGCGCGGCGGATCTGCTCGGCGCTCTCCATCACAATCTGCGTACCGATACCGTCGCGGGAGAACAACTCCTGCAACAGCGCGCCATCTTCCTGATAGCTGATCAAGTGGCTGCGCCGCACGCCGCTGCGACAGGCTTTGACCGCACCGCGCAGGAAGCGCACCGTGCCGGAGTGGTAATCTCCTTGCGCTTCCAGCGATTCGACGCGCGCCTGCGCTTCGTTCGGGAAAAGCTCGGAAACAATATCGCCCTCGTCATTCATCACCCCTTGCGACGAGCAGAAACCGATCATTTTTTCGGCTTTCAACTTGATGGCAAGCTGGGTGGCGATCTCTTCAGAGGTGAGGTTAAAACTTTCGCCAGTAACTGACACCGCGACTGGCCCCATCAGCACAATCGCACCACTGTCGAGCTGGCGATGGATCGCTTCCTCATCAATACGGCGAATACGTCCACTGTGGCAATAATCCACGCCATCATCGACGCCCAGCGGCTGCGAAATAATAAAGTTGCCGCTGACTACGTTAATATGTGCGCCCTGCAATGGCGTATTGTTGAGGCTCATCGACAGCCGCGCCGTGATGTCGAGTTGCAACAGACCTGCTGCCTGCTTAACCAGTTCAAGGGTTTTTGCATCGGTCACGCGGGTGTGTTTGTGGTAAATCGGTTCATGATTATGTTCGGCAAGATTGGCGTCGATTTGCGGACGCGCGCCGTACACTACCACCAGCCGGATGCCGAGGCTGTGTAATAGACCTATGTCGTTGACAATACTTGAAAAATTATCGTGTTCAATGGCTTCGCCGCCGAGCATAATGACAAATGTCTTTCCCCGATGGGCATTAATATAGGGAACAGAATGGCGAAATCCTTGTACCAGTTCGGTTCTGCGCTCTCTTACCACGGCCTGTCCTCAATGCATGTTTATTCGTAAATTGTGTATTTTTATTCTTTTATGCTGCCCGGTGCAAGTGCAAATTTTGTCATCATTCAATAAATTTTCCCCGGCAAAGCCAATGGGCAGACATATGTTTACCCTTTAATGGATGACAGGTTATGCATCATTCGTTAAAGTTTTCGGTCAATTCTGACGAATAGCATTATTTAGCGAAAAAATTGCTCGGGAGAGGCATGTCGGGAAGTCAGTCATTGGTGAGCCGCCGTAAGTTATTAAAAGGGGCGGGGGCCATGTGGTTATTAAGTGTAAGCCAGATTGGCCTGGCTGCGGTAAGCCAGGTGGTGGCGGTGCGCGTCTGGCCGGCGTCTACCTATACGCGCGTAACGGTGGAATCTAACCAGGTCATTAAATACAAGCAATTCATGTTGAGTAATCCTGACCGGCTGGTGGTGGATCTCGAAGGTGTACACCTTAACTCCGTGCTGAAAGGCATGGGGACGCAGATTCGTGGCGACGATCCCTTTATTAAATCTGCGCGCGTTGGTCAGTTTGATCCGCAAACCGTGCGCATGGTGTTTGAGTTGAAACAGGATATTGCGCCGCAACTGTTCGCGCTGGCACCGGTCGCTGGCTTCAAAGAGCGGCTGGTGATGGATCTCTATCCGGTGAATGCGAAAGATGTACAGGATCCGCTGCTGGCGCTACTGGAAGAGTACAACAAAGGCGATCTTGAACAGCAGGTGCCGAAGCAGGATAGCGGCCCGCAGCCGGGAAGAGCGGGGCGCGATCGACCAATCGTTATTATGCTGGATCCCGGTCACGGCGGCGAAGATCCGGGGGCGACGGGGAAATACCGTACCCGCGAGAAAGATGTGGTGCTACAAATCGCCCGCCGTCTGTACGCGCTGATCGCGAAAGAAGGCAATATGAAAGCCTACATGACGCGTAACGAGGATGTCTTTATCCCGCTGAAAGTGCGCGTTGCCAAAGCGCAAAAACAGCGTGCGGATCTGTTTGTGTCGATTCACGCCGATGCTTTCACCAGCCGTCAGCCGAGCGGTTCTTCAGTATTTGCCCTTTCTACCAAAGGGGCGACCAGTACGGCGGCGAAATATCTGGCGAAGACGCAGAACGCTTCTGACCTTATTGGCGGCGTCAGTAAAAGTGGCGACCGTTATCTCGATCACACCATGTTCGATATGGTGCAATCGCTGACAATCAATGACAGCCTCAAGTTCGGCAAAGCCGTGCTCAACAAGCTCGGCAACGTTAATACCCTGCATAAAAATAAGGTGGAACAGGCCGGTTTTGCGGTGCTGAAAGCGCCGGATATTCCATCGATTCTGGTCGAGACCGCATTTATCAGTAATGTGGAAGAGGAACGTAAACTGAAGACGGCTAAATTCCAGCAGGAAGTGGCGGAGTCGATTCTGGCAGGGATTAAAGCCTACTTCGCGGATAGCGCGACGCTGGCCAGAAGGGGATAACCCAGAAGGTGATAACAAAGGGGCGCTGAAAGGCGCCATTTTTTACGGACGACAGAAACAAAAAAACACCCGTATAAGGTGTTTATTGTGTTGGTTGCGGGGGCCGGATTTGAACCGACGACCTTCGGGTTATGAGCCCGACGAGCTACCAGGCTGCTCCACCCCGCGTCCGTTTGTTTACACTTCCATCATGTAAACTTTTTTCGTCACAATTTAATTGGTTGCGGGGGCCGGATTTGAACCGACGACCTTCGGGTTATGAGCCCGACGAGCTACCAGGCTGCTCCACCCCGCGTCCGTGGATGCGCACTATACTCTGCAAACTTAGCGATGCAACCTTTTTTTTGACTAATTCGACGAATTGCCTTGGGTATGTGTAAAAAAAACACAATCAGATTATTATTTATGCAAAATTTGCGTTGGGTTGTGCTGACGCATTTCTTTAGTGAATAGGGTTTGTTATCTTCACCCCGCTGCAGGTTAATCAGAAGACGAGATATAATGAAAGGACGTTGGGCTAAGTTCGTACTCACAGGCGCCATGGTCGCAATCCTTGCCGCTTGTTCCTCCAAACCGACCGATCGCGGTCAACAGTATAAAGACGGAAAGTTTTCTCAGCCTTTTTCCCTGGTCAATCAACCTGACGCCGTCGGGGCGCCAATCAACGCCGGAGACTTCTCCGAGCAGGTTAATCAAATTCGTTCCGCTTCTCCGCGTCTCTATAGCAACCAGAGTGGCCTTTACAATGCGATTCAGTCCTGGCTGATGTCGGGCGGTGATACGCGCACTCTGCGTCAGTACGGCCTTGATGCGTGGCAGATGGAAGGAACGGATAACTACGGAAACGTGCAATTTACCGGGTACTACACGCCGGTAGTGCAGGCGCGCCATACGCGTCAGGGCGAGTTCCAGTACCCGATTTATCGCATGCCGCCTAAACGCGGCCGTTTACCATCGCGCGCGGAAATCTATGCTGGCGCGCTCAGCGACAACTATGTGCTGGCGTACAGCAACTCGCTGATGGATAACTTTATTATGGATGTACAGGGCAGCGGCTATATCGATTTTGGCGATGGCAGCCCGCTTAACTTCTTCAGTTACGCCGGGAAAAATGGCCATGCTTACCGCAGTATCGGCAAGGTGTTGATCGACCGCGGCGAAGTGAAGAAAGAAGATATGTCGATGCAGGCCATTCGCGAATGGGGTGAAAAACACAGTGAAGCGCAAGTGCGTGCGTTGCTGGAAGAGAATGCGTCGTTTGTCTTCTTTAAACCGCAATCCTGGGCACCGGTGAAAGGCGCCAGCGCGGTACCGCTGATTGGACGCGCTTCTGTCGCTTCCGATCGCAGTATTATTCCGCCAGGTACTACACTGCTTGCGGAAGTGCCGCAACTGGATAATAAAGGCAAATTCAACGGTCAGTATGAGCTGCGTCTGATGGTGGCGCTGGATGTCGGCGGTGCCATCAAAGGCCAGCACTTCGATATCTATCAGGGGATTGGCCCGGATGCTGGTCACCGCGCAGGCTGGTATAACCATTATGGCCGGGTCTGGGTGTTGAAAAACGCCCCGGGCGCGGGCACCAGTGGCGGCATGTTCAGCGGCTGAGTATGATACACTCTGCGGCCCTCTTTCGCCTCCGGAAGAGGGCTTTTTGTTTTCTTTGAGGTCTGTTTTATGTCAGCAGTAATCAGCGATGCCTGGCGTCAACGTTTTGGCGGCACGGCGCGTTTATATGGCGAGAAAGCGTTGCAGTGGTTTGCCGATGCACATATCTGCGTGGTCGGTATCGGCGGCGTGGGTTCCTGGGCGGCTGAAGCGCTGGCGCGAACGGGCATCGGCGCGATCACGCTGATTGATATGGATGACGTTTGCGTGACCAACACCAACCGGCAGATCCACGCCCTGCGCGATAACGTCGGCCTGGCAAAAGCTGAAGTGATGGCAGATCGCATTCGCCAGATCAACCCGGAGTGCCGGGTGACGGTGGTGGATGACTTTGTGACTGCTGACAATGTTGCGCAACTGATGAGCCAGGGCTATAGCTATGTGATCGATGCGATCGACAGCGTACGCCCGAAAGCAGCGTTAATTGCCTGGTGCCGTCGCAATAAGATCCCTCTGGTAACCACGGGCGGTGCCGGAGGGCAGATCGATCCGACACAGATCCAGGTCAGCGATCTGGCGAAAACGATTCAGGATCCGCTGGCAGCAAAATTACGCGAGCGGTTGAAAAGCGATTTTGGCGTGGTGAAGAACAGCAAAGGGAAGCTCGGCGTGGACTGTGTATTCTCTACCGAAGCGCTGGTTTACCCGCAGGCGGACGGTTCAGTCTGTGCGATGAAAAGCACGGCGGAAGGGCCGAAACGTATGGATTGCGCAGCTGGTTTTGGTGCTGCAACGATGGTGACCGCGACCTTTGGTTTTATCGCGGTCTCCCATGCACTGAAAAAGCTGATGGCAAAAGCGGAGCGTCAGACCAGCGCCTGACGGGCTGCATCCTGCACGGCGGCGGCCAGCGCCGCCAGCCCCTGGCTACGCGACGCGCTCAATTGGGCACGTAAACCGAGTTCGTCAAACAATGCCAGCGGATCGTGGTGAATGAGATCATCGGGACGCTTGCCTTCTACTGCCGTCAACAGCACGGCCAGTAATCCGCGTACAATCCTGCCTTCGCTCTCGCCGAAGAAATGCATCGTTCCCTCCGCGCTCAGCGTTGAACCGAGCCAGACGCGATTTTCGCAGCCGGGAATTTCCCGCGCCTGCGCTTTCAGTGCTTCCGATGCAGCAGGCAGTTGTTTACCGAGCATGATCAACTGGCGGTATTTATCTTCCCATTGGGTCAGTGCGCCAAACGTCTGGCGCAGCGTCTGTTCGGTAACAGTTGTGCCGAACGGGTGTCCGGCGAAAGTCGGGCTTGTCATTAATCCACCAATATTTCCAGGGCGCGGTCCACAGCCTGCACCAGCGCGTCGACATCCTGTTGCGTATTATAGGGTGCAAATGAAGCGCGTAAGGTGCCGCTGACGCCAAGTGCGGCCAGCAGCGGCTGGGCACAGTGCTGACCGGCGCGCAGCGCAATACCGTAGCCCGCAAGCAGTGTCACCATATCGCTGTGATGTACGCCGTCAAAATCGAAAGCCAGCAGGCTTGAGTCCTGGCAGCGAAAGGAGCGGAAACCCGGATGTTTAGCCAGTTGATCTTCCGCCAGCGTCGCCAGCCCGCGGCTGTAGCTCTCCGCCTGGGCGATATCCAGCGTTTTCAGCCACTCCAGCGCCGCGCTGAGGCCAATAACGCCTGCCACGTTTGGCGTGCCGGCTTCCAGCTTGTACGGCACTGGCTGAGTGGTGAAGCCATCAAATGTTACTTCGCTGATCATCTTGCCGCCGCCCAGCCACGGCGTCATCTCATTTAGCAATTCCGCTTTACCATACAGCGCGCCGATACCGTTGGGGCCGTAGAGTTTATGGCCGGAAAATGCATAGAAATCGATATCCAACTGCTGCACGTTGGCCGGGAAATGCACCACGCCCTGCGCACCATCGACCATCACCACCATGCCTGCCGCATGTGCCAGCGTAATCGCCCGCAGCAGATCCGGACAACCGCCGGTGACGTTGGACATCTGCCCCAGCGGCAGGATGCGACTGCGCGAGGTGATAAGTGACGGCAGTCGGTTGATATCCGGTAGGTGATCGGCACCGAGCGGCAGTTTCACCACCCGCGCGCCTGTTTGTTGTGCCACCATCAGCCACGGCACCAGGTTGGCGTGATGCTCTGCCTCGCTGACAATGATCTCATCGCCCGCTTGCAGACGCGGGCGCGCATAGCATTGGGCGACCATATTGATGGCTTCAGTGGTGCCGCGCGTCCAGACGATGTTTTTGCCGGATGGCGCATTGAGCAGTGCGGCAACCTGATCACGTGCGGCTTCGTAGCGTGCAGTTAACTGTTGCGCCTGGGCAAACTGGCTGCGGTGCACGTTACCGGCGCTGAGGCTGTAAAACTGTTGTGTGGCATCGATTACCGCCTGCGGTTTCAGGGCGGTAGCGGCGCTATCCAGATAGACTCCAGCGTCGGCCAGCGCCGGGAACTGCGCGCGAAATTGCGATGGGTTAAATGCGTTCATGCGATTCCTCGTATCAATAGCGTGATCGTCGCGCAATTTTTCTGTCGGAGCAAGAACGTTGCGCTCCATCGGAATTGTCTGTTTGTCCTGGCAGGGGAATGTAAGCAGGTTATGCTAAATAGTGTTAGGTAAATGTTTAAGACTCTTACATTAAGCATGTTTCACAGCATTAATTGCCAGAAGGAGAAGAAGATGAAGAAGACTGCCGCAATTATTTCTGCATGTATGTTTACTTTTGCCCTGAGCGCCTGTTCCGGTCCGAATTACGCGTTACATACCAATGATGGACGCACGATCGTCTCGGAAGGGAAACCAAAAACTGACGATCAGACCGGCCTGATTTCGTATAAAGACGCTAACGGCAACGAACAGCAGATCAACCGTACCGACGTGAAAGAGATGGTCGCGCTGGATAAGTAAGCGCTGAACGTGGGGTAAAAAAAAGCACCGCAATCTTGCGGTGCTACATTAATCACTATGGACAGACAGGGTAAATGTACAGGAAGTGAAAAAGGGGTAGCGTCGCTACCGTGATCTGAATCGCAGACCAATTGCAAACACAACAACACAACATCACAACCGTAAGCCAAAAGCCCTTCAGAACACGCATTCCAAAAAAGCTCTTCGTTCCGGCTCAGGAAGTGGCGCCACTATAGGTATTTGCTGGTAGAAGCTCAACGGACAATTTATAATGGCTCAGATAAAAAAAACTAATAGGTTAATGACTGTTTCCTGTTTGTTAAATTGCCTTTACATCTAAGCCTGAAAACCATGTCCAAGCGATTACCACCACTGAATGCATTACGCGTTTTTGATGCTGCCGCCCGTCATTTAAGTTTCACACGCGCAGCCGATGAGCTTTTTGTGACGCAGGCCGCAGTAAGCCACCAAATCAAGTCTCTCGAGGATTTTCTCGGGCTCAAGCTCTTTCGTCGACGCAACCGTTCGCTGCTGCTTACCGAAGAAGGCCAGAGCTATTTCCAGGATATCAAAGAGATATTTTCCCAGCTAACGGAAGCCACCCGTAAGTTGCAGGCGCGCAGTGCAAAAGGCGCGCTAACCGTCAGTTTGCTCCCCAGTTTTGCCATCCAGTGGATGGTGCCAAGGCTCTCCGACTTTAACTCAACTTATCCGGGAATCGACGTTCGTATCCAGGCCGTTGACCGTCAGGAAGATAAACTGGCGGACGATGTCGACGTGGCGATTTTTTACGGGCGCGGTAACTGGCCGGGAATGCGTGTCGAAAAATTGTACGCCGAATATTTGCTGCCGGTCTGTTCACCGCTGTTGCTGACGGGTGATAAGGCTCTGAAAACGCCGCAAGATTTAGCGCACCACACTTTATTACACGACGCATCACGTCGCGACTGGCAAACTTATACGCGGCAATTAGGTCTTAACCTTAACGTTCAACAGGGACCCATCTTCAGCCACAGCTCTATGGTGCTTCAGGCGGCTATCCACGGACAGGGTATCGCACTGGCCAACAACGTAATGGCGCAGTCCGAAATTGAGGCAGGCCGGCTGGTCTGCCCGTTTAATGATGTTCTGGTCAGTAAGAATGCGTTTTATCTTGTTTGTCATGACAGTCAGGCAGAACTGGGTAAAATAGCCGCCTTTCGTCAGTGGATCCTGGCCAAAGCGGCAAGCGAACAGGAAAAATTCCGTTTCCGTTATGAACATTAATGCGCGCGTGGCGCGTATGACTTTTTAGGGTACTCACATGACCAGCCGTTTTATGTTGATTTTCGCCGCAGTGAGCGGTTTTGTGTTTGTCGCGCTCGGCGCGTTCGGCGCGCATGTTTTACGTAAATCTTTGGGTGTGCCGGAGATGAGCTGGATCCAGACCGGTCTCGAATATCAGGCATTCCACACGCTGGCCGTGCTGGGCCTTGCGGTGGCGATGCAGCGTCGCATCAGCATCTGGTTTTACTGGAGCAGTGTTTTTCTTGCGCTGGGGACCGTGCTGTTTAGCGGTAGCCTCTATTGCCTGGCGCTTTCGCATTTACGCCTGTGGGCGTTTGTTACGCCAGTCGGTGGGGTTTGTTTTTTAATCGGCTGGGCATTGATGTTGATTGGCGCAATTCGTCTGAAACGTAGGGGCGTTGTTCATGAATAAAGTGGTATTGCTGTGCCGCCCGGGTTTTGAGAAAGAGTGCGCAGCCGAAATTACCGATAAAGCCGGCCGCCTTGAAGTGTTTGGTTTTGCCCGGGTGAAAGAGAATTCGGGCTATGTTGTGTTCGAGTGCTATCAGGAAAACGATGCGGACAAAGTGGCGCGCGAGCTACCGTTCAGCTCGCTGATTTTCGCCCGCCAGATGTTTGTCGTGGGCGAACTGCTGCGCGATCTGCCGCCGGATGATCGCATCACGCCGCTCGTCGGTATGTTGCAGGGCGTGGTGGAGAAAGCCGGGGATTTGCGCGTCGAGGTAGCCGATACCAACGAAAGCAAAGAGCTGATGAAGTTCTGCCGCAAGTTCACCGTACCGCTGCGCGGCGCGCTGCGTGAAGCGGGTGTGCTGGCACGCAGTGATTCGCCGAAACGTCCGGTGGTGCATATCTTCTTTATTGCCCCCGGTTGCTGCTATACCGGTTATTCGTATTCATATAACAATTCGCCGTTCTATATGGGTATCCCGCGTCTGAAGTTCCCGTCGGATGCGCCGAGCCGTTCAACCCTGAAACTGGAAGAGGCATTCCATGTCTTTATTCCGGCGGACGAGTGGGATGAGCGCCTGGCGAACGGCATGTACGCGGTGGATCTCGGCGCCTGTCCTGGCGGCTGGACCTATCAACTGGTGAAACGCAATATGTGGGTGGCTTCTGTGGATAACGGCCCGATGGCGCAAAGCCTGATGGATACCGGGCAGGTCACCTGGCTGCGGGAAGATGGTTTCCGCTACCGACCGAACCGCAATAATATCTCGTGGATGGTGTGCGATATGGTGGAGAAACCGGCGAAAGTCGCCGCGCTGATGGCGCAGTGGCTGGTTCAGGGCTGGTGCCGCGAAACCATTTTCAACCTGAAGCTACCGATGAAAAAACGCTACGAAGAGGTGTCAAATAACCTCGCCTATATCCAGCAGCAACTGGATGAACATAATATCGCGGCGCAAATTCAGGCACGCCAGTTATACCACGATCGCGAAGAAGTCACGGTACATGTGCGCCGTATGTGGGCGGCCGTTGGCGGTCGTCGCGACGAGCGTTAAAAGCAACTGGGCCGGACAAAGTCCGGCTCAGGCGAGTTTGCTGTCAGAGATAATATGCGTCACACCATCCAGGTGCCCAATTTGCGCCTCTCCCGAACGATTGAATTTGCTCTTGTCGATCAGCAGCAACGACTGCGCCGCACGTCTAAGCAGAATGGATTTAAATTCGGCATTGTAGATGTTTGAATCCCAAAGCGCGCCGTTGCTGTCGATCCCTTCGCAGGAAAAAATAAACAGATCAATATCGAGCGATTTGATCTGGGAAATCAGCGATCGATTTACATAGCAACCATATTTGCGCTCCAGCGTGCCGCCGGAACTGCTCAGTTGCAGATGTTCACGCTTGCCCAGCTCCTGGCAAATGGGGTGGCTGTTGGTAAAGACGTGGAGATTGCAATCCGGTAACTGGCGAGCGAGATACCAGCAGGTGGAGCTGGCGTCCAGCGCGATCACCATACCTTCTTCTATCCAGCCGAGTGCTTTGCGGGCGATATCTGCCTTGTGGGCGTAATGGCTTTTCAGACGAATATGAAAAGGATCGCCGCTGTCCTGGTTTTCCCGATGGAGCGTCCTGGCGCGTCCGTGATTGCGCAGCACTTTTCCCTGCACCTGCAATGCACTGAGATCGCGGCGAATCGTCTCTTTACTGACGTTGAGCTGCACTGACAGTGCTTCGGTTGTCAGGCTCTGGTGATGCCTCAACAGATCGATGATGGTTTGTTGGCGTGCCGCTTTCATCTGCTCTTCTTCCGTCATTCGATGAAGGCCCGCATCATGTGGGCCTTCCAGGCGAAAAGATTACGGCGTTACCCCTTTTTTTAAAAGTATATTCCCGTACTTTGCGCATTCTCCTGTGATAACGATCGCAAAGGCTTTTTGCGCCCGCGCGTAAAAAGCAAAGCGATCGATATGAGTGAACGGAGGGCAGGGCGATTGCACCGAGAGCGCATCGCGATAGCGTGCTTCGACATCAGGATCGAGCGTATCGCCTTCGACGGGGCTCATCATCACTAACGGCGGTGCGTAACTATCGAGTTCGAACAGCGGAATAATGGCACGCAGTAATCTGTCTATCGGTAAACCATCGGCGCGGATCACTTGTGGACCAGTACTGTGCGCCGGGAAGTGGGCATCGGAAAAAATAATCTCATCTCCGTGTCCCATCTCCGCCAGCGCCTTTAATAGCTCAGGAGATATTAATGGCGAAATCGTTTTTAACATTTCACACTCCTTCAATGAGTTCGGTTACGGTTTCCGGCCAGAAATAGCGGTACTGATAGCGCACCTGCGCGCGGGCCTGCTCCGGGCTACTGAAAACGCCAATGCCATACCAGCCGAACATCGCTGCGCCTGCCACGGTGGTTTCCGCATCTTCCAGCACTTTGATCGGCATGTTGAGGCGGTTGGCTTTTATTTGATTCCATAAGGTGTTACGGCTTCCGCCGCCAACGAGTAACAGCTCAGTAGCCTGAAAACGACCGATTTGTTCCAGTGTTTGCAGATTACGTTGAAGCTGGTCTGTTAACCCTTCCAGCGCCGCGCGGTAGAAGTGGCCGCGCGTGGTGTTTAGCGTAACGCCTTGCCAGCCTGCGTGGCGGCTGCTCAGCAGATCGCACTGCATGGTTACGCCCTCGGCACCTGACGGAATGTTGCGCGCCTCGTCAATCAACGTTTGCCAGGGTGCCTCCCGTGTCCACAACAGTTCGCGCACCCATTCCAGTACGCCAGAAGCCAGCCACTGCATGCCGGGGTTATACCATTCTGGCTGGCTATCCAGTTCGCAGGTAGATCCAGCGTGCTGGCTTAGTAAGGTGGTATCGACCTGCGCACTGCGCGCCATCAGGATTTCCCACGTTCCAGATGAGAGCACTACATCATCCTGCTGTGCACCTGCGCCAAATAGTGCGAACTGGGTGTCATGTCCCGCCGAAATAACCGGGATGCCCGCAGGAAGCCCGAGCAGTTGTGCGCTCCCGGTTTGCAGCAGACCTATTTGCTCTCCTGCTTCGACCAAACGGGGGAACAGGCGGCGCGGTAAACCCGCAGCTTGCAGAATTTGTGGGCTGAAATCGCGCTGATGAATATCCAGCAGTTGGCTGGTGCCAGCCATAGTGATATCGGTAGTGAATTCGCCGCTTAAGCGCTGGTTGATAAGTGAAGAAAGAAACAGCCATGCATGCGCACGCTCCAGCAGTTGCGGATGGTTCTCTTTTAGCCACACCAGCTTATAGAGCGTATTAAAGGCAAATGCTCCGACCCCAGAGATGGTCTGCAACTGTTGTGGTGACATCAAACGGCTGATGTTCTCCATCACCGCTATGGTTCGCGGGCATTTCCAGCTGATGACCGGATAGAGCAGTTCGCCCTGCTCGTCAACAATCGCGCCGTCGACACCAAAGGTGGTGACCGTGATGCCGCGAATATTGCACATCGATAGCGTGGCAGAGAGTTGTCGGCAGCAAGTAGCGAAGCGTTGAAAAATGGCTGCCAGCGACCATTGATGCCAGGCGCTGTTCTGTGCAGCCATCTCGCTGGCATTTTTCGTTGTCGCGCGGGCAACAATGTTTCCCTGGCGGTCAACGGCGATGGCTCGCACGTTGGTGGCGCCGCAATCGAGGACCAGTATGACGTCTTGTTTCATGCTAACCCCTGAAAAATCAATAAAGCCCGGTAATATTTCATCTCCGGGCAACAACGTTTAACCGCGTTTGTAGAGCGGGCCGTAATTCTGGCAGGCGCGATAATCCTGGCCTTCGCTGTCCATACCATGCGCGGCCCAAGAGGAAGGCCGATAGATTTCCTCGTCCTCCACGTTGTGCATGCACACCGGAATGCGCAGCATTGCGGCAAGGGTGATAAAGTCTGCACCTACGTGGCCGATAGTCAGCACGCCGTGATTCGCGCCCCAGTTCGCCATCACCGAATAGACATCGGCAAACGGGCCTTTGCCGGTCAGGCGTGGGACAAACCAGGTGGTGGGCCAGGTGGAGTTCGTCCGTGCATTAAGTGTTTCGTGCACGACTTCCGGTAATTCAACACTCCATCCTTCAGCGATTTGCAGCACCGGACCGAGGCCTTTAATCAGGTTGATACGGCTCATGGTGAATGGTACGCCGCCTTCGGTAAGAAAGCGGGAAGAGAAACCACCGCCACGGAAATATTCATGGATCGCCGGGCACCATTCGGTGGCGGCCAGACAAGCATCAGCCTCCTGCTGGCTGATTTCCCAGTGGGGTTTCATAGTGGGTTTGCCTGCACTGTCACGCTGCTTACAGCAACCATCCAGCGCAGCCGAACCCGAGTTAATTAGGTGAATAATACCGTGTTCAGCCAACCCACGCAGTGTTTGTCCCGTCACACGCTGAACGGCCTCCGGTGACCAGTACGTCCGCACATCGGCAAACACCTGTGCGGTGCCAGTGAGTTGGTGACCGAGCAACATAGCCACGCCGTTAAGGCTGTCATTTTCTGTCGCAACCACCAGCGGCTCTCGCACACCGTTCCAGTCAAAGGAGCTATTGAGGAGCGCTTCGGCGGTATCGCCGTTCGGGTACTGATCGGTCCAGTGGCGCTGACCCTGGAAACCGGCAGCGATGGCGTTGTAACCGAGTGACTCTTCCACTCGTCCTTTTTCAGCGAGCTTCGTATTGCCCTGCATCATGTCACGAATGCACATTGCCATCAGCAGGCTCTCTTTCAGCACACTGCGGCTTTGAGATTCATTACGTTTGTACTGTTCCGCATTCTGGTCTTCACCATAGCGAAAATGTTTATCCGCCCACGCCAGCGCCATCTCTAGCTCTGTCTCGTCATAAATTTTCTGATCGATGCGACGGCGCAATTCGGTCATATCCACCGCCTGCACTTTCATACCAAGCCAGGATTCGAAAAAGTTGTGGTCAACAATGGAACCGGCAATCCCCATCGAAACACCACCCACCGAGAGGTAACTTTTCCCCTTCAGGCTGGCAACCACCAGACCCGCACGGGCAAAACGCAGTAGTTTCTCTTCAACATCGGCCGGGATAGAGGGGTCATCCGCATCCTGCACATCGTGACCGTAAATAGAAAATGCCGGGATCCCTTTCTGGCTGTGCGCCGCCAGCGCCGCAGCCAGATAAACGGCACCAGGACGTTCAGTGCCGTTGAAACCCCAGATGGCTTTCGGACGCAGCGGATCCATATCAATGGTTTCGCTGCCGTAGCACCAACACGGCGTAACCGTAATCGTGATTCCCACATTTTGCTGGCTGAATTTCTCTTCGCAGGTGGCGGCTTCTGCCATGCCGGCAATACAGGTGTCTGCAATGACACACTCAATCTTTGCGCCACTGGCATGGCGAAGCTTTTCGCGGATAAGCGCCGCAGTGGCTTTTGCCATATTCATAGTTTGCTCTTCCAGCGATTCACGTACACCCATGCGACGTCCATCAATCACCGGGCGAATACCGATTTTTGGCAGGCTGTTTTTTTTCATTACTGAGTCCCTCACGTTATGCGGAAATGGTTTAGTTCGATTGCGAACGGAAACGGGCGAAGATGAAGATGATGGCAAAGCAGACGGCCGGGACCAGTTCAGCCGTCGGGATCTGGCCTGCGGCGTCGCTGACAAAGCCCATCACCGGCGTCACAATGCCGCCGCCAATGATAGTCATGACGATAAACGACGAACCGTACTTGGTGTCCTGACCAAGGTTTTTGATCCCCAGCGAGAATATGGTCGGATATTGAATCGACATAAATGCGCTGCACAGCGTCAGGGCCAGCAGGCCAATATGTCCGCCGCAAAAAGCAGAAATCAGGCACAGGATCATCGCCAGCAGTGCATAGGTGGCCAGTACTTTCTCAGGTGCGAAGCGGCGGATAAGCCAGGTGCCGGAAAAACGGCCAATGAAGAAGCAGACCATAGTACCGGTCAGATAGTTGGCGGCAAAGCCTGGCGTCATGCCGGGGATCTCTTCAATCGCATAGCGAATCAAGTAGCTCCAGCAGGCGGTTTGCGCACCGACATAGCAGAACTGCGCCAGCACTGCCCAGCGCCAGTGGCGAATACGCAGCAGGCGGGCAAAAGAGGCCAGGAAAGAACCCTGCGCAATATCGCTGTGATCGTCACTTTGTAGCGCCGGGAAGCGGGTGAGTATGATCAACAGTGCGACCAGCAACACAATCGCTACGATAATCATGTACGGCATCTGTACCGACAGCACCAGGCTGTGTTTGTAGGTACTCAGTTGCTCTGCCGTCATGCTGTTGAGTACTTCTTGCGGCTGGTGCGGCACGTTGGACAAAATCAGGCTTTGACCAAACACGACTGCAATAATGGCGCCGAAAGAGTTGAATGTTTGCGCCAGGTTGAGCCGGAAGTGTCCACCACTTTCCGGCCCCAGAACAGTAACAAAAGGATTCGCTGCTGTTTCAAGACAACCTAAACCAGCGGCAATAATAAAAAGACCCACTAAGAACAAGGTATAATTCATCATTTCAGCGGCTGGCCAGAATAGCGCCGCGCCACAGGCATATAAGAATAACCCAGTAATTATTCCGACTTTATAACTCAATCTTTTCATTAGCAAGCCAGCGGGAATTGGAATGACAAAATAACCGAAGTAAAACGCCGACTGAATCAATCCAGCCTGAAAGTTGGATAAGGTAAAAGCCTGCTGGAATTGCGGTAATAAAATGTCATTCAAATTATTTGCCACAGCCCAAAGAAAAAAGAGTGAGCAGAGTAAAGCAAAGGGAATAATGTGGCGTTTGCTTTGTTCCACATCGACTGCGTGAAAACTTTGCGTTTGGCTTGATGTATTTCCCATATCACCCTCATTGGTTCAGAAACAAGTTCATTCAGGGACTGACTGGCCCGATCTTCCTGCATATAACTTCCAGGTAATTCGCGAATAAAGCGGGTGCAGGCAGGAATGCTTAAAATGATTTTCAAATAAATGTGCTGGCTTAATATGATGATGGTCACATTTATGCTTATAAGGTGCCGTTATGTGATTATCGTCACCTTTATTTTCTGGAAAGAGTGACCGTTTGATTAACTAAAATTTAAAACCCACAGGAAATGTGACCGAATTAATTTCCTCTCACGCAAACGGGCATCTGTTGCAGGCGCCTTAAAATGACCGTATTTAATTAAAATGTTCAAAACAGTCACTCAGATGTAGGGTAAATAAAACTTTTTGATGTTTGTTTTATTTGTTTAATTGAAATTCATCACAAAACAGGAGTCGGGAAATATGTTTTTGCCAGCACGGTCTGATGATAACAATGAACTATTCGGAAAATTCAACAGGGCGGCTATTACGTTCTGTTGAGCCATTTTGCATCACTCAGCGAGGTAAGAAATGGAACGAAACAGACTGGCCCGGCAGATTATTGAGACTTGCCTGGATATGACGCGTATTGGTCTGAACCAGGGAACCGCAGGAAACGTTAGTGCGCGTTATCAAGGAGGGATGTTGATTACCCCGACTGGCATTCCCTATGAGAAACTCACGGAATCGCACATTGTTTATATTGATGTGCAAGGGCAACACGAAACGGGCAAGTTGCCCTCAAGCGAGTGGCGTTTTCACCAGGCTGCTTACCAGACCCGCCCGGAAGCCAACGCGGTGGTGCATAATCACGCAGTACACTGTACGGCAGTGTCGATCCTCAATCGCCCTATTCCTGCTATCCACTATATGATTGCGGCAGCGGGTGGCAATTCCATTCCTTGTGCTCCTTATGCCACATTTGGTACACGTGAACTCTCCGAGCATGTCTCCGTGGCGCTGCAACACCGTAAAGCCACGCTATTGCAGCATCACGGTTTGATTGTCTGTGAAGATAATCTGGAAAAGGCGCTCTGGCTGGCTCATGAAGTGGAAGTGCTGGCGCAGCTCTATCTCAGCACGCTGGCGGTAGTTGATCCGGTACCGGTGCTGGATGACGAGGCCATTGCCATTGTGCTGGAAAAATTCAAAACCTACGGTTTACGTATAGAAGAGTGATAAGCCGCAGTAAGAAAAGGCGCCCTGATTTCAGGACGCCTGGGGGCTTACGGATTACCGGCTTTGGCCAGCTCTTTGGTTAACGGCAACATAATCCGCATCACGTCGCGGCTACGATGCGCAATACGGCCAGGCAGGGCTTGATCGAGAAACTGCTGGTTATCGATGCGCGCGTTGTGGTAGCTGACGCCATCAGGGAAACTTTTTGATTTTTCCCGCTGTTGCATGCCGTCTTTCTTACCGAGCGACCAGTTGGTTGCTTCCACCGACAGAACCGGGATCCCTGCTTTATCAAACACTTCGGCATCGTTACAGCAACTGGTACCTTTCGGGTAATCCGGGTTAAGACCGGGATTTATCAGCGCATTGATACCGTGAGCGCGGGCGATAGCCAGCGCACGATCCCGCGTTAGTTTACGCACCGATGCTGGCGTATTTTTGCCGCTATCAAAGTAGAGCTTGTCGCCGATAATCAGGTTATTAAGGTTGATCACCAGCAGGATATTTTTCTTCTCTTGCTCGCTCATCCGTGCGAGCACATTTGCCGCGCCAAGGTGACCTTCTTCATCACCGCTGGTGGCGACAAAGCGGACGCTGTACTGCGTCGGCACGGATTTCATCGCCTGCGCCAGTTCCAGCATTACGCCCAGCGCGGCTGCGTTGTCATCCATTCCCTGAAGCGTCAGACCGCCCAGATTGTTATCAACATCGGCATCGCTGTGCGGCGCATACGTATCAAGATGCGCCATAATCATGATCTGATGCGGCAGCTTGCCTTCATGAGCGGCGATCACCGTACTGCCGGTGACATTTTGCCAGTTCTGTCGGTTATCTTTAGTGGTGTAGCGGTAGCGGGTTTTGAACTTGCGAATATCGCTCTGGTATCCCATCTGCTCAAACTGCTGCTGCAAATAGTCTGCGGAGAGCATTTCAGCCGGTGTGCCGGTCATGCGTCCTGGAAAGAGGGTGGCAATGTGGCGAGCCTGCTCGTCTGCAAATTCACCGGGTTGGGACGTACTGGCATGAGCCGGAAGGATAAAGCATACGCCGAGCGCCAGGGCAGCGGTACGGAGGCGCAATGCGGAAAACATAGAGAGTCCTTTATGCAGCAATTTTTTTGACACGCTTAGTATGAAACTGTGACTGGGTTTACACAATTTCATTTGTTCTTAACCTGCCGAAAATACTCGTCTTAAGCACTTTTTGATATTTGTATTGCCACTGCGTTATTCCTTTGCGGAACTACTCATTCCAATTCGTAATTTCATTCACCCGGAACCGCCCCCTATAGTCGCACTATTGCTGGCTGTAAGTGAGTTGCTTTGTGGATTACCTGCCGTTATTTGCTGAAGTAAAAGACCGCCCGGTACTGGTGATTGGCGGCGGCGAAATTGCCGCGCGCAAAATCACCTTTTTGCGTCGCGCTGGCGCACGCGTGCAGGTTGTCGCGCAGCGGCTGGAACCGCAACTGCAACAGCTTGCCAACAGCCAGACGATTCACTGGCTGGCGACCGAATTTGACGAGGCACAACTGGATGCCGTTTTGCTGGTGATTGCGGCAACCGATGACACGGCGCTGAATCAACGCATCTTTGCGGCGGCAAATGCGCGCCACAAGCTAGTCAACGTGGTGGATAACCAGCCGCTGTGCTCCTTTATTTTCCCGTCGATTGTCGATCGCTCGCCGTTGCTGGTGGCGATCTCCTCTGGTGGAACCGCGCCGGTACTGGCGCGTCTGCTGCGGGAAAAGATTGAAGCACTGCTGCCAGGTAATCTGGGTCGCATGGCGGAAGTGGCCGGGCGCTGGCGTTCGCGGATTAACGCTTTTCGTCACACCACGGATGAGCGTCGCCGCTTTTGGGAAAGCGCTTTTCGCGGGCGTTTTGCCAGCCTGATGGCAGCCGGAGATGAACCCGCCGCCGAAAAAGCGCTCGAAGCCGAATTGGTTCAGCCAGGTTCGGGTAGCGGAGAGATTATCCTTGTGGGCGCCGGGCCGGGCGATGCGGGATTACTGACGCTGCGTGGTTTGCAGGTGATCCAGCAGGCCGACGTGGTGTTTTACGATCATCTGGTCAGCGATGAAGTGCTGGATCTGACCCGTCGCGATGCAGAGAAAATCTGCGTCGGTAAACGCGCCGGTTCCCATGCGGTGGCGCAGCATGAGACCAACCGTATGCTGTTGGATGCGGCGCGCGAAGGTAAAACGGTGGTGAGGCTGAAAGGCGGCGACCCGTTTATTTTTGGTCGTGGCGGCGAAGAGTTGCAGGCGGCTGCGGAAGCAGGCATTCCTTTTCAGGTCGTGCCAGGCGTCACGGCGGCATCCGGCGCGACGGCTTATGCCGGTATTCCCCTGACACACCGGGATTTTGCCCAGTCGGTAACATTTGTGACCGGCCACTATAAAGCCGACAGCGTATCGTTTGACTGGTCGCAACTGGCGCAAAGCCGCCAGACGCTGGCGATTTATATGGGCACCATGAAAGCGGCAGAGATTAGCGAACAACTGATTGCTCACGGGCGCGATAAAACCACGCCGGTGGCGGTGATCTCTCGCGGTACGCGCGCGGAGCAACAGGTTGCTACCGGTACACTAGAACAACTCGAGGAACTGGCGCATGCTGCGCCGATGCCCGCCCTGCTGGTGGTGGGCGAAGTGGTGCAGCTTCATCATGAGCTTGCCTGGTTCCGGCATATGACAGCAACGGACGCCTTTGATGCTTCCGTGATTAAACTGGCTTAAGGAATGGTTATGGATCAAAAACGACTCACTCACCTGCGACAACTGGAGGCGGAAAGCATCCATATCATCCGCGAAGTGGCGGCCGAATTTTCTAATCCGGTGATGATGTACTCCATCGGCAAAGACTCCAGCGTGATGCTGCATCTGGCGCGTAAAGCCTTCTATCCGGGTACGCTGCCATTCCCGCTGCTGCACGTCGATACTGGCTGGAAATTCCGTGAGATGTATGAATTCCGCGACCGTACCGCCAAAGCCTATGGCTGTGAACTGCTGGTGCACAAAAACCCGGAAGGGGTGGCGATGGGGATTAACCCGTTCGTGCACGGTAGCGCTAAACACACCGACATTATGAAAACCGAAGGGCTGAAGCAGGCGCTGAACAAATACGGTTTTGACGCTGCTTTCGGCGGCGCGCGCCGCGACGAAGAGAAATCACGCGCCAAAGAGCGCATTTACTCTTTCCGCGACCGTTTCCACCGCTGGGATCCGAAGAACCAGCGTCCGGAGCTGTGGCACAACTATAACGGCCAGATCAACAAAGGCGAAAGCATTCGCGTATTCCCGCTCTCGAACTGGACCGAGCTGGATATCTGGCAGTATATCTTCCTGGAAAATATCGACATCGTTCCACTGTACCTGGCAGCAGAACGCCCGGTGCTGGAGCGCGACGGCATGCTGATGATGATCGATGATGACCGTATCGATCTGCAAGCTGGCGAAGTGATCGAGCAGCGGATGGTTCGTTTCCGTACCCTCGGCTGCTGGCCGCTGACCGGTGCGGTGGAATCTTCCGCACAGACGCTGCCTGAGATCATCGAAGAGATGCTGGTTTCTACCACCAGTGAACGTCAGGGCCGCGTGATTGACCGCGACCAGGCCGGCTCGATGGAGCTGAAAAAACGTCAGGGATACTTCTAAGGAGCCGCCATGAATACTACTATTGCTCAACAAATTGCCAACGAAGGCGGCGTCGAAGCGTATCTGCACGCTCAGCAGCACAAAAGCCTGCTGCGTTTTCTGACCTGCGGCAGCGTCGATGACGGGAAAAGTACTCTGATCGGACGTTTGCTGCACGATACCCGCCAAATCTATGAAGATCAGCTCTCCACGCTGCATAACGACAGCAAACGCCACGGCACGCAGGGCGAAAAACTCGACCTGGCGCTACTGGTGGATGGCCTGCAAGCGGAGCGTGAGCAGGGCATTACCATTGATGTTGCCTACCGCTATTTCTCCACGGAGAAGCGCAAATTTATCATCGCCGATACGCCAGGGCACGAGCAGTACACCCGTAATATGGCAACCGGCGCGTCTACCTGTGATCTGGCGATTTTGTTGATCGATGCGCGTAAAGGCGTGCTGGATCAAACCCGTCGCCACAGTTTTATCTCCACGCTGCTGGGTATCAAACACCTGGTGGTAGCGGTGAATAAAATGGATCTGGTGGAATTTAGTGAAGAGACCTTCGAAAACATTCGCCAGGACTACCTGACTTTTGCTGAACAACTGCCGGGTAACCTGGATATCCGCTTCGTGCCGCTGTCGGCGCTGGAGGGTGATAACGTTGCCAGCCAGAGCGAAAAAATGCCGTGGTACAGTGGCCCGACGCTGCTGGAAGTGCTGGAAACCGTGCAGATCCAGCGCATAGTGGATACCCAACCGATGCGTTTCCCGGTGCAGTATGTTAACCGTCCGAACCTCGATTTCCGTGGTTTCTCCGGTACGCTGGCGTCCGGTGTGGTGAGCGTTGGTCAGCGCATCAAAGTGTTGCCGTCGGGCGTGGAATCAACCATTACCCGCATCGTCACGTTTGATGGCGATTTACAGGAAGCGGCCGCAGGCGAAGCCATTACGCTGGTGCTGAAAGATGAGATAGACATCAGCCGTGGTGACCTGATTCTTGACGCGCAGGATACCCTGCCAGCCGTGCAGCGCGCATCGCTCGACGTGGTGTGGATGGCGGAACAATCGTTGCAGCCGGGCCAGAGCTACGACATCAAAGTGGCGGGCAAAAAGACGCGCGCACGTGTCGATGCCATTCAGTATCAGGTGGATATCAACAATTTGACGCAGCGCCAGGTGGAGAGCCTGCCGCTGAACGGCATTGGCCTGGTTGATTTAACCTTTGATGAACCGCTGACGCTGGACGCGTATCAACAAAACCCGGTCACTGGCGGCATTATTTTTATCGATCGGCTGAGCAATGTGACCGTTGGCGCGGGCATGGTACGTGATGTTCATCTTGAGCAGCCGACCAGCGCTTCAGAATTCAGCGCGTTTGAACTGGAACTGAACCAGCTTATCCGTAAGCACTTCCCGCACTGGGGCGCACGCGATCTGCTGGGAGGCAAATAATGGCTCTGCATGATGAAAATGTCGTCTGGCATGCCCATCCGGTAACGCCTGAGCAGCGCGAGCAACTCCACGGTCACCGTGGGGTTGTACTATGGTTTACCGGGCTTTCCGGTTCTGGTAAATCAACGGTCGCTGGCGCGCTGGAAGAGGCGCTGCATAAGGCAGGCGTCAGTACTTATCTGCTGGATGGCGACAATGTGCGCCACGGTTTGTGTAACGATCTCGGCTTTAGCGATGACGATCGCAAAGAGAATATCCGCCGCGTCGGCGAAGTGGCCAAGCTGATGGTGGAATCCGGGCTGGTGGTGCTGACGGCATTTATTTCGCCGCACCGTGCCGAGCGCCAGATGGTGCGTGAACGCCTGGGGGAAGGGCGTTTTATTGAAGTGTTTGTCGATACGCCGCTGGCGATTTGCGAAGCGCGCGATCCGAAAGGGTTGTACAAGAAAGCGCGCGCCGGTGAACTGCGCAATTTCACCGGCATTGATTCGGTTTACGAAGCGCCCGAATCTCCGGAAGTTCACTTGCGAGGTGAACAATTGGTAACAAATTTGGTCAGCCAATTATTAGACCTCCTTCGGCAGAGCGATATTATCAGATCCTGAGACGGTACTGGCGATACGCGCCCTCTTCAGGCGAAATTACGCTTCCTGAATTTACGCGCGCGTATCTCCTGTTTACCGGTCCTACAGGCAACAGGATCCGATATGCGTAATAGTCAGAACATCACCCTCACACGGTCGCAATCACTCCCTGCGACCGCCGACGAAACCACATGGTCTTTTCCCGGAGCCGTAGTGGGGTTCGTTGCATGGCTGCTGGCACTGGCGATCCCGTTTATGATTTACGGTCCCAATACGCTATTTTTCTTTCTCTACACCTGGCCATTTTTCCTCGCGCTGATGCCTGTCTCCGTGGTGGTCGGCATTGCGTTGCATTCGCTGCTCGATGGTCGGTTGCTCTACAGCATCGTGGCGACGCTGTTGACAGTCGCCGCTATGTTTGGCGTGCTGTTTATGTGGTTGTTGGGCTAACGGCCATACTTCAAAGCGTAACCCTCATTAAGGCAATGTGTCCGGCTACGGTTCGGAAGACATTTATGATAAAGTCTGGCGCTTGCGCGGCATCACCCGACCCCGGAGTGGAGTCTGACGAAAAGTTATGGGATGATGGTGCCGTTTTTCAGGGGGCAGGATGGGTAAACTAACGCTGCTATTGCTGGCTTTGCTGGTCTGGCTACAGTACTCGCTGTGGTTCGGCAAGAATGGTCTGCATGACTACGGCCGCGTCAGCGAAGATGTGGCAACACAGCAGGCGACGAACGCCAAATTAAAATCGCGCAACGATCAGCTTTTCGCCGAAATTGACGACCTCAATGGCGGTCAGGAAGCGATTGAGGAACGCGCACGCAACGAATTATCCATGACTAAGCCGGGCGAAACGTTTTATCGTCTGGTGCCGGACTCGTCAAAGCGTACGCCGGGGTCAACGCAAAACCAGAACCAGAACCAGAACCAGAACCAGAACCAGAACCAGAACCAGAACCAAAATACACAAAATAATCGATAAACAGTCCCGGGTTTACGACATGTCAGCACTAATTCCGGACGTCTGTGCCGTGGTGCCGGCAGCCGGATTCGGCCGCCGCATGCAAACGGAATGTCCTAAGCAGTATCTCTCCATTGGCCAAAAAACCATTCTTGAGCACGCCGTAGATGCGCTGCTTGCCCACCCGCGCGTTAGCCGGGTGATTATTGCCGTCAGTCCAGGCGACGAGCGCTTTGCCCGTCTGCCGCTGGCGCAACATCCGCAAATTACCGTGGTGAACGGCGGGGCAGAACGCGCCGATTCGGTGCTGGCGGGCTTAAAGGCTGCGGGTGGCGCGCAGTGGGTGCTGGTGCATGATGCCGCGCGTCCTTGTCTGCATCAGGATGATTTAAACCGACTGTTACAGCTCAGTGAAACCAGCCGCGTCGGCGGTATTCTTGCCGCGCCGGTGCGCGACACCATGAAACGCGCGGAGCCGGGAAAAACAGCGATTGCCCATACCGTCGAGCGTAATGATTTATGGCATGCGCTGACGCCGCAATTTTTCCCGCTGCAACTGCTACACGATTGTCTGGTCCGCGCGCTGAATGAAGGCGCAACGATCACCGACGAAGCGTCGGCGCTGGAGTATTGCGGATTTCACCCGGAGTTGGTTGCCGGACGCGCGGATAATATTAAAGTGACCCGACCGGAAGATTTACGGCTGGCAGAATTCTATCTGACCTTTTCAGACCTTCAGGAGAAAGCATAATGCGTATTGGACACGGTTTTGACGTACACGCTTTTGGTGGTGAAGGCCCGATTATTATCGGCGGCGTACGCATTCCTTACGAGAAAGGGCTGCTGGCGCATTCTGATGGCGATGTGGCGCTGCACGCGCTGACCGATGCGCTGCTGGGTGCAGCGGCGCTGGGCGACATCGGCAAACTGTTCCCGGATACCGATCCGGCATTTAAAGGCGCCGATAGCCGTGCGCTGCTACGCGAGGCCTGGCGACGCGTTCAGGCGAAGGGTTATACACTGGGTAACGTTGATGTGACCATTATTGCTCAGGCGCCGAAAATGCTGCCGCACATTCCACAGATGCGCGTCTTCATTGCCGAAGATCTCGGCTGCCATATGGATGATGTCAACGTCAAAGCCACCACCACCGAGAAACTCGGTTTTACCGGGCGTGGCGAAGGTATTGCCTGTGAAGCGGTCGCGCTATTGGTGAAGGCGGTAAAATGACAGAATTCGAAAACCTGACCTGGCTGCATGGCAAACCGGCAGGCAGCGGGATCCTCAAAGCCAACCCGGAAGATTTCGTCGTTGTGGAGGATCTCGGCTTTGAGCCGGACGGCGAAGGCGAACATATTCTGGTGCGTATTTTGAAAAAGGGCTGCAATACCCGCTTTGTGGCAGATGCGCTGGCAAAATTCCTAAAAATTCATGCACGCGAAGTGAGCTTTGCCGGGCAAAAAGATAAACACGCGGTGACCGAGCAGTGGCTGTGCGCCCGTGTGCCGGGCAATTCAATGCCGGACTTCAGCGCGTTTGAGCTTGAGGGTTGTAAAGTGCTGGAGTATGCCCGCCACAAGCGCAAGCTGCGGCTGGGCGCATTGCAGGGCAACGCATTTACATTGGTACTGCGTGAAGTGAGCGATCGGGCGGATGTGGAGGCCCGTTTGCAGGCCATCAGTGAAAAAGGTGTACCGAATTATTTCGGTGCGCAGCGTTTTGGTATTGGCGGCAGCAATTTGCAGGGCGCATTACGCTGGGCGCAGAGCGATACTCCAGTACGCGATCGTAATAAACGCAGTTTCTGGCTGTCAGCGGCACGCAGCGCGTTGTTTAATCAAATCGTCAATGAACGATTGAAAAAAACAGACTTTAATCAAGTTGTTGACGGTGATGCGCTACAATTAGCAGGGCGCGGTAGTTGGTTTGTTGCCAGCGAGGAAGAGTGCGCAGAATTGCAGGCGCGCGTCGATGCGAAAGCCTTAATGATTACCGCCGCGCTGCCGGGCAGCGGCGATTGGGGGGCGCAGCGAGCAGCGCTGGCGTTTGAGCAACAGGCGGTTGCTGATGCGCCGGAGTTGCAGGCGTTGCTGGTGCGGGAAAAAGTAGAAGCTGCGCGCCGCGCAATGCTGCTCTATCCACAGAAGCTTTGCTGGAACTGGTGTGATGATGTCACCGTCGAGTTACGTTTCTGGCTCCCGGCGGGAAGTTTTGCTACCAGCGTGGTCAGGGAACTTATTAACACATCGGGTGATTATGCGAATATTGCTGAGTAACGATGACGGGATCCACGCGCCGGGAATTCAAACGCTGGCAAAAGCGCTGCGTGAGTTTGCCGATGTTCAGGTGGTCGCGCCCGATCGTAACCGCAGCGGTGCGTCTAATTCACTGACGCTCGAATCTTCGCTCCGTACTTTTACCTTTGAAAACGGTGATATCGCTGTACAGATGGGTACGCCGACCGACTGCGTTTTTCTTGGGGTGAACGCGCTGATGCATCCGCGCCCGGATGTGGTGGTTTCCGGCATTAATGCCGGGCCGAATCTCGGCGACGATGTGATCTACTCCGGTACTGTTGCAGCCGCGATGGAAGGGCGTCATCTAGGTTTTCCGGCGCTGGCCGTCTCGCTCAACGGTCATACCCATTATGAAACGGCGGCCGCCGTTACCTGCTCTCTTCTGCGCGCGCTCAGCCGCGAGCCGCTGCGTACCGGGCGGATCCTCAATGTTAACGTGCCGGATCTGCCGCTCGATCAGATCAAAGGCATTCGTGTTACTCGTTGCGGTAGCCGTCACCCGGCCGATCAGGTTATTCCGCAGCAGGATCCGCGCGGCAACACACTGTACTGGATTGGTCCGCCCGGGGAAAAATGCGATGCCGGGCCGGATACGGATTTTGCAGCCGTGGATGAAGGCTACGTCTCTGTCACGCCGTTGCATGTGGATTTAACAGCATACAGCGCGCATGATGTGGTTTCGGGCTGGCTGGATCGTGTCGGGGTGGATTCGCAATGGTGAGTAAACGCGTACAGGATCTTCTCAATCAATTACGCGCGCAGGGTATTAAAAATGAGCGGGTGCTTGAGGCGTTATCGCAAGTGCCACGCGAGAAATTTATCGATGAGGCGTTTGAACATAAAGCATGGGATAACGTCGCGTTGCCTATTGGTCAGGGGCAAACCATTTCGCAGCCGTATATGGTGGCGCGAATGACTGAACTGCTGGAGCTGACACCCGCGTCGCGGGTGCTGGAAATCGGCACTGGCTCTGGTTATCAAACGGCGATTCTGGCGCGTCTTGTACACCATGTCTGCTCCGTTGAACGTATCAAGAGCCTGCAATGGCAGGCGCGCCGTCGCCTGAAGCAGCTCGACCTACACAATGTTTCTACTCGTCACGGTGATGGCTGGCAGGGGTGGCAGGTTCGCGCTCCGTTTGACGCCATTATTGTGACCGCCGCACCGCCGGAGATCCCCGCAGCATTGATGTCGCAGCTGGATGATGGCGGTCTTCTTGTCTTACCTGTAGGCGACGAAACGCAACAGTTGAAGCGTGTTCGTCGGCGCGGAAGCGAATTTATTATTGATACTGTGGAGGCGGTGCGCTTTGTTCCGCTGATAAGAGGCGAACTGGCCTGAGTTACAGAGTTTTCCCTGAGATTTTCTGGCCGTAACAGCGTATGGTAGAGACATTTGCCGCAAGGCGTCGCGGCTATCTTTAAGTCATTGGTTATCTATATATTGTTGGGGGATAAATGAGCGCGGGAAGCCCGAAATTCACCGTAAGCCGTATTGCGGCATTGTCACTGGTTTCGTTGTGGCTGGCAGGGTGTTCAAATTCCACTAATGCTCCGGCCCCGGTCAGTTCTGTTGGCGGTAATGCCAGTTCAAATTCCAGCTCCGGAATGTTGATCACGCCTCCGCCAAAACTTGGTACCTCATCGCAGCAGCAAATTCAGCCTGTGCATCGCCCGAACGTACAGCCAACGCAGATCCAGCCGGTGGTACAGACGCCTGTTGAGACCGTTAATGGGCGCATCGTTTATAACCGTAAGTACGGCAATATTCCCAAAGGCAGCTATACCGGCGGTAGTACCTACACGGTGAAACGTGGCGATACATTATTTTATATCGCATGGATTACCGGGAACGATTTCCGTGATCTGGCGCAACGTAATAATGTCGCTGCGCCTTATAACCTTGAAGTCGGGCAAACGTTGCAGGTGGGTAATGCATCCGGTACGCCAATTACGGGTGGAAATGCCATTACGCAGGCTGATGCGTCAGCACAAGGAATAGTCTCAAAACCTGCACAAAATTCCAGCGTAGTGGTTGCTTCGAAACCGACAATTACGTATTCTGAAGATTCAGGTGAAGAAAGTGCTAACAAAATGTTGCCGAACAACAAGCCTGCGACAACCATCACAGCGCCTGTTACGGCACCTTCTGTAAGCTCAACCGAACCGACTGCCAGCAGTACATCAACCAGCTCGCCGATTGCTTCATGGCGCTGGCCGACTGAGGGCAAAGTTATCGACAACTTCTCTGCTACCGAAGGTGGCAATAAAGGCGTCGATATCTCCGGTAGCAAAGGACAGGCTATTGTCGCGACCGCAGATGGGCGCGTTGTATATGCCGGTAACGCGCTGCGCGGTTACGGTAATCTGATCATCATAAAACATAACGATGATTACCTGAGTGCCTACGCCCATAACGACACAATGCTGGTCCGGGAACAACAAGAAGTTAAGGCGGGGCAAAAAATAGCTACCATGGGTAGTACCGGAACCAGTTCTACACGCTTGCATTTTGAAATTCGTTACAAGGGGAAATCCGTTAACCCGCTGCGCTATTTGCCGCAGCGATAAATCGGTGCAAGGTTATTGAAGACCCCCATCGAGCCGTTGCAGTGCGCGCAGATGCCGCTGCAACGTGCACAATGAGGTGTTTTCAGGAGCTTTGCCCAGGGATCACGGGTAGGAGCCACCTTATGAATCAGAATACGCTGAAAGTTCATGATTTAAATGAAGACGCGGAATTTGATGAAAATGGAGCAGAGGTTTTTGACGAAAAAGCCTTAGTAGAAGAGGAACCCAGTGATAACGACCTGGCTGAAGAGGAGCTGTTATCGCAGGGTGCCACCCAGCGTGTATTAGATGCTACTCAGCTGTACCTTGGGGAAATTGGGTATTCTCCACTATTAACGGCCGAAGAAGAGGTCTATTTTGCACGCCGCGCACTTCGCGGTGACGTCGCTTCCCGCCGTCGCATGATCGAGAGTAACCTGCGTCTGGTGGTTAAGATTGCCCGTCGTTACAGTAATCGTGGTCTGGCGTTGCTGGATCTGATTGAAGAGGGGAATCTGGGGCTGATCCGTGCCGTTGAGAAATTTGACCCTGAACGTGGGTTTCGTTTTTCAACGTATGCGACCTGGTGGATTCGTCAGACTATTGAACGGGCGATTATGAACCAAACCCGCACCATTCGTCTGCCAATTCACATTGTTAAAGAGCTGAACGTCTATCTGCGTACCGCGCGTGAGTTGTCCCATAAGCTGGACCATGAACCGAGTGCGGAAGAGATAGCTGAACGGCTGGACAAACCGGTTGATGACGTAAGCCGTATGCTGCGTCTCAACGAGCGCATTACCTCAGTCGATACGCCGTTAGGCGGAGATTCTGAAAAAGCGCTGCTGGATATTCTGGCCGATGAGAAAGACAACGGTCCGGAAGACACCACGCAAGACGATGATATGAAACAAAGCATTGTCAAATGGCTGTTCGAACTGAACGCCAAACAGCGTGAAGTGCTGGCGCGTCGTTTCGGTCTGCTGGGTTATGAAGCTGCGACACTGGAAGATGTGGGCCGTGAAATTGGTCTCACCCGCGAACGTGTTCGTCAGATTCAGGTTGAAGGTCTGCGTCGTTTGCGGGAAATCCTGCAAACGCAAGGGCTGAATATCGAAGCGCTGTTCCGCGAATAAAGATGCTTTCAAGCCAAAAAGGCCGCTCGTTTACGACGCGGCCTTTTTCTTTGTGCGCCCAGCATGGGCGCACTCCTGTGGGTGAAAGTCCCGCCTTAAGCTGGTCATAGCGAAAGAAGTGAAGCGCAACTGCATGA
>NZ_FMBC01000026.1 GCF_900094795.1 Kosakonia oryziphila
AAAGCCGGAGCTTGTGGAGCAAGAGCTGTGGGGTGTCTTACTGGCTTATAATCTGGTGAGATATCAGATGATTAAAATGGCGGAACATCTGAAAGGTTACTGGCCGAATCAACTGAGTTTCTCAGAATCATGCGGAATGGTGATGAGAATGCTGATGACATTGCAGGGCGCATCACCGGGACGTATACCGGAGCTGATGCGCGATCTTGCAAGTATGGGACAACTTGTGAAATTACCGACAAGAAGGGAAAGGGCCTTCCCGAGAGTGGTAAAGGAGAGGCCCTGGAAATACCCCACAGCCCCGAAAAAGAGCCAGTCAGTTGCTTAACTGACTGGCATTACAGCTTTCCGTGCTGGCTTTTTTATTGCTCTGGAGCTGACATGACCCGGCAACGACAAGCCGACCTCTTCCTTGTTCTGACCACGATGATTGCCGCCTGCGGCTGGATTTTCTCGCGCGAGGCTATTTCTGGCATGCCGGTCTTCGCCTTCCTCGGGCTGCGTTTTTTCGGCGCCGCGCTGGTACTGCTGCCGTTTTGTCGTGGTCAGCGTATTGCGTGGGAAAAAATGCGCCAGGTGGTGATTAGTGGCCTGTGGATGGCGCTTAATCTCTGTCTGTGGATCTGGTCGGTATCGACCACGGCATCGCTGGGTGAGGGGGCATTTATCATGAGCCTGTCAATGCTGTTTGTCCCGCTGGTTGCCTGGGGAATGATGCGCACCCGCCCGGCACGCGCGTACTGGGAGTGCCTGCCGGTGGCGATTATTGGCCTGGGGCTGTTAAGCCTGCATATGCCGATTACGTTTCATGCCAGCCAGGGCTGGTTCCTGCTGACGGCTTTCGTGCAATCGATCTACTTTTGCTATACCAGCCGCTGTGCGCGGGAAGTACCGCTATTGCCGTTGACGGCAGTGCAACTGGCGATTACTGGTATTGCCGGACTGGTGATTTCGCTGCTGTTTGAATCATGGACGCAGCCATTCACCGCCACTACCGCAGGCTGGCTGGCGGCAAGCATTCTGATCGCCACCAGTTTGCGCTTTGGCCTGCAATTGCAGGGGCAGAAATATGCCGCCGTTGCCAGCGCTGCCATTATTATGGTGCTGGAGCCGCTGTTAACGGTGATTGCCGCCTCCCTCTGGTACGGCGAGCGTCTGCCGTTGCAAAAAATTATCGGCGGAGTGCTGATCCTGCTTGCGCAGGTCTGGTTCCGCTGGCGTATGGTGTCGCGTCTGCCTTCAAAGGTGTAACGTTCCTGCCAGTACCGTATGTGCCATGCCGCTCATCAGCACGCGGCCATCGTCGGTGCAGTGAAGCGCCAGTACGCCGCCGCGCCGTGATGCCTGGTAAGCGGTAAGCGAGCGCTTATCCAGGCGCTCTGACCAGTATGCTGCCAGCGCGCAGTGTGCCGAGCCGGTGACCGGATCTTCATTGACGCCAACCCACGGCGCGAAATAACGCGACAGTACATCATATTCCCCATCGCCAGGCGCGGTAACGGCTACACCGCGCCCCGGTAGTGCGCCCAGTGTCTGGAAGTCGGGCTGCAATGTCCGTACGATCTGCGCATCATCAACCACCACCAGTTGTTTCGGGCCAAACAGGCCGTAATCACGTACTTGCGCGCGCTCCAGACCGAGCGCATCAAGTAATGCCGGTGGTGCTGCGCTGTGCAGTTGCGGGGTGAGTAACGGGAAATCGAGCTGGATACTCTCTGCGCCCAGCGTGGCGGATAGCGGGCCGGAGAGCGTCTGAAAAGTAATTGTTTCACCCGCTTGCAGCAGCCCGGTCTGGCGCAGGATATGCGCCATCGCCAGCGTACCGTGTCCGCACAAATCCACTTCTGCCTTTGGTGTGAACCAACGCAGGTTGTTATCGGCAAGATTGAGAAACGCGGTTTCCGACACTGCCATCTCATCGGCAATCTGCTGCATTAACCTGCTATCCAGCTCGTGTTGCGTGATGCATACTCCCGCTGGGTTGCCGGAAAAAGGACGCGCACTGAATGCGTCCACCTGATAAATATTGAGTTCCACCGCTTCACTCTCTTCGTCACAAAATAATAACACTACCCCTGTTTCGCGATAACGGATAGCGTTCTTTAGCTGGCCGGACAACGGTGAGCCAGTTGCTGGCGCGCACTGACTGCCGCTGCTGCCAGTACCAGCATCATTACCACTTCTGTCACCAGAAAACCGCTTAGTGCGGTGCTGTAATTGCCGTGTGATTGACCTACCAGGTAGAGAAATACGCTGCCAAGCGCGGCCGGGCCGAGACCGAATGTCGCTTGTTGCAGTGTGCTGAGTAACGCGCTACCAGCGCCCGCATCCTGCGTGGTGATGTCCCGCATTCCGATGCGGTAAAAGCTGTTCACAATCAGCGCCTGGCCGTAGCCAATTAGTGCTGTGGAAGGCGCCAGCGCCAGTGCGCCGACCATCCGCCCGGAGAGTTGTAACGTGGCAATCAACGCCAGCAGGCCGCTCACCTGAATGACCAGCCCGGTCAGTAAAATTGTACGCATGCTGTAACGGGCAATCAGTTTCGGCGCATACCAGGCGGAGACAAAATAGGCGATACCGAGTGCCACAAAGCTGTTGCCGGACTGGTACGGCGTCATTCCCATGCCTGCCTGCAATGTCAGCGCCATGCAGAACATAAAGCCGGACCAGGCGGTGAAGAATAGCAGCGCAATCAGCAGACCAAAACGAACGCTATGCAGCTTAAGCAGATGCGGCGGTACCAGCGGAACCAGACCAGCGCGCTGTTGTTGCAAGGCGCTGGTACGCATCCACAGAGCCAGCGGAAACAGCGCCAGCAGCGCGGCCTGCGTTGACCACGGCCAGTGCAGTTCCGGGCCCAGCGCCAGTGGGAATAGCAGGCAGCAGAGGATTAACGCCAGCGCTAAAGTGCCCTGCCAGTCAATACGAGTCCGGGTGTCGTTGTGCGTCTCCGGCAGGTAGCGGTTCAGCGCCAGTATCAGCAGACAAATCGGTACATTGATAAAGAAGGCATTGCGCCAGCCCAGCCCGGCGATATCAGCCGATACCAGCCAGCCACCGCACATCTGACCAATAATGAATGATACGCCGCCAATGCCGCCATACAGACTAATAGCGCGGGCATGTGCGGTGCCTTTTAACGTGACATGCAACGTGGCGAGAATTTGCGGCACGATCAGCGCCGCGCCGATGCCCTGTAACGTGCGGGCGGCCAACAATGCGGAGACGGAATTCGCCAGGCCGCACAGCAGCGAGGCGAGACCAAAGAGCGCTACGCCCACTAAAAACAGGCGCTTGCGGCCAAAGTTATCGCCCAGCTTGCTGCCCATCGCCAGACAGACGGCAAACGCCACGCCGTACAGGGCAACGATCAACGCCAGTTGCGTGGCGCTGGTGTGCAACGACTGGGTAATCGAGTCGAGTGCAACGTTGGTGATTGAGGTATCTATCTGGGGCAACATCTGCCCGGTTAGCAGAAGGATCAGGCCTGCCCGGCCTGGTGAAACAGCAGACGTTTTCATGGTGACTCCATTGCGTCATTCATCAGATGGACGTAGCATCACCGATTAGAAAAACGGGTACCAGTTCTTACGTATACTGGTACTGGCACTACTATGCTGGAGGGGGTAATGACGCTGATAAGCGATCGAATGGTGGATGTGACCATCCAGGATGAAAACCGCAAACAGCTCGGCGCATTTTTACGCGCCCGCCGGGAGAGCCTCGATCCGCAGCGTCTGGGGTTGCCACGCAGCGGTCGGCGGCGCACGCCAGGGCTGCGACGGGAAGAGGTGGCGCTGCTGGCTGATGTTGGCGTCACCTGGTATACCTGGCTGGAGCAGGGACGGGATGTAAACCCTTCGTCAGCGGTTTTACAAGCCATTGCCAGCGCATTGCAGTGTTCTCCAACCGAAACGCGGCACCTGTTTTTACTCGCCGGATTAACGCCTGCCGAAACGCTGAATGTGCCGCAATGTGAGGGAATTAGCGAGGGTACGCGCCGTTTGCTGGATAGTCTGCTGCCGCAACCGGCCAGTATTCAGAAACCTAATTTTGATATTGTGGCATGGAACGTCGCTTTTGAGCGCCTGATGGGGGTTAAGTTCAATGAAATTCCCGAAGATGAGCGCAATTGTATTTACCTTTATCTCACGCATCCGCAGTGGCGTAGCCGTCTTGGCAGCGATGACAGCGTATTGCAGACATTTGTGGCCTATTTTCGTGCGGCGATGGCGGAGCACCGTGGCGATCCGTTATGGGAAGCGAAGCTGGCGCGTTTTTGCGCGGCATCCAGCGAGTTTGCCACGCTGTGGCGGAAATATCTGGATGTGCGCGGCGTGGAAAATAAGCTGAAACTGTTTACTCATCCGCAGCTGGGAGAGTTCACCTTACAGCAAATGTACTGGTACTCAGCGCCGCGTAACGGTTCGCGGCTGCTGGTTTATCTGCCGGTGGATGCGCCTGGCGAGCGGGCGCTTAGCTGGCTGGCTGAGAACGCGTAGGGCGCAGTCGCTGCTGCTCTTTGCGCGAAAGACCGTCCACCACCCGATCCCACGACGTCTGAATCAGCGAGGCAAGCAGCGATTCGTCGATCTCTTCCCCGGCATAGACCGAAATCCAGTGTTTTTTGTTCATGTGATACCCCGGTTCAATACTGGGGTAGATTTGCTGGTTGAGCAGGGAACTTTGCGGTTCCGCTTTCAGGGTTACCATCGGTCTGCCGTGGGCGGTAGTGGTTAGCATAAAAATTTTGCCGCATACTTTGAACACATCATGCTCCGGGCCAAACGGCCAGCAGTGCTCGGTAAACGGCAGCTCAAGCGCAATACGGTGCGCGCAGGCCTGCAATGCTTTACTGTCCATTTATTCCCTCAGCCGTGAGTGCGCGCCACATTGCCTCAAAACCGAGGCGTTTGATCTCTTTAGCTCGGGAGGGATCGCGGCTGGCAAAGGTGATAGTGGTATCCGCCAGCGTCAGGAAAATGGCATCGCCAAACGGCGCAAATTCGCCGTTGAGAAAAACCGGCAAGACCGAGCGGTGGCAGAGCTCGTGCAGCTCCGGAAAGATAGCGGTAACCTGCTGGCGGGTTTCCGGGCGCAGTTTTTCGCTGACGGAAATTTGCCGCACCGCGCAGTGGCCGTTAGGGTGACGAATACCCCAGTCGATATAGCTGTCCCAGACTGAATGTGTATGCACTTTTGAATCGCTGATGGTGCGATCGAGATTCTCCAGCATGGTGCCGCACAGGTCAGTTTTCAGATGCAGATAAAGTGCGTTCAGCAGGTCGTCTTTGGTGGCGAAGTAGCGAAACAGCGTCCCTTCCGCAACTCCCGCATTGCGGGCTATTAAGGCGGTGGAAGCGGCGATCCCGGATTGCGCGATAGCTTCGGTTGCTGCTTCCAGTAACGCTTGCTTTTTGTCTTCACTCTTTGGACGAGCCACTACATTTTTCCCCATACTTTATAAAAACCACAATTGAAGCATGCCCACCAAGGGGCTGCAACGTTGAATGTCAAAGAAAGAAAATGATCTTGACGGTTTGCTGTCCTTTTCTATAATGAGTGCTTACTCACTCATAATCAAGTTTGTTTCATGTCGTCTCTACGGACTGGAGCGATTTCTTCGGGTCAGGATATGAAACGTCTCACTTTCAGCGTGGTCATGGTTATGCTCGTTGCGTCCGCCGCCAGTTTACCCTTTGTTTTGAATGCAGGATTTGGCAAAGCGCCGCAAGGCGAACAGCTTACTGAAGTCGAAAAATCACCCCATTACCGTGACGGCAAATTTCAAAATACGTTGCCGACGCCAGGCTTTACCGGCAAGAAAAATATGCTGGCCGCGTGGTGGGATTTTCTGGTCACTAAACGGGAAAACGCCCGTCCGCAGCAACCGCTGCCAATGGTACAAACGGATCTTGCCAGCCTGCCTGTTGAACAGGACTCGCTGGTATGGATGGGGCACTCTTCGTGGTACCTGCATCTGGCGGGCAAACGCATCCTGATCGATCCTGTGTTGAGCGACTACGCTGCGCCGTTTTCATTTCTCAATAAAGCGTTTGCCGGGAATGAGGCATGGACAGCGCAGAGCCTGCCGGAGATCGATCTGCTGATCATTTCTCACGATCACTATGACCATCTGGATTACGCCACTATCAAGGCGTTGATGCCGAAAATCAAACAGGTCGTGACGCCGTTGGGCGTTGGTTCGCACCTGCGTTACTGGGGCATGAATCCGCAGATTATTCGTGAAGCGGACTGGCAGCAGAACGTGGCGATCAACGATGAACTAACGGTTCATGTGCTGCCGTCTCGCCATTTCTCCGGGCGTGGCCTGAAACGTAATCAGACGCTGTGGGCCAGTTTTATGTTTGTCACCGACCAACGCAAGGTCTATTACAGCGGCGATACCGGTTATGGCCCACATTTTAAAACCATCGGCGAGCAGTTTGGTACGGTGGATATCGCCATCATGGAGAACGGCCAGTATGACGAAGACTGGAAGTACATCCATATGATGCCGGAGCAGGCCGCGCAGGCGGCGGAAGAGATTAATGCACGCGCGGTTCTGCCGGGCCACGCGGGGCGCTTTGTGTTGGCAAAACACTCATGGGACGATCCGTACAAACGGCTGGCGGCAGCAAGCCGGGGCAAAAATTTCCGTTTACTGACACCGATGCTGGGCGAACCGGTTCTTGCGGCTAACGATGCGCAGGAATTCCGTGCCTGGTGGGAATAAACCCGTTTATTAATCGAAGAGCAGAGGGGGAGCGCAGTATGACTATTTCCGCTCAGGTTATCGACACTATCGTCGAGTGGATCGATGACAATCTCCATCAACCGCTACGTATTGATGATATTGCAGCGCACGCGGGCTATTCCAAATGGCACCTGCAACGTCTCTTCTTGCAGTACAAAGGGGAGAGTCTTGGGCGTTATATTCGCGAGCGGAAACTGTCGCTTGCTGCGCAGGATTTACTCAATACTAATCAGAAGGTTTACGATATCTGCCTTAAGTACGGTTTTGATTCGCAACAAACCTTCACGCGTACCTTTACCCGCACGTTTAATCAGCCGCCGGGGGCGTATCGTCGGGAGAACCACCCGCATACGCATTAAACGCATGAACTAAAAACCGGCCATTAAGAAGGCTGGTTTTTTACTCATCGATCGTCTGCGTTATGCCGAGACGCTGTAAAAAGCCACAGATCCCTTCGCGGGCCAGTAACAGCGCCAACAGTTTCTGTTCTTCGGGCGTCATATTCTGCAAAACTTTGACAATCTCCTGTAGCGAACTGTTTTCACTCGCATAGGATGGTGCCGGTTCTGCGATAGAGTAAGGAGAATGGTGCTGGCGCATGGAGGGCGTTTTCATCACGAAATTCCGCACTTCTTTGGTGATGTGAATCAGCCTTGCGCGACCACCTTTGATACCGGGTAGTGCTTCCGTTTGCCAACCTTGTTCACGGATCCAGCGATTAACGGTTTGTCTGGCAACACCGAGAAAATCGGCCAGCTCTTCAGTCGTCATTTTGTTAGCGAGTTTCATCATTTTATTTCTGAGTGCGGATGCCAAGACGTTGCAATAACCCGGTTATGCCGTCACGTAAGAGTAGAGAGGTGAGCTGCTTTTGCTCAGCGTCAGTCATCTCTTTCGCCAACGAAATAAACAAAGCTTCAAGTGAGTTGTTACTGACAAATATCGTAGGGGCTGGCTCTTCGCTACGCTGTGCGCTGCGAATAAAGGCGCGTACTTGTTCATTCACATGCACCAGCCGGGCTTTTCCTCCTTGTACTCCAGGTTTTGGCGAGGTGATCCAGCCCTCTCTGCGCACCCATTTATTGATGGTTTGCCGACTGTACCCGGTAAGACTGGCTAACTCTTCTGGTGTCATTCGTTCCTTGAGCATGTAATTTCCAGAATGGTTGTAAGGGTAATTAGTGGTTTATGTTATAGCACCATTTTACTGGAAAATGTGACATGTTTAACTACTGACTGTGAGGAGCTACGCAATGTCCTTAATTTGCATGCTTTTTCAGCGATTGATTGACGCGGTACGATTTTGCCGTTGACACCTGGCAAGGGAATTCATATCATGCCGCCCGTCAACACGACACGCTTTACATAATGGGGCTATAGCTCAGCTGGGAGAGCGCTTGCATGGCATGCAAGAGGTCAGCGGTTCGATCCCGCTTAGCTCCACCAAATTCCGAACCCAACGGAGTTGGCGCGTAAAGACAAATTGTGGGGCTATAGCTCAGCTGGGAGAGCGCTTGCATGGCATGCAAGAGGTCAGCGGTTCGATCCCGCTTAGCTCCACCAAAATTTCAAACCCTCGCGTTTACGCGGGGGTTTTTGCTTTTTAGCTTCCGATTTGTCAATTTATTACAGCAAAAAACTGGAAAAGTAGTCGTTCGGTAAAGCCTCAGTAATGAACAGTATTCGATGGTCTGAAAACTTGATTCATATGATGAATAAACCTATTATTCTGGCTATTCTATTTTTTTTTTTTTTTTTTTGCCAGGATTATTTAATTAACTTTGATGATATATAATAAATACAATTGTATAAGAAAATTTCTGCTCGCGTTAATTTTATGTCTGGTAGCACTTCCTGTTTCTCGTTTTATTTCACCGCGCGCAATTGTTGATGGTTCTACGCTATTTCTGGTATGGCTACCACTAAATGTAACGTTGGCGATTATCTTTTTATTCGGTCGTCATGGGATAATTCCACTAATTATTAGCTTTGCCGTACTGAATGAGTACACATTTCATCTCCCGCATACGGAAGCTGCGGTATTGTTATTCTGCGAGTTATTCCCGGTATTTGCAGTATGTACGATTGTGCGCTGGCGGCTTGGCGCGCGCTGGCGTCACTGTATGCCAAATAGCGACATAGCGGTACGCGTAGCGTGGATAGGATTTGTTGCGCCTTGCGGCATTAAGGCATCAATGTATATTGCCGCAACCTGGTTTAACTATCCGATTAAGATCTCGAATTTTTTCGGCTCCGGAACAATCATTTTCTCTATTATTGATATACAAAGCCTGATTTGCGCAGCGCTAATTTTTACTATGATTGTCTATTATCTGCTACGGATGATAATCAATCCGCGTTTTGCACGAAAATTCTGGTATCGTAATCGCCAGCCTTTTTTATCAGCTAAAAAACGCTTATTTATGCTGGGCTGGCTGGGAGCATTAGTTGCAGCCGTTACTATATTGTGCGCACCTTTTAAAAGTGACTATATTGCCGGATATTTAGTGCCGATTATTTTCATCCTTTTTACCATGGGGATCAGCTGGTTAAGTTATTCATTTATTACACTTAGCTGGTCTGTTTCGGCGTTTATGCTGCTGGCTTATAACAATAACTTCCTGCAGGGGGTGAATTCCGACTACTCGCTGGCGTTTGTCATGTCAGTGTTGATCAGTTTTACCATTTGCATGTTGTATATGATGCAGGTTTTTCGCCGCAGTGAGTGGCTGAAAAGACGCTGGAAATTACAGGCAATGAGCGATCCTCTGACCGGTCTGCCGAATCTGCGCGCGCTGGAAAAGCAGATGGAACAACAGCCCAACGGCGTGGTGTGTTGTCTGCACATGAAGAATATGGAGTTTCTCAGTAAGCATTTCGGCTTGATGATGTGTGTGCATGTGAAGCGCAGCGTTGCCCGGAAACTACAACCTCTGTTGCAGGGGGGCGAGCGTTTTTTCCAGTTGCCCGGTGGTGAACTGTTGTTGTGGTTAAACGGGCCGGAAACGGAGGCGCGTTTACAGCATATGACCGATTTTCTGAACAGTCGTCGCATCCTCTGGAACAACGTCGGCCTTGAAATCGAATTTGGCGCCTCCTGGGGAGTGTTGCACATGTGCGGCGAAGCGCTGCATCAAATGCTCGGGCAATTGAGTTGGCTGGCTGAGAAGGCCAGCGCCGGGCATCAGGTACTGGCGCTCACCAATAGCTTGCAGGCGGTGGCCGGTCAGACTACGAACCGAGTCTTGCAGCTTAACAAGGTTAAACGTGCGCTGGATGAAAATGGCATTCAGCTTTATGGCCAGCCAGTTGTTGATGCGCAAGGGAAGGGGTACCAGGAAATTCTCACCCGGCTTATCAGCAATGGTGAAATCATGATGCCGGATCAATTTATCTCCGTCATTACGCAGTTTAACCTCGGAACACGTTTCGATATGTTGGTGGTTGAACGCCTGTTGCAATGGATGCAGCAGCACCCGCACACCAGCAAGTATGCGCGTTTTTCAGTGAATCTGATGCCGCTGACGTTGATGCAAAAAGCCTTTGCTTCGCAGTTTCTGGCGTTGTTTGAGCATTATGCGATAGCGCCACAGACGGTAATCATCGAAATCACCGAAGAGCAGGCCTTTTCCAATTCCGAAGTCAGCATTCTTAATATCCTGCAATTGCGTCAGGCTGGGTTCAAAATTGCCATCGACGATTTTGGTACCGGTTATGCCAACTTTGAGCGCCTGAAACGGCTGCAAGCGGATATCATCAAGATCGATGGCTGCTTTGTGCGGGATATTCTCCAGGATCAGCAAGATGTGATGATTGTTAAAGCGATTTGTGAACTGGCGAAAGCAAACTCTTTCACTGTTGTGGCGGAGTATGTGGAAAACGAAGCACAACGTGAACTGCTGCTGGAGGCGGGAGTGGATTATCTGCAAGGGTATTTATTTGGCAAACCGCAGCCGTTGACTGATGGCGAATAAAAAACCGGGGAATTCCCCGGTTTGGTTTTTTGTTTCGTGCGTGGCTATCAAATCACCAGCGCGGCGATGGCGGCTGACAGCACGCTGACCAGCGTCGAGCCATACACCAGCTTCAGACCAAAGCGGGAAACGACGTTGCCTTGCTCTTCATTCAGGCCTTTGATCGCGCCTGCGATAATGCCGATAGAGGAGAAGTTTGCGAAGGAAACGAGGAACACCGACAGGATACCTTCAGAGCGTGGGGAGAGGTTAGCTGCGATTTTTTGCAGATCCATCATTGCCACGAATTCGTTAGACACCAGTTTGGTTGCCATGATACTGGCGACCTGCAATGCTTCGTGCGCCGGCACACCCAGAATCCAGGCGATCGGATAGAAGATATAACCGAGAATGCCCTGGAAGGAGATGCCGAAAACAGCAGCAAACAGTGCGTTCAGGCCGGAGATCAGCGCGATAAAGCCGATCAACATTGCCGCCACGATAATCGCCACTTTAAAGCCCGCCAGAATGTATTCACCCAGCATTTCGAAGAAGCTTTGACCTTCGTGCAGTTTTGCCATTTGCAGGTTTTCTTCGCTCTCTTCAACACGGTACGGGTTGATCAGCGACAGAACAATAAAGGTGCTGAACATGTTCAGTACCAGCGCCGCCACCACATATTTTGGCTGGAGCATGGTCATGTACGCGCCGACGATGGACATGGAAACCGTTGACATTGCGGTCGCGGCCATAGTGTACATGCGGTTGCGTGACATTTTGCCGAGGATATCTTTATAGGCAATAAAGTTTTCGGACTGACCCAGAATCAGGGAGCTGACGGCGTTAAAGGACTCCAGTTTGCCCATGCCGTTAACTTTGGAAAGCACCGTCCCGATGGCGCGAATAATGATTGGCAGTACACGAATATGTTGCAGAATACCGATCAAGGCAGAAATAAAGACGATTGGGCATAGCACTTTCAGGAAGAAGAACGCCAGACCCTGGTCATTCATTTTACCGAAGACGAAGTTAGTACCTTCGTTGGCGAAACCGAGCAGTTTTTCAAACATTTCGGAGAAGCCTTTCACGAAACCAAGGCCGATATCAGAGTTCAGGAAGAACCAGGCCAGTAAAACTTCAATCACCAGCAGTTGAATCACAAAACGAATGCGGACCTTCTTGCGATCGCTGCTGAAGAGCAAGGCAAGCAGCGCCACAACAACAAGCGCCAGGACAAAGTGCAGAACGCGGGACATATTTGCTCCAAATATGAGACGGGTAGGAATTTTGTGCACATTCTATGTAACAAGCGGAAAGAAAACGAGATCAAACACACACTATATTGATGTCGTGTGACCAGACTCAAAAATAGTGATCAAACATACATTTCTGTTATGTTAAGTAAAGGCGTGAAAAGTTACGTTGAAATGCTACACTCTTAACATAATTCGGCGATGATTCCTGCTATCGCCGTCACCATCCTTGCGATCCGGCCCTTCTATCGTTTCTGGCTATCAGAGAAATCAGGTAAATCCACTACAAATGAACTTGATAATCATTCTCACATTGCTAGCATGAAACATAGCAAAGGCTATATTTAGGGGCAATAAATGAACAGTAGTCGCGTTGAGAATAGTAGTGGGCGTGCAGCGCGCAAGGTAAAGCTGGCGCTAATGGGGCCTGCGTTTATTGCCGCCATTGGTTACATCGATCCGGGGAATTTCGCCACCAACATCCAGGCTGGAGCCAGCTTCGGCTACCAGTTGCTGTGGGTTGTTGTGTGGGCCAACATCATGGCGATGTTGATACAGTTGCTGTCTGCCAAGCTCGGTATCGCCACCGGAAAAAATCTTGCTGAGCAGATCCGCGATCACTATCCGCGTCCACTGGTGTGGTTTTACTGGATTCAGGCTGAAATCATCGCCATGGCGACCGATCTGGCTGAATTTATTGGTGCCGCGATTGGCTTCAAATTGATCCTTGGCGTTTCTCTGCTACAAGGCGCAGTACTCACCGGTATTGCGACATTCCTTATTTTGATGCTGCAACGTCGCGGGCAAAAACCCCTCGAGAAAGTCATTGGCGGGCTGCTGCTGTTTGTGGCGGCGGCATACATTGTTGAGTTGGCCTTTTCGCAGCCGAAGCTGGCGCAACTGGCGCAAGGTATTGTCATCCCCAGCTTGCCGGGGTCAGACGCCGTGTTCCTTGCCGCTGGTGTTCTGGGCGCGACTATCATGCCACATGTGATTTACCTGCACTCGTCGCTGACACAGCATCTGCATCAGGGTACGCAGCGCGAGCGCTACTCTGCGACAAAATGGGACGTAGGTATTGCCATGACCATTGCTGGCTTTGTTAACCTGGCGATGATGGCGACGGCAGCGGCGGCGTTTCATTTTAACGGACATAGCGGTGTGGCGGATCTCGATCAGGCTTATTTGACGCTGGAACCGCTTTTAAGCCATGCAGCGGCAACCATTTTTGGTTTGAGTCTGGTGGCGGCCGGCCTCTCCTCCACCGTGGTGGGGACGCTGGCGGGACAGGTGGTGATGCAGGGGTTTGTCCGTTTTCACATTCCGCTATGGGTGCGCCGTAGCATTACCATGATGCCGTCGTTTATTGTTATCTGGCTGGGGCTGGATCCGACCCGCATCCTGGTGATGAGCCAGGTGCTGTTGAGCTTCGGCATCGCACTGGCATTGGTGCCGTTACTGGTCTTTACCAGTGACCGTAAATTGATGGGTGGGCTGGTAAACAGCACGCTGGTGCAACGCACAGGTTGGTTAATTGTGGTGCTGGTGGTGAGCTTAAATGGCTGGCTGCTGATCGGAACACTTGCAGGTTTATAATGAAAATGCCCGCAGGCATTTGGCGTTGCGGGCAGGGTGTTGAATGCCGGATAGCGGGGCGCTACCCGGCACGGAAATTAGTGGTGATGGCCACGCCCCGGGCCGCCATGATCATCCCGGTCGCGCCAGCCTTCGCGATAACCGCTCTCGTAAGCATCGCGCTTATCCCAACCGCGATCCCAGCCACGGTGCCAGCCGCGATCGTGTTTGTACCAACGGTCACCGCGCCATTCATAATTGCGACCCCAGTAGTCCCGATCACGCCAGCGTCCGCCATCCCAGTAGTTACCATAGTTATCGCGATCGCCAATTTGCAATTTAATCGACGGCAACAGGGTGATTTCGCCAGCATTAGCGACCAGCGGTGCTGAAGCCATTAACACTGCTGCCAGAATCAGTGACCTGAACATACTCTTCTCCTCACGATCGGGCCGAAACGGCCTGTTACAACAATTTTACGGGGTGGCAATACCCCGTATTATTGGCGGAACTCTTAAATCGTGAATGGCAGCACTTTTTGCTAAAACAGTATTTATTCTGTACCGCTCAGAATCGTATCGATCTCAGCACGCTCATCCGCAGTGAAGTGACGGTTTTCCAGCATACCAACCGCATCTTCGAGCTGGCTTATCTTGCTGGCGCCAATCAGTACTGACGTCACCTTATCATCCCGCAGTACCCATGCCAGCGCCATCTGCGACAGCTTCTGACCACGCCGTTGCGCCAGCGCATTCAGCGCACGCACGATGTTCAGTTTTTGCGTGGTAAGCTGCTCTGGATTGAGAAAACGGCTACTGCTGGCAGCGCGTGAATCCGCCGGGATCCCCTGCAAATAGCGGTCAGTTAGCTGGCCGCCAGCCAGCGGAGAGAAGGCAATACTGCCCACCCCTTTTTCCTGCAACACATCCAGCAATCCGTCTTCAACCCAGCGTTCAAACATTGAGTATTTGGGCTGATGGGTCAGACAAGGCGTTCCAAGGTCATTAAGAATATCAATCGCTTCCCGCGCCTGTGCCGCCGGATAATTAGACAGACCGACGTACAGTGCTTTGCCCTGGCGCACAATATGATCCAGCGCGCGCATCGTCTCTTTCAACGGTGTTTCCGGATCCGGGCGGTGATGGTAGAAGATATCTACATACTCAAGTCCCATCCGACGCAGGCTTTGATCGAGGCTGGCAATCAAATATTTGCGGGAACCCCAGTCGCCATACGGCCCATCCCACATGGTGTAACCGGCTTTGGTGGAGATAATCAGTTCGTCCCGTAGGGAGTGAAAATCCTCATGCAGGAGACGGCCAAAATTACGTTCAGCCGATCCCGGCGGTGGCCCATAGTTATTGGCAAGGTCGAAGTGTGTAATGCCGAGATTGAAAGCGTACTGCAATAACTGACGGCTGTTTTCCAGCAGCGTGGTATCACCAAAGTTGTGCCACAGACCAAGTGAAATGGCCGGAAGCTTTAACCCACTGTTGCCGCAGCGGCGATAAGCCATATTTTGATAGCGCGCAGGATCTGTCTGATAAGCCATGCCGTACTCCTATTGTGTCTTTGTTGTGTGAGTGTATGCGTTTACACAAACTGGCCTTCCTGAGCGTACACCGGGTTGTGTCGTAAAGCTTACTTTCCACCTGAAATATGACCTCTAACCTGGATTCTAATCACACTTCTTTAATACTCAGATCAACGTTAAAAGCCAGGGATCAACGACATGCGAAACGACATGAAAAGTGATTACTCAATTGCTGACTACTTACTCGACAGGATCGCTGGCTGCGGTATCCACCACCTTTTTGGCGTGCCGGGTGACTATAACCTGCAATTTCTCGATCATGTGATTCAGCACCCGGCTGTGCAGTGGGTAGGTTGTGCGAATGAACTTAACGCCGCCTACGCCGCTGATGGCTACGGGCGTTGTCGGGGAGCGGGCGCATTATTAACCACCTTCGGTGTGGGTGAACTGAGTGCAATCAACGGCGTTGCTGGCAGCTATGCCGAATATGTTCCGCTATTGCATATCGTTGGTGCGCCCTGTAGCGAAGTACAGCAACGAGGTGAGTTGCTGCACCATTCGCTTGGCGACGGTGATTTTCACCATTTTTACCGGATGAGTGAGCCTGTCACCGCTGCACGCGCCATTTTAACAGCGCAAAATGGCTGCTATGAGATCGATCGTGTGCTTGAAGTGATGCTGACGCAGTCCCGTCCCGGTTATCTGATGCTGCCTGCTGATGTGGTGAAAATGCCAGCCATTCCGCCTGTAAACGCTCTCACTATTACCCCGTTCCCGGTAAACGAAGCGTGTCTGAATGCCTTTCGTCAGCATGCGCAGGCGATGTTATCAGCGGGTTCCAGCGTGGCGTTACTGGCCGATTTTCTCGCCCGCCGTTTTGGCGTACATAAGGTGCTGCAATGCTGGATGAAAGATTCACCGTTGCCGCATGCCACCCTGCTGATGGGGAAAGGGTTATTTGATGAAACGCAACCCGGTTTTGTTGGTACATACAGCGGTGCGGCCAGCCCGGCGCCGGTGCGCGAGGCGATAGAGGGCGCGGATACGGTGATCTGCATCGGTACGCGTTTTACTGATACGCTGACCGCCGGGTTTACCCAGCAAATTGCGCAGGAACACACTATTGAAATCCAGCCGTTTGCTGCCCGCGTCGGCGAGGTGTGGTTTAGTGGTATTCCGATGCGCGAGGCGATAGATACGTTGATTCCCCTCGTGCGTGCCAATGCACATTCCGCGGCGGATCATCGCTCGCCTCAGGCTATTCATGCCCCGGTTCATCAGGGGACACTCAATCAGGAGACGTTCTGGCAAACCGTACAGCAATTTATTCGTCCTGATGACATTTTGCTGGCGGATCAGGGCACAGCGGCGTTTGGGGCGGCTTCCCTGCGTCTGCCTGCCGGAGCGGATCTGCTGGTGCAGCCATTATGGGGTTCGATTGGTTTCTGCTTGCCTGCCGCGTTTGGCGCGCAAACCGCCTGCCCGCAACGCCGGGTGGTGTTGATCACTGGCGATGGCGCGGCGCAACTGACGATTCAGGAACTGGGATCGATGCTGCGTGATGGGCAACGACCAATCATTTTACTGCTCAACAATGACGGCTATACGGTCGAGCGTGCTATCCACGGCGCAAAACAGCGCTATAACGACATTGCTCGCTGGAACTGGACCCATCTTCCCCATGCTTTAAGCGTGGATTGCCAGGCCGAATGCTGGCGTGTGAGTGAAACCGTGCAATTGGCCCAGGCGCTGGAAGCAGCGGCACATCATCATCGTCTTGCGTTGATAGAAGTGATGCTACCAAAAACCGATCTACCGGATCTATTACGGGATGTCACCCATGCACTCGAAGCGCGTAATAGCTAACTGTTATTGATCGCGCCGGGGAACAATCATCATCGGTTTCCCGATCAGTAGCAGCCAGGCGGGAAGGATCACGATGCACAACAGCGGCAGCAGAGTCGTATCCGGCACCACCACGGCGGCAAGAAACAGGCTCAGCCAGCCATCGCGCGTTACCACCAACACCATACCGAGCACCGCGCAAGAAACCGTCACGGCGGCGGGTACGGCATCGACATGCTTGTGCAGCATCAACCCGAGCGCCACACCGACAAATACCGCCGGAAAAATACGCCCGCCACGAAAACCGCAGGCAGCAGCTACCACCAGTGCAGCCAGTTTTACTACCGCAAACAGCAGGTAATCCGTCACCGTTAGCGTCTGGGCGAAAGCCAGTTGTTGCATCTCGTCCAGTCCCTTAAATAGCGTGACCGGCCCGCCAATGATCCCCAGCAGGCCAAGCAGGAAGCCGCCAACGCCAAGAACCAGCACCGGGTTGTGCAGTTGGTGCATCAACCGGTGCAGGCGCGGCAGGCACCAGACGGCAACCATACCCAGCGCGATGGCAAATACAGTAACCACCGCACCGCTGATGATATCGACGATATGCAACTGGGGATAACGGGGGATTGGCAGGGCAAAATGGGGCAGAGCGAACAAACTGCTGGTCAGTGCGCCAGCCGCAGCAGCCATCAACGGTGCTAATAAACGGTCCCACAGCGGCACGTCATTGCTGGCGGTCAGGGTTTGTGAAAAAACCAGTGCTGCCGCTACCGGTGTACCGAACAGCGCACCAAGGGTGCCCGCCGAGGCGAGAATGGTCCAGTCCAGTGGTGCTACGCGAGGGAAGACGTGTGCCCCCAGCGCTACCGCGAGCGCAATATTGAGTACCATTACCGGATGTTCTGGCCCCAGGCTAACGCCACCCGCCAGCCCGAGGATCAGCGCCAGTACCAGGCCGGGCAGCGCTTTGACTGACACTGGTGCATTGATCAGTGGGACGCTCGCCGGATCCGGACCGCCGTGTCCGCGACTGAAACGGATCACCAAACCAACGGCGATCCCGGTCAGCGTCAGTATCGATAAGATCCAGCCCGGCGAATCGGATGCAATGCCCAACTGCCCAGGAATAGCACTCCACAAAACGGCTTGCAGCAGCGAAGCTATCTTCATTACCAGTAGCAGCACAAGGCTGGAGGCCACGCCGATAGTCAGCGCAGGCAGGGCCAGCAGTAACAGTGTTCTGGCTCGCGGATGAAGCATACATAGATCCTTGTAAAGACGTCGGGATGACGCAAAACAATCTGGCGGCAGCCCGTGGGTTAATCTGTGACGTAGATCGATTATCCTGGGGCACTCGTGCTATGGTCGTTGTTGTTACAGCGCCTTGAATTTACAGTGTGCCAAAGATTTATTCTGACTTTAGCGGAGCCGTAAAAGAATGACAAAGTATGCTTTAGTGGGAGACGTGGGCGGTACCAACGCGCGCTTAGCGTTGTGTGATATCGACAGCGGTGACATCTCCCGGGCCAAAACCTATTCCGGCCTCGATTATCCCAGTCTCGAAGCCGTAGTGCGCGTTTATCTTGATGAACATAACGTCAGCGTGGAAGACGGCTGCATCGCTATTGCCTGTCCGGTTACCGGAGACTGGGTGGCGATGACGAATCACACATGGGCTTTCTCGATTGCGGAAATGAAGAAAAGCCTCGGGTTTGCGCACCTGGAAATTATCAATGATTTTACCGCCGTATCAATGGCGATCCCGATGCTGAAAAAAGATCACCTGATCCAGTTTGGCGGCGGTGAGGCGGTGGAAGGCAAACCGATCGCTGTTTACGGCGCTGGCACGGGGCTTGGCGTTGCGCATCTGGTGCATGTAGATAAACGCTGGGTGAGCCTGCCGGGCGAAGGTGGTCACGTCGATTTCGCACCGAATAGTGAAGAAGAGGGGATTATCCTCGAAGAGCTGCGGGCGGAAATCGGCCATGTCTCTGCTGAACGTGTGCTTTCTGGCCCTGGGCTGGTCAATCTCTACCGGGCGATTGTGAAATCTGATGGTCGCCTACCTGAAAATCTGCAACCCAAGGATGTTACCGAACGGGCGCTGGCGGACAGTTGCATTGACTGCCGCCGCGCATTGTCGCTGTTCTGCGTCATTATGGGACGTTTTGGCGGTAACCTGGCGCTAAACCTCGGTACATTCGGCGGGGTGTATATCGCGGGCGGGATCGTGCCGCGCTTCCTCGACTTCTTTACCGCCTCCGGTTTCCGTGGTGGCTTTGAAGATAAAGGGCGTTTCAAATCCTATGTGCAGGACATTCCGGTCTATCTGATTGTTCATGATAATCCCGGGCTACTCGGCTCTGGCGCGCATTTGCGCCAGACGCTGGGACATTTCCTTTAAAGATTCATTAGCTGCCTGAATTCTTTAACTTTGCTGCGGCTGACGGGCACCTGAAAATCCAGGTCCCGCAGCCGCAAGATATAGGTGTTGTTGAACCACGGTTCGATCTCGCGAATTTTATCCAGATTCACGCAGTATGAGCGATGGCAGCGAAAGAAATGCGCCGTCGGCAGCTTGCTGCAAAACTCGGTGATGTTCATCGGCATCACGTATGATTCCCGCTTCGTATAGACGAAGGTCATCTTCTCATGCGCTTCCGCATAATAAATATCGTTAATGCTGGTAACAATAATACGTTCGTCTTTCACCAGATTAATGGTGGCGTTTTCCCGTGATTGCGGGCTGCTGGCGGTACCTGATTGCTGCTGCCAGGCCGTTTCCAGCTTTCGCAGCATACTGATAATTCGCGACTCCTGGTACGGCTTCAGAATGTAGTCAAACGCTTCCAGTTCGAAGGCTTCGACCGCATGCTCTTTCCAGGCAGTAATAAACACAATAAAGGGTTTATGTGCGAACTGGCTGATGTTTTGCGCCAGCAATACGCCATCCAGAGACGGAATATTGATATCCAGAAAGATCGCATCAACTTTGTTGTGCTGTAAATATTTCAGCACATCGAGACCATCGTCAAAGGTACCGACGATCTCCATCTGGCTGTGTTCTTTTATCAGCCAGCTCAACTCCTGTTGCGCCAGAAATTCATCTTCAACAATGATGACCTTCATCGACTTCTCCTGTTAGGGCAACAATGTGGCGGATGACGAGCGCGGAACATAAAAGGCAATCTCGGTTCCTGGCGTCAGGCGGCGAATATGTAATCCATCGCCATACAGTAATTTCACGCGCTGGTGAACGTTAAGCAGGCCAATCTTATTGCCCGGCATTTCATCGGCCTCAACGCGGGCAATCATCTCCGGTGCAATACCGTTGCCGGTGTCACGCACCGCGATGCGTACGCGGTTGCCGAATTCTTCCACAATTATCGTTACCACGCCTTTGCCTTTACAGGGCTGAATGCCGTGCACAATGGCATTTTCTACCAGCGGCTGAATCAGCAGACTGGGGATCACACAACTGACCTCTTCATCAATGTCATAAATGACGGTCAATTTGTCGCCAAAACGCGCCTGTTCAATCGCAATGTAATCTTTAATTTGATACAGCTCTTTCTTGATGTCGATCTTCTCATCATCTTTTAATTCAATGTTATAGCGCAGATAACGCGACAAATTAAAAATCAATTGCCGGGCGGTATCCGGGTTGAGACGAATAGAGGAAGAAATAGCATTCAGAGCATTAAACAGGAAGTGCGGGTTTATTTTGCTTTGCAGTGCGCGCAGTTCTGCCTTGTTTGCCATTTCACGCAGTTGCTCAGCGCGGGAAACTTCCAGTTGGGTCGAGATAATTTGCGATAACCCGACCGCCATCTCCTGTAAAGATGAGGTGATCTGGTGCGCATGGCAGTAGTATATTTTCAGTGTGCCGGTGACCACACTCTGCTCCCGCAGCGGGATCACCAGCATGGAGTGAATTTCAGGCGTGCGGTGGGCTTCATCATTGTTTTTAATGATAATTTCACCTGTGGTGATCGACTGATGCGTGGTCGGGCTGAGAATATCGTCGCTGTCGCGATAGTTATCTTCTCCGACACCAACGTACGCCAGCACATGATCGGTATTGGTGATTGCCACAGCATCGGCGTTGATATCGCGACGAATGATATCGCATATCTGACGCAGCGAATCACTATTGACGTTACGGAATAACGGCAATGTTTTATTCGCAATATCCAGTGCCAGTTTTGCCTGGCGACCCGCGATAGCCTCTTTTTCCCCTTCGACACTTTGCACCAGCAGCACGATAAAGCCGATACAAACGCTGCCGAGGATCATCGGCACACCGATTTTGGAAACAATATCCAGCCCCAGCGCGGTGGTTGGTGCCCAGAGGACCACCAAAATCATGGTCAGGCTTTCGCAAATCATCCCACCAATGATCCCTACACGCCAGTGCTGCGCTTTGGGAACTTTCCGGTTAATCATTCCAGAAAAGATCCCGGCAATAATACTGGTGATAAAGCATGGAACTGCGGTAACGCCACCAATGTCGATCAGATAGCGGTGTATCCCGGCGATGACGCCGGTAATAATGCCGACCCACGGGCCAAACAAAATCCCACCGGACATAACAGCAATAATACGCACGTTAACCAGCGAACCTTCAACCGGCACGCCGGACCAGGTGCTGAACAGGGCGAACATGGAGAAGATCGCGGTAACCGCAAGCAATTCTTTTGGCGTGTGGGCGGTTTTATGCAGCAGTTCGCGAAACAGGCGTATGCGGATCAAAAAGAACAGGCAGATCAACATTAACGCCGCGCGATCAAAAACTGCCAGTAACATATCGAATATTTCGTGCACTGGGGGACTCGGTGGATGACGTCAAAAAGCCATGATAAGGAACCCTGTCGCAGATGACCAGTCACCACATTCATTCGTTCAATCATTCATGCAACGAGGAAAGACCATATTTCTAAAAGGGGATTGAAAGATGTTCAAAGGAGAGTGGCGAAAGGCGAAATATACTGAAAAATAAAAGTAATTACTTTGATATCATATTGTTAAATTTAACATGCAATTTAGTAATAAGAGGATGGAATCACTTTTCCTCTCTTGAATCAATGTTCCCCTTTTAGGCCGGCCTATTATTTTTACTTTTTCCTCTCGACAGCAGGAAATTTTTCAGGATATGTTTTAAGCACGCTGTATTTACAGCGACGTCGCTCGGACGGTCCGGGCGCTAACGTTACTCCGAGGAATCTATGGCTGACTCCAGTCCTGAACGTCGTTTTACGCGTATCGATCGTCTTCCCCCTTATGTTTTCAATATTACCGCTGAATTGAAAATGGCTGCGCGTCGTCGCGGCGAAGACATTATTGATTTCAGTATGGGCAACCCGGACGGTCCAACACCTCCGCATATTGTTGAGAAACTCTGTACGGTCGCCCAGCGCCCGGATACTCACGGTTATTCTACTTCGCGCGGTATTCCTCGTCTGCGTCGGGCGATTTCACGCTGGTATCAGGATCGCTATCAGGTTGAGATCGATCCAGAAACTGAGGCCATTGTAACTATCGGTTCGAAAGAGGGGCTGGCGCATCTGATGCTGGCGACACTGGATCACGGAGATACCGTACTGGTGCCGAACCCAAGCTATCCGATCCACATTTATGGCGCGGTGATTGCCGGTGCGCAGGTTCGCTCTGTGCCGTTGGTAGAAGGTGTGGATTTCTTCAATGAACTCGAACGCGCGATCCGTGAAAGTTACCCGAAACCAAAGATGATGATTCTGGGCTTTCCGTCTAACCCAACGGCACAATGTGTAGAGCTGGAATTCTTTGAGAAAGTGGTCGCGCTGGCTAAACGCTACGACGTACTGGTGGTTCACGATCTGGCTTATGCCGATATCGTTTTTGATGGCTGGAAAGCGCCGTCGATTATGCAGGTGCCGGGCGCGCGCGACGTTGCGGTGGAATTTTTCACCCTGTCGAAAAGCTACAATATGGCCGGCTGGCGTATTGGATTTATGGTCGGTAATCCGGTGCTGGTAAACGCACTGGCGCGCATTAAAAGTTACCATGACTACGGCACGTTTACACCGTTGCAGGTAGCCGCGATTGCTGCACTGGAAGGGGATCAGCAGTGCGTACGCGATATTGCCGCACAGTATAAGCGCCGCCGCGACGTGCTGGTGAAAGGGCTGCATGAAGCGGGCTGGATGGTCGAAATACCAAAAGCTTCAATGTATGTATGGGCGAAGATTCCGGAACCGTATGCGGCGATGGGCTCACTGGAGTTTGCCAAAAAGTTGCTGCAGGACGCCAAAGTGTGCGTCTCTCCCGGCATTGGTTTTGGTGATTACGGTGACACCCATGTGCGTTTTGCCTTGATTGAAAACCGTGATCGTATCCGTCAGGCGGTACGCGGCATTAAGACGATGTTCCGCAACGACGGGCTGCTGCCAGTGACGCAAAAAAGCGCAATAGAAGATATTGAACCCTAAAAAACAACAGGAGCCGCGAGGCTCCTGTTGTTTTCCGCATCAATAGCTCAGGTCAGATCATCAGGGCGAAGGTGCCGGCCCACACAATGACCATCACAGAAATGCCCATAAAGAAATATTTCACGTTCATCACTCCGCATACGTTTGAGTATGCACTTAATGACCTTACAAGGACTGAGTATAGAGAGGTGAAACTACGCCAAAACCAAATTGAGAATTATCTCCATTTCGGCCACAGCTCCATCTCAGAATTTTGGGTGAATTTCTCACCAACGGGGGCTAATGTACGCTTAATTTTTTGGCCTTACAAGAGCCTTTTTTTTATGAAATTTTAGTGACTTACAATGTGTCGGGCTTTGGCGACACAATACTTTCGTTGCTAAATAAATTGCTTTTGAGCAACGTAAAAAATGTAAAGCTGAAACGGTTCATTTCCACTTGAATTCTAAGGCTTATTTTTTGATGGTGGTCACATTTTGCACACTGAAAGCATAATGCATACTTATGTAAGGATTAAGAATAAGGTCTTAACTCATATGGCCGGGTGAGAAAAATAACTGACTATGTATTGAGTAAAATCGTGATTGCAGACGCAATATAACAAAACTGTATCTTTCTTGTTAAAAGCGGACTTGCATGGATATGTATAGACAAGTATATGTATTCATATCCTCACTGCAGAGACTTTGCTGACAATGAAAAATGTAACCCTCGTCCCCGGCCAACTGACACTGTCCCAATTGCGCGATATCTACAGCCAACCGCACCAGTTAACACTGGATGAGTGTGCTTTTAGCGCCATTAATGACAGCGTCGCTTGTGTCAATGCCATTATGGTGGAAGGGCGAACGGCATACGGTATTAATACCGGTTTTGGATTGCTTGCTCAGACGCGCATTGCCACTGACGATCTGGAAAATTTACAGCGCTCTTTGGTGCTTTCCCACGCTGCGGGCATTGGTGAACCGCTGGATGATGACATGGTGCGCCTGATTATGGTGCTGAAGATCAACAGCCTGGCGCGTGGCTTTTCCGGCATTCGTTTGCAGGTGATCCAGACGTTGGTGGCGATGGTAAATGCTGGTGTTTATCCCTGGATCCCGGCTAAAGGATCTGTCGGTGCATCCGGCGATTTAGCGCCATTGGCACATATGTCGCTTACGCTGCTTGGTGAAGGTAAAGCGCGCTGGCAAGGCGAGTGGCTACCTGCAACTGAAGCACTGAATAGAGCCGGGCTTGCTCCGCTGACGCTGGCGGCGAAAGAGGGGCTGGCGCTGCTCAACGGGACGCAAACCTCGACAGCATTCGCATTGCGCGGTCTGTTTGAGGCCGAAGATTTGTTTGCTTCCGCAGTGGTTTGTGGTGCGCTGACCACCGAGGCTGCGCTCGGTTCACGTCGTCCATTCGATGCACGTATTCACCAGGTGCGCGGTCAGCGTGGGCAGATCGACGCGGCGGCTCTCTATCGCCACGTGCTGACTGATAACAGTGCGGTTTCACAGTCTCATCACAACTGCAATAAAGTGCAGGATCCTTACTCATTACGCTGCCAGCCGCAGGTTATGGGAGCGTGTCTGACGCAGTTGCGTTTTGCCGCCGATGTGTTGCTGACCGAAGCGAATGCGGTTTCTGATAACCCACTGGTTTTCGCTGCTGAAAATGAGGTGATCTCTGGTGGCAACTTCCACGCGGAACCGGTTGCGATGGCCGCTGATAATATCGCGTTGGCTATCGCTGAGATCGGCTCGCTGGCGGAGCGGCGTATCGCGCTGTTGATGGATAGCCATATGTCGCAGCTTCCGCCCTTCCTGGTAAAAAATGGCGGTGTTAACTCCGGTTTTATGATTGCCCAGGTCACTGCTGCAGCGCTGGCGAGTGAGAACAAAGCGTTGTCTCATCCGCACAGTGTCGATAGTTTGCCGACCTCTGCTAACCAGGAGGATCACGTTTCGATGGCACCTGCTGCTGGTCGTCGGCTTTGGGAGATGGCGGCTAATACTCGTGGTGTGATTGCCGTGGAATGGCTGGCTGCTTGTCAGGGGCTGGATATGCGGGAAGGATTAACCTCCAGCCCGTTACTCGAGCAGGCACGCCATTTGCTGCGTGAACGGGTGAAACATTACGATAAAGATCGTTACTTTGCGCCGGATATTGAGCAGGCCTCGTTAATGCTGGCGGAGCGCTGCCTGGCACATCTGCTGCCGGAAATTTTGTCATAAAGAATAACCGGGTTGCGGTTCGTTAACTCACTTCCGGTTAAACGCCGGGATTGGTAAAGTGAAGCGTACTGTAACGTGACCAGCAGGGAATTCAGCGTGACCGGAAGAATTGACTACCAGATAGAGAAGTACAGTTTTACGGAAATGGGTGAAACGCCGCGCCTGACGCAGCAATGGGCTGATGTGGCAGAAGAGTGCCGTCAGACGCAGGCTGGAGCCGAAGAACGCCTGCGGATCGCGCTGCTGAATGTCGATTATGTCACCAGTTTTGAATTACCTTTCCGGTTGCTGCTTATTCGCGCTCCGCAATTGATCGCCAGCCTGCGGGACGAACTGCAAATCAGCCAGAAAAATGTGCTGTTTAACGGTAAGCGTTTTGGTTGTGTCTATACGTTGAGAAGCGATTTGAGCGGCATTCCGGATGAGTTTCAGTACCGGCTGTCAACGCGCATCCGCCGGATTGATGCCGAAGGCAATACGGCTGCGCCTTATCAACAGATTGCGAAAGAGACTAAAGCGCCGCGTGAACGTCTTAAAATTGCACTGACGGAAGGGTTACAGGTAACCGCGCTGGACGGGCTTTTCTGGTTTGGTATTCAGCGCATCGCCGCCGATGTGCAGCGGTTGAGAAAAACCGGCCTGAAGATAGCCACTGCGGAAACGGACGTTTTTGATAATTTGACCGGAACAACACGGCGCGTGCCTGTTTATCGACGCGTGGAAAATGAATCTGCTGGATAACCAGGCTTGCCGATATTTGTTCTGCCAATAACTCGGGCATGTCAGTTAGATGCGATTGGTACTTTGTACCCCTCGGGTAGCTTTTTCCCGATCGATCCCCGCGCTACCAACCAGCCTTCAAACTCAGGTAACGCTCCGGCGGGTTGCTGACGAATATGGCAGATCAACCTGCGGGCTGCTTCCCGACCCATCTCATAAACCGGCTGCGCGACTACCGTGAGCGGCGGTGTCATCAGTTCTGTCCAGGGAAAATCATCATACATCACAAAAGAGATATCATCGGGTACTCGCAGCCCGCGTTTCGCCAGCCCGCGTAGTATGCCCATTGCGATAAGGTTATCGGAGGCGATAAGAGCGCTTGGGGGATCGGTAAGTGCCAGTAATTGTGTCAATATCTGTTCGATGTGTTCATCACTAACGGCATTAAGCTGCACCAGGGCAGGATCTAATACCATTCCCGCTTCCTGATGCGCGTCAATCATCCCTTTTACACGTTGCGCCACAGGCGTCGGCCCCAGCGTCATGGTGTGGGAGTAAGATGCCGCGATACGCATACTGGAGAGGTAAGCGATACGCTTATGGCCTGCGTTCAGTAAGAGTTGGGTAGCATGCTTCGCTACAGTCAGAAAGTTAGCCTGGATAGTTTCCACCTCCAGCCCTTCGACTGCACGGTCAAACGTCATTAACGCACGTCCTTCTGCCAGCACCTGTTTTAGGTGATCATTATCACCAGCCAGGGAACTGCAGGGCGCAACGATTATCCCATCGACGCGCTTGTCCAGCATCACACGTACGGCTTCTCGCTCTTCTTCTACGGTTTCATCACTGTTACTGAGAAGCAAATGAAAACCTGCCTGGCGGGCGACATCGGCCATGCCTCGTAACGCAAGGCCAAAATGAGGGTTTTCAATATCACCAACAATCACGCCGATGGTGTTTGAGCGTCCTGTATTCATGCTTCGCGCCAGCTCATTCGGACGGTATCCCAGGTTTTCTGCGGCCTGGCTGACACGCGTCTGCACTTCTTGCCTGACGGAACCATATCCACCCAGCGCCCTCGCGGCCTGGGCTTTTGACACGCCCGCCAGACGTGCTACGTCAGCAACCGTTGGACTGCGTAATTGTTGATTTTTTGTTGTCATAATTATTTCAAATCACAAGTTGATAACATCCGAATTGACGCTGCTTAAAGCGTGTGCTTAATATCAGTATATCCATTTGAGACCGGTCTCACAACAAGCATCGGCCTCATTTTAACCCTCATTGAGACCGGTCTCAATTATAACTCACCGGCTCAGTGGACTCTGAAGTTTCACCTGCAAAAACGGAAGAGCTTTATGACATCGCATAAACGTTTAACCAATCTGACCGCAAGCTTGTTCGGCATCGCTGTAATGCTCTCAGCCAGCTTCATTGCCCGGGCGACAAGTGATAACAATCCGTACGGCTTAATTGATCCGGGACATCTGCGTGTGGCGAGTCTCGGTGACGCGAAGCCTTATACCTTTACCGACAAAAGCGGCAATTTCACTGGATTTGACGTCGAATTCTTTAAAAATGTCGCGCATCGTATCGGGATTGATAAGGTTGATTTTGTTGGACAGGATTTCTCGGCCATCCTTCCTGCCGTCGCTAATGGACAATATGACGCCGGGGTGGCCGCAATCGGCATTACCCCAGCACGCGAAAGAACCGTCGATTTTTCGACAGGTTATCTGGCGGGTTATCTGACGGTGTTAACCCGCAGTGATTCCGGCGTGAAAAACGTTGAGACGCTGGCTCATAAACGGCTGGGCGTGATCCAGGGGACACTCCAGGAAAGCTATGCGTTGCAGCACTTCAAACAGACCGATCTGGTCCGTTTCCCTGATAACAACGCCGCTGTTTCCGCGCTGAATAACGGCACGCTTGATGCGATGTTCCTTGATTACGAAGCCGCCAAGGATTATGCAGCCCGCTTCAAACTGGTGATGGCCGCTAATATTCCCTCTTTTGATGCTCCTGCGGGCGTGGCGATAGCTAAAAACAAGCCAGCTTTTAAAGCTGCTCTGGATAAAGCCATCAAAGATGCGATGCAGGATGGTACCTGGAAAAAGCTCTACGAGAAGTGGTTCCCGGGTTCGCCGATGCCTGAACAGTATCTGCCACACCATTAATCCTCCCGCACATCCTGTGTGCGTGTGAATGCTTCCGGTGATGGCTCTCGTCCATCACCCGCAACAGAGAATCGGCTATGGATCTGATCACTATTCTTTCGCGTACTTTCTTCGATATTCCTTCGATGATGGACGTACTGCCACAACTGCTGGCAACGGGGCTGGTTAACACTATTATCATCTCAGTGTCTGCCACCGTTCTTGGTACCTTTTTCGGCCTAATACTGGCGCTGATGGGGATTTCCCCTTCACGCTGGCTGCGCGTACCCGCCCGGCTTTATACCGATCTGTTTCGCGGTTTGCCTTCTATCCTCACCATTTTGCTGATTGGTCAGGGGCTGGCGCGCTTCAGTTATCAATTGTTCGGTCCAACTCCTTATCCGCTGGGTATTTTTGCCCTGAGCCTGATTGCAAGCGCTTACATGGGAGAAATCTTTCGCGCGGGTATTCAGAGTGTCGAACAAGGGCAGATGGAAGCTTGCCGGGCGCTGGGCATGAGTTATAGCCGGGCGATGCGGCTGGTGATCATTCCTCAGGGTATCCGTCGCGTGTTACCCGCCATTGTTAATCAGTTCATCGCCATCATCAAAGACTCTTCACTGGTGTATCTGCTGGGGCTGATGACGAATCAGCGTGAACTGTTCCGCGTTGGCCAGGATGCTGCGGTACTCAGTGGTAATTTGTCTCCTCTGATGCTGGCCGGTCTGTTTTATCTGGTTATCACAGTGCCACTGACACATGCAGTCAACCACATCGACATTCGTTACCGTACCGGACGACGACGCGCAACGGCGCCCCAAAGCGGTTTAAAAGAAATCGATGAAGTGAAAGTGAAACGGGCGGTTGTGCCCACTGTATCCCTGACCAGCGAACAAGGACATTGAGATGGCAACTTCCTCTGCGTTTCACGGCGCAAGCCTTGAGTTGCGAAATCTGACTCTTGCGTACGGCCCGATTGAAGTGCTGCGCAATGTGTCGCTAAACATCGCACCCGGCACCACAACCTGCATCATTGGACCTTCCGGGTCAGGAAAATCAACCTTACTGCGGGGAATTAACCGTCTGCATGAACCTAAAAGCGGCGATGTATTGCTCGCTGGCCGCTCGGTATTAAAAGACAAACCAGATGCGCTGCGACTGCGCATTGGCATGGTATTTCAGCACTTCAATCTGTTTCCCGATCATAGCGCGCTGGAAAACGTCGCGCTGGCGCCGTGGAAAGTAAAAGGGCGCTCAAAAGCAGAGGCAATGATCATTGCCAGTCAGCGTCTGGCAGAAGTGGGATTAGCACAGCGCGCCAATCATCGGCCGCGCGATCTCTCCGGCGGCCAGCAACAGCGTGTGGCAATAGCGCGCGCGCTGGCGATGGAGCCGGAAGTGATGCTGTTTGACGAAGCGACTTCCGCGCTCGATCCCGAACTGGTGAAAGGTGTGTTGACGCTGATGGCCGATTTGTGTCAACGCGGCATGACAATGGTAGTGGTGACCCATGAGATGGGATTCGCCCGGCGCGTCGCTGACCAAGTGGTTTTTATGGATGAAGGCGAGATCGTAGAAGCAGGTACGCCCGAGCAAATGTTTGAACGCCCCCAGTCTGCACGTTTACAGCGTTTTTTATCGGAGGTGCTCTGATGCCGCATCGCACTGTTTCTGGCCCTATCCGCACGGCTCTGGTGGGCTTTGGTATTGCCGGAAAAATCTTTCACGCGCCGCTAATTTCACACAATGCAGACTACCTGCTGGCGGTGATTGTCAGCCGCGATGAACAGCGTGTGGTATCGGCACGACAATTGTATCCACAGGCACGGATTGTGTCGGACTGGTCCTCACTGCTGCATCTTATCGACAGTGGTGACATCGCATTAGATCTCATCGTACTGGCTACTCCGCCCGGGCAGCATCGTGATCAGGCTTTACAGGCCAGTCTGCGCGGCATTCATTTGGTGGTAGACAAACCTTTTGCCCCGGATGTGGAAGCGGCGGAAGCGATGATTAACGCAGCCCGGCAAGCCAGTACCTTGCTGACGGTATTTCACAACCGCCGCTGGGATGGTGATTTTCTCACGCTCAAACGCCTGGTACAGGAAGAGGCGTTTGGCATGGTAAGAAGTTTTGAATCCCGCTTCGAGTGGTGGCGCCCTGAAGGCTTTGGCAACTGGCGTGACGAGGTCACGATTGCGCAGGGGGGCGGCCTACTGCTGGATCTCGGTAGTCACCTGATTGATCAGGCGATGCAGTTATTCGGTCAGGTTCAGGAGGCCAGCGCGGAGTTGGCGAGGCATTCCGGCAATCTGTCTGACAGTGATGAGGATTGTTTCGTCTCATTACTGCATAAAAACGGCGTCCGTTCACGGCTGTGGATGAATGGTCAGGCTGCGCTGAATGCGCCGCGCTTCCATCTGTTGGGCAGCAAGCGCGCCTTTACCCATTGGGGTCTGGACAACCAGGAGCCGCAGTTGTCCGCAGGTATGTCTCCTGCGGACAGCCAGTACGGCGTTACGCCTCCTGAAAGGTATGCCCGGGCAGGCACAACGGATGAAATCGATGCTGTTCCCCTGCAACGTGGTGACTATCCCGCGTTTTATCAGTTGCTGGCCAACGCGCTTTTGCATGGCGGCCCTCCTCCTGTTGCGGCAGAGGAGGGGCTTGCGGTGCTGAGGCTTATCGAACGACTCCATCGACAAAACTGCGTACGTATTGCCTGACCGGCGAAACTCTTTAACAGAAGGAATAAATGATGACAGACAAATCTGTGGCCAAAACCGTTGTTGTGTTGGGCGGTGGAGTTCTGGGCGTATCAACCGCATGGCATCTGGCCAAAGCCGGTGCCAAAGTGACGCTGGTAACCGAAGCGGAACTCTGTTCCGGCGCATCGGGCCGTTCACTTTCCTGGCTTAACTCTGCTGGCGAACGTTCTCAGCCTTATCATGCGCTGAGAATGGCAGGCATCGACCGCTACCGTACGCTGTTTGCACGCTATCCCGATCTTGACTGGCTGCGTTTCGATGGTGCGCTGTTCTGGGCCGCTGACGATGAGGCGGGGATGAAAGCGCGCCATGGTTACGAAAAAGCGCATGGTTACGATTCACACCTTATTGAACAAACTGCGGTAAGTGATGTTGATCCACAGGTGAACAGAGCAGCGCTCGCCAGAGTGGTGATTGCTAATCCGGGTGAAGGGTGGGTCAGCTTGCCGCATCTTGTGGATCATCTCGTTCAGGAATTAAGAGCAACGGGTGGCGAAATCATTGAGCATGCCGGAAAAGCAAGTGTGATAACTGACACCGGGCGTGCAACCGGCGTTCGCAGCGAGAACGGTGGGGAATTCAGCGCAGACAGGGTGCTGGTAGCCTGTGGCCCCTGGACTCCCGATGTTGTCGCTCCGCTCGGGGTGCACATTCCGAACGGTTCACCTGTTTCCATGCTGGTCAGCAGCACAGCACATGATCACGGTCTGCGGGTTGTCATGAACACGCCACGCGCGGCAATTCGTCCAAACCCCGGAAATACACTGGCGGTTGATCATGACTGGTATGAAGAGAATATCGTTGCACATGCCGATGGTCAGTACAGTATTGATCAATCGGTTATCAGCCAGTTAATGGCCGAAGCCGGCAAATTGATTGGCGATGGTTCAACGCTGGAGGCAGAGAGCTGGAAAATTGGGTTGAAGCCCATTCCGGGCGATGGTGAACCGGTTATCGGGGAACTCAAAAACGTCCCAGGGTGTTTTGTTGCATTTACTCATTCGGGAGCAACGTTGGCGTTGATTTTAGGCGAGCTTCTTACGGATGAAATTCTCACGGGCATAAAGCACCCCATGCTCGCCACTTTCCGGCCGGAAAGATTTAGCTAAGAGAATCACCAGCGCCATTATGGTTTTGGCGCTGGGGGATATCTTCATCAATGGGTATTTAATAGCGGGCAGGCCAATTTGACCGGAGGTATCGCGGAGCATTTCCCCGGTTGCGGCTTTGTTCCAGTCCACGCATCATCTGCCGCAGCTATATTGGTCTTCACCCTGTTCACAGGAGAGGTCACTGGAATAAAAACCGGCCAACAGGCTGGTAAAGAAGATGCCCAGTCCGTACCGCCATGACAAAGCTCGCGATCAGGGGGGATCGCGAGACTGTGGCCGTTATATGGCTATTTTTTCCCCAGGTTGGCGTCAAATTGTTGCCAGCTCTCTGTCATATCCACCACGGTTTTCGATTTTCGCGCTTCGTCGATTTTTATCGCAGTGAGTCCGGCTTCCAGTGCATCCACCACCGTTACTTTCAGCGGCGTTCCTTGTTTAATATGTTTCACAATCTCTTCAGCCATCAGCGCATCAGCGCCGTAGTGCCCATCGTAAGCGTTGCCGCTGTAGGTGGTATCCACTTCACGCTCACCGGTACGGGCGTTATGCACGCGGAAATAGTTACGCACAAAGTCACCTTCAGCCATGCCGTCGGTGCCCATTACGCAGAAACGACGGAACTCATCCGGCACGTTGAGGTTGGCGTGAAAGGCCAGGGTGGCGCCACCTGCGTATTCAATGATGGCTGTCTGGTAATCGACGATATCGGCGTCGCTATCAAACACCGCGTCGGTACTTGACCAGCCGCTCGGTTTGATATGATACAACTCGGAATCAGGTGTGACGGCACCCTGCGGCGCGTGTTGCGGGGTAAAGGATTTACGCCCACCAAAGCTGGCGACACGCACCGGACGCTCACCCATCAAGCCCTGATAAAGATCGATATCGTGGCAGCATTTTTCCAGAATATACGGACCAGCGTATTTCTCCAGCCTACGCCAGTCGCGCTGGAAGAAGGCGCCATGGTATGGCTTGATATGTTCGGTGGCTTCGATGGAGGTGATCTCTCCGAGGCGTTTATCATCACGCGCCATCAGCAGGTCGTGGTACAGGGGTGAGTAGCGCAGCACCAGACCGACCAGAATACGCTCGTGACCATACTGCTGTACCAGCCGTGCCATCGACATCGTCTGTTCTTCATTGATGACCACCGGCTTCTCGGTGAAGACGGTATAACCCGCAGCCAGGCCCTGACGAATATGCTCAAGATGCATAAAGTTCGGTGAGCCGATCAACAGCAGATCAAAACCGCCATGACTCAACAGTGCGTCGATGCTGTCAAATGCCTTTCCGGGATCAATACCGAAGGTGTGAAGATTGGGTAAACCCGCCGGAGCCGGATCGACATAACCCACTACTGAGAACTCTGTATCGGCTTTGCTGAACTCTTTCACCACATGGGAAAGACGAAAGCCAAGACCAATAATGCCCACTTTCATGTTATACCCCTGAAGCTCGTTGCCTGTTAGCTGCCCGACTCATCAGGCGGCTGATAATCTGACCGCTAACTTATTACGGCAGAAAAACTAATGTCAATAATAATCCTGAGCGTAAAAATCGTTATTTTTAGTATTTATATGATTTTAATCATTTTTATTTTATGTTGTATCTTCCATATTTATTTGTTATTGCGATTTAAGTTTTTTTACCCTATCTTTCGCACATCTAGAAAGGGTCATCCCGAGCGGTGCAGGGCAGGAGGAAGTGCGTGCAGTCACTGATGCTGGGTATTGATGGCGGTGGTACGCGCTGTCGTGGACGTCTCACCGACGAACGGGGGCAGTTGCTGGCGGAAGCGTACGGCGGGCCAGCCAATGTCTGGTCTCACTTTGAAGCGGCAATTGACGCTATCGACCGGGTGATTGACGATCTTTTTACTCAGGCAGCATTGCCGCCAGCGGCACGGGCACAAACCGTGCTGGTGGCGGGTCTTGCGGGGGCGAATGTGGCTTCGGTCAAAGCACGTCTGGATAGCTGGCAGCCAGTCTGCCAGTCGCGCTATGTTTTTACCGATGTCGAAACCGCCTGCGCCGGGGCGCATAATGGCGCGCCAGGGGCAGTATTTATCACCGGCACTGGCAGCCAGGGTGCGGTGTGGGATGGCGCGCAGTTTACATCGCTCGGCGGCTGGGGATTTGCCCTTTCCGATGCCGGTTCAGGTGCGGTGCTGGGGCAGCGTGCGCTCCGGCTGGCGCTGCTGGCCCATGAAGGCATTGTGCCGTCCTCGGTACTGACCCAACGCATCATGGCGCATTACCAGGACAGCCCGGAACAGATGCTAATCTGGTCGCGTCAGGCAACCCCAGCTGACTGGGGCCGGATAGTGCCGGACGTTTTCGCCACCGCGCATGCGGGGGACGCGCATGGCGCCGCGCTGGTTCAGCAAACCGCTGCGGATATCACACAGATGATACAGCCGCTACTGGCGCGCAGCCAAAAGCTGGCATTGATGGGAGGCCTGGCCGCGCCGATTCAGCCCTGGCTTCCGGCGGATATCGTCGCACTACTGGTACCACCGCAGGGAGATGCGCTGAGTGGTGCGCTACGGCTTGCCAGCCAGTTCAGTATGAATCAACCCGCGTAACCTTTTCATTCTGCTGATAAAGAGAATTATGATTGCTCCGAACGTAACTGCCCGTATTCTGCGGCTGATTGTCGAAAATGCGCCGATCAGCCAGTCCGACCTTAAAGTGCGCAGCGGCCTGAGTATGTCAACGGTCTCGCAGGCCACTAATCGCCTGCTGACAGGAGGCATCGTCCAGGAGCTGGGGCTGAGACGTGTCTCGATGGGACGTCCCAAGACTCTGCTGGGCCTTAATCCCGACCACGCCAGTGTGGTTGGCATCCAGCTCAATGCGGAACGTAACCTGATTGTGCTGACCGACCTGGGCGGCAACATCATCGGCGAGCAGCAAATGCCTTCCGGGGCCATGACACCGAAACAGTTGGGTGATGCGCTGGCGAAGTTCCTGCGCGGCGTAGAGAGCAGAAAGGTGGGTGCGATTGGCCTGGCGCTGTCTGGTCTGGTGGATGCCAGCAATGGCTATTGCGTGCGCTCACGCGTGCTGGACTGGGATAACGTTCCTATTGCCCGGCTACTGGAAGATCGCTTCTCGCTGCCGGTATTTATCGAAAATGACGCCAATGCTTTAGCGATGGCGGCGCTGGTATTTGGTCAGCTCGGTCATGCGCAATCGGCGATTATCGCCACCTTTGGTAAAGGGATTGGCGCAGGTATTCTGCTCGATCGCCAGCTCTATCGCGGGCGTCATGGTAAAGCCGGTGAGATTGGTAATGCCCTGCTGGGTGATGGCTCCGAGCGTCTGCTGGAAGATGTCGCCTCATCACAGGCGATTCTGCAACGGGTGGCCGCCACGCTGAAAGGTGAGGTGCCGCAGACGCTGCGCGACCTGGATATGCGCCCGACGCAGGAGGTGCTGAGTGCGCTGGCGGAAGCCGGACACCAGTTGGGCATGTCGTTGGCAAACTTGTCGATTGCCTATGATCCCGATGTGGTCTATCTGGCGATGGAGCCACAAATGGCGTCACGCATTTTACTGGATAATATCACCCAGAGTTTCCAGACCTATCGCCTGAAATTGACGCCGCATATGACGCCGTTACAGTTCATTACCGAGTCAAATCGCATGTGGGCACAGGGCGCTGCGGGGTTTGCGGTGAACAAATTGCTGGATTTGTTGGCCGCTCAGGCAGATGAAGAGATAGCGTCGTAAAAATTTGCGATTTAGCGCGTCATCTTGCATTAAGCGGGTTTTGCCTGTATCAGGTTAAGGCCGTTGCAGGGCGCGATTGCTAAGGCCCGCATCCGGGCTAAGCTCCAAAAGCGGGATACCCAACTACCGGGGAACTGAAACAAGCCATATGTGAGTACCTCTGCTATTACAACCATGAGCGTATCACTCTGCAATTAAAAAGCCTGGGTTCGGTTGAACCCCGAACCCAGGCTGCTCTGCTCAGCGGTACTGAAATTCCGTAATGTCTGGCGGGTAATGCCCTATGGCGCTAACCGTTGCTAAACAGCCTTCACCGCAAGCGCATCCCTCCCTCATCAAACAACAAACAACTCCCCACATCTAACTGATAACGCACCGACTCACCCATCTCATGGCTTGCCACATTACGCTCCTCAATCACCAGTAGCCGCTCCTGGCCTACATCCAGATAAAGATAATTAGTGTGTCCCAGCATCTCACTGAACGACAACGGTGCGCTAAAGCTCAGCAGTGCGCTGGCTGAGTTGGCAGGTTGAAAATGTTCGGGACGTACACCCAGCGTCACTTTCTGCCCTTCATGGCAGGTGGCTTCAATCTTTATGGTTAACGCGTGAATGCCGAGAGAAGGCACGCGCAACTGCACTTCGCCGGGAGTGGCGGCGGCCACTTCTGCGGGTAAGAAATTCATCTTTGGCGAACCAATAAATCCGGCGACAAACAGGTTGTCCGGGTCGTGATATAACTCCAGTGGTGCACCGACCTGTTCAATTCGGCCCTGACGCAGTACCACAATACGGTCGGCCAGCGTCATCGCTTCCAACTGGTCATGGGTGACGTAAATCATGGTGTTACCCAATGAGGCGTGCAGCCGGGCGATTTCGATACGCATCTGCAAACGTAGCTCGGCATCCAGATTCGACAGGGGTTCATCAAACAGGAAAATGCGCGGATGGCGAATAATGGCGCGCCCAATCGCCACGCGCTGACGTTGCCCGCCAGACAAAGCCCGTGGCAGGCGATCGAGCAGCTCAGTAAGATGCAGGCGCGCCGCAGTCTGCGCAATCGCCTGTTCGATCTCGGTTTTCGGGCGTTTCATCACCTCCAGGGGATAAGCGAGGTTGCCGCGCACCGTCATATTCGGGTAAAGCGCGTAGGACTGAAACACCATGGCGATACCGCGCTCGGTCGCTGGCTGGTGAGTCATATCCGCGCCCTCAATCAGCAACTTGCCATCGCTGATCTCTTCCAGCCCGGCAATCATGCGTAACAGCGTCGATTTTCCGCAGCCGGAGGGGCCAACAAACACCACAAATTCACCGCTGTTGATAGTGAGATCAATACCGTGAATGACATTCACTTGCTCGTAAGACTTCTTAACGCTTTGCAGATGCAGGCTGGTCATACTGTGTCTCGCTTAAAGTAACTGGCCCATATAGATGGCGTTGCTGCGCACGATGGGCGTAAAGCCAAGGCGCTTATAAAAACCGCAAACCTGCTCGTTTTGCAGGCTGACGCCCAGGTGCACGCCAGGCACACCCGCCTGGCGCAGCAGCATCAGCAGTTGCTCAATCAGTTTGCGCCCCCAGCCATCCTGCTGAGTGGCTGGCAACAGATTGATATGCAGATGCGCTGGCCACTGGCTTACCAACAGATCGGCGGCGGCATCCGGCTGAAAGATGGCATCCAGAACTTTGCTGTCGAGCGGGGCGCAGGCCGAGTAGTTACGATATTGCGCCTGCAACATCGGCCACCACTGCTGGCTTAACACCGCCTCGAAGGCTCGGGTATCCGGTACGGCCACCGCATAGCCGACGACCTCACCCTGCTGTTCAAGCGCCAGCGCGAAATCCGGCGCAAAACGTGCGTAGGGAATTACAAAGCGCAGGCCGGGCAGGGCGGGGTCAGAATAGAGCGCAGTCGCGTCTTTTCCGGCATTGGCGGTTTCTAAACAAATACGCGAGAGCGCGGGAAAATCCGCCTCGGTAGCGTGACGAATAACAGCTTCAGCCGTCATGGTGGAGCCTCTATGGTCAGGAAATGGACAGTTTTTACGGTAATAAAAGTACACTTAGTTTTCAAGATGTAATAATTACCTCATCCCACAAGGAGAACGCTAAACATAACCGCAGTGCATGACTCTCAGTATGGCAATACGACAAGTATGCAGCGGCAAACCCTTACCTGGTGGGCTTTTTAACATTAACGCGTGAGCGATATTCATAACTATACGATTTTCATATGTTCTATCAGTAGGTTAATGTGCTTTAAAAATCCGAGTGAATTATGCTGAGCCTAAGTAAAGACTGACCGGTTGCATCGGTATTCTGTCTGATTAAGCAGCATTCCCTGCTGATTACCCCGCTTTTCTTCTCACTTTTCGCACTGCATCACAGAGTAAAAATTCCGCATTGCACAGGTTTGACTTTATTTTGTTGATAAAGTAAGTATGGATGTGAGCGTTATTTATGCTGAATCAGCCTGCGGGAAATGCGGGTGCCGAGATGAAGGGATGCCAGTCATCTGTTGGAGAAACCGAGCATTATGTGTGATTCAACCGTACGTGCGCAGTACTTCTATAGCTCTCTTCGCACCCTGTCTCGTCTGATTTCCGCTGGGGTGCTGCTCGGTGCAGCGATGACCTCAGCCCAGGCGGTGACACTGAATGAGTGGGACATTTATAACTATCCGCAGCAGACAGAAGCAGTGGATGAAGCGGTCAAAGTGTTTCAGCAACAGAATCCCGGCATTGTCATCCAGCGTTCTGTGCACTCCTTCGAAGATACCCGTATCCCGCTCAAACTGGCGCTGACCGCAGGTGATGGTCCGCAGATCGCCCAGGTTAACCAGGGCGGTGGAGACATGGGTTCTCTGGTGAAAGACAAACTGCTTTGGCCGCTGGATGAGTATGCCAAAACCTACGGCTGGACAACGCATTTTCCGGATTCAATCCTGAAACGTAACCGCTGGTCAGATAATCAGGACTTCGGTAGCGGCAAACTGTATGGCATCGCCAGCCTCGGTGAAATGGTCGGCCTGTATTACAACAAAGCGTTGTTGGATAAAGCCGGTATTGCCGTGCCAAAAACCCTCGCCGAGTTGGAACAGGCGATGAAAAAACTGAAAGCGCAGGGCACCCCGCCAATGATGCTGGGGTTGCTGGATGGCAACATGGGCCAGCAATTGCTCAGTACCATCTGGGAAGCACAGATCGAAAGCAGCGACCGTAAAAAACTCGATGACCTGATTTACGATGTGGGCGGTACCTTTAAAGATGACAAGCTGGTGAAGGCCGCCAATATGATGAAAAGCTGGAACGACAAAGGCTATTTCTTCACTGGCTACCAGGGGATTGGCCACGACGATGCCGCCACGCTGTTCCAGAACGGGCAGGCCGCCTTCCTGGTGAGCGGTACCTGGTATCTGGGACAGTTCAAAGACAATAAAGATATTCATTTTGCTGCAATGCCGATGGGTGAGGGCGTGCAACATGCGCTGATGGTAGGAGGAACTGACCTGGCATTTTCCATCACCAGCACGGCAAAAACCAAAGAACAGCAGGATGCCGCCGCAAAATTCATCGACTATATCGTGTCGGATGAGATGGCGAACCGCTGGCTGAAAGTGGGCTTTCTGCCCGCCAGCGCCAGCAAAAATGCACAGATCCCGGCTGATAATCCGTTGCTGGCCGAGACCTACCAGGTCTGGGTAACGCTGAACCAGCATGATGGCCTCGGGCATTATGTGGACTGGGCGACCCCGACCATGAACACCGAACTGAATCAGAACGTGCAGCAGCTACTGGCCGGACGGCAAACCGCCGAGCAGATGGTCGCCAGGTTCGATGACAACTATCAAAGCTACCTGAAAACCCTGAAGCACTGATAATTCCGGCCCGACAGTGATGCCGGGCCGCTGACAGGCCTGCAAGCGAGTACGGTTATGCTGAACAAATCTGCCTGGCGCAATGCGCTCTATCTTCTGCCCGCGGTGCTGGTATACGCGGTTTTTCTGCTGGCGCCGTTGCTGGCGTCGCTGGGTATCAGTTTTACCGACTGGGACGGCACTTCCATGCCTGTCTTCAGCGGCATCAGCAACTACATGCGTATGTTCAGCGATCCGGTGTTCTGGGTGGCGCTGGGCAACAACGCAGTGCTGATGTTGTTCTACACCTTGTTGCCGATTGGTGTCGGCTTGCTGCTGTGCAGCTTCCTGTATGAAACGCGCAATAATAAAGAGCGTAGCTTACTGCGCATTTTCTTCTTCCTGCCTTATATCATGCCGATGGCAGTCCTTGGCGTGGTGTGGCGCTGGTTATACAACCCGGCATTTGGCCCGATCGACCAACTACTGCGAGCGATTGGTCTGCCGCAGATGGCCCTTTCATGGCTGGGGGATTTCAACTGGGCGTTGCCTGCCGTGGGGTTGGTGGCAACCTGGTACTTCTTTGGCTTTTGCCTGGTGTTGTTTATGGCGGGATTGCAGCGCATGGATCCCTCATTGCTGGAGGCTGCCGATCTGGATGGCTCCTCGCGGCGGCAAAAATTTATGCGTATCACGCTGCCGTCACTGCGCCCGGAACTTCGTATCGCGCTGTTGCTGACGGTCATTGCCAGTCTGAAAGCCTTCGATCTGGTCTACGTGATGACCCAGGGCGGGCCGGGCACCTCAACCATGGTCACCAATCTCTTTATGTATAAGCAGGGCTTTGACCTGCATTACTTCGGCTATGCTTCGGCGGTTGCGGTGTTCAGTATGATGATTGTTTTGTTGATCAATGCGTTAATCCACTTTGCTATCCGGGAGCGTCACTAATGCGTGGCACGCCAGTCGTTTTTCGTGCGCTTATCTGGATCGTGGCGCTGATGACCATTATGCCATTCCTGATGGCATTGATGACCTCATTCAAAACCCAGATGGAGCTGTTCCAGGGTGTCTTTACCTTGCCTGCGTCGCTCAACTTTAAAAACTACGTCACTGCCTGGCAGCAGGGCCATTTTAATGTTTATTTTATGAACTCGGTGCTGGTGGTGATCCCAGTCGTGATTTGCAGCATTCTGCTCGGCATTTTGGCCGGTTTTGGTTTTGCGTGGCTGAAGATCCCCGGTAAAAAGGTCGTGGCGGCGTTGCTTGGCCTTGGCATGGTGCTGCCGAGTGAAGCTTTTATTATCCCGCTGTATCACGAGCTGCGCTGGATGGGGCTGACCAATACTTACCTGGCACTGATTCTGCCGCAGATTGCCCTGTCGCTGCCGTTTACCACGCTGATGATCGCCACCACACTGCAACAGGTGCCGCGCGAGTTGGTGGAAGCTTCAGTGATGGACGGCGCATCACGACGCAAAATTCTGTGGGGTATTCTGGTGCCCGCCATCTGGCCAACGTTATCGACACTGGCGCTGCTGCTGTTTATATGGACCTGGAACGAGTTCCTGATCCCCCTGATTCTGGTGAATAAAGATGAGCTGCGCACGCTGCCGATCGGCATGATGTTTTTTCAGAACAAAAACACCATTGATATCCCGGTGCTGATGGCGGGGGCGATGATCGTCATACTGCCTCTGGTGTCTGTGTTCCTGGTATTCCAGCGTAAATTTATCAGTGGTGTGACTGAAGGCGCGGTGAAATAAACCCCCAAGGCTGACATCACCAGCCATTTTCTGTCCTTACGACGAGGCCTCCGAACTGATGCTACCGGGGTGAGTGTAGCGCTGGGGGCGTCGGTCACTGAGCTCTGGTAACACCGCCATTGAATATAGAACCCTTTTCAGATGCCTGCCTGAGCGAAGTTGATTCTCCCTGAACAAAAAATGGGTTTGACATCTTTGATGTTAACTGATTATAAGTGTACATACTACATGTTCACTTACTACATCGGGTGAGAAATTTCATGAACAAAGACAACGTCTGGAGTAAGTCTTATACGCTTACTGTAAACAGCACGCCGAAAGCAATATGGCAGGCATTTGTCGACACAGCTAACTGGAAGCGATGGAACCCTGGCGTAAAGTCAATCGCTATCGAGGGGCCATTTCATACGGGAACATGGTTCACGATGGAGTTGCCTGAAGGGGATGTTATCCGTAGTCAGCTTATCGATGTTTCTGAAGAAAAGTATTTCGTTGATGAGACCTGGGTAGATGAAACGCTGGTCAACGTTGAACATCGTATTGAAGCAGCAGATTCCTGTCGCAGCATGTTGATTTATGCCATTAGTACGCAAGGGCCCCAGGCTCAGGCTTTCGGAGAGGGAATAAGCTCGGACTTCCCTGAGGTGATGGCTGGACTGGCAAAATACCTTGCTGAAACAGGTTCAATGTAAATGGCATCTGCAAGCAATAAACCTCTTCCCAGCGCTTTCGAAGGGCCGGACGATAGCCCGGGCTATTTAATGTGGCGAGTGTCAAATAGCTGGCAACGCGAACAACGAAATGCCCTGCAACACTTAGGCCTGACACACACACAGTTTGTCGTTCTGGCTGTAGCCAGTTGGTTTGAGGAAAAAGAGGTACTGACGCAAATACGGTTATCACAGCTAACCGGGAGCGATACGATGACGATTTCTCAGGTCGTTCGTGTACTTGAAAAAGCAGGTTATCTGCAGCGTATTCCCCATCAAAAAGACACGCGTTCCAAAGTGATTAGGGTAACAAAAGCAGGTCGGGAGTTGGCTGAACAAGCTGTGCAGGTGGTAGAAGCAACTGATAAGAAATTTTTTATGCCGCTTGGAGATAATGGGCAATCCCTGATTACTTTGTTCCGAAAACTTCTCAGATAGCGCCGACAAACATTGAATATACATCTGCCAAACCGTCAGGATTATTCTATGTGAATGCGTTTTTCTCTGCCGGTTATGGCGGCATCGATTCACTTTCCGCGGTTAGTCAGGCCATCACAAACGACATTGCGGATATTTTAGTGCATGAATCAATGGGGCGTTGTCAGCATCGCCAGGTCATCCTCCAATAATTCGCGGTGTTCCTGGCGATCCTGATAGCCACGAACCATTTTATGAATGATGGAATAATGTGGACATAGTTAAGTTAGTCGATGTGCTTTATGCAGTCGCTACAGTTAATGTATAACATGCGTACGTATATTTTCGTTCGATTGAGCGCCAGCTTCCACCGATGCCACAATTTTCGGCGATTCCGGCAATATCCCGCAGCAGGAATTTTTTGCTATGCATACAGATAAAGAATTTCGTTTATATCACCCCTTGAAGGGGATTGCGCATACCTTCGGCGAAGAGTGGTTTGCATTGAAAGCCGAAGCTTTCGCCCGTTTTTTCGGTACGCCGACATTCCTTATTGGGCAGACTCTCGCGGTGATCGTGTGGATTGCTCTGAACTCTGTGGGCGTCGTGAAATTTGACCCCTATCCCTTTATTTTACTCAACCTGGCGTTCAGTATTCAGGCTGCTTATGCAGCTCCGCTGATCTTATTAGCGCAAACCCGACAGGCGGAGCGCGATCAGGCGCATGCACTGGCGGATGCGCAACACCGCGAAGATCTGGATGATGCAATGGCAAAGCGCCAGATGCTAGCCGAGGAGCAGTCGGCGCAACTGTTGGAATTACTGAAACAAAATACCCATCTGACCGAGCTGACCCGGCAAATGGCCGAGCGTATCGAAACGCTCACAACGCAGCTTGCACAGCGTGAGCTCCACTGACAGCAACAGTGAATGGCTGGTGATGGCTGGTTTCCGCAACCAGACCGTGCACGCTACGTCCGGAACTTCACAGTGTCACACTCAACAACCAGCCTGCGACACCACTACTCACTACGACCAGCCACGGCGGCAGCTTCCAGAACATCAGGGCGATGAGTGCCACAAGGGCAAGGCCGAAGTCTTGCGGTGTGTGAATCGCGCTCGTCCATACTGGTTGATAGAGCGCTGCCAACAGCAGGCCAACCACGGCTGCATTAATACCCAACAACGCTGCTTGCGTACGGGTATTGCGGCGCAGGCTTTCCCAGAACGGCAATGCACCCACGATCAGCAGGAAGGACGGTGCGAAAATCGCCAGCAGACAGACCAGACCACCCAACCAGCCAGAGGGTGCCTGGTTCATTGAGGCTCCAAGAAACGCCGCAAAGGTGAACAAAGGGCCAGGAACAGCCTGAGCAGCACCATAACCTGCCAGAAAGGTGTCATTACTGACCCAGCCGGAAGGCACCACTTCAGCTTGCAATAACGGCAGCACGACATGCCCACCACCAAAGACCAGAGCTCCGGTTCGGTAGAACGTTTCCACCATTAACAGCGTCTGATTTGGCAATATCGCTGTCAGCAATGGCAACCCTATCAGAAGCATAAAAAACAGCGTGAGCCAGAACAATCCGACGCGACGCCGTACAGAAATAGGCAACGGGTCATGTACCGCCACTTGTTGAGGTTTGAACAGCAACAAGCCAATGACTGCTGCAATGACGATACACCCCACCTGTCCCCAGGTGGACGGTACAAGAAGAACAAAGCAGGTCGCCGCCGCCATGATAGTGATACGTGGTAGATCCGGGCAGAGATTGCGGGCCATGCCCCATACAGCTTGCGCGACCACTGCAACAGCCACCACCTTCAGCCCGTGCAACACGCCAGACGGCATCGCATCCCCGTAACTGGCCATCCCCAGCGCAAAAAGGATCAGCGCAACTGCGGATGGCAGCGTGAAGCCGACCCATGCTGCCAATGCCCCGGTATAACCGGATCGGGACAATCCGAGTGCTATACCGACCTGACTGCTTGCCGGGCCGGGCAGAAACTGGCACAGGGCTACCAAATCCGCATAGCTGCGCTCGGTCAACCACTGTCTTCGCGTCACAAACTCATCGCGGAAGTAACCCAAATGGGCAATTGGGCCGCCGAAGGAGGTGAGGCCCAGTCGGAGGAAGATCATAAATATTGCCCAGGGGCTACGGTCAGTCCTGGTGGTTTCGGGCATGGTCGTATCCAGATTACTGGTTTTGTTGGATTATTATAATCGGGTTTCGATAACGAAATCCGATAAATGATCTAAGCTATGTTCCCCTTGATCTGATCCCCTCCTGAAAAAAGTGCGTGGAACTATTACCTGATTCCGATGGCTGTTATTGGACGATCTTCATTTATGAAAATACGCACTCAATAAATTTTCGGATCGAAAACCAACCGCAAGCTGAATCGCCGCGAGGCCAACAGTCATTGAAGGGTGTTCAAAAGGATACTAATCTGACTTATTTTTTACCATCTTACCGCTGTCATTTATACGATATGTTCCGCTATCTAAAATGAAATAAAGCCCAGTATTCTTGCTGTTGTTCACCATAATGAGCGAATCTTTATCGATGCAATTTATTGGCGGTTTCATATCATCAAAACAAAGTCTGTCATACCCATCAGTTTCTTTATATCCATCACCGAAACACCAAAAAATGACGGTAAAAAAACCATCTTGGGCAGGTTTGGGGATGTTATACATGTCCTTGAGCATTTTCTTATTTTTCAACCACCAATTGATTTTCCCCTGTTCGGTTAATGGGAAGTTTTTCACCAAAACATCGCTATAGTTACGTCTTTGGTGAACGGCTATGATCTCCACGGGGCGTAACGACAACCAGAGGAAGTAACTCAGCAGGGCGCAAATAACCAGTAATAACGCACAAATAACTTTTTTATTTTTAGATTTCATAACAGCCCCCGGTAATCTCTACAGTGGCTTCCATATTGGTCATAAATGGCTTGAAGCCAAACTGATTGTAGCGCTGGAGAACAAACCAGATACGAAAAAAATGGAACTGGCTGAATTTTGTATTCAGAATATCATCACTATCCAGACCAAAATGGTCCTGAACTTTGTAATGCACTACTGCCCGGTATCGGTCATTTGCAATATGCAGTGATTTAATAGTGATATGCGTTGCCCAGGTATCATGGACGGTGATACCCATGCCATTATAATTATCCTGGAATCTGTCGAACTTTGGTAATTTACCACTTAGCACTGCATCTCTTAATCTGTCTCGGTTTTCTATTGGAAAATGCTTGCTTTCCCAGTCTATGTTTGTTCTAAAAGCTTTCGATAACAGAATGCGTGTACTGTTTCTCTCCGAAATATCTCTAACTATCTGTTCTTTCAATGCCCTGTCGAGCGACATATCTCGAAACGGCGTACCGTTGCCGTTCTGCATGTGAGTGATCATCTTTTCGATCAGGTGACTGTACGGCCCGTAAAGGGAAAATTTACGGGATAACGAGCGGAACTCGTCAAACAGCATTGTGGCGCACTGCTGGCGGGTAACCTTTTCACCCTGGCCACGCAGATTACAGCAGAACATGGACTGGGGGCGATCCATCGAGGAACGCAGGGTAAGCGTCCAGGGATCAACCCGGTCAGAAATATAGTCCAGCCGGTACTGGGATTTTAACTGCGCTTCGGTCAGATCGCCGCAGCGCATATCTTTGGCGTGGTAGTCGTCCATCCGGTTTTGCGTGGTGAATATCGCACAGGGGAACTGTAGTGCGGCCATCGTGATACATTCCTTGTGTTATCATCCTTTGAAGTCTTCACAGGGAATAATACGCAGTGAAAGGTCAGAGTGTAAACGCCGTACAGCCCCTGCCCGTAATTTTTTACCGATTCCGGGCAGGGGGATAGTGGACACTCTATGTCCTCAGGCCATCATCAAAATGCCATGTGGCATTTTTAAGATTTCCGGGGATCTCCTGCGCAATACCTTTCGCATCGGTGGCCTGTGTCTGGATCTCAATATTGTCAATCCGCACGTCTGTACGCTGTGAAACCTGCCGGGATGAATTGCTGATAGCGTTGCTGGTCATGGAAGTAATCGGATTGCTGGCCGCTGCCTGTAACTGCACCTGACCGCCATAGGCCATATCCTGCGCTGGTGGCGCTGGCGTAATGGGTTGTGCTTCGCTCTCAGCTTTTGCCACTTCGTCCTTACCCATACCGAACCAGCCTTTCACTTTCTGCCACGCTTCGCTAATTTTCCCAAAGCCTTTAAGGGCAATACCCACCACCTTACCAATCAGCTTTTCCTGGCCGTTCCACAGTTCGGTTATTTCTTTGCCTGCGCTGGTTATGCCCCTTCATGTGTGCGGATTGCAATGGACGTCAAAACATTTACAGTGACTGTGAGGCCGCTAAATAAAAGGGGTTTAAAGGATTTTGTGGACTTTTCTGGAAGTAAAAATACTTGCGGATGGTGTCCCCTGCAGGAATCGAACCTGCAATTAGCCCTTAGGAGGGGCTCGTTATATCCATTTAACTAAGGGGACAAGGCGGCAGGAGTATAACGTCATTTACCTGCTGCGTTAAGCATGTTTGCCGCCAAGTGGTTAAACAGTCACCGTTTATGCTTTTTTTCTGCACCTTCGTCTGAGTTTATCTCTGCTTCTGCCCTGGTTTTTTCTTCGGCCTTGCGTTTGTTGATCATGTCGTTACGGATTTGCGCATGGCTGAGCAGGGCGAAAATAAAAGTACCGCCGCAGATATTCCCGGCGAGCGTTGGCAGGGCAAATGGCCAAATAAATTCGCTCCAGTGCACGTTGCCGTTAAATACCAGATAAAAAATCTCTACCGCGCCGACCACAATATGAGTGGTATCTGCCAGCGCAATCAGCCAGGTCATCAACACAATCACCACAATTTTCGCGGAGCCCGCAGCCGGAAACATCCACACCATTGTTGCAATGATCCAGCCGGAAAGAATTGCATTAGAAAACATTTCCAGCGGCGTATTTTTCATCACATCCATCCCGATTTTGACAAAAGCATCACGAGTCTCTTCGTCAAAGACCGGCATATATTCAAACGCCCAGGCAGCAACAGCAGTACCGAGCAGATTTCCCAGTAGCACCACGCCCCATAACCGCGTCATCAGGGCAAAATTTCCCCAGCCCGGGTTTTGCATTACCGGCAGCACGGCCGTCACGGTGTTTTCGGTAAAGAGTTGCTGGCGTGCCATGATGACAATAATAAAACCGAAGGTGTAACCCAGATTCTCCAGTAGAAAACCGCCCGGAACGCCTTCCAGTTGCACATGAAAAATCCCTTTTGCCAGCAATGATGATCCCATCGATAGCCCGGCGGCAATGGCCGACCAGAATAGCGCCATTGCGTCTCGTTCCAGCTCTTTTTCGCCATCCTGGCGAATATGTTCATGAATAGCCATGGCCCGGGAGGGGAGGCGATCCTCATCAAGTTCGATTTTTTCGCCGCGCTTTTTTTCGTCGCTCTTGACCTCGATCTCATCGCTGTGCTTATCGATTTTCTCCATACTTACCCCGCTTTTGCTGCATTGATGTCTAAAGCGTAGCGGTTTTACACTGCTTGCCACGGCGGCATCGTCTTAAAGTGCCGGGAAAAGCAACAATGGCAATACGGTATAAGCAAAGTTTGTATAGAATTGTTAGTAAGTCGTATAGATAATGTCGGCTATGCTGGTTTGAGTCTCGCTCACTGCGTGGACATCATAAGATGCGCTGATACAATGCGTTGCATAACTTCGACGCAAACCCGGCGTCGCGTTCGCGTTATTATAGATGGCCTTCAGCACGGGTCATTTTCTTCAGGGAGACACCTATGAAATACCGCCTGTCGGCGCTTGCGTTGGCAACCACTGTACTGGTCGGCTGCGCCAGTTCTCAGCAGACGCAGGGACGTTCGGACCCGCTGGAAGGGTTCAACCGGACTATGTATAACTTCAACTTCAATGTGCTGGATCCATACGTTGTTCGCCCTGTGGCGGTAGTATGGCGTGATTATGTGCCGCAACCTGCGCGCAATGGTCTGAGCAACTTCACCAGCAACCTTGAAGAGCCTGCGCAGATGGTAAACTACTTCCTGCAGGGCGATCCCTATCAGGGCATGGTGCATTTTACTCGTTTCTTCCTGAACACTTTGCTGGGTATGGGCGGCTTTATGGACGTCGCCGGTATGGCGAACACCAAGTTGCAGCGTGAAGATCCGCACCGTTTTGGCAGTACGCTGGGACACTACGGGGTTGGTTACGGCCCGTATATGCAGTTGCCGGTATATGGCAGCTTCACTCTGCGCGAAGATGGTGGCGGTATGGTGGATACGCTCTATCCGGTGCTCTCGTGGCTGACATGGCCGCTTACGGTAGGTAAATGGGCCATTGAAGGTGTCGAAACCCGTGCGCAACTGCTTGATTCCGACGGCTTGCTGCGCCAGTCTTCCGATCCTTATATCCTCGTGCGGGAAGCTTATTTCCAGCGTAATGATTTTATCGCCAATGGCGGCAAGCTGAAGCCGCAGGAAAATCCGAACGCGAAGGCAATTCAGGGCGATTTAAAAGAGATCGATTCGGAATAAAACCGGTCGCAACAAGTAAAAAAGGTGAGCCAGGCTCACCTTTTTCTTATCTACGCGTTATCAGAAGGCGTAGTTGAAGTTAGCGCCGTAGAGGAATGCGCGGCCTTCAGACTGGAACGTATATGGGCCTTCGGTGAACTTCACTTTCTGTCCATGCATATAAGAGACGCCAACATCAACGGACGCGTCCTTATTAAAGGCGTAGGTCGCACCGGTACTCAGCCACAGACGATCCTGGTCAGGAATAGAGATCGTGCGTTTTTTATCCGGAACCGGGCTGTCATCAAAGGCGATACCGGCGCGGAAGGTCCAGTTATCATTCATATAATAAGTGGTACCCAGCGCGATGCGATATGCATCTTTAAAGCTTTCATCTTTGTAGAACAACGTTTGACCATTATCACCGGTGGCTTTCAGCTCCTGGAACTGGCTCCAGCTGGTATAAGTCAGACTGTAGTGAATTGCCCACTGCGGATCGACGCGGTTATAACCCGAAACTTCCCACATCTCTGGCAGATGGAGCGACAGCGAACCATTGGTAGTTGAGCCGCCAGTACCAGTCGGCAAGCCAAGACCCAGTGCTGCGTTAATCGGATTAAGCGTTGTCGGCAGGTTGCTCTTATAATTGCCATCGAAGTCGACTTTCACTTCGGAGCGGTAAGTGAATGAATAACGGTTGTTTTTATCCAGCTCGTAAAGAATTCCGGCGTTCCAGCCAAAACCCCATTCATCGCCTTTCAGATACGCGATTTGCGTATCACGGCTGATACCGCCCGCTTGTGCACCAATAGCGGCAGCCTGCTGGGCACTAAGCTGGCCGGATCGCACCATGCCTGGCAGGCTGGCGCCGATTATTTGCGGCAGATCGCCTGCGTAACGCTCAATCTTCGCACGAGCATAAACGGCATCAAAACCAAGACCGAAGCTCCAGTGGGTGTCCAGACGATACGCGCCGCTAAGGTTCAGGTTCAGTGTTTCAAGATCGGTTTTACCGCCCATCGATCCGGCTGCGTAGCCATCATTAAACTCCGTTGCCAGCCCGAAGTTGGAGGTCATCGAGGCCCCCCAGCCGAACTGATCGTTAATTGGCGCGACAAAGTGCAGGTTTGGCACCCACGCGGTCGGTGCAATATTTTTCTGGCTTGCATCATTACCAATCACGGAACGACCAGTGACATCTACTTTCGGATCAATGAACACCGCACCGCCGGAGAACGTCGGGCGGTCAAACATGGTGATCAATGCAGGGTTGCGGCTAACGTTACCCGCATCATCCGCAATTGCACCTTCACCGGAATAAGCGCGGCCAAGACCAGAAGCCGAAAATTCATTGAGTTGAAAGCCTGCGGACCAGGCCTGGGTAGAGACAATTGCCACTGCGACTGCCAGAGCAGACTTGGTAAAACGGGTTTTCTGGCTCATGACCATAACCTCATTCGAAATCGATTTATTTTTATTCAAACTATGTTACGTGTTGTAACAGGAGCGCGAAGTGTAGGGTCTGTGTTACAGCAGAGAAATCAGACCAGTGGCGGAAGTATAGGTCTGACCAGATGGAATGTTGCAAGTTTGTATATAAGTTTTTTCAATTGTGATCTCTGAAACGGGATCTGCGTGGCAAAATCGCCGGGGGCATTCATCAGTCAATTGGGCGATTTTTGTTTTAGATCATTTTTAAGTGTGATTTAGGTCACTTGCCCACTTTCGGAAGATTATCAACTGGAGACACCGTGAGCAGCGGCGTAAAATATGCCCATCGTTTATCTGGCACCCTGGGTGCTAATTCAGAGGAATCAATAATGAGCAAATGCAGTGCTGATGAAACCCCGGTTTGCTGCTGTATGGATGTTGGCACCATTATGGACAACTCCGACTGCACCGCTTCTTACAGTCGCGTATTCACCCACCGCGCTGACGCCGACGAAACGCTGGCCGCGCTGAGCGCAAAAGCCCGCAGCGTGGAATCCGAACCTTGCCAAATTACCTCCACCTTCACTGAAGTGGCGGATGGCGTGCGTCTCGATATTGATTTTGTTTTCGCCTGCGAAGCGGAAACCCTGATTTTCCAGCTTGGTCTGCGTTAATTTTCCTGCCAGCGCCTCCTTTCACGGAGGCGTTTTGCTAAGTATCTCTGTGCCTTAGCTCGCATTTTTCTCTCGCTCCCATTGGCTATATGTAAAAAATTGGTTAAGACTGTTATCAGGTCAGACCACTTTAAATACACGCTGTTAACAGGGGAGTGTTATGAAGGCATTACCGCTTGTCACCCGCCAGGGCGACCGCATTGCCATTGTCAGTGGGTTACGGACCCCGTTTACCCGCCAGGCCACTGCGTTTCACGGCATTCCGGCGATTGATCTCGGCAAAATGGTGGTGGGAGAGATGCTGGCGCGCAGCGAAATTCCCCCCGAGGTGATTGAACAACTGGTGTTTGGCCAGGTTGTGCAGATGCCGGAAGCGCCTAATATCGCGCGCGAAATCGTACTTGGTGCTGGCATGAGCGTCCATACCGATGCCTACAGCGTCAGTCGTGCCTGCGCAACCAGTTTCCAGGCCGTGGCCAACGTCGCAGAAAGTTTGCTGGCGGGAACTATTCGCGCTGGTATTGCTGGCGGGGCGGATTCCTCCTCTGTTTTACCGATTGGCGTCAGCAAAAAGCTGGCGCGTGCGCTGGTGGATGCCAACAAAGCGCGCACGATGGGACAAAAACTGAAACTTTTCTCCCGCTTGCGCTTGCGCGACTTGTTGCCGGTTCCTCCCGCCGTTGCGGAGTATTCCACTGGGTTGAGAATGGGTGATACGGCCGAGCAGATGGCGAAAACATACGGCGTCAGCCGTGAACAGCAGGATGCGCTGGCCCACCGCTCACATCAGTTAGCCGCGCAGGCCTGGGCAGAAGGTAAACTGCGTGATGAAGTAATGATCGCCTATGTGCCGCCGTTTCGCGATCCCGTTGAACAGGATAACAACGTTCGTCATAACTCCAGTCTGGCCGATTACGCGAAACTGCGTCCCGCCTTCGATCGCCATCATGGCACGGTGACGGCGGCGAACAGTACGCCGCTGACCGACGGTGCTGCGGCTGTAATTTTAATGACTGAATCCCGTGCCCGGGAACTGGGATTATTGCCGCTGGGTTATTTGCGTAGCTATGCTTTCACCGCCATTGATGTGCAACGGGATATGCTGCTTGGCCCAGCCTGGGCAACACCGCTGGCGCTGGAAAGGGCCGGGCTGACGATGGCAGATTTGACACTTCTCGATATGCACGAAGCCTTTGCCGCGCAAACCTTAAGCAACCTGAAATTGATGGCCAGCGAGCGTTTTGCCCGTGAGGTACTTGGGCGCTCGCAGGCGACCGGCGAGGTGGATGACAGCAAGTTTAACGTGCTGGGTGGCTCCATCGCTTACGGTCATCCGTTTGCTGCCACTGGCGCGCGCATGATCACCCAAACGTTACATGAACTGCGCCGCCGGGGCGGAGGCTTTGGTCTGGTCACAGCCTGCGCTGCGGGCGGTCTGGGCGCAGCAATGGTTCTGGAGGCTGAATAATGGCAATGATGTCCGCATTCACGCTTAATGTGCGTCCCGACAATATCGCGGTCGTTACCATTGATGTGCCGAATGAAAAAATGAACACCCTGAAAGCGGCGTTTGCAGATGAAGTCCGCGCCATGTTGAAACAGATCCGCGACAACAAGGCGCTACGTGGTGTGGTGTTTATCTCGGCCAAGGCAGACAACTTCATCGCTGGCGCGGATATCAATATGATCGCCCGTTGCCAGACGGCAAAAGAAGCCGAGGATCTGGCTCGTCAAGGGCAACAAGTGATGGCGGAAATCCATGCGTTGTCGATTCCCGTGGTTGCCGCAATTCATGGCGCTTGCCTGGGCGGTGGACTGGAACTGGCGCTGGCATGTCATCGCCGGATTTGTACTGACGACGGAAAAACGATGTTGGGATTGCCGGAAGTACAGTTAGGACTGCTTCCCGGTTCCGGCGGGACACAACGATTGCCGCGTTTGATTGGCGTCAGTACGGCGCTGGATATGATCCTCAAAGGAAAACAGCTTCGTCCGCGCCAGGCATTAAAAGCCGGGCTAGTGGACGATGTCGTACCGCATTCAATTCTACTCGAGGCCGCTGTTGATCTGGCTAAACAGGAGCGACCGATTGGCCACCATCTGCCGGTTCGTGAACGGGTTCTGGCCGGGCCGCTGGGTCGCGCGTTGCTGTTCCGTATGGTGAGTAAAAAAACCGAACAAAAAACCCAGGGGAATTACCCTGCGACCTCGCGCATTTTATCCGTCATTGAAACCGGGCTGGCACAGGGGCGCAGCAGCGGTTACGACGCGGAAGCACGCGCGTTTGGCCAACTGGCGATGACGCCGCAGTCACAGGCGTTACGTCACCTGTTTTTCGCCAGTACCAGCGTTAAAAAAGATCCGGGCAGCGAGGCTCAGGTTGGTCCGTTGAACACCATCGGTGTGCTGGGTGGCGGATTAATGGGCGGTGGGATAGCTTTCGTCACGGCAAGCAAAGCGGGATTGCCGGTTCGCATAAAAGATATTAATGCGAAAGGGATCAACCACGCGCTGAAATACAGCTGGGAAGCGCTGGATAAAAAAGTGCGTCGTCGCTACCTGAAAGCGGGCGAGCGTGATAAGCAGTTGGCGAAAATATCCGGCACGCTGGATTTTAGCGGCTTTGCACAGCGTGATCTGGTCATTGAGGCGGTGTTTGAAGATCTGGATTTGAAACAGAAAATGGTGGCTGAAGTGGAATCCCATTGTTCTGCTCATACTATTTTTGCCTCCAATACGTCTTCTTTACCGATCGGCGATATTGCAGCCCAGGCCGCGCGACCAGAGAAGATCATCGGATTACATTTTTTCAGCCCGGTGGAAAAAATGCCGCTAGTGGAAGTGATCCCACACACCGGAACAGATGAGCAGACCATTGCTACTACGGTAAAACTGGCGAAAAAACTGGGCAAAACGCCGATTGTGGTGGCGGATAAAGCCGGATTTTACGTGAACCGCATTCTTGCTCCCTACATTAATGAAGCCATCCGGTTGCTGAGTGAAGGCGAGCGCATTGAGGGTATTGATCGCGCGCTGGTGAAATTTGGCTTCCCGGTCGGGCCGATCCAGTTACTGGATGAAGTGGGTATCGATACCGGTACCAAAATTATCCCGGTGCTGGAAAAGGCTTATGGTGAAAGGTTTTGCGCACCTGCAAGTGTTGTGAGCGCAATTCTGAATGACGATCGCAAAGGACGAAAAAATGGTCGTGGTTTCTATCTTTACCCTGCTAAAGAGCGTAAAAGCAAAAAGCTGCCCGATCCAGCGATCTACCCCCTGATTGGCGCTTCCGGCAGCGGGAAGCTATCGGCGGAGCAGATGGCCGAACGCTGTGTGCTACTGATGCTGAACGAGGCGGTGCGTTGCTTTGATGAGCATGTGATTCGCAGCGCGCGAGACGGCGATATTGGTGCCGTATTTGGCATCGGTTTTCCGCCGTTTTTAGGCGGGCCGTTCCACTATATAGCGACATCCGGAGCGGGCGATATCGTGGCGAGGATGCAGCAGCTGGAAGCGCAATATGGCGCGCGCTTTGCGCCTTGTGAACCGCTGTTGCGGATGGCGGAGCAGGGGGTAACTTTTTGGTCGGAAAAAGAAACTGAAGATGTGAATTAGAGCCTATCCCAGTAGGCGTAATTAATTGTTGCCGATGGTTTGGACATGGACAGCGCGGAAAAACCGGAGCGTACACGTAGTACGTGAGGGTTTTGAGCACTGCCCAGAGCCAAACCAGCAAATAAAAAAGCCAATGCACAGGCAACTTGAAGTATGACGGGTATAAAAATTTAATTTTGTTATTCCTCATGACGTTCGCGGTTATTTTGTAAACAGTGATTGACTATGCTTACACCATTGAGGTAAAAGACAGCGTTTCATTCATGGAATGGATCAGGCACAATGCCCGGCCATTGATACTTTCCGTCGTCGCGAAATGATTTCGCAGTGAAAGTGTTGATGATTCTGGTTAACAAAAGCGGTGCAATATGCAAGTTTTTATCATGCGTCACGGCGACGCTGCCCTCGATGCAGCTAGCGACTCGGTTCGTCCCTTAACCCCTTGTGGCTGTGACGAATCCCGTCAAATGGCAACATGGTTGAAAGGCCAAAAAGTGGATATTGAACGTGTTCTGATCAGCCCTTTTTTACGTGCTGAACAGACGCTGGAAAAGGTAGGTGAATGTATGAACCTGCCTGACAACGTGGATGTCCTGCCGGAACTGACGCCTTGCGGCGATATCGGCCTTGTCAGTGCTTATTTACAGGCGCTGGCAAATGAAGGAACCACCTCTGTGCTGGTGATCTCTCACTTGCCGTTGGTCGGCTACCTGGTGTCCGAGCTTTGTCCGGGTGAAGCACCGCCGATGTTTACCACTTCCGCCATTGCCTGCGTTACGCTGGACGAAGACGGTAAAGGGGTTTTTGACTGGCAAATGAGTCCCTGCAACCTGAAGATGCGAAAAGCCATCTGAATTAGCCGAACGCTGGAAAACGAAGAGCCGCTTTATGCGGCTCTTGGCGTTTCTGGCATCAGGGCAGTTCCGGCGGCTGCCACTCTTCTACTTCTATCAGCACCAGAACTGCGGCGTCGCCGCCATACTCTTTCGGCGCCTGGTGAAACGCCATCACATGCGGGTGCTGCGCCAGCCACAGTGGTGTCTGTTGCTTCAGAATGTGTTTACCGTGGCCATGCATCACGCAGGCGCAGAACACATGTTCTCGGCGACAGGCGGCGATTAGCGCGCCCAGCTCTTGCTTCGCCTGCTGCTGTGTTAAACCGTGCAGATCGAGAAACAACTCTGGCGAGTAGTCGCCCCGGCGGAGCTTTTTCAGTTCAAAATGGCTGACATCTTCGCGCACATATTTGACCGGACCTTCGGTATTGAGCAGCGGCTGAAACTCGTCGGAAAAGTAGTGGCTGTTATCGGCCTGTTCCTGTAATAACCGTTTCACCGGAACTTCGCTGATTTTTTTCCGCGCCGGGCGATGTACCACAGTATCCTGCTTAAGGCGGCGTGTACCGGTCATCAATTGCCGGAACAACGCCTGTTCCTCCTCGCTAAGTGATGGTTTCTTTTTCATTTGTGCATCTCATCTTTTCTTTTCTTCAGTGTACCTGACTCACTGTGGCCCCGGTGAAGCAAAATGCATTTTTCCCTCTGGCGGGTGCGTGAGGTGCTGATTTATCGCCGTCTTCATGGCAAACTAGCCGCCGAATTTAATGCGAGCATGCGCCTGGGGGATACTATGGATAAAATTTTTGTCGATGAAGCAGTGAATGAGCTGCATACCATTCAGGACATGCTGCGTTGGGCGGTCAGCCGCTTCAGCGCTGCGAATATCTGGTACGGTCACGGCACGGATAACCCGTGGGACGAAGCGGTGCAACTGGTGCTGCCGACGCTCTATCTGCCGCTCGACATCCCGGAAGATATGCGCACCGCACGCCTGACTTCCAGCGAGCGTCACCGCATTGTTGAGCGCGTGATCCGTCGCGTTAACGAGCGTATTCCGGTTGCTTACCTGACCAACAAAGCGTGGTTTTGCGGCCACGAATTTTATGTTGATGAGCGTGTGCTGGTGCCGCGTTCCCCGATCGGCGAGCTTATCAACAACCGCTTTGCCGGGCTGATTGATCAACAGCCGCAGCATATTCTGGATATGTGTACCGGCAGCGGCTGTATTGCTATTGCGACGGCGTACGCCTTCCCGGAAGCGGAAGTGGATGCGGTAGATATTTCTGTGGATGCGCTGGCGGTAGCTGAGCGCAATATTGAAGAGCACGGCCTGATTCACCACGTTACGCCGATCCGTTCCGATCTGTTCCGCGATCTGCCGAAAGTGCAGTACGATCTGATTGTCACCAACCCACCGTATGTCGATGAAGAAGATATGTCTGATCTGCCGTCGGAATACCGTCACGAGCCGGTACTGGGCCTGGCTTCAGGCAGCGATGGACTGAAACTGACGCGTCGCATTCTGGCCTGTGCTGCGGATTACCTTGCTGACCACGGCATCCTGATTTGTGAAGTCGGCAACAGCATGGTACATCTGATGGAACTATATCCGGACGTCCCGTTCACCTGGCTGGAGTTTGATAACGGCGGGGACGGTGTCTTTATGCTGACCAAAGCGCAGCTTATTGCTGCACGCGAACACTTCAGCATCTATAAAGATTAAAACGACAAAACGACGCTCAACACCAACAACGACAACGGAGCCGTGATGGCAGGTAACACAATTGGACAACTTTTTCGCGTAACCACGTTTGGCGAATCGCACGGCCTGGCGCTGGGTTGCATTGTTGACGGCGTACCTCCGGGTATTCCGCTGACCGAAGCCGATTTACAACACGATCTCGACAGACGACGCCCGGGAACATCGCGCTATACCACCCAGCGTCGCGAACCCGATCAGGTGAAGATTCTGTCCGGCGTCTTTGAAGGCGTCACCACCGGTACCAGCATTGGTCTGTTGATCGAAAACACCGATCAGCGCTCGCAGGATTACGGCGCGATTAAAGATCTGTTCCGTCCGGGCCATGCGGATTACACCTACGAACAAAAATATGGTCTGCGTGACTATCGCGGCGGCGGCCGTTCTTCTGCGCGCGAAACCGCCATGCGCGTGGCCGCTGGCGCGATCGCCAAAAAATATCTGGCGCAGAAATTCGGCATTGTTATTCGCGGTTGTCTGACTCAGATGGGCGAGATCCCGCTGGAGATCAAAGACTGGACGCAGGTTGAACAGAACCCATTTTTCTGCCCGGATGTGGACAAAATTGAGGCACTGGATGAACTGATGCGCGGCCTGAAAAAAGAGGGCGACTCCATCGGCGCGAAAGTGACCGTGGTGGCTGATGGTGTTCCGGCAGGTTTTGGCGAACCGGTGTTTGATCGTCTTGATGCGGATATCGCGCACGCGCTGATGAGTATCAACGCGGTGAAAGGCGTGGAAATCGGCGATGGCTTTGAAGTCGTGAAACTGCGCGGCAGCGAAAACCGCGACGAAATCACGCGACAGGGTTTCGGGAGCAACCACGCAGGCGGTATTCTTGGTGGCATTAGTAGCGGGCAGCAAATTATTGCCAATATCGCACTGAAACCCACGTCGAGCATTACCGTGCCGGGGCGTACGATTAATCGTTTTGGCGAAGAAGTGGAGATGGTAACCAAAGGCCGTCACGATCCGTGTGTGGGGATTCGCGCCGTGCCGATCGCCGAAGCGATGCTGGCGATCGTGCTGATGGATCACTTCCTGCGTCAACGTGCGCAAAACGCTGATGTCACTACTGATATTCCACGCTGGTAAACAATGAAAAAAACGGCAATTGCGCTGTTTACTCTGCTGGTGTGCGCTGCCGCGACGGCGGCGACACCGTGGCAAAAACTGACTCATCCGGTCGCTGGTAGTCCGCAATCCATTGGTGCGTTCGCCAATGGCTGTATCGTTGGCGCGTATGCACTGCCGTTGCAATCGGACAATTATCAGGTTATGCGCACTGACCAGCGGCGCTACTTTGGTCACCCCGATCTGGTGCTGTTTATTCAACGTCTGAGCAATCAGGTGCACAACCTGGGGCTGGGTACGGTGCTGGTGGGCGACATGGGGATGCCAGCAGGTGGACGTTTCAACGGCGGCCACGCCAGCCATCAATCCGGGCTGGATGTTGATATCTTCCTGCAACTAGCGAAAACGCGCTGGAGCGCCGCACAGTTGCTGAAACCCCAACCACTGGATCTCGTCTCATCCGATGGTAAGCAGGTCGTGCCCGCGCTGTGGAAGCCGGAAATCAGTAGCATGATCAAACTGGCGGCAAAAGATAACGACGTGACGCGTATTTTCGTTAACCCGGCGATCAAGCAGCAGCTTTGCCTCGATGCCGGAACCGATCGTGACTGGTTGCGTAAAGTGCGTCCGTGGTTCCAGCATCGTGCGCATATGCACGTGCGTCTGCGCTGCCCGGCCGATAGCCTGGAGTGCCAGGATCAACCTCTGCCGCCACCTGGCGATGGTTGCGGTGCAGAATTGCAAAGCTGGTTTGAACCGGCGAAACCCGACAGTACAATCCCTGAGAAAAAGACGCCGCCGCCATTGCCGCCGTCTTGTCAGGCTTTACTGGATGAACACGCACTTTGATGGAACTCTTTCAACAACTGTTTATGGTGTCGCCGTCACTGCTGGTGGTGCTTTTTATTGTCGCGCTGCTGGCCGGTTTTATTGACGCGCTGGCGGGCGGCGGCGGGCTGTTAACGGTACCTGCGTTACTGGCGGCAGGCATGACGCCCGCCGCGGCGCTGGCAACGAACAAATTACAGGCCTGTGGCGGTTCTATTTCTGCGTCGCTGTATTTTATCCGCCGCAAAGTGGTGAAACTTGCCGATCAGAAACTCAATATTCTGATGACCTTCATCGGCTCAACTACCGGCGCGCTGCTGGTGCAACATGTGCAATCGGACGTGCTGCGCCAAATTCTGCCGATTCTGGTTATCTGTATTGGTCTTTACTTTCTGTTGATGCCGAAGCTGGGTGAAGATGATCGTCAGCGTCGTTTGTACGGGCTGCCGTTTGCGCTGGTATCTGGCGGATGTGTGGGTTTTTACGACGGTTTCTTCGGCCCCGGCGCTGGTTCATTCTACGCACTGGCTTTTGTGACGCTCGCAGGGTACAACCTGGCGAAATCCACTGCGCATGCCAAAGTGCTGAATGCCACCTCGAATATCGGCGGTCTGCTGCTGTTTATTATTGGCGGCAAAGTTGTGTGGGGCACGGGTTTCGTCATGCTGGCCGGGCAGTTTCTCGGCGCGCGGATGGGCTCGCGTTTGGTGCTCAGCAAAGGGCAAAAACTCATTCGTCCGATGATTGTGATTGTCTCGGCGGTGATGAGTGCAAAACTTCTCTATGACAGTCACGGCCAGGAGATCCTCCATTTTCTGGGGGTGAACGTATGACACATCACTACCAACAATTAATCGATATTTTTGACGGCTGCTTTGCCGACGATTTTAATACCCGTCTGATTAAAGGCGACGACGAACCGATCTATCTTCCTGCTGATGCGGACGCGCCTTATAACCGCATTGTTTTTGCTCACGGTTTTTATGCCAGCGCATTACATGAGATTTCGCACTGGTGTATCGCCGGTGCCGAACGTCGTAAGCAGGTGGATTTTGGCTACTGGTACTGCCCTGACGGCCGCGACGCGGTGACGCAGGGGCAGTTCGAGGATGTCGAGGTAAAACCGCAAGCGTTTGACTGGTTGTTCTGTGTGGCAGCGGGTTTCCCGTTTAATGTCAGTTGCGACAATCTGGAAGGCGATGTTGAGCCGGATCGTATCGTGTTCCAGCGCCGCGTTCATGCGCAGGTCATGGCTTATCTGGAGCAGGGCATTCCCCCGCGTCCGGCACGTTTTATCAAGGCATTACAGGATTATTATCAAACGCCGCCTTTAGCGGCAGAACAGTTCCCATGGCCGGAAGATCTTTGAAGCCATGTTGTCAAAAGAGGAAGAGAGATGATCGCGGAGTTTGAATCACGTATTCTGGCGTTAATTGATAATATGGTGGATCACGCCAGTGATGATGAGTTGTTTGCGGGCGGTTATCTGCGCGGCCACCTGACGCTGGCGGTGGCTGAACTGGAAGGCAATGATAACTATTCGCCGGAAAATCTGCACCAGAAAGTCACTGGTAGCGTGGAAACCGCCATTCAGGCCGGAGAATTGTCGCCGCGCGATCAGGCGCTGGTGATGGGTATGTGGGAAAACCTGTATCAGCAGGCGAAGTCGCATTAAGGGACGTTTTGCCGGGTAATGCTGACGCTTATCCGGCCAATATCCGGGCCTACGGGTTTGTAGGCCGGATAAAACAACGCCGCCATCCGGCAAATGTGGCCACCTTTACTTCACCGCTCTGCCTTTCAATAACTTCCTGACCCACAAACGATTCGGATTGAGGGCTGCCAGCGTTTCCCCATCCAGCGGAATCGGCTCGTTACTCATCTGCGAAGCCAGAATCTCCGCCGCCAGCGGCGCGCTGCACAAACCGCGCGAACCGAGCGCACCGAGCATGAATAAACCTTCGTAGACTGGCGCACTAACCGCTTCTTCCGGCCGTTCCGCCAGTTGGGCGTAAGCTGCCAGTGTCGCGTCAAAATCGGCGACATTCCCGACCATTGGCAGATGATCCCGCGTTGCGCAGCGCACACCGCAGCGCGCTTCGCCAGCGCTGACATCCACCTCTTTTGCCCAAGTCGCATGGGGGAAACAGTCGATAAGCCGCTGGCGATTCTGTTGCTGATCCGCCTCGCTGTAACCTGCCTCCTCTTGCCCGCGATGATAGCTGGCGCCGATGCAGTGCTGCTGGTTATGCGGGTTCTGTGGTGTCAGATAACCGTCGTAACACAGCACCTGGCGAAGCGCAGAGAGCATATTGCTGGTTGGAATATGACTGACCTGACCGGCAACAGGATAGACGGGCAGTTTCTCCGTTTGCGTGAAATGATGAATGCGATGCCCGTTGGCCAGCACTACTGTTGCATGCGATCGCAGGTCGCCACGGCGGAAATAAAGTTGCCAGCGCTGATCTTCACGGCTCAAGCGTTCAACATCATGTCCATAATGCACTTTCAGGCCTTGCTCGCAGGCCAGCGTAATCGCGGCGGCCGTTAACTGCGCCGGGCAGAGCCAGCCGCCGAGCGGGTAATTCACACCACTGCATTTCGTTTCCACCCCTGTTTCGGCTTTCACCGCTTGTGCGTCAATCGCACTGGCAATCTCCGGCGGCAGATCCAGCGTCAACATTTGCGCGATTTTTTGTTGGTTTTTTTCATCCCATCCAAGCTGTGTGACGCCGCACCACTGATGGTCAAACGTCACGGGTAACGCATCGTACAGACGGCGGGCAAAGGTAAACGCTGCGGGGAAGAAGCGGGCCAGCGCCGGATCGTGCGCGCTGAGCAGCGGATAAAGCGCTCCCTGGCGGTTGCCGGATGCGCCTTCTGCGGGGGCGTCATCGGCGCAATAAAGTGTCACCTGCCAGCCGCGTCGCAACAAGGCCAGCGATAACAGCGCGCTGGCGACACCGCCGCCAATCAGCGCCACATCACGTACTTCTGCGCCGCTGCGGGCAAACCACGGCGTACGCGGTACAGACGCAATAATGTTCTCCATTACGCCGGTCAGCATTTCGCGTTTGCGGCCAAAACCTTTACTTTTGCGCATGGTAAACCCGGCCTCCTGCAAACCCCGACGAACAAAACCTGCCGAAGTAAAGGTCGCCAGTGTGCCGCCCGGCCTTGCCAGGCGGGCCATCGCGGCAAACAGGTTAGGGGTCCACATATCCGGGTTTTTCGCCGGTGCGAAGCCATCCAGGAACCAGGCATCGACGCGCTGGTTTATTGAATCATCGAGTATATCGGTGAGTTGATTGATATCACCAAACCATAAATCCAGCGTCACACGACCTTCATCGAGCAGCAGTCGATGGCAACCGCCAAAGGGCAGCGGCCACTGCGCCTGTAACTGTTCCGCCCATGACGCCAGTTCCGGCCAGTGCGCGTGGGCTTTGCGCAAATCGTCCCGGGTGAGAGGAAATTTTTCAAAACTGATGAAATGTAATCTTTCCAGGGTAGCGTCAGGATTGGCCGCGCGAAAGGCTGCGAATGCCTGCCACAATGTAAGGAAATTCAGACCGGTGCCAAAACCGCTCTCCGCGACCACAAACAGCTGGCGCGGGTGGTCAGGGAAACGTTGTTCCAGTTGGTTGCCGCCGAGAAAAACATAACGCGTCTCTTCCAGTCCGTTATCATTAGAGAAGTAGACGTCGTCGAAATCTCGGGAAACAGGTGTACCCTCAGCGTTGAATTCGAGGTTGGCGGATTGTATAGCGGTTTGTTTCACGTAAGTTACTCGTCCATCAGGCAGTGCCTCGATCTTAACGAGGGACAAAGAAAGGCGCAAATTTCTGCCGAAAATGTCTGATCGGACTTGTTCGGCGTACAAGTGTACGCTATCTTGCGACACGAAACTTAATTAGTGCGACTTAGGGGTATTGAATGAAACGTGCAGTGATTACTGGCCTGGGCATCGTTTCCAGCATTGGTAATAACCAGCAGGAAGTCCTGGCATCTCTGCGTGAAGGACGCTCAGGGATCACATTCTCTCAGGAATTTAAAGATTCCGGCATGCGCAGCCACGTATGGGGTAACGTTAAACTGGACACCACTGGTTTGATCGACCGTAAAGTGGTTCGTTTCATGAACGATGCCTCTATCTATTCCTATCTTTCCATGCAGCAGGCGATTGAAGATGCTGGCCTGAAAGACGAGGTTTATCAGAACAACCCGCGCGTGGGCCTGATTGCAGGTTCTGGCGGCTCTTCTAAATCTCAGGTTTTCGGTGCTGATGCAATGCGTAGCCCGCGTGGTTTGAAAGCTGTGGGTCCTTATGTGGTGACCAAAGCGATGGCGTCGGCGGTGTCCGCTTGCCTCGCCACGCCTTTTAAAATCCACGGTGTTAACTACTCTATCAGTTCCGCTTGTGCCACTTCCGCGCACTGCATCGGTAACGCGGTAGAACAGATTCAACTGGGCAAACAGGACATCGTTTTTGCTGGTGGCGGCGAAGAGCTGTGCTGGGAAATGGCCTGTGAATTTGACGCGATGGGCGCGCTGACCACCAAATTCAACGAAACGCCAGAAAAAGCTTCCCGTACCTATGACACACACCGTGATGGTTTCATTATCGCGGGCGGCGGCGGTATGGTTGTTGTTGAAGAGCTGGAACATGCGCTGGCGCGCGGCGCGCACATCTACGCAGAGATCGTTGGCTACGGCGCGACTTCTGATGGTGCGGACATGGTAGCGCCATCAGGTGAAGGTGCAGTGCGTTGCATGAAGATGGCAATGCAAGGCGTTGATACACCGATCGACTACCTGAACTCCCACGGAACTTCCACGCCGGTTGGCGACGTGAAAGAGCTGGGCGCTATCCGCGAAGTGTTCGGCGACAACAGCCCGGCCATCTCCGCCACCAAAGCGATGACCGGTCACTCTCTGGGCGCTGCCGGCGTACAGGAAGCGATCTACTCACTGCTGATGCTGGAACACGGTTTTATCGCGCCGAGCATCAATATTGAAGAGCTGGACGAGCAGGCTGCTGGCCTGAACATTGTGACAAAACCTATGGAAGCCACCCTGACGACGGTAATGTCCAACAGCTTCGGTTTTGGCGGTACTAACGCCACGCTGGTGATGCGCAAACTGAAATAAGTTTGTCCACAAGCAGATGAAGAGAGCCACTGGCTCTCTTTTTTTATGCATTAACAAGCTGCCCTGCGGCAGACGAACTCCTCGCCGCAATATTATCAGCACGATAATGTGTCAGCGTTTAACGCTAACCATCGCACCTTAATCCTGGTAATCAGGCAGAGGAGCATGGCACTGCCAAATCCCGGCTTACTCGGCGTTATGAATCTCTTTGCAACCGGTTTCACAGAATAAGCCGGTGGTGATGTTCTCTCACTGTGGGCTTGTCTATTCTTTTGCCATCACTATGCGAAAGGAGAAAACAATGGCTGGGTTTAAAGCGGATTTCTTATGGGGCGGCGCGGTGGCGGCTCATCAACTGGAAGGCGGCTGGCAGGAAGGAGGTAAGGGGATCAGTGTTGCTGATGTCATGACCGCCGGGGCGCATGGTGTACCGCGTGAAATTACCGATGGCGTACTGCCCGGTAAAAATTACCCTAATCATGAAGCTATTGATTTTTATCACCGCTATAAAGGCGATATTAAGCTGTTTGCCGAAATGGGGTTTAAATGTTTTCGCACCTCCATTGCCTGGACGCGTATTTTTCCTCAGGGTGATGAGCTGGAGCCGAATGAAGCCGGGTTGCAATTCTACGATGATCTTTTTGATGAATGTCTGAAATACAACATTGAACCCGTTATCACCCTTTCCCATTTCGAAATGCCTTATCACCTTGTCACCGAATATGGTGGCTGGCGTAATCGCAAACTGATCGACTTTTTTGTCCGTTTTGCTAATGCCGTTTTCACCCGCTATCGCAGCAAGGTGAAATACTGGATGACCTTCAACGAAATTAACAACCAGGCCAACTATCACGAAGATTTTGCACCCTTCACCAACTCTGGCGTGAAATATAAAACGGGTGAAGATCGTGAAGTGATCATGTATCAAGCCGCCCACTATGAATTAGTGGCCAGCGCGCTGGCGGTGGAAGCCGGGCATAAAATTAGCCCGGATTTTAAAATTGGTTGCATGATCGCCATGTGCCCGATTTATCCGCTCACCTGCGCACCGGATGATATGATGATGTCGGTCGCTGCGATGCACCGGCGCTACTGGTTTACCGATGTTCACGTACGCGGTTATTACCCTCGACACCTGCTCAATTATTTTGCTCGTCGCCAGTTCAAACTCGATATTACCGAAGAAGATTTGCAGATCCTGACGCGCGGACGCGTTGACTATATTGGCTTCAGTTATTACATGTCGTTTGTCACCAAAGCCCAGGAAAACAACCCGCACCTCGATTACGACGAGACGAAAAGCCTGGTGAAAAACCCATACGTGAAAGCCTCTGACTGGGGCTGGCAAATTGATCCGGTTGGCCTGCGTTACTCGCTGAACTACTTCTACGATCTCTACCAGTTACCGCTGTTTGTTGTGGAAAACGGTTTTGGTGCGATTGATCAGCCTGAAAGCGACGGTGTAGTGAACGATCAGTACCGCATTGAATATATGCACAACCATATCCGCGAAATGAAAAAAGCGGTGGTGGAAGATGGCGTTGATTTAATGGGCTATACGCCGTGGGGCTGTATTGATCTGGTCTCTGCGGGTACTGGCGAAATGAAAAAACGCTACGGCTTAATCTACGTTGATAAAGATAACGAGGGTAACGGCACGCTGGCGCGCAGCCGTAAAAAATCGTTCTGGTGGTATCAGGACGTTATCAAACATAACGGCGAGAATATTTGACGATAAATTCCCCTCGTCCGGAGTAATGCCAGTCAGTTAAGCAACTGACTGGCTCTTTTTCGGGGCTGTGGGGTATTTCCAGGGCCTCTCCTTTACCACTCTCGGGAAGGCCCTTTCCCTTCTTGTCGGTAATTTCACAAGTTGTCCCATACTTGCAAGATCGCGCATCAGCTCCGGTATACGTCCCGGTGATGCGCCCTGCAATGTCATCAGCATTCTCATCACCATTCCGCATGATTCTGAGAAACTCAGTTGATTCGGCCAGTAACCTTTCAGATGTTCCGCCATTTTAATCATCTGATATCTCACCAGATTATAAGCCAGTAAGACACCCCACAGCTCTTGCTCCACAAGCTCCGGCTTTTTACTTCTCAGCGT
>NZ_FMBC01000021.1 GCF_900094795.1 Kosakonia oryziphila
GAAGTGGGAAAATCTGTCGGCTTACTTCCGCTATCCGGCAAATATCCGTAAGGTTATTTACACCACAAATGTCATCGAATCGGTGCATCGCCAGTTCAGAAAGCTGACGAAAACCAAAGGGGCCTTCCCTAACGAAAACAGTCTGCTGAAGCTGCTTTATCTGGGGCTGATGAACGCACAGGAAAAATGGACAATGCCCATTCAGAGCTGGAATTTGACATTGTCTCAGTTAGCCATTTATTTTGACGGACGTCTGAATAGCGTGATGACGTTGTAGAGTTTTTAACGTGACACAGAATTCTGAACGCTCTCGTGTTGTCAGTCATACAACCAGCGACCCGCTTTGGCCGATTCAATAATCATTGCTACCGTTAGTGGTTTTATTTCTATCTCTGGTTTTTTCTGCCAGAACGGGTACTCATATTCAATATAGTTACGGGTATCCATGTCGCTGTAATCAATATTGAAATGAGTGAACACGTCCAGGAGCATATCTTCCGCATCTTCCGGAACAAGCCGAAAATCATCGTTAAGCGTCCAGTCTTTGGTAATTTGCTTGTATCCGGGCTTAAACCAGTGCGATCTGATGGGGTAGCGTTCCATCAGATAATCAATTACTTCTTTTTCGAAATCGCGATCGGCCATTAGAAATACGTCCATTGAATGCGGTCCTGAGGTCTGGCTATGAGATTGTATTGTGTTCGTGTTTTGCTCATCACCTGCTGGACAGCCACTAAGGCCATCGCGTACCCAACGTAAGGAATATACCTACCAACAAAGGTAGCAACCTTATTCGATGGAACCATTTTAAGAGAACGGAGTTTCCCCACGGGTGCCAGTGGCCGCCAGCCGAATGGGAAACGGGCATCTCTTAAAATCTTCCTGCTGACGATTGAGGCAATGCTGGTTCCCGGTGTATTTTGCCTCGCCGCCAGCTTCCCCGAAACCGGTATGTATGGCTGGCCGATAAGAACCATTGCAGCAGATGCAACATCTAAACCAAAACTGTCCGCAAAATTCTCAAGGAATATAAGGTTAAACAACTCACCAGCGGATACATTAGTATGTCCGTGATAAAAGTAAGTTCCATTAAGCTCTTCAACTGTATCCACCAGTATTTATCCCTTGTCAAACCTGAGTCTGAAAATACTGACCGATAATGAATGCCTGGTCCAGTCATGACGAGGACAATTCGGAATGTTACGCACCAGCTACCAGCAATAAGACCTTCCTTCAGGCGTCCCCTGAACGGGCCAGGAAAATTAACCTGGCGCGTTCAGGATCATATTTCCGTTCGTGAAAATATACTCGTAATACTTCCCATTCTGCTGGCTGTGCCAGCGCCAGCGGATACCGATCTGCCTGCCATAAAAGGCCGTATAATCATACCATCCGTATTTGATATACATCTCTGTGCCGGTACTGCTGGATGATAACTGGCTTATCCAGTCGCGCGGCGGTGGACAGTAGTTGGACGGGTTAACCGCAACGGTTACCCCATTCATCCGGGTATTGGTCACCACGCCATCTTTAAGCTCTACCTTAGTCCACATCTCATCCGATGTACCCGTGGACCAGACGCCAAAGGGCAGCACCTCCTGCGTATCGATGGCAATGATATCCAGCGCTGACCAGTCCACATCCGTATTACTGGAGGCGAGGTTTATTTTCAGGGGAATAACCAGTTTGTTTATTTTCCAGGCGTTCTGTGTGGCGCTTTCGGATGTTCGCGAAAGGGTCAGCGCCGGAATGGTGGCGCCGGTCATGTCATAATCAGTGGTTGGATCCGCATAAACGATATCGTGAAAAAATGCCCTGCTTACCCCCATACCGTTACAGAGAGGGCATTCGGGATTCGGATCAAGGGTGGCATCAAACCCGTAGCCTCCGTCATCACGCGGAGCGGCTTTTTTCTTTTCCTTTGCCTCTGCACCGGCTTCCTCAAACTCAATGCGCGGAAGATGGATTCTTTTTCGTAGCAGTGTTTTTCGGCGGCTGTCATGTTTTCACCAACCCCTCTTTCTTCCAGATGGCAAGCGTGCGCATTACGCCTTCAGCGTGCATGAGTCGCAACTCGTCGCGGCTGTATTCGGTTTTTACGCGCCCGTCGATGACATCATGGCAGCAGCTACAGGCGATCGCCGCCTGTGTATCATCCGGCTTAATTCCCGTGCCGCAGGTTCCCGCCAGGCAGTAATGTGCCAGCACGCTTGTTTCGGGATTACCGCTACAGATACCGGGGATACGAACCTGACATTCACGGCCGTGCGCCGCTTTGCGTAAATCAGCCAAGGCGACCTCCCCACGGGCGACCGCGTTTACCGTTTTGTTGTTCGGGAAGCCTGGCGCTGACAGTCCAGGTGATGAAATCGGGATTCAGGCTGCGCTGAACTTCAACGCCGCGGCACCGGTATTGTTCCACCAGTTCGTCGGCCTGTTGAGTGGTGCATTCGGTGTGCTGGAACCAGCTCTTTCTGGTCATCATCACGCGAAGCTCATCAGTTGAGATGCAGCGTTTTCTGCTTCTTGCTGCGAGCTAAATGAACTGGACAATATCCAGCACCAGAGGACATCCAGCGCGGCTTTGTAGAGCTGCTGGAATTCTGTTTCATCCATATTGCCAAAGGCGATGCTGCGGGGGTGTTTCCGGAGGGTGCCGTCTGGTAGCTCGATGGCGTCATAATGCCCTGCTTCTACAGTCACCCACGCGCGGTACGCATCGAAGGATTTGCAGAGGCTGATCCCGTTGGTGATGCGGCGATTTGCGACCTGCGCCAGATACTGCTCAGCAGCATCCAACAGTGCGGACTCGTTGCCGCCGAACGATGCGAGGAAGGCGGATGATCCACGCCAGCAGCTTGCTTACCTTGCGGTTAAGCGCTGGGCGCGACTCTTCTGCCCGGATGTGATCCCTGGCGTATACACACCGGATGAGCTTGAAGATCGTCAGGAAAGAATCATCAACCCAGACCCGGCACCACGCGTAAGCGTCCAGGAGATTACTGAGAGCGAGCAACAAAATCAGACGGCGATCGATAACACTAATGGACAGGAAACCAAAGCAGAGGCATTCCGCGCGCGCATTGATGCCGCTGAAACACTGGAGGCTGCGACTGCTGTCGGTAATCAGATTAACGAGGCGAAAAAAGCCAGAAAGCACCGCGGATGATTCATATTCAGGATCTCGCCGATTACATAGAGAAACAAAGGGCGGCAGGAAGAGAACTTTTTAAACAAATGAACAGCTAGTGACATGCCGGGCTTAGCCCGGCTTTTTCGTATTGTTTGATATTATTCTTTTATATTTTATCACAGCCCGGCACCCCATAAGCACCCCATGCAAGCATAAGGAAATGATAAATATATAATAAACCCCGACATTGTGTCGGGGATTTCCTTCAGTGCGTTATTTTTTCAGTTCAGCAAGTGAGAGCCACGTCTGCACCACGGTGTCCGGATTCAGCGACAGACTGTCGATCCCCTCCTCCATCAGCCAGGCGGCGAAATCTTCGTGATCTGACGGCCCCTGACCGCAGATACCGACATATTTGCCGTGTTTTTTCGCTGCGCGGATAGCCATCGACAGCAGGGCTTTCACCGCCTCATTGCGTTCATCGAACAGTTCGGAAACCACGCCGGAGTCGCGATCGAGACCCAACGTAAGCTGCGTCATATCGTTGGAACCAATCGAGAAACCATCAAAGTGCTCAAGGAACTGCTCCGCCAGCAATGCATTGGACGGGATTTCGCACATCATAATGATCTTCAACCCGTTCTCACCGCGTTTCAACCCCTGGCGCGCAAGTTCATCAACCACGGCTTTCGCCTGCTCCACAGTACGAACGAACGGGATCATGATCTCAACGTTTGTCAGCCCCATCTCGTTGCGCACGCGTTTTACCGCCTCGCATTCGAGCGCAAAGCAGTCGCGGAAACTGTCAGCCACATAACGACCCGCGCCACGGAAACCGAGCATCGGGTTCTCTTCTTCCGGCTCATAACGCTCGCCGCCGACCAGGTTGGCGTATTCGTTCGATTTAAAATCCGATAAACGCACAATCACGCGTTTCGGCCAGAACGCCGCGCCCAGCGTGGAAATCCCTTCCGTAAGACGACCGACGTAAAACTCAACTGGCGAGTCAAAGCCTTTCATCATCTCGCGAATTTCACTTTGCAGTTTCGCTTCCTGATCATCAAACTCCAGCAACGCGCGCGGGTGGACGCCAATCATGCGGTTAATGATAAATTCGAGGCGCGCCAGCCCGACGCCTTCGTTCGGCAAACAGGCGAAATCAAAGGCGCGATCCGGGTTCCCGACGTTCATCATAATCTTCAGCGGCAGATCCGGCATGGTATCGACGCTGGAGCTTTTCACACTGAAATCGAGCAGATCGGCATACACATAACCAGTGTCGCCTTCAGCACAGGAGACAGTCACTTTTTCGCCGGTCTTGATACGTTCAGTGGCATCACCGCAACCGACTACTGCGGGGATCCCCAATTCACGGGCAATAATCGCCGCATGGCAGGTTCGACCGCCACGGTTGGTGACAATCGCCGCCGCCTTCTTCATGATCGGTTCCCAGTCGGGGTCAGTCATATCGGTGACCAGCACATCGCCCGCTTCAATCAGGTTCATTTCGCTGATGTCATGGATCACTTTGACCGTACCGGCACCGATACGATGACCGATTGCACGACCTTCAGAGATGATTCGCCCTTGCGCATGCAGCGTGTAGCGTTCCATCACCTGCCCGCGGGAGCGTACCGTTTCCGGACGCGCCTGCACGATGAATAACTTGCCAGTATGGCCGTCTTTCGCCCATTCAATATCCATTGGACGACCATAGTGTTTTTCAATTTGCACCGCCTGTTTAGCCAGCGCCTGCACATCGGCATCGCTTAGCGAGAAGCGATCGCGATCGGCCTGCGGCACATCTTCAATCTGTACCTGTTTGCCGTGTTCCTGCGTTGGCGCATAAATCATGCGGATTTTTTTCGAACCCATAGTGCGGCGTACAATCGCCGGACGGCCAGCCGCCAACGTCGGTTTATGCACGTAAAACTCATCCGGGTTGACCGCGCCCTGCACCACCATCTCACCCAGCCCCCACGCAGAGGTGATAAATACCACCTGGTCGAAGCCAGATTCGGTGTCAATGGAGAACATCACCCCGGAAGCGCCGATGTCCGAACGCACCATACGCTGTACGCCCGCAGAAAGCGCCACGCCTCGGTGGTCATAACCCTGATGCACGCGGTAAGAGATAGCACGGTCGTTAAACAGCGAGGCAAAGACATGTTTAACTGCTACCAGCACGGCGTCATAGCCCTGAACATTGAGGAATGTTTCTTGCTGACCGGCGAAAGAGGCATCCGGCATATCTTCCGCCGTAGCTGAGGAGCGTACGGCAAACGAGGCCTGCGCGTCATCTTCCGACAATTTTGCATACGCATCTTGAACCGCTTTTTCCAGCGCCGGCTGGAAAGGCGTGTCGACAATCCACTGGCGGATCTGTGCGCCAGCTTTCGCCAGCTCAGAGACATCGTCAATATCCGTGTTATCCAGCAGCGCATAAATACGTTGATTTAAGCCGCTCTGTTCAAGGAACTGGTTAAACGCATCGGCGGTGGTCGCGAACCCATTCGGCACGGAAACACCCACGCCTGACAGGTTAGTAATCATTTCACCAAGGGAGGCATTTTTGCCCCCAACTCTGTCTACATCATTCATGCCGAGTTGGTCATACCAAAGCACCAGCGGAGACGAGCCATTGTTGGACATCGAAACAATCCTTTTGTGATATATGAATGGGTAAAATCTCAGACTGCGTGTTAATCCTGGCATAATTAATTCACCGGAAAAAACGGTGAATCGTGTAAGCAATTTCAGATTATGGTTTTTCGGACAGATTCGCACCAATAAATCACGCGGTGGGAATATTTCTTTTTAGAATAACCTCATTTTTTATGTGACATTAAAAAAGTGAACCATGCAGTTCATAAAAAATAAAAATAGCATTTCATTTTAAAATGAGAAAAAGGAGATACGCACAGTGAGGATTTTAATTTATGCTTTCACGGAATTACGTATGAAAGTCAGGATGAGTTAAATGGACAGTTCTGTTGATCGCCATGTGTTTTATATTTCTGATGGAACCGCTATCACCGCTGAAGTATTGGGCCATGCGGTGATGTCACAATTTCCGGTCACCATCAGCAGCATTACCTTGCCTTTCGTGGAAAACGAGAGCCGCGCCCGCGCCGTCAAAGATCAGATTGATGCTATCTATCAGCAAACGGGTAGCCGTCCATTAGTTTTTTATTCTATTGTGATACCCGAAATTCGCTCCATTATTTTGCAAAGCGAAGGATTTTGTCAGGACATTGTTCAGGCGCTGGTTGCCCCATTACAGCAGGAATTAAAGCTCGATCCGACCCCCATTGCACATCGCACGCACGGGCTTAATCCGGGTAATTTAACTAAATATGATGCGCGTATTGCCGCAATTGATTACACACTGGCACATGATGACGGTATTTCGTTGCGCAATCTCGATCAGGCTCAGGTCATTTTACTGGGCGTATCGCGCTGTGGAAAAACCCCAACCAGCCTCTATCTGGCGATGCAATTTGGTATTCGCGCCGCGAATTATCCTTTTATTGCCGATGATATGGATAACCTGGTGCTTCCGGCCGCGTTAAAACCATTGCAACATAAATTATTTGGTCTGACCATTAATCCGGAGCGTCTTGCTGCGATTCGTGAAGAGCGGCGGGAGAACAGTCGGTACGCTTCTTTGCGACAGTGCCGCATGGAAGTGGCGGAAGTGGAAGCGCTTTACCGCAAAAATCAGATTCCCTGTCTGAACAGTACCAACTACTCAGTTGAAGAGATTGCAACCAAAATGCTCGACATTATGGGGCTGAACCGCCGCATGTATTAGTGGCTCACGGACAGGTGCTGCGTATGTCCCCAAAAGCCAGCGGCATGAAGACAGAAAGCGGTATTTGCGGACATATCAAACTAAGTGACATATCGAGGGAAATGTCACTTAGAGTCTATCCCATTAGGCTCTTATACGTATTTTAACAATGCGAGATCATTAGTAATTTAATGGGTTGCCATTAGATAAATAACAGAAGCGGAGAGAGGCAAAGGAACCCTACGCCAACTACTCACCGCCTGCTCATGTCCAATTGAAAAATAAAGGATACCTGACTCAACAGACGCTCTCCCTGTAGAAGACAAATCACAGCAAAGCTGTGCTCAAAATAGACTCATTTACAGAGTGTCATTTGCGCCCTTGTACTAATAAGCTAGTACAATGATTCATAACGCGCTATGATAGCTACCACTGAAGTAATGTGCCTCACGGCCATACTTGAAATAAGCCGCGATTGGTTTATGGTGTGCGCATCACTTCCGGTATTCCTGCCGCTGAAGCACCTAATTTTGAGACGTTTGATGAACAAGACCGATGAGCTTCGCACTGCGCGCATCGACAGCCTGGTGACACCGGCTGAACTGGCGCAGCGTTATCCCGTTAAACCTGAGGTCGCCGAACATGTTGTTGCATCCCGGCGGCGAATAGAAAAAATCCTCAATGGCGAAGATCGCCGCTTACTGGTGATTATTGGCCCCTGCTCTATCCACGATCTTGATGCGGCGGTAGATTACGCACAGTGCTTGCAGACGCTGCGTGAGAAACATCACGCCCAGCTCGAGATCGTGATGCGCACCTATTTTGAAAAACCGCGCACAGTTGTTGGCTGGAAGGGACTGATCTCCGATCCTGACCTGAATGGCAGCTATCGTGTTAATCATGGTCTCGAACTGGCGCGCAAACTGTTGCTTCAGGTCAACGAACTGGGCGTGCCGACGGCGACTGAATTTCTCGACATGGTGACAGGGCAATTTATAGCCGATCTGATTAGCTGGGGCGCGATTGGTGCGCGCACGACGGAAAGCCAGATCCACCGTGAAATGGCATCGGCGCTCTCCTGCCCGGTCGGTTTTAAAAACGGCACCGATGGCAATACCCGCATCGCGGTGGATGCGATCCGCGCTTCCCGCGCCAGCCATATGTTCCTCTCACCGGATAAATCCGGGCAGATGACCATCTATCAAACCAGCGGTAATCCTTACGGGCATATCATTATGCGTGGCGGTAAAACGCCAAACTATTACGCCGAAGATATCGTCAATGCCTGCGATACGCTGAGCGAATTTGATCTGCCGGAATACCTGGTGGTGGATTTCAGTCACGGCAACTGCCAGAAGCAACATCGACGTCAACTTGATGTCTGTGACAATGTTTGTTCGCAGATCCGTAACGGTTCGACCGCCATCGCTGGTGTGATGGTAGAAAGCTTCCTGCAGGAAGGCACGCAGAAAATTGTCAGCGGCCAGCCGCTGGTTTACGGGCAATCCATTACCGATCCTTGCCTGGGTTGGGACGACAGTAAATTCCTGCTGGAAAAACTGGCGGCCGCCGTCGCCACTCGCCTTTGATCGCATCCCGCCGCCAGCCGGCGGGCTCCTCATAAACCTGTTCAACTTGAACAACTGACTTCCAGTCGCTTTCCCCAGTCCGGTGGGCGGCTGACATAATCATCGTCACGATCGCGGAACGGCTGGCGCAGCGCTTCATGTAGCTGTGTCAGTTCAGTGGCGTCGCCTTTCTCAGCCGCATCAATCGCCCGCTGTGCCAACCAGTTGCGCAACACCAGTGCCGGATTCACGCCGGACATCTGCTGTTGCCGCTGTGCATCATCAACCTGCTCCTGTTGCAGACGCATCCGGTACAGCGCAAACCAACTGTCAAATGCCGCGCGATCGATAAATTCATCGCGCAGCGGCGAAGAGGCGCTCTGCTGCTCCGTCTGGCTAAGCAGGCGGAAGGTACGCGTATAATCACTCCCTTCCCGCGCCATCAGTGAAAACAGTTCCGTCAGAAGCTGGTTATCGCCCTGCTGCTGCGTGAGGAAACCAAGCTTACCGCGCATCAGCATGCCATATTCTGTCAGCAGCTGATGTTGATAATCATCCAGCGCACTGTTCAGCGCCTCAATATCAATAAATGGCGACAGCGACTGTGCCAGCCGTTGCAGGTTCCACAAAGCCACTGCGGGTTGATTATCGAAGCTATAACGCCCCTGGTAATCCGAATGATTGCAGACAAATGACGGCTGATAATCGTCGAGGAAGCCAAAGGGACCGTAATCAATGGTCAGTCCGAGGATCGACATGTTGTCGGTATTCATCACGCCGTGCGCAAAACCGACCGCCTGCCAGCGGGCAATCAGCATAGCAGTACGCCGGACAATATCGTAGAACCACAGCACGTACTTATCGGATTCAGTCTGCAAATGCGGCCAGTGGTGGCGGATGGCAAAGTCGGCCAGTTGGCGTACTTTCTGCGGTTCGCGACGATAATAAAAATGCTCAAAATGCCCGAAACGAAGATGGCTTTCAGCGATGCGCATCAGCATGGCACCCTGTTCGCGGCTTTCTCGCATGACCGGCGTATCGCTGGTAACAATGCTCAGTGCACGGGTCGTCGGAATGCCAAGGTAGTGCATCGCCTCTGATGCCAGACTTTCACGGATGGTCGAACGCAAAACTGCACGTCCGTCGCCCATACGTGAATAAGGCGTCAACCCCGCGCCTTTCAGATGCCAGTCGCGGGTAGTGCCATCCGGCAATTGTTGTTCACCGAGCAGGATCCCGCGCCCATCGCCCAGTTGCCCGGCCCAGACACCAAACTGATGCCCGCTGTAGACTTGCGCCAGCGGCGACATGCCGGGCAGCAATGCTTCGCCGCCCCAGACACCGGCACCCGATTCGGGATGAAAAAGCGCATTCTCCACACCCAGCTCCTGCGCCAGTGGCGCGTTATGCCAGATCAGACGGGCATTGTGTAGTGGTGTCGAAGATAATGCTGTGTAAAATTCTGGCAGTTCATCACGCCAGCGGGTAGTAAAAGACAGGGTCATGATTCCTCCTGTCTTTAGTGTAGTGCCAACAATCAGGTTTAAACACCGGCGAAAAGCAGGGCTATGAGTGAATAAGAGATGTGATCTGTGCAGCGGTGACCGGTGGCCATAATGCCCCTTGCATTGCGCTGAAGTGAAAAGGTTCCGCCCGCTTCAGGGCAGATTCGTCATCAATACCCGCGATCATCATCGACTGACAATAGGGGCTTATCTGTGAAACGATCGCGCGCATAAAAGGTTCAAACGACGGAGAAGCTAATCGATGCTGAACAAAATTTTTATCTAACGTGACCCGTTTAAATAGCCCGTCAAAAATGGCTTTAGTCGATGACGTTCCCACACCAAAATTTGCCAGTACCAGCGGATATTGTTTCGCCAGTAGAGACAGAGAAGGATCCTCTTCTCCTTTATTGAAGTTGGGGAAATTCTCATTTACGGTAAATTCCAGAAAGGGAAATTTAGCCACGCTGGCAGCCAGTTCCTCGTTGGTAAGTAAGGCTCCAGCAATAACCGGAGAAATATTAATCCAGACGATTAATTGATGTTGTAATAAAAAAAGCTGGCAGGCCTCTATCAGCGCCAGTTGCTCCCTAAAGAGTTGCAGGGTTTCATCGAGTTTCAGGCGCGGGGAAACTAGCTCTGACGGGGCACGGACGTTACTGTCTATCCCCACAAAGTTAACGATAACTTCCAGCCCCTGAAGCGTTCCGTTACTCTTCCTCGCTGGCTGTAATAAAAGCTCCGGGCGATATGTATCATCAAGCAGAATCATCATCGTGCCAGTCCCGCGTTGTGGGTGATATCAGGCATGGCTAAACACAAGTAGATGAATTCCAGGCGTAATGCTTTTAGTGAGGCTAACTTCATTTTTATCCCATTCTATATTTGGCTTCTCCTTGATTAGGATTGGGCAGCTCACTAATAGTCTTTTCGCCAGATTCAACGTCCACTTATGGTATTTAATATTATAAAAGATAATTAGTGGAAATATCCTGGTTTAACGAATTTTTACCGCGCCTGGCCGACTCTTAAATACGCCGCGCCTGCCAAAAATTTTTCCGCCAATAGACGTTATCCAGTGAAGAACGCATCACGCCGCGACTGGTGGAAGCATGAATAAATTCATTGTCAGTATCATAAATTCCAACATGCAGCCCACTTTCACCAGAGCCAGTTTTGAAGAACACCAGATCGCCAGGCAATAAATCATCTTTGTCGATTTTTGTGCCGATCTCAGCCTGCAGACGCGTTTCACGCGGTAGCTGAAGCGCAAATTTATCGCGAAAAGTCATCATCACAAACCCGGAGCAATCAACACCTGAACGCGTCATACCGCCGTAGCGATACGGTGTACCTCGCCACTCGCTCAGTTGATCGTTCAGGTCCGCAATCACCGTGATCGAATCCGACAACCTTGGGTTAGGTGGCGGAGCACGATGAGAACTACATCCTGCAAGCAACAGTGCCGCCACCAGAAGAAACCAGATACGCATTCTGGATCTCGCCTCGTACTTTATTTTTATCGTAACAATTTACCGTGTGAATCAGTTGTGTGGCAAGTCACCTTTTCGTCACGTCGCTGGGATCAGCACACGATGCCCGTCCACGTCGAAACGGCGAAAAGCCATCCCGTACGCTTCCGCCAGATGAGCAGGCGTCAACACCTCCTCTTGTTTGCCACTACCCAGTAGTCGCCCGGCGCTCAGTAACCACACCTGTTGCGCATGGCGCAGCGTATGGTTGAGATCATGGCTACTCATCACGACGGTCACTCCACCGCTTACCAGCTCTGCTATAAGCTTGTCCAGCGCAGCCTGCTGCGCCACATCAAGGCTATTCATTGGCTCATCCAGCAACAGCAACTGCCCTGAGGGATTCACCTCCGGGTGGATCTGTAAAATCACTGCGGCCAGCCTCACCCGCTGCCATTCACCGCCAGAAAGTTGATTGACCCTACGGCTAAGCTTGTCACCCAGCCCAAGCTTAGTGGCAATTTGCCCCAGACAGCGGGTTTGCGCAGTATCGCGCTGATGCAACAGCAAATAGTGCCAGACGGGCATGGCAAAGGGCGGGGTCTGCTGCTGGGCAAGGTAAGCGCGATGTTGTGCCAGCGCCAGGGAAGGCCATTGTTCCAGCGAGCGGTTATTCAATAACACCTCGCCCTGTCCGCCAGATAAACCAGCAAGCCGGGCAAGTAGAGTACTTTTCCCGGCGCCATTTGGTCCGACCAGATGCAAAATCTCCGCCCGATCAACCGATGCTGTAATCGGCCCCAGTCTGCCCGACTCTCCCACATCTTGCAGTTGCAACAGCGCAGACATTATTTCACCAGAGCCTGTTTAACCGCCTGTTGCAACGCCGGATCTTCCGGGGACATATCCGGCGAGAAACGCTGGATCACGAGACCGTCGCGGCCAATGAGGAATTTTTCGAAATTCCATAGAATATCGCCCGGCTCTTTCGGCGCACGACCTTTACTCTCCATACGCGCATAGAAACCACTACCTTCTGGTACAACAGCGGACGGCGCGGCGGCGATCAATTTTTTATACAGCGGATGACGCTCGTCACCATTCACTTCAATTTTGCTGAACATCGGGAATGTCACACCATAAGTCGTGCTGCAAAAAGTTTTAATCTCCTCTTCCGAACCCGGCTCCTGGCCGAGGAACTGGTTGCAGGGGAATCCCAGAACCGTGAAACCCTCATCACTGAGCGTTTTTTGCAGGTTTTCCAGTTGTTCATACTGCGGCGTCAGGCCGCATTTAGATGCCACATTGACGATCAGCAACACCTTACCGCGGTAAGCTTCCAGTGTTGTCTGTTCGCCATCAATGGTCGTGACTTCAGTATTCAGAATATCCTGTTGCATAGCGTACCCTTCGTTGATGTTATAAATTTCAGGCTTCGCGCCCGACCTTTAATAATAACCAGATAAACACTGGCGCACCCAGCGTCGCCGTAACAACGCCGATGGGTAACTCAGCGGCGCTGAGCGTCAGTCGGGCAACAATATCGGCGAACAATAACGCCACCGCACCCGCCAGCGCGCAAGCAGGAAGCAACACCCGGTGATCGGTCAGCCCGCAGAGACGTAAAATATGCGGGATCACCAGGCCAATAAAACCAATAGCTCCCGCCAGAGCAACGCTGACGCCTACCATCCAGCCCGTCGCTACCACCAGCAAATTTCGCCACAGCCACAGTGGCAACCCTAACTGTCGCGCGGATATCTCACCCAGTGCCAAAACGTTCAGCGGTTTTGATTGAAAACAGACCCAGATCATAGCCGGTAACAACGCCACCATCAGCCAGCTTTGTTGCCAGTCTACCCCGCCAAAACCGCCCATCATCCAGTACATAAGCTGGCGTAAATCGAATGAGGTAGAAAAGTAAACCGCCCACGTCATTAACGCGGTACAGATGATGCCAAGCGCCACACCTGCAAGCAGCAGGCGACTGGTGGTGAGATGACGCCGGGCAAAGCGTAGCAGAATAAGCGTCACGATCAGCGCTCCGGCGATGGCGCACACGCCCAGCGACCAGCCAGGCAGCATACCGCCGCCCAGCAGTACCGCGGCGATCAGACCGACACCCGCGCCGCTTGAGACCCCAAGCAATCCCGGCTCCGCCAGCGGATTTTCAAAAAGCGCCTGCATCACTGCACCACAGAGCGCCAGCGCAGCACCCACCAGCACTACCGCCAGCGTACGGGGAAGACGAATTTGCCAGACAAAGAGCTGGCCATCAGGAGTAAACCAGCCGCCGGGAGCGATCCATTGCTCGCCCGCGCAGAGGCTAATAAACACAGAGAATAATAAAAGCAGCAATAATCCGCCAAGGCAGCGGCGATTTCGTTGCTGTTGAAGATGAGCGTATGCCAGCATGTTAACCGTTTTACCGTCAGTCAGGTGACTGATTTTATGATTGATGCCGGGCGCTGAAAAGGAAAAAGGCCGCAGCGCGGCCTTTTTAGTTAGTTCATGTCATTCAGCTTTGGGCGAAGCGTTTTCAACACGGCTCTTTAACTTCTGACCGGGTCTGAAGGTCACCACGCGCCGGGCTGTAATGGGAATATCTTCGCCCGTTTTCGGGTTACGCCCCGGACGTTGATTTTTGTCACGCAAATCGAAATTGCCAAAGCCGGAGAGTTTTACCTGTTCACCGTTTTCCAGAGCACGACGGATCTCTTCGAAAAACAGCTCAACCAGCTCTTTTGCGTCCCGCTTGCTAAGCCCGAGCTTATCAAACAGATATTCTGACATTTCAGCTTTTGTAAGCGCCATAGGTTCAATCCCTCAATGATGCCTGGAATCGCTCTTTTAATGCCTCTACACATCTGGCAACGGTAGCGGCAATCTCCTCTTCTTCGAGTGTACGGCTGGTATCCTGAAGGATCAGGCTAATGGCAAGGCTTTTATACCCCTCCGCTACGCCCTTACCGCAGTACACGTCAAATAAGTTTACGCCAACTACCTGATTTACGCCAACTTTCTTACACTCGGCCAAAACATCTGCTGCAGGCACATTTTCAGCCACAACAACCGCGATATCGCGACGGTTCGCCGGGAAGCGTGAAATCTCCTGAGCCTGAGGAACCACGCGGTCTGCAAGCGCATTCCACTCCAGCTCAAATACCAAAGTGCGACCGTTCAGATCAAGCTTACGCTCCAGTTCCGGATGCATAACACCAATGAAACCAATACGTTTATCTTTCAGATAAATCGCCGCAGATTGTCCCGGATGGAGCGCCGGATTTGTTTCTGCACGAAATTCAATGGCGGATAATTTGCCCGTCAGTTCCAGAACGGATTCCAGATCACCTTTCAGGTCAAAGAAATCCACGCTGCCTTTCGCCAGATCCCAATGTTCTTCATAGCGGTTGCCGCAAATGGCACCCGCCAGCATGACATCCTGACGAATACCAAGATTTGCCTGGGTATCAGGTACAAAGCGCAGACCCGTTTCAAAAATACGTACCCGGCTCTGCTGGCGGTTCTGGTTATAAACAATAGTGCTCAACAGACCAGTCCACAGCGACAGACGCATTGCCGACATTTCGCTGGAGATCGGGCTTGGAAGGATCAACGCCTCTTCGCCCGGGTGGATCAGTTGCTGCAATTTCGGATCAACGAAACTGTAGGTGATCACTTCCTGGTAACCTTTATCGTTGAGCATGGTTTTCACACGTTTCAGCGACAGATCCGCTTCACGGTGTTCTCCCATGACCAGACTGGCCTGAACCGGCGCATCCGGAATGTTGTTGTAGCCGTAAATACGCGCCACTTCTTCCACCAGATCTTCTTCGATTTCCATATCAAAACGCCAGCTCGGCGCGACCGCCAGCCACTCATCCTGGCCCTCAGTGACTTCGCAACCAAGGCGCTTAAGGATATCGCTGACCTGCTCATCGGCAATATGATGACCAATCAGGCGATCCAGCTTGCTGCGGCGCAGACGAATGGTCGCACGTTTCGGCAGAGTAGCTTCGTTCGTGACATCAATGATCGGCCCAGCTTCACCGCCGCAGATATCCAGCAACAGGCGAGTTGCACGCTCCATGGCTTTGTATTGCAATTGTGGGTCAACACCGCGCTCATAACGATGCGAAGCATCAGTGTGCAGACCATGACGTCGTGCACGACCGGTAATAGAGAGCGGATTGAAGAAAGCGCATTCCAGCAGCACATTCTGAGTTTCGCTGTTCACGCCAGAGTGTTCGCCGCCAAAGATGCCGCCCATCGCCAGCGCTTTGTTATGGTCGGCAATCACCAGCGTATCTGCACTCAGTTTCGCTTCGCTACCGTCCAATAACACCAGGGTTTCACCCTCTTTTGCCATGCGCACCACGATGCCGCCTTCCAGGCGATCGCGGTCAAACGCATGCATCGGCTGACCCAGTTCCAGCAAAACGTAGTTGGTCACGTCCACGACAGCATCGATTGAACGAATACCACAGCGACGCAGCTTCTCTTTCATCCACAGCGGAGTTGGCGCTTTAACATTGATACCCTTCACTACTCGCCCGAGATAGCGCGGGCAGGCATCTGCAGCTTCCACTGCGATCGGCAGCGTGTCGGTAATTGTCGCAGCAACCGGCGAGATTTCCGGTGCGGTCAGCGGAGACTGGTTCAGTACCGCCACATCGCGCGCGACACCGATGATCCCTAAGCAATCTGCACGGTTCGGCGTGACGCTGATTTCAATGGTATTATCATCAAGTTTTAGGTATTCACGGATATTGGTGCCAATCGGCGCATCTGCCGGCAGTTCGATAATGCCGCTGTGATCGTCAGAAATACCCAGCTCGGAGAAGGAGCACAGCATACCTTCCGACGGTTCACCGCGCAGTTTTGCCGCTTTGATTTTGAAATCACCAGGCAGTACCGCACCAACTGTCGCCACGGCGACTTTCAGGCCCAGACGGCAGTTCGGCGCACCACAAACGATGTCCAGCAGGCGATCGCCGCCAACATTTACTTTCGTCACACGCAGTTTGTCTGCGTTCGGGTGTTGAGCGCACTCCATTACTTCACCGACCACAACACCATCAAACGACCCGGCAACCGGTTCTACGCCGTCCACTTCCAGCCCAGCCATGGTGATTTGTTCTGACAGTGCTTCACTGTCAATGGCTGGATTGACCCATTCGCGTAACCACAGTTCACTGAATTTCATTGTCTTGCCTGCCTTTATTTAAACTGTTTGAGGAAACGCAGATCGTTTTCGAAGAATGCGCGCAAATCGGTAACGCCATAACGCAGCATGGTCAGACGCTCCATTCCCATACCAAATGCGAAGCCAGAATAAACTTCCGGATCAATTCCAACATTACGCAGTACGTTTGGATGTACCATGCCGCAGCCCAGCACTTCCAGCCATTTGCCGTTTTTGCCCATCACATCGACTTCTGCAGATGGTTCAGTGAACGGGAAGTAAGACGGGCGGAAACGAATCTGCAGATCTTCTTCAAAGAAGTTAAGCAGGAAGTCGTGCAGTGTACCTTTCAGGTTAGTAAAGCTGATGTTTTTATCTACGATCAGCCCTTCCATCTGATGGAACATTGGGGTATGCGTTTGGTCGTAATCGTTACGGTAAACGCGTCCAGGGGCGATGATGCGGATTGGCGGCTGCTGATTTTCCATGGTACGAATCTGCACACCGGAGGTCTGGGTACGTAGCAAACGCGTCGCATCGAACCAGAAAGTATCGTGATCCGCACGTGCCGGGTGATGGCCCGGAATATTCAGCGCGTCAAAGTTATGGTAATCGTCTTCGATTTCCGGGCCAGTGGCGACGGTAAAGCCCAATTTACCGAAGAAACTCTCAATACGATCGATCGTACGGGTTACCGGGTGTAATCCCCCATTCTCTACGCGACGACCCGGCAGGGAGACATCGATGGTTTCGGCAGCCAGACGTACATTCAGCGCAGCATTTTCCAGATCCGATTTACGGGCGTTCAGCGCTTGCTGGACTTGCTCTTTTGCTTCGTTGATCACTGCCCCGGCAGCCGGGCGCTCTTCTGGCGGCAGCTCACGCAGGGTGGTCATCTGAAGGGTCAGGTGCCCTTTTTTGCCCAGGTATTCGACGCGGACGTTGTCCAGAGCGGCGACATCTGAAGCATCGTTAATGGCTGCCTTCGCACTGGCAACCAGCTCTGCGAGATGTGACATGGTTTTCCTCGTTATATGACGATGTTTACAAACGGCAGATACAAAAAAAGCCTCCACAAGGGAGGCTTTCTGGCGCTGTTTTCCGTTTCTTCTTTCACGCGCTAGCCTCCCGGGTTCAGGTGCTAAAGTAAAAAAAGAAGCGGAAAATAGCAGCATTCATGCTTGCGTTACCTTAACAGGGTAAGTGTCGGTGATGGACTATTGAAAACGCATCACTGCAAAATGTCAATGTATTGATAATCTTAAAGCAAAAGAGGGAGCCAGGCTCCCTCTCTTAAACTGGCTTATGCCAGAGCTGCTTTCGCTTTTTCAACCAGTGCAGAGAATGCCACTTTGTCGAATACGGCGATGTCAGCCAGGATCTTACGGTCGATTTCAACAGAGGCTTTTTTCAGGCCATTGATGAATTTGCTGTAAGAGATACCGTTCTGACGTGCTGCTGCGTTGATACGTGCAATCCACAGTTGACGGAACTGACGCTTCTTCTGACGACGGTCACGATAAGCGTACTGACCAGCTTTGATAACAGCCTGGAAGGCAACACGGTAAACACGTGAACGCGCGCCGTAGTAACCTTTAGCTTGTTTCAAAATTTTCTTATGACGTGCACGTGCAATCACACCACGTTTTACGCGAGCCATATGCTCTCTCCTGTATCTATATTCTTAAAAAAAGTTAAAAGGTTAACGACTTATGCGTACGGCAGGCACGCGATTACCAGACCCAGATCGCCTTTAGAAACCATGGCTTTCGGGCGCAGGTGACGTTTACGCTTGGTAGCTTTTTTGGTCAGAATATGACGCAGGTTAGCGTGCTTGTGCTTAAAACCACCTTTACCGGTTTTTTTGAAGCGCTTAGCAGCACCGCGTACGGTCTTAATTTTTGGCATTTTTTAACTTCCACTTCGCATTGTTAATAAACGAAACAAAGGCGAATTAAACCCGTGAGTCTGTGGCCCACAGGTTTAATTACTTGATGGCCTTACTGTTTCTTCTTCGGAGCAAGCACCATAATCATCTGGCGGCCTTCGATCTTCGTTGGGAAGGATTCGACAACTGCCAGTTCATTCAGATCGTCTTTCACGCGATTAAGCACTTCCATACCGATCTGTTGGTGGGCCATTTCACGACCACGGAAACGCAGTGTGATCTTGGCCTTATCGCCCTCTTCGAGAAAGCGAATCAGGCTGCGGAGTTTTACCTGATAGTCGCCTTCATCTGTACCAGGTCGGAATTTGATTTCCTTAACCTGAATAACTTTTTGCTTCTTCTTCTGTTCCTTAGAAGATTTGCTCTTTTCATAGAGGAACTTGCCGTAATCCATTATACGGCAAACGGGCGGCTCGGCGTTAGGGCTAATTTCAACTAAATCACCCCCGGCTTCTTCAGCTTTTTCCAGAGCTTCTCTCAGACTCACAATACCAAGCTGCTCGCCTTCCAGACCTGTTAAGCGAACTTCCATGGCGCGAATTTCGCCGTTGATACGATTGGGACGCGCCGTTTGAACTCGTTTTCCGCCTTTAATACTTTATTCCTCCAATTGTTGAAGACTGCGGCTGCGAATCTCTCGCTGCAGCTGCTCGATAACATCATTTACGTCCAGGCTCCCCAGGTCTTTACCACGGCGGGTACGCACGGCAACTTTGCCGGCCTCAACCTCTTTGTCACCGCAAACCAGCATATAAGGGACGCGACGTAAAGTGTGCTCGCGGATTTTAAAGCCTATCTTCTCGTTTCTCAAGTCTGCTTTTACACGAATGCCCGCATTTTGTAGTTTACGCGTCAATTCATTAACGTATTCAGACTGTGAATCGGTGATATTCATGACCACTACCTGCACCGGCGCCAGCCAGGTCGGGAAGAAGCCAGCGAACTCTTCAGTCAGGATGCCGATAAAGCGCTCCAGAGAACCGAGAATCGCGCGGTGAATCATCACCGGAACCTGACGTTCGTTGCTTTCGCCTACATAAGAAGCATTCAGACGAGCCGGCAGGGAGAAATCTAGCTGTACTGTTCCGCACTGCCATGCACGATCGAGGCAGTCATATAAGGTAAACTCAATTTTCGGACCGTAGAATGCACCTTCACCCAGTTGGAACTCAAACGGGATATTGTTCTCTTCCAGCGCAACCGCCAGATCCGCCTCAGCACGATCCCACATCTCATCACTGCCGATACGTTTTTCCGGGCGAGTAGAGAGTTTGACGACGATTTTCTCAAAACCGAAGGTGCTGTACATATCGTAGACTAAACGAATACATGCGTTCACTTCATCACGCACCTGCTCTTCCGTACAGAAGATATGGGCGTCATCCTGAGTGAAACCACGTACGCGCATCAATCCGTGCAGTGCTCCTGATGGCTCATTGCGATGGCAGCTACCGAACTCAGCCATACGCAACGGCAAATCGCGGTAAGATTTTAAGCCCTGATTGAAAATCTGTACGTGACCCGGGCAGTTCATCGGCTTGATGCAGTATTCACGGTTCTCGGAAGAGGTCGTAAACATCGCATCTTTGTAGTTGTCCCAGTGGCCAGTTTTTTCCCACAAGACACGGTCCATCATGAACGGGCCTTTCACTTCCTGATACTGGTACTCTTTTAACTTAGAGCGAACAAATGTTTCCAGTTCACGGAAGATAGTCCACCCATCATTATGCCAGAAAACCATACCCGGCGCCTCTTCCTGCATATGATACAGGTCGAGTTGCTTACCGATTTTACGGTGATCGCGTTTTGCCGCTTCTTCCAGGCGTTGCAGATAGGCATTCAGCGCTTTTTTATCTGCCCACGCGGTGCCGTAGATACGCTGCAACATCTTGTTGTTGCTATCGCCGCGCCAGTAAGCCCCTGCTGTTTTCATCAATTTGAAGTGATGGCAGAAACGCATGTTCGGCACGTGCGGCCCACGGCACATGTCGATGTATTCTTGATGATGATACAAGCCCGGCTTGTCATCATGCGCAATGTTCTCATCAAGGATGGAGACTTTATAGTTTTCGCCGCGTTTGACAAAGGTCTCGCGCGCTTCCTGCCAGCTCACTTTTTTCTTGATGACGTCATAGTTGGTTTCGGCGAGCTCATGCATACGCTTTTCGAGCGCGTCAATGTCTTCCTGGGTCAGGGTGTGGTCAAGATCAACGTCATAATAGAAGCCGTTATCAATAACCGGGCCAATCGCCATTTTGGTATGCGGCCACAATTGCTTGATCGCATGGCCTAACAGGTGCGCACAGGAGTGACGGATAATTTCCAGACCATCGTCATCTTTAGCAGTGATGATGGCGAGGTTGGCGTCACTGTTAATCACATCAGAAGCATCAACCAGTTCGCCATTAACACGGCCAGCGATACAGGCTTTCGCCAGTCCTGGACCGATATCCAGCGCAACATCCATAGGGCTTACGGCGTGGTCATAATGGCGTTGACTGCCATCAGGAAGAGTAATTACAGGCATTTCATTTCCTTATTTGCAGTGGTGCCCCACACGAAAGAGCACATACAAAATTAAATAATGTATTTATATCAGCATGTTAAGGATGTTTATTTGCTTCACTCTGCAAACTGTGCACACCAGATTGTACGAAAACCTGACTGTGCTCATCCCCACCTGTTGATAACGCCCCACAATAGTACACGGCATCGCGGCGACATAAAAGCGTGAACAGAATCATATTCCTGGCGTACAGCGCAGAGATCAGGCTGGTCACGCCCTTATGGCGCACGAACAACAATAAATTCACCTTCAATGAAGGTTGCCGCAACACGGGATTTATGCAACTCAGGCGCTTTATGCGCCATCGAAAAAAATATAGCGAATTCACATTTCATCCATCATGTCCTCAATATCTCATGATGAAATCAGATGAAAAATATTCACCATTTTACTGGAATAACGAACAAACCTGGCTGAGTGATTTTTACCGTCCTGCATCCCCATTAGAAAAAATGGTGGGAATGTTTGTTGTGAATAAAGAAAAAGGTAGTCGTGATGCAACACACAGCCACAGAAATGCCTGTCGGAAAGTTTAAAAAAATAAGAGCACTCAACAGACGTCGTAATTACTTTATAAAAAAAATACGTATGTTGATACGCGTTTATATCGCTAAAATGCTATGGGATAGTCCTGTCCGAAGTGAGCCAAATTTAATCTCAGCGAGAAAAGTTCTGTTGATGCGCAACGAAGGGGCAATTGGCGACGTCGTCGTCGATTCAGCACTGGTTAAATGTCTGCACGAATCTGGGTATATCGTTGATTTTCTGCTGACAAAATCAAACCGCGAGGTAATGCGCTATAACCCCCGCATTCGCCATATCTACGAGGCAGAGGATGTCACTTCCTCCAGCTATCTCAAAAAATTCACCCATAATGTCCCCCACTCTGTGGTTACCGAATTAGCTAATAATAAATACGATATTGTTATCGATCCCTCCCTTCTTGATATCCCGGTGCATCGGTTGTTGTTGTTAAGACAAATAAATGCCAAAGCCGTGTTAGGATTTAATAAGTGGCCCTCTATTAATCATTATACGAAATCCTTTGATTTTGATTGCGCAAACTGGCATGTCAGTAAAACCTTTTTTTGCATCGCAGATTGCATGCAATTAGATAAAAAACAACTGGAAACTTATGAACTGCATATCCCCCAGGATATTTATGCTGAGACGCAACAATTTCTGGCAGCCATCGAAGGCCGTAAGGTTATCATTAATATCTTTGCCAGCAATAAGGATCGCTGTTTATCCCAGACGCAACTTGCGGCAATTATTGAACAGTTGCAGTCCACTTATCCTGCAGTAAATATTATTCTGCTCGATCACCGCAAAGAGATCCGCCTGTCCCTCCCCGACAGAGTCGTCGTAAATCCCTTTAAAACCCTGCATCATGCGATGGCTCTTATTGCACAAGCCGACCTGATTATCTCACCCGATACCTCGATCGTGCATATAGCGGCAGCCTGGCAGAAACCGCTCATTGCTATTTACAAAAATGTACGCCTCAATAATCAGCTTTGGGCACCAGGATATGAAAACGCAAGGCAGATCATCATCAAATATGGAAAGGTGCATCAAAAACAGGATATCGCCAGTTTAATCATGGCGGAAATAGATCCTGTGCGATTGAGATAACACATTTCCTGCGTGAATTATCGGTTCCCAACAACCGACAATTCAGCGAGTTAGCTCCCGATACGGCGCATTGCATTATCACACCAGCGGTAACCATCCACCACAGCCTTGGCCAGCCGCAGAAAAGACGTATAAAACGGGATTTCCGGGATATAACAGCAAAGGAGTACTTTTTATTCACCCCAGCGTGGCAGTCCTGCATGTCTGAAAACAGGATATTCATAAACGGCAGTGATGAATGTTAATGTAAAAAAAGGTTTCAAAATTAATCAAATAGCATGCGTTTAATCTGATTTTTAGTGGTCACCTTGACACAACAGTACCACTGGCAGTCTAGTTGGCTTCCCATTAACATCTAACTCAATGATAAAGCATGGCAATCGTTTATACCGTTATTATTATCGCACTCCTTGCGATCATTATTTTTTCTTTTTATAAGCACCACAGCATTAAATCAGCAAGAAGCTTACCGGATCGTCATAAAAAGCGGCGCTAACGGCACACATCTACTTTGAAAGACAGATCCGCACTCATACAAGGCACGCGCAAGCGTGCCTTTCTACATTTATCAGGATTGATATCCCAGCGCGCGGATCACGGTTTCCATTGCTTCCTGCGTTAACGCAGAACGCGTGACTCGCTTATTTGCCAGCATCGTTCTGACCACGCCGGCAATGACAATATGCTTTGGCTCCTGCCCCAGATCGCGCATCTCGAGCACTACCTTCCCCACCACCCGGCACATCTCCTCGTATAACGCCGCATCTTTGGAATTCCCCATTGCTCCTCCGGTTGTTGTGGTTTTTACCTGGCTTAATTGGCATCAGGATAGGGATAAACCGCCTCTTTGTAACCCCTGTAAATAACTTCCTTCACTTTCAAGCAGGTGTACACATATTAAGCCGACTGATAAATGCTGGCGCAACAAAATGTGGCCACTCAGGCGGCAAAAAGCCGTATCGAAGACGCGGATTATGCGCTGGAAACCAGCAAGATGGTGAAAGCACAAATATTACAACAGGGGCAGGATGCCGTACTCAAAGGGGCAAACCAGTCGGCAGAAAATATTTTGTCTTTGCTTCGGAGTTAAACAGCTAATCTATTTACCAACAGATGTTTTTAAAGAACACCTCAGTTTTCGTCAATATGCGATAAAATACAGGTGTTAATTTTACATTACGATATAAATACAAAAACCGGTACTACACTCTCCGGTTTTTCAAACTTAATGAATTAACCAGGAATCTACTTAATTCCATTCACCGGCAACCAGCGTATGTGCATCAAATGCCTGATCGTTGGTTCCGTGAGCAGATTGCGCGACTGGCACCATATTGGAACCCGCTTCGATGTTAGTGATATTCGTGTTGCTCTGACTGGCTGAAGTGGCAGGCTGAGCCGCGAAGACGCCAAAAGAGAGTGCAGAAAGCACCATGGCAACTGCGGCAGTTTTGATTGTTTTCATAGTTGAGTTCTCTTTCTGTAATACAAACATTATTGGCTTGGCCGTTTTTTTGCTTGTAATACCAGTGTAGATCTGCATCACACCTTTGCCCAGCCAATTTATTTATCCATTCGTGTCAAATAAACTGAATATGTGTCCAGCTAATTAATTATGAAGGCAATGTGGAGAGAAAATTAACTTAAATAAAATTGAATATAAAGCGCGGGAAATAGTACAGATAAAAACAGTGGGCCGGAATTTCCGGCCCGGCGTATCACATTTTATAACCTAACGTTACCGTCGTTCTGCGATCGGTATGATCCGGCGCAGTTGAAGGCGGCTGGGAGTTCCAGGTCAGGTTGTAACTCATCTTCAAGGCAAAGTGGGCGTTAATTGCCACTTCCAGCGCTGTTTCTGAGTTCACTGTGGTATCGTCCGCACCAAACACAGACACACCCTGCGTGAATTTAGTGGTATCGGTCATTTGCCAGGTATAAGTACCGGATGCATAACCCAACGCGGTGGTTTTGGTGTTGTCATCGGTGTACTTGTCGTAACGAACACCAGGACCGAATTCAAAGCGCAGGCTATGAACCGGGCCATTCAGGAACTGGCGACCATAACCGGCGGTAAACACATCGCGGTCCTGATAACCGTTATAGCGATCGGTCAACCAACTGGCCTGGCCGAAAATATAGTCATAATCCGTCATGTTATAACGGCTACGGCCGCCAACGGCGTATTTCTCAGACGAACGAACATCGTTCGATGAGGTATTACTGGCGTTGCCCCACAGAGACCAGGCCGTGGTCTCGCCGTACCACGTCAGGGTGGAATCGGCAGTCAAAGAGGAGTTCTTTGTGTTGCCGGCCTGCGACAAGTAACCGCCGTTCACGCTACCTTCAAACGGGTGTTTCGCGGTGGATGGGTCATCCATGACAGTAAAAACGGTATCATTTGCGGCGGCATTCATTGCCGCAAATACGCCCGCGACCAGTGCAAACGCGGGTACTGTCTTCAAAAGCTTCATTTTTTAGAGTCCGAACAGCAAAAAAAAAGAGACCATCACGGTCCCGGAAACTTTCATCAGGATCAACGAGTAACGTTCCAAAGAAAGATAACAAATTATAAAAAGGCCGCTTAAACATATCAATGAAATCTTATTGGAATTTTTGAATAAGAGAGATCTCGAAAACAACAAAATGGTTATTAATCCTCTAAGCCAATTTAATCGATACCATATTTAAATCAGGCTGTTATTTCCTTTCCCTTCGCTTGATTCAGTGCCAGGATTACTGCAACCGAAGAAAAAGGAGGTCATCATGGTCGCGATTTATACTTTGACGCTGGCACCTTCCCTGGACAGCGCAACATTAACGCCGCAGATTTATCCAGAAGGGAAACTGCGCTGCACTGCACCTGTTTTTGAGCCCGGTGGCGGCGGCATTAATGTCGCAAGAGCCATTACCCATCTTGGCGGTAAAGCCACAGCGATTTTTCCGGCCGGTGGCGCAACCGGCGAACACCTGACGGCGCTGTTAGCGGATGAAAACGTGCCAACTATCAGCATCAACGCCAAAGACTGGACACGGCAGAACCTACATGTTCACGTTGAATCCAGCGACGAGCAGTACCGCTTTGTCATGCCGGGCGCCAGCCTCAGTGAAGATGAGTTTCGTCAGCTCGAAGAAAAAGTGCTCATCATTGAGCCAGGCTCGTTACTGGTGGTGAGCGGCAGTCTGCCGCCAGGCATTACCGTCGGGAAACTGACACAACTTATAAAAACTGCACAGCAACATGGTCTACGCTGCATCGTTGACAGTTCCGGCGAAGCCCTTAGCGCTGCACTGGCTATCGGCAATATCGAACTGGTTAAACCGAATCAGAAAGAACTGAGCGCGCTGGTGGGGCGGGAGTTGACCCAGCCGGATGATGTGCGCAAGGCAGCACAGGAGATCGTTGATAGCGGTAAAGCGCTGCGCGTCGTCGTATCCCTGGGTCCTCAGGGTGCGCTGGCCGTCGATGCGAACCAATGTGTGCAGATCGTACCACCGCCGATGAAAAGTCAGAGCACGGTAGGCGCTGGCGACAGTATGGTGGGTGCGATGACGCTAAAACTGGCGCAGGACGCGCCGCTGGACGATATGGTCCGTTACGGTGTTGCCGCCGGGAGCGCCGCCACGATTAACCATGGTACTCGCCTGTGCGCGCTGGCCGACACGCAAAAGATCTATGATTACTTGCGTAATGCCTGAAAATCGACAAATAGCGCCTGACGACTATGCTAAAAAAACCTTCATGATTACAACGAGGTGACATATGAGCAGCGGCGACATCACGCGCTACGTAGTAGTGGTGAAATTTCATGAGCAAAGCCTGGTCGAAATTAACGAGCTAAATAACTACTTTACACGTGCGGGTTTCCTGCTCACGATGACCGATGACGATGGCAATGTTCACGATCTAGGTACCAACACCTTTGGGCTTATCAGTGCACTCGATGAACAGGAAGTGCTTGAACTCGCCCATGGATTAGCCGCCGCTGCGGTGGCTGAAGAGGCCGACATTACTGTCAGCACCTGGGAGGCGTGGCAGCCAAAAGAGCATTAAGTGCCATGGCGGACCATCTGACCCGCAGGTGTGCGTTACGTCGTATTTTTTCACAGCTTTAGTGCGCTAACCTTATGATCTGGCTGATTACATGGGAGAGACATCATGTGGCAAGCGATAAGTAGTCTGTTACGCGAACAACTGGGAAGTGGCCAGATTGAGCAGCGGGATGAGCTGCCAGGCGGCGAAATACATGCTGCATGGCATGCCCGTTACGCGGGCCATGAACTTTTCGTTAAATGCGATGAACGTGAACTGTTGCCTATTTTTACCGCCGAAGCCGATCAGCTCTCGCTGTTGGCGCGCAGCAATACGGTAAAGGTGCCAACTGTATGGGCTGTGGGCAGCGATCGTGACTACAGCTTTCTGGTCATGGAGTATCTCCCTGCCCGTCCGCTGGATGCGCACAACGCGTTTCTGCTCGGTCAGCAACTGGCACGCCTGCATCAGTGGAGCGATCAACCGCAGTTTGGCCTCGATTTTGATAACGACCTTTCCACTACGCCACAGCCCAACGCCTGGCAGCGCCGCTGGTCAACGTTTTTTGCCGAACAGCGTATTGGCTGGCAGTTGGAGCTGGCGGCAGAAAAAGGTATGGAGTTCGGCAATATCGACGCCATTGTCGAGCATGTTCAGCAGCGCCTGAGCGCCCACCAACCGCAGCCGTCATTACTGCATGGCGATCTGTGGTCCGATAACTGTGCGCTGGGGCCAGACGGTCCTTATATTTACGATCCGGCCTGTTACTGGGGCGATCGGGAGTGCGATCTGGCGATGCTGCCGCTGCATCCGGACCAGCCGCCGCAGATTTACGACGGCTACCAGTCAGTCTCGCCATTGCCCCTTGATTTTCCCGAACGTCAGCCGATCTACCAGCTTTATACGCTTTTCAACCGGGCCATTCTTTTTGGCGGCGAACATCTGCTGAACGCACAAAAAGCGCTTGATCGAGTACTGGCAGCGTAGAACAGACAGGCCCGGGAGCGTTATTGCTTGCGGGCCTGTGACTACTTACAAAAAGCCCAGCAGTGAAAAGAAGAAGTAGCCCGCGATAATCATAATCACCGGCAGCACATACAGTGGGAAAACTTGCAGCAGAATGGTGTGGTGCGGCACGACAATGCGCGCTTCGATCTGCTCGCGAGACAACCCTTCTGGCCCTTTGGCTTGTTCAAGAATCATCTGATTTTCCACGCCTTCACGCAGAAAACGCGCCTGACGGCTCATGCGTGCGCCGGAAGCCTGCAACGCCAGACCAACAAAGATCAGCACGTAGATAAGCCAGAACACAATGTTCAGGCTATGATGGAAGTCGGGGGTCGGTGAGTTGTACCAGAAAAGGTTAAGGAAAGGCGTATTAAAACGCATCATATCAATCATCACATGCGCAAAATCCAGCATCACGGCACTAATGCCTGGCTGTTTTTCACTGTGGTCATACATAAATTTCAGCACAGAAATGACTGTCGAAATTACGGTCGGAATAAAAATCACCCAACCCAGAACGCGTTTCAGAATGGCGATGCGTCCAGCTTGTTGATACGTCATGGATTCCCCTTGTAAGTGACGCACTGTTTCCGCCTTAGTCTACCTGCTGATAATCATTTTCGCCTGATCTTTAAAGTCGGTATGATGAACGTTTAACCACATTTACCGTTTATTCCCGGCGACATGCCATAAAAAAGAGAGGTTTTATGACAGCTCCGCGTCAAATTCATGCTGCCATTTTTGATATGGATGGATTAATTATTGACTCCGAGCCACTATGGGATCGCGCCGAACTGGAGGTTGTGGCAAGCCTTGGCGTGGATATTAACCGACGTCATGAATTGCCCGACACGCTCGGCCTTCGCATCGACATGGTGGTGGAACTCTGGTACGCGCAGCAACCATGGAACGGCCCGGATCGCAAGGAAGTGACAGACCGCATTATTCAGCGTGCAATTTCACTGGTTGAAGAGAAACGCCCGCTACTGCCTGGAGTGCGTGAAGCCATTGCGTTGTGTAAGGCCAATGGCCTGCTGGTCGGGCTGGCCTCCGCGTCGCCGCTACATATGCTGGAAAAAGTGCTGGCGATGTTTGAACTACGCGACAACTTTGATGCGCTGGCCTCGGCGGAAAAACTCCCCTACAGCAAACCGCACCCGCAAGTGTATCTGGATTGTGCCGCCAAACTGGGCGTTGATCCGCTGACCTGCGTGGCGCTGGAAGATTCAGTCAATGGCATGATCGCCAGTAAAGCAGCGCGGATGCGATCGATTGTGGTACCGGATGAAGAACACCGCGCCGATCCTCGTTATGTGCTGGCTAATGCCAGGCTCACCAGCCTGGAACAACTCACGCTAGCTCATATTTTCGGTTAATCCTGCCGGGGTAGCTGCTTTTGCTGCCCCTTTATTTTTGAAACGCAGTTTCATTTTTATTTGTATTTTGCTTGCCCACCTCCTATTCTGATCCCCAGGCGCTGATGCCCTGTCACAATAATAACGATTACGCCGGAGAGAACATGATACTGGATGCCTTTAAGCTTGCAGGTAGAGTAGCCATTGTAACCGGGTGCGATACCGGTCTGGGTCAGGGAATGGCATTAGGACTTGCGGAGGCGGGCTGCGATATTGTCGGCGTGGGCCGGAAAATTCCGCACGACACTGCCAAACGCGTCCATGCTCTCGGGCGTCGTTTTGTTTCTGTACAGGCGGATCTGCGACACCAGCACGGACTGGATTATATTGTTAATCAGACGGTGGACCAGATGGGCCGGGTGGATATTCTGGTGAATAATGCTGGCGCCATTCGACGCTGCGACGCGCTTGATTTCAGCGAGCAGGACTGGGATGACGTCATGAACCTGAATTTGAAGACGGTCTTCTTTTTATCGCAGGCCGTCGCCCGGCAATTTATCGCACAGAATAACGGCGGCAAAATTATTAATATTGCCTCGATGCTCTCTTTCCAGGGTGGCATTCGTGTACCCTCTTATACCGCGTCGAAAAGTGGCGTGATGGGGCTGACCCGTCAGCTGGCCAATGAATGGGCGCCGCACCAGATTAACGTCAACGCTATCGCGCCAGGCTATATGGCGACCAATAACACCCTGCAACTGCGGGAAGATGCCGAACGCAGCCAGGAGATCCTCGATCGCATTCCCGCAGGGCGTTGGGGCGAGCCAGAAGATTTAAAAGGCGCGACGGTGTTTCTCGCTTCACAGGCATCCGATTACATTAATGGCTTCACTCTCGCCGTCGATGGCGGCTGGCTGGCGCGATAATCTAACAGGATTGTGACAAAGAGTTACAACGTCACCTCTTCCGCCTACTGTATAAACATCCTATACTGTATACATCGACAGTTTAGTGAGTTTGATCATGACGGCCGAAGGACACCTGCTTTTTTCCATTGCCTGCGCGGTGTTTGCCAAAAATGCCGAATTAACACCCATCCTTGCTCAGGGTGACTGGTGGCATATTGTTCCGTCTGCCATTCTTACCTGCCTGTTACCGGACATCGATCACCCGAAATCCTTCCTCGGCCAGCGTCTGAAGTGGATATCAAAACCGATGGCGCGAGCCTTCGGCCATCGGGGATTTACGCACAGCCTGCTGGCAGTTTTTCTCTCGCTCGCGCTGTTTACGCTAAAAGTCCCGGAAAGCTGGATTGTCCCTGCGGATGCATTGCAGGGAATGGTGGTGGGCTATTTGAGCCATATCCTTGCAGATATGCTGACACCTGCGGGTGTGCCGCTGCTATGGCCTTGTCGCTGGCGCTTTCGCCTGCCTATCCTGGCCCCGCAAAAAGGCAACCAGCTCGAGCGCGTATTATGTATGGCGCTGTTCACCTGGGCGGTGTGGATGCCGCAATCGCTGCCCGAAAACGGTGCAATTCGCTGGTCATCACAGATGATAAACTCGCTGCAAAATCAGTTTAATCGTTTTATTCATCCACAATCTGGCCATTAAGCCAACAATCCCCCTGCTTTTGGCATAAAACATTCTATTTGGATATAAGGCCACCTCGGCACTTCTGCTAACCTTCCGCCACTGGGTTAACTGGCAAGGTTGACCGAATAATGAAATCAGGAGAACGGGGATGAATCTTCCATTAATCGCGAACGTCGCTGTGTTCGTGGCATTGCTGTTTTTGCTGGCGCAGACACGCCACAAACAGTGGAGCCTGGCAAAAAAAGTGCTGGTCGGCTTAGGGCTTGGCGTCGCCTTCGGCCTGGCGCTACAGGCTATCTATGGCGCTGACAGCCCGGTACTGAAAACCTCTATCCAGTGGTTTAACGTGGTTGGAAACGGTTATGTTCAGTTGCTGCAAATGATCGTGATGCCGCTGGTATTCGCCTCCATTTTAAGCGCCGTCGCGCGCCTGCATAACGCCTCCCAGTTGGGTAAAATCAGCTTCTTAACCATCGGCACGCTGCTATTTACTACGTTGATCGCCGCGCTGGTCGGGGTGCTGGTGACTAACCTGTTTGGCCTGACCGCCGAAGGTTTGGTACAGGGAACCGCAGAAACAGCGCGTCTGAATGCCATCCAGAGCAATTATATTGGTAAAGTAGCCGATCTGACCGTACCGCAACTGCTGCTCTCTTTCGTGCCAAAAAATCCGTTTGCCGATCTGACCGGCGCAAACCCGACTTCGATCATCAGCATCGTCATTTTTGCTGCTTTCCTCGGCGTCGCTGCGTTGAAATTGCTGAAAGATGACGCGCCAAAAGGCCAGAGAGTGCTAACCGCTATTGACACGCTGCAAAGCTGGGTGATGAAACTGGTGCGTCTGGTGATGCAGCTTACGCCGTACGGCGTACTGGCGCTGATGACTAAAGTCGTGGCGGGCTCCAACATTCAGGACATCATCAAGCTGGGCAGCTTTGTTATCGCCTCCTATCTTGGCCTCGGCATTATGTTTGTCGTGCACGGCCTGCTGCTAGGCGTTAACGGCATCAGCCCGCTGAAATTCTTCCGCAAAGTGTGGCCAGTGCTGACCTTTGCCTTCACCAGCCGTTCCAGCGCCGCGTCAATTCCGCTGAACGTGGAAGCGCAAACCCGCCGTCTGGGCGTACCAGAATCGATCGCCAGCTTCTCGGCCTCTTTCGGTGCAACGATTGGTCAGAATGGCTGTGCCGGCCTTTACCCGGCAATGCTGGCCGTCATGGTAGCACCCACTGTCGGCATTAACCCGCTGGATCCAGTGTGGATTGCCACATTGGTAGGGATTGTTACCGTCAGCTCCGCCGGTGTCGCGGGTGTCGGCGGTGGCGCGACGTTTGCCGCTCTGATTGTACTGCCAGCCATGGGCCTGCCGGTCACGCTGGTTGCACTACTGATTTCTGTTGAGCCGCTAATTGATATGGGCCGTACCGCGCTGAACGTGAGCGGCTCCATGACCGCCGGAACGCTAACCAGCCAGTGGCTGAAGCAGACCGACAAAGCCATTCTGGAAAGCGAAGACGACGCCGAACTGGCACATCGTTAAGTCAAAAACGACAAGGCGGGGAACCTCCCCCCGCCACCTTCTTTACCCGCAAAACGGCATCTTTCAGCCAGAGTCAGAATGTTTGCTGATTATCGGGTCACCGCACTTCGCCAGCCGTAGTGCCGGTATTACTCTTCGTCAAGCTCATTCTGCTGGCGCATCTGCATTGCCCAGCGCTGGGCCGCTTCCGGCACGCTGAAGACCGGTGAACGGTGAAAATTTTCACCCATCAGCACAAACGCAACATATTTACCGCGCAGCAGCCAGACATCACGAAACCCGTTCACTTTTTCGGCATGATCGGGCGGAGCGGGTTCAACCCGAGGGACATAGCTGATAACGACTCGGTTTTGTTGGCGAAGAGGTTTCATAAGCGATGCATTCACTAAAGACAAAATCTACAGACATGAAAGACCTATCATAGCCGATTGTTACCCCGCCCGTCGCCTCCGGCGCACTTTTCGCAATTTTTTCATCGAACCGCTATCTACCGGGCGACCGGGCATCAGCAGGGCAATGTTCTATAGTTAGAGGGGTTTTGCCATAACAACGACCATTTTTCAGTAATGAAAACAGGAGACGAGTTCAATGTCGCAACAGAAAAAAGCCCCTCAACGAGCCCCGGTGCATGATGCTAACGAATCCCGTCCTGGGCTGGATTCCCTCGCGCCAGAAGACAATTCTCACCGTCCTTCCCCTCACCCCACAGCGCCTGGCGAACAGCCGACCGCGCCGGGTAGCCTGAAAGCGCCGGATACGTCCAACGACAAACTGAACGCGCTTGAATACTTCCGCAAGGGCAGTGAGAATTTTCCACTTACCACCAATCAAGGGGTGCGCATCGCCGACGATCAAAACTCCCTGCGCGCCGGAACCCGTGGCCCCACACTGCTGGAAGATTTTATTCTGCGGGAGAAAATTACCCATTTTGACCATGAACGCATTCCGGAGCGGATCGTGCACGCACGTGGTTCAGCGGCGCACGGCTATTTTCAGCCCTATCGCAGCCTGAGCGATATCACCAAAGCCGATTTTCTCTCCGATCCGGAGAAAATCACGCCGGTTTTTGTTCGCTTCTCCACGGTTCAGGGTGGTGCCGGTTCGGCAGATACCGTGCGTGACATCCGTGGTTTTGCCACTAAGTTTTATACCGATGAGGGCATTTTTGATCTGGTGGGCAACAACACGCCGATCTTTTTTATTCAGGATGCGCATAAATTCCCCGATTTTGTTCATGCCGTAAAACCGGAGCCACACTGGGCAATCCCGCAGGGACAAAGCGCTCATGACACCTTTTGGGATTACGTTTCTCTGCAACCGGAAACGCTGCACAACGTGATGTGGGCGATGTCAGATCGCGGCATTCCGCGCAGCTATCGCACCATGGAAGGGTTTGGTATTCATACTTTCCGGCTGATTAACGCCGAAGGGAAATCGACCTTTGTGCGCTTTCACTGGAAACCACTGGCAGGCAAGGCGTCGCTGGTATGGGATGAGGCACAAAAACTGACCGGGCGCGATCCGGATTTCCATCGCCGCGAGTTGTGGGAAGCCATTGAAGCGGGGGATTACCCGGAGTATGAGCTGGGACTGCAACTGATCCCTGAAGAAGATGAGTTCAAATTTGATTTTGACCTGCTGGATCCAACCAAACTGATCCCGGAAGAACTGGTGCCGGTGCAGCGCGTGGGCAAGATGGTGCTAAACCGGAACCCGGATAATTTCTTCACCGAAAACGAGCAGGCCGCGTTCCATCCAGGGCATATTGTTCCAGGGCTGGATTTCACCAACGACCCACTTTTGCAAGGGCGCCTTTTCTCCTACACAGATACACAAATCAGCCGTCTCGGCGGGCCAAACTTCCATGAAATTCCGATTAACCGCCCTACCTGCCCGTATCACAATTTCCAGCGCGACGGCATGCACCGCATAGATATTGATACCAATCCGGCCAACTATGAACCGAACTCAATCAACGATAACTGGCCGCGAGAAACACCGCCAGGGCCGAAACGCGGCGGTTTTGAGACCTGGCAGGAACGTGTTGAAGGCCATAAAATCCGCGAGCGCAGCGCCTCTTTTGCCGAGTATTACGCCCATCCACGACTTTTCTGGCTTAGCCAGACGCCTTTTGAGCAGCGCCATATCATTGATGCATTCAGCTCCGAGCTCAGTAAAGTGGTACGCGCCTATATTCGCGAACGCGTTGTTGATCAATTGGCACATATCGACGTTCATCTGGCACAGGGCGTTGCCGGGAATCTTGGGATTACACTCAGCGATGAACAACGCAATATCGCTCCACCACCGGATGTTAACGGCCTGAAAAAAGATCCGGCGCTGAGCCTGTATGCGGTTCCGGACGGTAACGTCAAAGGCAGGGTAGTGGCTGTCCTGTTGCATGATAACGTCAGCGCTGCCGATGTACTGACCGTACTGCAAGGGCTTCAGGCAAAAGGCGTTCACAGCAAACTGTTGTACGCCCGCATGGGTGAAGTGACCGCTGATGACGGCTCCAGCCTGCCAGTGGCTGCAACGTTTGCAGGATCTCCCTCGCTCACAGTGGACGGTGTGTTTGTCCCCGGCGGCGATGTGAGCGAACTTTTACAAAATGGTGATGCGAAATACTACCTGCTGGAGGCGTATAAGCACCTGAAAACCATTGCCTTGCTGGGCGATGCGCGTCAGTTCAAAGCACTGCTGGGCGTAAATGCGCAGGGGGAAGACGGTATTGTGGAAGCGGACTCAGCCTCATCAATGCTGGTGGATGATTTCCTCGTCCATCTTGCCGCGCACCGGGTGTGGTCGCGAATGGGCAAGATTGGCAGCATACCGGCATAAGCTAAAAAACCAGCCATCAGGATAATGTCTATCACTTAAGGAGCGGTTGACCGATCCTGTGGATCATGTAAAAAGGGTTCCATAATGTACATGGAACCCTTTTTAAAGGTAACTTTCAAAACCTCAGAAGGCAGCCAGGTCTTATTTCAATAACGATTACCGCATTGAATTAAAACGCTCTACCATGTTATGCGCAATCCTTACGGTAATAAATAAACGCATTGCTGGCATCGCCGCCCTGAGGAACGCGAAAATATTCATTTTCATTAGTTTCTTTTAATCCGGCATCAACAGATTCATAGGTAAAATAAGATGAATCATAGCTGATATCATCAGACATATAACGCTCCTCTCAAGGATGAGTTTACCCCTGCGCAATGCGTTAACATTGTGCCCGAGGTGATTGCAGAGAAAAGTTATTGAGTGTTTATTCGGGTTTAAATCCTGGTTTGCCGTTGGCTGCGCACCATTCTTTTATCTCATTGATAATCCCTTGTGTTGAATTATCTGCATTCGGTTCAGGATGATATATAAGATCCCAGCCATCGGGATGCTCTGTTAATCGACTAAAGTTGTAAATAGCTTCGTCATGAGCTGATTCTGATGGGAAATCCGCCGCTCTGATTTTTGTGATGAAATCATGAAATTCTTTTTCTGTATAATCGGATAATTTTTTTTCAGCCATTTTATTTACTCTTATGAATATCAATGTGTCGTTCTGGTGTTACAGGGAAGAGATCAATGCTGCGGGGTGGGTTCTCTAAGCATGGCGGTCAGTACGTTTTTTGTACTGTCTATATTAGATCAAAGTCCTGACCTTACGTTACGGCCAGGACCCTGTCAGTAGTCTGAACCGGCCATCAGGCCGGTTTTTTTATGCTCAGGCAAAATAACTTACTGCTTAGCTTGCGGATCAGTATCGTATTCTGCACATGTTTGATAACCGGAATTCATCACGTGGCCAGTTTCATCAAGTGCCACAAAGTATGTTTCGGTTTTACCGCCACGTTGACCCAGAATGTAGGTCTGGCAGGTACCGCGCGCGTGAATCATCGTGACTTCAGAAGAAGGACGACCTGCAATCTGCATAACCTGCTGGCGGCTCATGCCTTTTTTCACATCTTTCACAACCGGTTGAGCGACCTGATCTTTTGCGCGATCGTAGGCAGTACACCCTGCCAGCATGGTCAGTACAGCGGCGGCGCCCAGAATTCCTGCGATGTTTTTATTCATATTCCATCCTCTTCAGTATCCACTTGTGTATCAGCGTGTTATCTAATCCTGGAATAGAAAAGTACATTTTTCAACTATGGGTTGCCGATGGTATATCTTTCGGAAAAATCTAATGAAAGTGACATAAGCTGCTAAAACGCAGCAAATTGCGCCACTCAAATCTGTGATCCTTGTCGTTTTACTGCCAAAGGGTTAATTTGGCTCTATATTAACTATTTGCAACCTGCCAGGCAGGATTACATAACGGAGGGGTAAATGACTCTGCAACAAGAGATTATTCAGGCGCTGGGCGTGAAGCCGGGCATCAACGCCGAAGACGAAGTTCGCCGCAGCGTGGATTTTCTGAAAACCTATCTGAAGACGTTTCCCTTTATTAAATCGCTGGTACTCGGCATCAGCGGCGGCCAGGATTCCACGCTGACCGGCAAAATCAGCCAGTTGGCTATCAGCGAACTGCGCGCGGAAACTGGCGATGAAGCGTATCAGTTTATCGCCGTACGTCTGCCTTACGGCGCGCAGGCAGACGAGCAAGATTGCCAGGATGCCATCAGCTTTATCCAGCCGGATCGCGTATTGACCGTAAACATTAAAGGCGCAGTGCTGGCGAGTGAACAGGCGCTGCGCGATGCCGGCATCGAGTTGAGCGATTTTGTTCGTGGCAATGAGAAGGCCCGTGAACGTATGAAAGCGCAATATAGCATCGCTGGCATGACTAAAGGTGTGGTAGTCGGCACCGATCACGCCGCTGAAGCGGTAACCGGCTTCTTCACCAAATATGGCGATGGCGGTACCGACATCAATCCGATTTTCCGTCTGAATAAACGTCAGGGGAAACAATTGCTGGCATATCTGGGCTGCCCGGAACATCTCTATAAGAAAGCGCCAACGGCAGATCTGGAAGACGATCGCCCGTCGCTGCCTGATGAAGCCGCACTGGGTGTCACCTACGAAAATATCGATGATTATCTGGAAGGCAAAACGCTGGATGCCGGTATCGCCAAAATTATCGAAGGCTGGTATCTGAAAACCGAACACAAACGCCGCCCGCCGATTACCGTTTTCGATGACTTCTGGAAAAAATAATTCCTGAAATTCATCATGATCTTATCAGGCCTGCCTGACGGGCCTGATAAGCGTAGCCACCTCCGCGTCCTCCCCCGCTCCCTGACGTTGTCACAGCTCTTCCGGCCTACTCTGGTTGCCACTTTTTTAACCTGCCGTTAATTGTTATACTGGATAGGTAAACAGTATCAGGAGTTTCTGAGTGGCAAGGCGTCAATCAGCCCCGCGTCTCGAGTTTGACGCAGCGGCAATTTATGAATACCCCGAACATTTGCGCCAGTGGCTGGAGGCCATGCCAAAGCACCCTGGCGTCTATATTTTTCATGGCGAAAGCGAGGCGATGCCACTGTATATCGGCAAAAGCGTCAATATCCGCAGCCGGGTGCTGTCGCATATGCGCACCCCGGATGAAGCCTCGATGCTGCGCCAGTCCAGGCGCATCAGTTGGATCTGCACCGCCGGAGAGTTGGGCGCATTGCTGCTGGAAGCACGGCTGATCAAAGAGCAGCAGCCGCTGTTTAATAAACGCCTGCGCCGCAATCGCCAGCTCTGCTCGCTACTGCTGGGCGGCGAAAAACCACAGGTGGTTTATGCGCGCGAAGTGGATTTTTCCACCACGCCGGAGCTCCACGGGCTGTTCGCCAACCGCCGCGCCGCGTTACAGGCGCTGCAATCCATTGCCGATGACGAAAAGCTCTGCTACGGCCTGCTGGGGCTGGAGTCGGTCACACGCGGTCGTCCCTGCTTTCGCTCAGCGCTGCAACGCTGCGCCGGCGCATGCTGCGGCAAAGAACCACGCGAAGCGCACGATGCGCGTTTCGCCGCGGCGATGGCGCGCATGAAGCTGGTGTGCTGGCCCTGGCAAGGGCCGGTCGGATTGAAAGAGAGTTTCGGCGTGATGACGCAATACCACATCATTCACAACTGGCTGTGGCTGGGTTCGGTTAACACCCTGAGCGAGGCCACCGCGCTGCTGCGCACGCCAGCCGGTTTCGACCATGATGGTTACAAAATACTCTGCAAGCCGCTGCTCAGCGGCTTGCATGAAATCATCAACCTGGATTAATGCCCGGGCAGCCAGTTGATCTCACTGAACAGCAACTGCCCTTCTGGCTTCAACAGCCGTAGCGTGTGCCGCCCTTCCTGCCAACAAGCGCCCTGATCGGCGGTTAACAGTTTATCCCCAAGTTGCCACGCGCCACTAAGAATAAACACCACACCGCCGCGCGCCCCGAAGGTGGTAAATGTGCGATCGGCGATACGTACTTTTGCCTGACAACGGTCACGACGCGTCAGGATATTGAAATCCATCGACATTTTCCCCTCCGACAACTCCACTTTCACCGACTGTTCACCGGCAAAGGTAAAGGGCTGATGGTGTTTCAGGGTGTGGCGGAAAACGCTACCACCATCCAGCGTTACTTCACCACCTTCCAGTAGAGTTATCACACGGTCAACACCAGGGAACTGCGGAAACTCACCATTACTTGCCAATGAAGCGATACTGACGCGCCAGTTAAAATCGCGGGTGGCGGGCGGAAAACAGCAAATCTCCCGGGTCTCGCCCGCACCATTACGCCAGAGATTCACCGGCATTTTGCGAATATCAAAGAATTCCATCATCACTCCTGAAGGGCGCGGTCATGAGATCCGCGCCGCTGCTTTAGCAGGCAGCGTGGCAGCTTGTTATTGTTTATTGTCGTTGTCGGATTATCGGCAGCAGCAACAATTTGCCTTAGGCCACAGCGTAACCAGACATGTAAAAAATTATAAATTTCAGATAAGTAACACGCCCTGAGAAAAGGGGCCTCACGAGAATACCGCGCTACGAGCGGCTGGCAAGAGGGAAGAAAAGAAAAAACCGCCAGTTCTGCCCATCACGTACTGCATGAAATAGGCAAAACTGGCGGTCTTGATAGGGAGTGCTGAATTATTCAGCAGGTGCAGGAGGCATTTTACCTTCCGGTGCTGGACGTTCTGTCAGACGCTTCTCAAAATTCGCATTGAACTGCTTTTTCTGTTCCGGCGTCAGGATGTTGTAAATTTTGTTCTGCGTTTCCATGTGTCTCAGCATGCCAGCTTTATGCTGTTCTTCCATTTTCGCGATCTGTGCTTCCGCTTTCGCTTTATCGAAGCTATCACTGGTGATAATGTCATGCATTGCACGCATCTCTTCAACCTGCGGACGTTTCATCTCATCACGCTGGCTTTTCATAATTTCCCGGATCTGCTGTTTCTGTGCAACGGTCAGATTCAGGTCTCTGAACATCATATCGTGCAGACCTTTACCAGTGCGGTGCATCATCGGTTTGCCATCAGCAGGAGCAGCCGTTGTGTCGGCGGCGTGTGCGAGGCCAGCAGCGCCAAAAGCCAGGGTAGAGGCAACAAACAGAGCAGTCAATTTACGCATATTTTATTCCTTATTTCGGTTTTACTTACGGCAATAGCCGTGTTGACGCCATTTACTTTACCGTCTTTATCGTCAATTAATCAGAGCGACAGTAAAACAATGAAAGTGTAAAGACCCTTTTTACGTCAAATGTGAGGAAAATAAGGAAAAACAGTGGAGAGTTGAGAATTAAATAATCAATTAATTGATTAATAGTGAATTATTAAGAGTATAAAGTCATAGTGATTAATAATAAACCCAATCACCAGGATTTTTCTGTAATTTATTTAAAAAGGCACTAAAAAATAAGCCCTGCGGTAACAGGGCTGATGTATTAGTTTATTTTTTCCAGCATCAATCCGGCGCGCAAACCAATCGCGACACCTGGATTCGGAAATAGCACATACTCTTCATCATGTTGCACAACGTAGCGTTCACCGCGATCTTCCGCCAGCAGCGTCCCGGTGCTGAAAGGCGTAAAGTTCAGTGTTTCTGCTGACATATACAGTTTAAACGCCTCGCTGTGTCGCGTCAGTTGCTGCACAACCCGGTAACGCACCGGCACGTTCTGCGTGTCCGGTGCAGGTTCACCAGCCAGTAGCGCCGCCAGCGCCCAGGCAGTACGCTGAAACTGGCTGAGATCGTTCTCGCCAAATGGTAGCGCTTTACCCAGCTCCAGCGTACAAGACAGTGTCTCAAATTGCGCACACGTGAAGTGGGTAAACGTGCCGCCCGGCGCCTGATGGAACACCAGCGCTTCCAGCCCTGCTGAGCCGAGCCACTCCAGAAACAGCTCATCCCACGGCTGAGCGCGCTGCGGCAACACGCCGAAACGCACATGATACGACCCGCGAATCGCCGTATGCAGATCGAGATGCCAGCGTTCCTCATCACCGCCAGCAAAAAAGTGGGTAACCGCGCGTTCAAGCTGCGCGGCACGCACCGTTTCATCGCTGGGCGGGAGTTGCCGCCAGCGTCCACCAAACATGCGGTTCAAATCGCTATGCAGAAAACGCTTTCCTTCCCGCAGCGCCTGCGGGTTGCCAAGGATAACCAACAGCCGCCATGTAAGCGGCTGCGTACCGGAAAACAGATTTTTCAGCAAGATATCCAGCATTTCCACCGGCGCGGTTTCATTGCCGTGGATGGCGCAAGAGAGCACCAGCGAGCGTCCGGTAGGGTACGGCGGCACCAGTTCAAGGATCCCTTGTTCATGCCACAGCCAGTGAATACCGCCCGACTCCCCTGACATTTTACGCGGGATGTCACCCGATAAAGTGGCGGCAAGAAAGTTCTCCATACGACCTCCGGTTAACGCTGGAAGGGATAAACAGAACCGAGGTTCAGCAACTGTGTGAGTCTGTCCAGAGCTTCCCGCCCTTCCCGCAACAACTGCGGATCGGCAAGATCGTCCTGTGTCAGGCAGTCGCGATAGTGGCGATCAACCCAATCATTGAGCGTAGCGAACAACGTATCGTTCATCATCACCGCCGGATTTACCGCCTGCTGCTCCGCCCCAGTCAACACCATGCGCAAGCGCAAACACGCCGGGCCACCGCCGTTTGCCATACTCTCACGCAGGTCGAACACCTTCAGTTCACTTATCGGGTTATCCTGCGCCAGCAACTGGTTAAGATAACGCCAGACGCCTTCATGCTCCTGCGATTCCTGCGGCAACACCAGCACCATACGACCATCTTCATGGCTCAGTAGCTGACTGTTGAACAGATATGTCGACACCGCATCGGCAACCGATACCGCCTGCTGCGGTACTTCGATCGCCATAAAGCCCGGCATGCGACGGCGTAACTCCGCCAGCAGTTGTGCTTGAGCGGCAAAGGCGTGCTCATGGCAAAACAGCAACTGGCGATTAGAAACGGCAATGACATCATTATGGAACACGCCCTGATCGATGACCTGGGGATTTTGCCTGGCGTACAATACCTGCGAAGGGCGAACCTGGTTGAGGCGCGCCACCGCCTGGCTGGCCTCCAGCGTCTGCCGAGCCGGATAGCGTGTCGGTGCGAGCATGCTGCCCTCTTCCCGCCCATAGACAAAAAGCTGAACGCCCGGATCGCCATAATCGCCGCTAAAGCGGTTGTGGTTAGCAGCACCTTCATCGCCCAGCATTGCCACTTGCGGTAGCGCCGAATGCACGCTGAATGTTTTTTCATCGCGGAAAATCGCCCGCAGCAGCGCTTCGGTGGTCGGCGCTTCAATCGCGCGATGGAATTTATTGTTGAGATTCGCCACTGTCAGATGGACTTTGCCATCCACGGAGTCCGCCGAAGGGCAAACCGTGGCGGCATTGGCAACCCACATCGCCGACGCCGAGCTGGCAGAAGAGAGGATATGTGGTGCCTGAGCCGCGGCTTTTTCGACCACTTGCTCATCGCTGCCGCTAAATCCTAACTGGCGCAACACCGGCACATTCGGGCGCTCGTGCGGTGGGATCACCGCCTGCGGGAAACCGGCATCGGCTAGCGCCTTCATTTTCAGCAGCCCCTGCTTCGCTGCCAGTTTAGGGTTGGATACCTGGAAACGGTGCCGGGTCGATGCTTCATTGCCAAACGACAACCCGGCATAGTGGTGCGTCAGGCCGACCAGTCCGTCAAAGTTCACTTCACGCGCTTTCATGGTTGTTCCTCGCGGGAAAAATCGAGACCCGGACTGAGCGTTTGCGGCAGGGTCAGAGCGGCGGATTCAAGGCTCGCCATTGGCCATGCGCAGTAATCTGCCGCATACCAGGCACTGGCGCGATGATTTCCGGAAGCACCCACACCGCCGAATGGCGCGGTGCTGGCCGCGCCCGTCAGCGGTTTGTTCCAGTTAACAATCCCGGCGCGCGCTTCCAGCAACAACCGATCAAACTTCTCGCGCTGCGGGGAGATCAACCCACAGGAGAGCCCGTAACGCGTATTGTTTGCCAGCGCGATCGCTTCATCGAAATCGTCATAGCGCCAGACGCACAGCAGCGGGCCAAACACCTCTTCATCCGGAACATCGGCAACCCAGGTCATCTCAATGATGCCCGGCGTCAGCAGTGAAGTTCCTTCTTCCAGCAGACGTGGCGCCAGCAAGGTTTTGCCGCCGCGCGTTTCATGCGCCTGCCACGCGTGCAGCACATGCTGCGCGGCCTGAGCGGAGATCAAACCGCCAAGGAACGGCTGCGGCTCTGCATCCCATGCCTGCGGCGTGAGACGCGCGCTCACCTCCACCAACCGCGCAAGAAAAGCGTCACCCTCCGGTGAGCGTTTCACCAGCAAACGTCGCGCGCAGGTGCAGCGCTGGCCAGCGGTAATAAAAGCGGACTGGATCGCCAGATGCACGGCGGCATCAATATCCTGAGGATCTTCGACAATCAGCGGATTATTGCCGCCCATTTCCAGTGCGAGGATCTTCTCTGGTTGACCAGCCAACTGGCGATGCAATTGATAACCGGTATTGGCGCTACCGGTGAACAGCAAACCGTCCAGCCCCGGCAGCGCACTCAGCGCCTGCCCGGTTTCACGTCCGCCCTGCACTAAATTAAGCACCCCGGCGGGCAGACCAGCCTGCTCCCATAGTTTAACCACCGCTTCGCCGCTCCACGGCGTCAATTCACTCGGTTTGAACAGCAGTGTATTGCCCGCCAGCAGCGCCGGAATAATATGGCCGTTCGGCAAGTGGCCTGGAAAATTATATGGTCCGAAAACAGCCAGAACACCATGCGGACGGTGGCGCAGCGTTGCCGCACCGCCGGCCATTTCTGTGTGCTGTTCGCCGGTTCGCGTGTGATAAGACTTCACCGAAATGGTGGCTTTATTGATCATGGCCGCCACTTCGGTCGCTGCTTCCCAGCGCGGTTTTCCAGTTTCACGGGCAATGATTTCCGCCAGCGCGGCTTTATTGGCTTCCAGCAGGCTGGCGAATTTTTCCACCACAGCCTGTCGCGCAGCAAAAGATTCGCGAGCCCATGCAGGAAAGGTATTACGCGCAGCCCGATAAGCCGCTTCTATCTGTGTGGCACTGGCATCAAAACCGTGCCACAGCGCTTCATGACTTACCGGATTACTTTTCACCCGGCGCTCACCTTCACCGGTTACCCAGTCGCCATTGATCCATAAACTCATTGTGATTTCTCCTCGGCACAAAGGCGAACCAGCCGCACGGTATCGCCCGGCTGACATTTCAGCGCATCCAGTTCCGCAGCACTTAGCAGCAGCCGCTCAGTATTGGGATCTGCTTTGATAAGCATGACTCTAAATTGCTCGTATTGCTCATTCGCCACCATGCAGGCTGGCCACTCTCCCGGCGCGCGCTGCCCTTGTGCCACGGTAACCAGTCGGCTTTTGCGGATCGCCCGCACCCGGTCAATATCGCACTCCAGTGTCGGTCCGCCATCAAAAATGTCGACATAATTGCGGTAGCGAAAGCCCTCTTTCTCCAGCACCACGCGGGCAGGCGCGGTCTGAGGATGCACCTCGCCAATGACCGCCTGCGCTTCTTCGGAGAGGAAGTGGGTATAGATAGGATGCTTGGGCATCAATTCGGCGATAAACGCTTTCTGTCCGGTACCGCACAGATAATCAGCACGACTGAATTCCATCGAAAAGAAGCGTTTTCCCAGGCTCTCCCAGAACGGTGAGTAGCCATGCTCGTCAATGACACCGCGCATCTCCGCCACCACTTTTTCGTTAAAACGATCGCGAAAGGCCGCCATAAACATAAAGCGCGACTTCGACAGCAAATAGCCATTGCCCTCTTTGCGCCAGGCCGGATCGAGAAACAGCGTACATAGCTCGCTGCTGCCGGTGTGATCGTTACTGAGGAACAACGTCGGCCGTGCGTTGTAGACTTTCAACTCTTTCGAGGCGTGAACCTGAGTCCCCATACGGTAGTTATACCAGGGATCGTTGAGCCCTACCGCCACTTCGATGGCGCAGATCCCAGCCACTTCGCCGCTTTGCGTCTCCTCCAGCACAAAAACATAGCCCTGTTCACCCTTCGGCAGTTCCCCTTGCCACGTGCGGCGAGCGCGTTCAATACGCGCAGCGAGTGTCGTTTCATCAGCAGGTAACGATGTCAGCCCGCCGCCGGTTTTCCCGGCCAGCTTCATCAACGCCGGTAGATCGCTTGCCGCGACAGGACGGATCACCATCATGATATGTTCTCCGCAAGGAATTTTTCACAGGCGCGGGTAAAGCGTGTAAGCCCAGTGCGCACCTCTTCTTCACTGATATTCAGCGCCGGAGCAAAACGCACCACGTTACCACCGGCAATCAGCACCATCACCCCTTCCGCTGCCGCCAGTTGCGAAATCTGTTTCGCTTTTCCTGCATGTTCCGTCACCAGTTGGCAGCCAATTAGCAGCCCCAGGCCGCGAATGTCACTGAACAAAGGATGACGATCATTGAACGCCATCAGTTGCTCAACAAACCACTGGTGGCGCTGTTTGACACCGTCCAGCGTTTCCGGCGTATTGACGATATCCAGCACTGCGCCAGCAACAGCACCCGCCAGCGGATTACCGCCGTAGGTCGTACCGTGCGTACCCACATTCATTACTTTGCCGAAGGTCTCAGTGGTGAGCATCGCGCCAATCGGGAAACCGCCGCCCAGCGCTTTTGCGGTGGTCAGCACATCCGGCGTCACACCATAGTGCATATAGGCATACAGTTCGCCAGTGCGACCGACGCCGGTTTGCACTTCATCAAAAATCAGCACTGCGTTGTGACGGGTACAGAGCTCACGCAGCCCCTGTAAAAAGGCCTGATTAGCCGGTACCACACCGCCTTCACCCTGCATTGGCTCAACAATTACCGCGCAGGTGTCGTCATTGATCAGTACGCTGGCGGAAGCCAGATCGTTGTAAATCGCATGCTGGATCTGCGGCGGTAGCGGCGCAAAGTCCTGCGAGTAGGCTGGTTGTCCGCCTGCGCTGACGGTAAACAGCGTGCGGCCGTGGAAAGCATTTTTGAAAGCAACAATACCGCTTTTCTGTGGGCCGAAAGTGTCGTGGGCATATTTACGTGCCAATTTCAGCGCCGCTTCATTCGCCTCCGCACCGGAGTTACAGAAGAAAGCACGATCGGCAAACGTGGCATCCAGTAACTGTTTCGCCAGCTTCAGTACCGGCTCATTGGTGTAGCCGTTGCCGGTATGCCAGAACCTCGCCGCCTGCTCGCTCAGTGCCTTGCACAATGCAGGATGGGCGTGACCCAGCGCATTTACCGCAATACCCCCGGCAAAATCGATGTACTCGTTGCCTTGTTGATCCCATAAACGCGAACCTTCCCCGCGAACCGGAATAAAAGGCGCTGGCGCGTAAACAGGCAACATCCATTGATCAAAATTTTCACGCGTAATTGACGTAGACATAGCGACCTCATCCGGTAAATTAAAAGTTGAATAAATGTTAATTAATATGAGAATTTTCGCTGTAAATGTAGATTGCACAGTTCGTGCCAGCCAGCGATGAAAATGCATAAACGTCCTGGATAAACGAAATATCAGTAACTTACAACCTTTCGCTATTCATCTAAATTGCATAAAAAGTGAATAATTCCATATCCAGCCGAGGTGATAGGCGATCGAAGGCGCGGGTTTATGCAATAAGAATATTTAATTATTGAACTGTGATCATCAGCGAAATTAATTTTAGCGTTCCGCCCCATTTCGGCGCATTGCGCACCAAACCAGGGCGGCTGGTGCGTTTTTTGCTCATCGGCGCCAGCAATATCAATAAGTGGCGGTGGTTAAATGTAAATTCTGCTAACATCTGTGCATCTTTTTACTGCTAAGTGGCGGCGACTATGAAATTTGTCTCTTTTAATATCAATGGCCTGCGTGCCAGACCTCATCAACTGGAAGCGCTTGTTGAGCAGCATCAGCCGGACGTGATCGGTCTACAGGAGACAAAAGTCCATGATGATATGTTTCCGCTCGAAGAGGTGGCACGTCTGGGTTACAACGTCTTTTATCACGGGCAAAAAGGCCATTACGGCGTTGCGCTTTTGACCAAAGGTACGCCGGTTTCCGTACGTCGCGGCTTTCCCAACGACGGCGAAGAGGCGCAGCGTCGCATTATCATGGCGGAAATCCCGTCGCCTCTCGGCAATATCACCGTGATTAACGGCTACTTTCCGCAGGGCGAAAGCCGCGACCACCCGCTGAAATTTCCGGCGAAAGAGAAGTTCTACCAGGATCTGCAAACCTTCCTCGAAACTGAGCTGAAAAAAGAGAACCCGGTGCTCATTATGGGCGATATGAATATCAGCCCAACGGATCTGGATATCGGCATCGGCGAAGAGAACCGTAAACGCTGGCTGCGCACCGGGAAATGCTCGTTCCTGCCGGAAGAGCGTGAATGGATGGCACGCCTGAAGGGCTGGGGTCTGGTGGATACTTATCGCGAAGCAAACCCGGAAACCAACGATCGCTTCTCCTGGTTTGATTACCGCTCCAAAGGTTTTGATGATAATCGTGGCCTGCGTATCGATCTACTGCTGGCGAGCCAGCCGTTGGCCGAACGCTGCATCGAAACCGGGATTGATTACGACATTCGCAGCATGGAAAAACCGTCCGATCACGCGCCGGTATGGGCCAAATTTAAGGTCTGATGTCATGACGTCTGGCAATCCGTGGGTTACCGCACAGTGGCTGGACGATTTACTGCACCGCAATCCTCCAGCCGAAACATGGCGGCTGCTGGAAGTCGGCTATAACGCCGAACAAACCTATCGCGCCGGCCACATTCCCGGCGCGTATTACATTGACACCCAGCTTGTCGAAAGCCTGCCGTTGTGGAATGTGGTACCACCCGAAATACTGCGTGCAGTACTGTCCCGTTACGGTTTACGCAGTGATATAACCATCGTTCTCTATGGCCGTGGCAACTACGCTGCCGAACGGCTGGCGCAAATCCTGCTGTACGCTGGCGTTAACGATATTCGTCTGCTGAATGGCGGCTGGCAGAGCTGGCAACGCGCAGGGCTGCGGCAAACGATCGAGCTGCCGCCCGCCATCACCCCGCAGGATTTCGGCGCGCCGCTCCCTTCACAACCCCACTTTTTACTTAACATGGCGCAAACCCGGCAACTGATGGCACAGCCAGAGACCGTGTTGGTTAGCGTGCGCACCTGGGGTGAGTTCAGCGGCGGCACCAGTGGTTATCACTATATTTCCCCCACTGGCGATATTCCCGGGGCGCGCTGGGGACACGCTGGCGGCAACAGCCAGTTTATTGCTGATTACCATCATCCGGATGGTACTGTACGCTCCCCGCAAGAGATTGCCGCGCTGTGGCAGCAGCAGCACATCACTGGCGATAAACAGGTGATTTTTTACTGTGGCACTGGCTGGCGCGCATCGCTGGCATTTTTGCTTGCCCGCGCGCTCGGCTGGCCGAAGATCGCCGTGTATGATGGCGGCTGGTTCGAGTGGAGCCAGCCGCAGAAAATGGAACAGACGGATGACAAACCAGAAAACAGTTGAGGTGGTCGCGGCGATCATCGAGCGCGATGGCAAAATTTTGCTGGCACAGCGCCCGCCGCACGCCGATCAAGCCGGGCTATGGGAGTTTGCTGGCGGCAAAGTGGAAGCCGGTGAAACGCAGCTGCAGGCGCTAACGCGTGAGCTGCGCGAGGAGCTGGGTATTGATGCCCTGCCGGCACGTTATGTTGCCAGCCACTTGCGAGAAGTATCCGGGCGGATGATCCATCTGCATGCGTGGCATATTGTTACCTTTCATGGCGAGCCAGCCCGCCATTATCACAGCGCCTTGTTGTGGTGCAAACCCGCGGACGCCCTGAAGCAGAGGCTGGCGCCAGCGGATATCCCGCTGCTGGAAGCGTTTATGGCTTCACGCGACGCCAGACCAGCGGATTAGTGGAAATCGCGTGTTCATCGCGCTGGCACTGTAACAACACACCCTCGGCTTTGACCACCGCGCCTTCACTGTAATTCTGATTACCATACACGCAGCACTGGATGCACGGCTGCGTAGTTTGCGTCTGCCCACCGGAGCTAAAGACTTCAGGAGGGACATTCACTTCAATTCCCGGTGAGGGTAAACGTTCGGCCAGCGCGCTGCCCGCTGCTGCCACCAGTAACGCTGCTGCTATCCACGATAAACGGGCCATAACTCTTCCTTTCTGATTGACGCCACGTATTACTATAACGGATCTATTTCCCACAGCTTTAGTTTCCTCGGTCATCGTTTTTCATTATGACATTACATACATTATTAATTTCCCTGCCGTGAGGTGTTTTCGCTTCCGGTATGTACCCTTATGAATGTTATAGTCCTAAAGCGTCCATTTTTTGCGCATCACCATCACAACAAATTCACTAAAAATAAGAGACACTTATATCTATGGATCAGACACACTCTCTTGAATCTTTTCTCGGTTATGTTCAGCAGCGCGATCCGCACCAGCCAGAGTTCGCCCAGGCCGTGCGCGAAGTGATGACTACCCTCTGGCCGTTTCTTGAAGCTAACCCGCGCTATCGTCAGCTTTCACTGCTGGAGCGGCTGGTTGAGCCGGAACGCGTGATCCAGTTTCGCGTGGCCTGGGTTAATGACCACAACCAGGTGCAGGTCAACCGCGCATGGCGCGTGCAATTCAACTCCGCCATTGGTCCCTACAAAGGCGGGATGCGTTTTCACCCGTCGGTGAATCTGTCGATTTTGAAATTCCTCGGTTTCGAGCAAACCTTTAAAAATGCGCTGACCACCTTGCCGATGGGTGGCGGCAAAGGCGGCAGCGACTTCGATCCAAAAGGCAAAAGCGAGGGTGAAGTGATGCGTTTTTGCCAGGCGTTGATCGGCGAGCTGTACCGCCATCTTGGCGCGGATACCGACGTTCCGGCGGGTGATATCGGCGTCGGCGCGCGTGAAGTCGGCTTTATGGCCGGGATGATGAAAAAACTCTCCAACAACACCGCCTGCGTCTTCACCGGAAAAGGATTATCGTTCGGTGGCAGTTTGATACGACCGGAAGCCACCGGCTACGGACTGGCTTACTTCACCGAAGCGATGCTGAAACGCCACGGTCTTGGTTTTGAAGGAATGCGCGTGGCGGTTTCCGGTTCCGGCAATGTGGCGCAGTACGCCATTGAAAAAGCAATGTCCTTTGGCGCACGCGTGATCACGGCTTCTGATTCCAGCGGTACTGTCGTTGATGAAGCCGGTTTTACGGCGGAAAAACTGGCCCGGCTGTGTGAAATCAAAGCCAGTCGCGATGGCCGGATCGCCGACTATGCGCGGGAATTTGGCCTGCATTATCTACAGGGCCAGCAACCGTGGTCCGTGCCCGTGGATATCGCTCTGCCGTGCGCTACGCAGAATGAGCTGGATATGGATGCCGCACGAGTGCTGATTGCCAATGGCGTTAAAGCGGTGGCCGAGGGGGCGAATATGCCTACCACAATTGCGGCGACCGAACTGTTCCTTGCAGCAGACGTGCTGTTCGCACCGGGTAAAGCCGCCAACGCGGGCGGCGTAGCCACATCCGGGCTGGAGATGGCGCAGAATGCCGCACGTTTAAGCTGGAAGGCGGAAAAAGTGGATGCGCGTCTGCACCACATCATGCTTGATATTCATCAGGCCTGCGTCGAATACGGCGGTGAAGGTAAACAGACGCACTATGTGCGCGGCGCCAACATCGCCGGTTTTGTGAAAGTCGCCGACGCGATGCTGGCGCAGGGTGTGATTTAATTATGCCGCTGTCTGGCAATGCCTGATGGCACTTCGCTTATCAGGCTTACGGAACGACTGCGTCGCTGCCCGCCTCTGCTGATGGCGGGCGTTTTTTACTCCGCCCTTTGGCAAACGTCTTCTTCTTCTCGCTGCCTGGAGCCACCAGCCCACGGAACTGACGCACCGGCGTATTACGCGCCTGGTGGATCAGTTCATGCAACGTACTGACCAGCGGCTGCATGAAGTCCTGATAACGGCACTTTTTTTCGCTGATTTTCGTCAGCACCGACTCCCAGTGCGCCGTCATATCCGGTCTGGCCGCCATCTCCGGCAATGAATGGATTAGCGCCCGTCCGGGTTCGGTGGCGTGAATATAGCGCCCTTTTTTAACCAGAAAACTGCGTTTAAACAGCAGTTCGATAATTCCGGCGCGTGTCGCTTCCGTCCCCAACCCGTCTGTGGCGCGCAGGATCTTTTTCAGCTCTTTATCCTGCACAAAGCGGGCGATACCGGTCATTGCCGACAACAATGTCGCATCGGTAAAGTGGCGCGGCGGCTGCGTCTGACGGGCCACCACTTCGCCCTTCTCGCACAGCAGCTCATCACCCTTCGCCACCACTGGCAACGGCGTGCCGTCGTTCTCCTCGTCGCGCTCTTTCGAACCCAACAGCGTTCGCCAGCCCGCTTCCGCCAGGAAACGCGCTTTGGCGATAAACTTGCCGTTGGCGATATCCAGATCGATCTGGCATTTGCGGAACACTGCATCCGGGCAGAACTGCATCAGATACTGGCGGGCAATCAGGTTATAAACCCCGGCTTCGTTATCGCTGAGATTTACTTTCGACGCCCGCGCAGTCGGAATAATCGCGTGGTGCGCATCGACCTTTTTGTCATCCCAGCAGCGGTTGTGCGTATCCGGGTTGACTACCGGCTGCGGCAGTAGATCCGGCGCATGCGAGCCAATCGCGTTCATTACGGCATGACGCCCGGCAAAGTGCTCTTCAGGCAGATAACGGCAATCCGAACGCGGATAGGTAATCAGCTTGTGGGTTTCGTACAGCTTCTGGCAGATATCCAGCACATTTTGCGCGCTGAGGCCGTAGCGTTTCGCCGCTTCAATCTGCAACGCCGAAAGCGAAAACGGCAGCGGAGCAAGCTCCGATTCGCGCTTGTCGTTATACGCCGTAACAAGCGCTGGCTGGCCGGTGATGCGGCTGACCACATGTTCCGTCAGCGGGCGATGCAGCAGACGCCCTTCCTCATCCTGATACGGCTCGCAGGCATCGCTCGGCTGCCACAGGGCGGTAAAGCGCTCCCCGGCAGGCGTGACAATATGCGCTTTCACCTCAAAGAAATCTTTCGCCACGAAGTTTTCGATCTCTTCGTCGCGGCGCACCACCAGCCCGAGCACTGGCGTCTGTACGCGTCCGACCGAGAGCACACCCTGATAACCAGCATTGCGCCCCAGCAGCGTATAAGCACGGGTCATGTTGATACCGTATAGCCAGTCGGCGCGGGCGCGGGCCAGCGCCGATACGCACAGCGGAATAAACTCGCTGTTGGCACGCAGGCGTTCGATCGCGCGCTCCACCGCCTGCGGGTTGAGATCGTTAATCAGGCAGCGTTGCACCTGTTGACGTTTTTCCGGTGCCAGTTGCAGGTAGTCGATCACCTCGTCTACCAGCAACTGTCCTTCGCGATCCGGGTCGCCGGCGTGCACCACCTGTTCGGCATCCGCGAGCAGGCGTTTAATGACATTGATCTGTTTCAGCACCGACGGACGTGGTTGCAGCTGCCATTTTTCCGGCACAATCGGCAAATCCGCCAGATTCCAACGGGCGTAGCGGTTGTCGTAGGCATCCGGCTGCGCCTGCTCCAGCAGGTGACCGATACACCAGGTCACCACCTGACCATTACCGCACTCAATATAACCATCGCCTTTGCGATGTGGTTTGGGTAGTACATCGGCAATGGCACGGGCCAGACTGGGCTTTTCGGCAATAAATAACCGCATGAATTAACGGATCTCGATCATTGGACGACCGCCGCGAGCGCTGACCAACTCGCCAATGGCGCTCAGTTCAATACCATACTCTGCCGCCGTGGCTTTCACTTCGTTTTCCGCTTCCGGCGACACCGCCAGTAGCAGGCCGCCGGATGTTTGCGGATCGCACAACAGATCGCGCACAGACGCTGGCATTTCACCCATCAAATGACCATAGCTGGCGAAGTTACGCTGTGTACCACCCGGCACGGCGCCTTTGGCAATATACTCTTCGACGCCAGACAGTTTCGGCACAGCCTGATAATTCACCTGCGCCTGCACGCCAGCGCCCTGGCACATCTCACTCAGATGGCCGAGCAGACCAAAGCCAGTAACGTCGGTCATCGCTTGCACGCCGCCGATATTCGCAAAGGCTGCGCCAGCAATATTCATCCGGCACATCACTTCCGTTGCCAGACCCACATGCTCCGGCCTGAGCAGTGATTTTTTCTCGGCGGTGGTTAATACGCCAATGCCCAGCGGTTTAGTGAGGAACAGTTTGCAGCCCGCCTGTGCAGTGCTGTTTTTCTTCACACGATCTGTCGGTACTACGCCGGTAACGGCGAGACCAAAAATAGGCTCCGGCGCATCAATAGAGTGACCACCCGCCAGCGCAATGCCCGCCTGCCGGCAGGCAAAACGTCCGCCGTCGATCACTTCGCGGGCAATTTCCGGTGGCAGTTTATCGAGCGGCCAGCCGAGGATGGCTATCGCCATGATCGGTTTTCCCCCCATCGCGAAGACATCGCTGATGGCGTTGGTAGCCGCAATACGGCCAAAATCGAACGGATTATCGACAATCGGCATGAAAAAATCGGTGGTACTGATAATGCAAGTGCCGTTACCAAGATCATAAACCGCAGCATCGTCGCGCGTCTCATTACCGACCAGCAGATTCGGGTCGAGAAATTTTGCCTGCTCACTGTGCAGAATGGTATCCAGCACTTTGGGAGAAATTTTACAACCGCAACCGGCTCCGTGGCTGTATTGCGTTAAACGAATGGCTTGCTCGCTCATGGACATCTCCTGTCATTGCAACCCCGTTATGGTAGCGCCCAAACGGCATGGTGGTAAGTCTGCGTGTCTGAATTCACGCGCTATTGCTCATTAAGCGAACGAATAACAGCATTTTGCTGCTGAGTATGTCGCCACATAACATCACTGAATTCAATACAACAGCCATTTTGCGATGCAGAGCAACTTCTCAAACCGTGAGTTTATTTATTACTGTTGCATGACAGAAATATTACTTATCTTTTCCGCCTGAGGATGTCATTGATAATTAAAGGAACCACTAATGAAAAGACGTTTACTTACCCTCTGCATTGCCAGTTTGTTCTCTATTAATGCCTTTGCGCTTGTCCCGGCGGGCAACGATGCCACCACAAAACCAGACCTCTACTACCTGAAAAATGCGCAGGCGATTGACAGTCTGGCACTGCTGCCACCACCGCCGGAAGTGGGCAGCATTGCGTTTCTCAACGATCAGGCGCTGTATGAACAAGGCCGTCTGCTGCGCAACACTGAACGCGGTAAACAGGCGGCGGAAGATGCTAATCTGAGCGGCGGCGGCGTCGCCAATGCCTTCTCGACGGCATTCGGTTCAGCAATTACTGAAAAAGATTCCCCGCAATTGCATAAACTGCTGACCAATATGATTGAGGATGCGGGCGATCTGGCGACGCGCGGAGCCAAACAGAAGTACATGCGCATCCGCCCGTTTGCCTTCTATGGTGTGCCGACCTGCAATACCAAAGAGCAGGGTGAATTGTCGAAAAACGGCTCTTATCCTTCCGGACACACCTCGATTGGCTGGGCGACAGCGTTGGTGCTCGCAGAAATTAACCCGCAGCGACAGGATCAGATCCTCAAACGTGGCTACGATCTCGGGCAAAGCCGGGTAATTTGCGGCTACCACTGGCAGAGTGATGTTGATGCCGCGCGGATCGTCGGTTCTGCCGTTGTCGCCACGCTGCACACCAACCCAGCATTCCAGCAGCAATTGCAGAAAGCCAAAGAGGAGTTTGCCGCGAAGAATAAGTAGCGTATGCATAAGGCAGGCCGGATGGCGCTAACGCTTACCCGGCCTGCGAAAATAGATGCGGTGATTAAAAACGCGTTACGAACGGAGCAATATTCGGAACCGTAACGGTGGTGGAGGCTTTCAGTTGCGGCGTGCCAAGGTACAGAAATCCGACGATTTTGTCCTGCTCGCGGCAAGTAAACGCCTCACGCACCTGCGGGCTGTCGGTCAGCGGGCCGGTACGCCAGATACCATTAAATCCCTGTGCCAGCGCTGCCATCTGCATCGCCATCACTGCGCAACCAGCAGAAAGCAGTTGTTCCCACTGCGGTACTTTATGACCCACTTCACATTTAGCGACCACAGTAATAATCAGTGGCGCGCGTAGCGGTGAAGTGCGCGCTTTTTCAATGCCCTTCTCATCCTGGCCCGCCGCAATCGCGCCTTGCTCCAGCACCTTACCTAAACGTTCGCGCCCTTCGTCCTCAATAACGAAAAAGTGCCACGGTTGCAGCGTACCGTGATCGGGTGCGCGCATACCGGCACGCAGAATGTTATCCAGTTGTTCACCCGCTGGTGCCGGTTCCGTCAGACGTGACGCGCTACGACGGTTGACGAGTAGTTCAAGTGCATCCATTAGTTAAACTCCTGTATTGAAATTTACTCTTAAAATTAACACGGACGTAGAATTTGTTACAGAGCCGCAGGCGATTCCTGCTGACAAGAGGCGGCAGGGTAATTAGGATAACCACACTTCGCCGCGCGGGCAGCGGTGGCCTAAACAAACCAGGGAGAATACATGCGAACACTTTGGCGTTTTATTGCCGGTTTTTTTCGATGGAGCTGGCGGTTGCTGAACTTTACCCGCAATCTGGTGTTGAATTTGTTCTTTATCCTGCTGGTTCTGGTGGGCGTCGGGATCTGGATGCAGGTAAGCGACAGCAAAACCGAGCACAGCAATCGCGGCGCATTACTGCTGAATATCACTGGCGTGGTGGTCGATAAAACGTCAACCAGCGGACGTTTGGGCGCACTGGGCCGCCAGTTCTTTGGCGCCAGTTCCGATCGCCTGCAGGAGAATTCGCTGTTTGATATTGTTGAGACCATTCGCCAGGCGCAGCATGATCGCAATATCACCGGTATTGTGATAGATCTAAAAAACTTCGCCGGCGCCGATCAACCATCAATGCAGTATATCGGTAAAGCGCTGCGCGAGTTCCGCGACAGCGGTAAACCGATTTACGCCATTGGTGATAACTACAGCCAGGGCCAGTACTACCTTGCCAGCTTCGCCAATAAGATCTGGCTATCGCCGCAGGGTGTAGTGGATCTGCACGGTTTTGCCACCAATGGCCTCTACTACAAGACGCTGCTGGATAAACTGAAAGTCACCACGCACGTATTCCGCGTCGGCACGTATAAATCTGCCGTTGAACCGTTTATTCGTGACGATATGTCTCCTGCCGCACGCGAAGCAGACAGCCGCTGGATCAACGAGCTGTGGCAAAACTACCTTAATACCGTTGCTGCAAACCGCCAGATCACGGCGCAACAGGTCTTCCCTGGCGCGCAGGCGATGCTGGACGGTCTGCGCAAAGCCGATGGCGACACGGCAAAATATGCGCTCGACAACAAGCTGGTGGATGAGCTGGGTTCCGCTGCCGACGCCGAAAAAGCGATGACCAAACAGTTTGGCTGGAGCAGCGACGATAAAAACTTCCGCGCCGTCAGCATGTATGACTATCAGACGAAGAAACCGAGCGACGTCGGCGGTACCATTGCCGTGATCTTCGCTAATGGGGCCATCATGGATGGCGAAGAAACGGCGGGGAATGTCGGCGGCGATACCACGGCCGCACAGATCCGCGATGCGCGTCTTGATCCAAAAGTGAAAGCGATCGTCCTGCGGGTGAACAGCCCTGGCGGCAGCGTCAGCGCCTCCGAAATCATCCGATCTGAACTGGCGGCAGCAAAAGCGGCCGGCAAACCTGTGGTGGTGTCGATGGGTGGCATGGCGGCCTCCGGCGGCTACTGGATCTCGACGCCGGCGAATTACATCATCGCCAATGCCAGCACCCTGACCGGCTCGATTGGTATTTTTGGCGTGATCAATACGCTGGAAAACAGCCTCGATACCATCGGCGTGCATACCGACGGCGTCGCTACGTCGCCACTGGCGGATGTCAGCATGACCAAAGCGCTGCCTGACGCAGTTCAGCAGATGATGCAACTGAGCATCGATAACGGCTATAAGCGCTTTATCACGCTGGTCGCCCAGTCACGTAACAGCACACCTGAACAAATCGATAAGATTGCCCAGGGTCATGTCTGGACAGGTCAGGATGCGAAAAACAACGGTCTGGTTGATGCACTGGGCGATTTCGACGATGCGCTGGCGAAAGCCGCGGAACTGGCGAAACTCAAGCAGTGGCATGTGGATTACTACGAAGAAGAACCGGGCTTCTTTGATCGGGTAATGGACAGCATGACTGGTTCCGTGCGCGCGATGCTGCCGCAGGCGTTACAGGCTTACCTGCCTGCGCCGGTGGTCAGTGCTGCGCAGGAAGTAAAAGCCGAAACGGACAAACTGGCAGTGTTTAACGATCCACAAAATCGTTACGCCCTCTGTCTGAACTGCGCCAATATCCGCTAAACTCACCTCACACGTCCCCTCCACCGGAGGGGATTTTTTTAGATGCGGCAAGAACGAAACCATGCAAAAAAAATCTATTTACGTTGCTTATACCGGCGGTACCATTGGTATGCAACGCTCAGAACACGGTTATGTGCCGGTTTCCGGCCACCTGCAACGTCAACTGGCGCTGATGCCGGAGTTTCATCGCCCGGAGATGCCGGATTTCACCATTCACGAATATGCCCCGCTGATGGACTCTTCCGATATGACGCCGGAAGACTGGCAGCATATTGCTGACGATATAAAAGCGCATTACGACAAGTACGACGGTTTTGTCATTCTGCACGGCACCGACACCATGGCGTACACCGCGTCAGCACTGTCGTTTATGCTGGAAAATCTTGGCAAACCAGTAATTGTGACAGGGTCACAAATCCCGCTCGCCGAACTTCGCTCCGACGGGCAAATTAATCTGCTGAACGCGCTGTATGTGGCGGCAAACTTCCCGATTAACGAAGTGACGCTGTTCTTCAACAATCGTCTCTATCGCGGCAACCGCACCACCAAAGCACATGCGGACGGTTTTGATGCTTTCGCTTCGCCGAATCTGCCGCCGCTGCTGGAAGCCGGTATTCACATTCGCCGCCTCAATACGCCGCCTGCGCCGCACACGGTGGGAGAGTTGATCGTACATCCTATTATCCCGCAACCGATTGGCGTAGTGACGATTTATCCGGGGATCTCCGCCGATGTGGTACGTAATTTCCTGCTTCAGCCGGTAAAAGCATTAATTCTGCGTTCCTATGGTGTGGGAAATGCGCCGCAAAATGGCGAGTTCCTGAAAGCCTTACAGGATGCCAGCGCACGCGGCATTGTGGTGGTCAATCTGACGCAATGTATGTCTGGCAAGGTGAATATGGGCGGTTACGCCACCGGCAACGCTCTCGCCCACGCCGGGGTAATTGGCGGCGCGGATATGACCGTCGAAGCCACACTGACCAAACTGCACTACCTGCTGAGCCAGCAGCTTGATGCGGACGCTATACGTACCGCCATGATGCAAAATCTGCGCGGTGAATTAACGCCGGATGAGTGAGGAGGTTTGTATGACGCAGCGTGCTTTACTGTTGGTCGATATCCAGAATGATTTTTGCGCTGGCGGTGCGCTGGCCGTAGCCGAAGGTGACAATACCGTGGATATCGCCAATACCTTGATCGACTGGTGCAAATCACGCGGCGATGCGGTACTGGCAAGCCAGGACTGGCACCCCGCCAACCATGGCAGCTTTGCCAGCCAGCACGGGGTTGCCCCGTTCAGTACCGGCGAACTGGACGGCTTAGCGCAAACCTTCTGGCCGGATCACTGTGTGCAGAACAGTGACGGCGCGGCGCTACACCCGCTGCTGAATCAGCAGGCAATTGATGAAGTGTTTCGCAAAGGTGAAGATCCGAGGATCGACAGTTACAGCGCGTTTTTCGATAACGATCACCGCAAAGCGACGGCACTGCACGGCTGGCTGCAACAGCACGGTATTCGCGAGTTAATCGTGCTGGGGCTGGCCACTGACTACTGCGTCAAATTCAGCGTGCTGGATGCATTGCGACTGGGCTACGATGTCAGCGTGATCACTGATGGCTGCCGGGGCGTCAATATCCAGCCACAGGACAGCACGCGGGCATTTATGGAGATGGCGGTAGAAGGTGCCACGCTCTATACACTGGCGGACTGGCAGGAAACACACGCCTGAGGGGAAAGAGCCGGACGGCGGCTAGCACCTGTCCGGCTTATATTTTACAGGCCAGATAAGGCAAAGCCGCCCTCCGGCATCATGCGGCGCTTATGACTTAAACGTTGCTATCGGCTTCGGCGTAATGCCGAAATCCTCTTTCAACTGTTGCTTACTTTTCATCACCATCTGCCCGTTGGTGTCGATGGTCATGTGCTGCGCCTGCGTATTGTTGCGCGCCTGCCATAACATCACTAGTTGCAGGCTGTTCTCTTTTTGCTCCGATGTCAGCGCCACGCCGTCTGGCCATTTTCCTACTTCAACGGCCGTTACCAGTCGCTGGTAGATTTCCGGCGTCATACTGTTAACAATTTGTTCGAGATCCATATTAGTCATCTCCGTGGAATAATAGCTGAATCGATTTTTCAACCATGAGTCCGGGTACCGTCTTCATCATCCGTGAAACTCAGCGAGGCGGAGTTCACGCAATAACGCTCCCCGGTCGGCTGCGGGCCGTCCGGGAAGACATGGCCCAGATGTGCATCACATTTCCCGCAGCGAATTTCTATGCGCTGCATACCGTGGGAATTGTCATTGATGTAGCGGATCGCGTCTTCGCTCACCGGTTCGAAAAAACTCGGCCAGCCACAGCCTGAATCATACTTAGTTTGGGAGTTGAACAGCGCAGCATCACATACCAGGCAATGGTAAACGCCATCACGTTTGTTATGCAGCAGATGGCCAGTGAAAGGGGGTTCTGTGCCATGATTTTGCGTCACGTAAAACTGCATTTCAGTCAGATCTTTTCTCAGGTCGTCTTCGGAGGAATTCTTCGGCATATGCACACATCTCGCGGTAAAAGTAAGACCATTTCTTCCAACGATTCTAACAAAACATTAACACCAGGGTGCTAAATTTTGTTCTAAACTTAGTAGTTGCGATAAAGCAGCCAGGTAATTGTGACAGGTTTCACGTTTTTATCCTGCCTGCCCTTTAAAATCCCACGCGGCGCCTCCATATGGGGAGGATGCTCAAAGGAAGAGTGAGGCGAGTCAGTCGAACAAAGGTTATGCGGAGGATTGATTTGTCGCAATGATTGACACGATTCCGCTTGACGCTGCGTACGGTTTTTGTAATTTTACAGCCAACCTTTTATTCACTAACAAATAGCTGGTGGAATATATGACTATCAAAGTAGGTATCAACGGTTTTGGCCGTATCGGTCGCATTGTTTTCCGTGCTGCTCAGGAACGTTCTGACATCGAAATCGTTGGTATTAACGATCTGTTGGACGCTGAATACATGGCGTACATGCTGAAATATGACTCTACTCACGGCCGTTTCAACGGTACCGTAGAAGTAAAAGACGGCCACCTGGTTGTTAACGGTAAAACCATCCGTGTTACTGCTGAGAAAGATCCGGCTAACCTGAAATGGAACGAAATCGGCGTTGACGTTGTTGCTGAAGCTACCGGTATCTTCCTGACCGATGAAACTGCTCGTAAGCACATCACTGCTGGCGCGAAAAAAGTCGTGCTGACTGGTCCGTCTAAAGACAACACTCCGATGTTTGTTCGTGGCGCGAACTTTGACAAATATGCTGGCCAGGACATCGTTTCTAACGCATCCTGCACCACTAACTGCCTGGCTCCGCTGGCTAAAGTTATCAACGACAACTTCGGTATCATCGAAGGTCTGATGACCACTGTTCACGCGACCACCGCAACTCAGAAAACCGTTGACGGCCCGTCTCATAAAGACTGGCGCGGCGGCCGCGGCGCATCCCAGAACATCATCCCGTCCTCTACCGGTGCAGCTAAAGCTGTAGGTAAAGTACTGCCGGAACTGAACGGCAAACTGACTGGCATGGCATTCCGCGTTCCGACTCCGAACGTATCTGTTGTTGACCTGACCGTTCGTCTGGAAAAAGCAGCATCTTACGAAGAAATCAAGAAAGCCATCAAAGCCGCTTCTGAAGGCCCGATGAAAGGCGTTCTGGGTTACACCGAAGATGACGTTGTATCTACCGATTTCAACGGTGAAGTTTGCACTTCCGTGTTCGATGCTAAAGCAGGTATCGCACTGAACGACAACTTCGTGAAACTGGTTTCCTGGTACGACAACGAAACCGGCTACTCCAACAAAGTTCTGGACCTGATCGCTCACATCTCCAAATAAGTTGAGATGAGAACATGATCTGAAAGAGCGACTTCGGTCGCTCTTTTTTTTGTTTTCAAGACAGAGGATTGCGTTAATGATTACAAAAATTTTTGCACTTCCGGTACTCGAAAAAATTACCCCAACGCTTACTCGCCGTAAAATGGACGAACTGGATGTGTTAGTCGTTGAACATCCGCAGGTTAAAGCTGCCTTTACCTTACAGGGCGCACATCTGCTCTGCTGGAAACCGCAGAGCGAACAGGAAGTTTTGTGGCTGAGCGGCAACACCCCGTTTAAAAATGGCATCGCAATCCGTGGCGGTATTCCGGTGTGCTGGCCCTGGTTTGGCCCGGCAAAACAGCAAGGGTTACCTGCACACGGTTTTGCACGCAATCTGCCGTGGACGCTGAAAGCGCATAATGAAGATGCAAACGGAGTGGTGCTGACTTTTGAACTGCAAAGCAGCGATGCCTCGCGCAAATTCTGGCCGCATGACTTTACCCTGTATGCACGCTATAAACTTGGCGCGACCTGTGAAATTGAGCTGGAAGCCCACGGTGAGTTTGAAACTACCTCTGCCCTGCACACCTACTTCAACGTTGGTGATATCGCCGCGGTGAAAGTGAGCGGGCTGGGCGATCGCTTTATCGATAAAGTGAATGACGCAAAAGAAGATGTGCTGGCCGATGGCGTACAGACCTTCCCGGATCGTACCGATCGCGTCTATCTGAACGCTGAAGGTTGCAGCCTGATTCATGATGGCGCGCTGAACCGCACGATTGAAGTAACCCACAGCCATAACGCCAACGTGGTGGCCTGGAACCCGGGCCCGGCTCTCTCCGTCAGCATGGCCGACATGCCGGACGATGGCTATAAAACCTTTGTCTGTGTGGAATCGGTCAATGCCACCATCGCGCAAAAAGCGACTGCCGAAAAACCGTCCCGCCTTGCACAGAACATCCGCGTGGTTAAACGCTGATCCACTGCCTACCCTCTCCCGCAGGAGAGGGTTAAAGCGCGTTATTACACAACATCGAGCGGCGTTTTACGGTTGGGTGCCGGAAACGCGTTATCGAGTCGCGCCAAATCATCTGCACTGAGTACGATTTTCGACGCTGCCGCATTTTCCTCGACATGCGCCACGCTCGCCGCTTTGGGAATTGCCATCACTCCCTTATGACTGATGACCCAAGCCAGCAGAATTTGCGCCGTGCTGGCGCGGTGCGCATGGGCGAGATCCTTCACCACACTGCTTTCCAGTAAACCCTCTCGCAGACGCCCGGCCTGCGCCAGCGGACAATACGCCATAACAGGCATTGCCTGTTGCTGGCACCAGGGCAGTAAATCGAATTCAATCCCACGGGAACCGAGATGATACAGCACCTGATCGGTAGCACAGGCTTTGCCGCCGCTGATGCGTGAAAGTTCCTGCATATCGCTGTAATCGAGGTTAGAGACACCCCAGCGACGGATTTTACCCTGCTGCATCAGCGTTTCCATCACCTCGACAGTTTCGGCAAGCGAGTAGTTGCCGCGCCAGTGCAGCAGATAGAGATCGAGTACATCGGTTTTCAGGCGACGTAAGCTCGCTTCACAGGCCGCAATCGCTTTTTTACCGGCTGCATTCCACGGATAGACTTTGGAGACCAAAAACACCTTATCGCGCAAACCGCCCTGTAGTGCTTCGCCGACCACCTCTTCAGCGCCACCTTCCGCGTACATTTCAGCGGTATCGATCAACGTCAGCCCCAGATCTATGCCCGCCCGGATCGCATCCACTTCTTTAGGTCGCGCACGTGAATTTTCACCCATATACCATGTGCCCTGGCCGATCGCGGGTAGCGTTGCGTTATCGGTAAAAACGATGTTTTTCTCTGCCATTTTCTCCCCCTGCGATAAATGCACCACCGTAAAACAAAACAGGGCCAAAGGCCCTGTTTTGATGCACAGATTGCGCTATTCAAATGCACAATCAGAAGCGGTAGGTCACACCCGTGAATAACAAGCCAGTCCAGGACTTATCCACCATTGGACTGTCTTTAATTTCACTCGACAAATGGGTATAGCGACCACTGCCGTAGATACTCCAGCTATCGGTCAGGCGGTAGTTGACACTCAGCTCAAGATACGGGTTCAAACTGCTACCGGGATCGTAGCTGTTTAAACCGCTGCGACGCGCTTCAGAAGCCGAGACGCCATAATAGTAATCATTCTGGTTGTTGCTATTCCACTCGACGCCAATTCCCGGCGTCACCATCAGACCGCCGTTATGGTATGTGTACAACCACGCGGCATCCCCGGTGATGCCATTACTGTTATCCAGCACATCGCCAGCAAGCGAGGTGCGCAGAAAACCATACGGCGTGTTATGAATATACGACAGCCCCGCCATCACGGTCGCATTACGGCGATCCAATTGGCGTAACTGATTATTATTACTGTCTTTTGGTTTAAACCGCCAAGGCGAGTAATAGGCCGTAATCGATAGTTTATCCGCCTTATCATTCCACAGATAGTAGCCGCCACCGATGCCACGAAACCAGAAATCATCGCCTTCATAGGTGAACACCGGAATAGGCAGTACATCCCTGTCATACTGTTTGTACGGCATTTCCACGACGCCCACACCAGCGCCCAGGGAAAAGGTATTTTCTGCATTCGCCGCAAAGGCGGAACCAGCAGTCAGCACACCCAGTGCCAGGAGTTTGAGTTTGGTCACAGTCCTTCCTTTCCTGTAGTCAAATAATTGGCGCTAAAAGTTTAACCTCCTACGACATCCTGCCCAAATTTTTTTACCTGAACATGACAAAAAAGGCGCTAATTGTTCAAAGCGCCTTACTTGATGTATCCTGTGCGGCCAAACACTGCCGCCCTCGCCCTGCTCAGCAAAACTGCGGTGTAATGACTGCGGATAAATAACGCGCTGTACATACTGTTACACGGCAACACTCATCATTCTTCTATGGCTGGTATATAGTGTCGCGGAAACAAAGATCACTTTAACTGTGACGTTAAGAGACAACAATTTTGAAACATAAGAACATTAAGTAATTTCACACTTATAATGAAAATCAAAAATACTTTTGGCCTACATTTTCTGATGGCACTTCTTGCCGTCCTGTTCCTTTGTGTTCATCCGCTGATGAGTAGTTACGCACCGCCGCTTAAATTCCAGCCGCTGATTGAGTCTATGGATGGAACGACAAAAGAACAGGCGGAAAAAATAGCGACTATTTCCCATGCTTTACAGGGCAATGCGATTTTTTTCATTGGCGCATCGGAGGTGGCCACCTCCAGGGATGAGCCTTATGCCGTATATAATTATCTTAATAATGATTTGCATCGTAATGTTGTTGCATTTGGCGACAGTTTTGATGACAGCATCACCCATTTTCTTCTGCTGTCACGCTTTAAAGATTCCCTTAACGCAAACAGCAAGGTGGTTTTACTGCTGGCCCCCGATAGCTTTTATTCTACTGGTGTGCCACCCACTATTTTCGCTAACAATTTCCCGGCGCCCGTGTTTAATCCATTAATGCAGGATGAACAGACACGTCCATTTCTGGTCAATTACTTACGCAAAATAGATAAAAAACAAACCAGCCATTTAACATTTGAACAAATGAAAATTTCTGGCTGGGATCTGGACAATATCTGGCAAGAAGTGAGTTATGAGTTTGCCCGGTTCTGCACGCTGATAAAAAACGACTGGTTGGCAATGCTGCACATTGTCCCTTCACCTGCTCAGCCCTGGCCGGTGCAACCTGCCGTTGCTATCACGCCGGACTGGGATCGCGAACTGGCACATGCCCGCAAACTGAACGAGGCACGTCAGGAAAGCGCCGACACCTTGTGGATGGATAAATCTGTCTATGAACCCGGAGAAAAACCGGAAGTGTGGGACGACTCTCCTGTTGAACCCGAACAAATGAAAGCGTTTCGCGCCATGATCCAGTTACTGAAAGAGCGCCACGTGCAGGTGGTGGTTATTATCGATGCGATTAACCGGCGCGCGGTACAAAACCCTGAGCTCGTCCAGCCTGCAGTAACACAAACAACGGCCATTCTGAAAGAAAATCAGATCCCGTATCTTGATATGTATTCAATGCCCTATCAGGACGGCTGGAACTGGGATCGCCTGCATCCTACCGATCTCGCATGGATCCCCATGGACCGCTTTATCGTTGAGAGTTTTAAATGATGAAATACGCTATTCGCCTGTTTTTCCTTTACCTCTTGCTGGCGGTCACCATTATCGCGTGGTCCTCTGTTGATGAAAGCATGAATATAAAAGTGCACTTTGAATATCAAAAGTTCTGAGGAATGAATGATGTACAGCTCCGGAACCTTTTTCTTCGTTCTCTTTTCTTCGGCGTTGCTGTTTGCGCTGGTTAACCGCGTGCTGCGTTACCGGTTAACTTATTTATCCGCTTTTTCCGTGCTGGCAGCATTCGGTTGGGGATATATATTTCAGGGCGATTACATTGTCCCGGTTGCGGTTTTCCTCTGTTTTTATATTCTCGTAACCTTAAAAGAGAAAGGCTGGTTAAAAACCTGGCAAGCGGTAAGTTTAACTCTGCTGCCTTTGTTCGCGGTGAAATTACATTTAAATAATCACTGGGGAATGATTGGCTTATCTTTTATGACCTTCCGCGCCATTGATGTCCTGCTCTACCGCAACAAAAAAGATGGCACCAACATTTTGCACTACTTTTGTTACCTGTTTATGCCGTTTATTATTCTGGCCGGCCCGATGTATCGCTGGCGAACATGGATCACAGATATTAATAAACCGGTATTTATGTTAACACGTGAGCAATTTCTCACTGCCGCAGAACTCATTTTTACCGGCATTATCCAGAAATTCTTATTTGCCATGCTGATTGATAACCTGGTCATTCAGTCGTGGAGCCATCGCCCGTTTACCTTAAGTGTTGGCGTTGTTATGTCGCTGGCGTACAGCGCCTACCTCTATTTTGATTTTGCCGGTTACAGCAATATGGCGATCGGTGCCGCACGCTTGTTTGGTCTTAACATTCCGGCAAACTTCAATATGCCCATTCTGGCGAAAAATCCACAGGATTTCTGGCGCCGTTTCCATATCAGCCTTTCCGAGTGGTTGCGCGATGTGGTTTTTATGCCGATTTATATGAACTTAATGAAGCTCGACTTTTTCCGTCAGAACAAGACACTGGCGCAGAATATCGGTATTTTCTGCACGCTGTTTTGTATGGGGGCATGGAACGGGCTCGAACGGCACTATGTCATTAGCGGCGCGTTGTTTGGCGCCATTTCAGTTGTACACAATATGTTGCAGTGGTCAGCAAAGCGCAGCCCGGCACTGAACCGTTGGTTGCAATACTCTGTGATGCTCTTTTTGGGACGCCTGTTAACGCTCGCAAGCGCTGCGGTATCCCTTTACATTTTTAGCGGAATGTCCCCCCTATGAATCTTCACTCTGATCTCCAGGCGCTCCAGGATTTCCTGCGTGCAGCATTACTCGATCCCGCCCGCCCGCATCAGTTAGCGATCAGCGGTAGCGACGAAACATTAACCTGGCAACAACTCTCTGTAGCGGTAACAGAGTGGTTACAGCGCTATCAGCAATGCCAGCCCCAGGCAGAAACGCCGGTGGTGTTATATGGCCACCAGCAGGCGGAATTTGCGGTGGCAATCTATAGCTGTCTGCTCCATAACATTCCCTATATTCCGGTGGACTGCGTCTATCCTCAGGAAAGGTTGAAGGAGATTTGCCACCTCGCCAGTGCGCCGTACTACTACGACGTAGCGGCCCGGCAGTTTGTGCCAACCGGTGAGATCGGCCAGCCGCTGGCGGAGCCGGATCTCGCCTATATCATGTTTACTTCTGGTAGTACCGGTAAACCAAAGGGTGTGCAGATCGGCCGTGAAAGCGTGTGGCATTTTATGCAGTGGGTAAGCCAGGATTTTGCTTTGCCGCAAGTGCCGGTGCTGATGAACCACGCACTGTTCAGTTTCGACCTCTCGTTGATTCCATTGCTGGCGAATCTGGCAACTGGCGGTCATATTGTGCTGAATGCCAAAGAGGATATCGCAGCGGAAGACTGGCTCACCAGGCTGAAAAATAATGCTGTCTCGGTCTGGGTTTCCACTCCCTCTTTCGCCTACCAGAAATTGCTCTCGCCGCAGTTCAATAGCGACTTTTTACCTACGCTTAACGTGTTTATCTTTATCGGCGAGGTGCTCAACAAAGCGCTGGTTAAACAATTGCGTCGCCGTTTTCCACACGCCAAAATCCTCAACTCTTATGGCCCGACCGAAGCGACTATCGCCACCACTGTGGTTGAAATCACCGATGAGATAGTGAACAGCGAGAATAACCTGCTGCCGATCGGCACTATGATGCCGGAGTCCAGAATGGAGATTACTGCCGAGGGTGAGCTGATAATCTGGGGCAAAAACGTGATGCGCGGCTATCTCGGCCTGCCGCAGGAGAACGCAGAAAAATTGCTGCACCGGGAAGGCGAAGCCTGGCGCGGCTATAAAACGGGCGATCTCGGCTATGAAGACGGGTTTCTTTACTGCCAGGGACGCAACGACAGCCAGATCAAACTCAATGGCTACCGCATTGAAATCAATGAGATTGAAAACCGTCTGCTGGCCATGTCCGGCATTCGCGAGGCGGTAGTACTGCCGTTGATGAAAACGGGCGGTGGCGTGCTGCGTATCGCGGCGTTCTGCGTAACGAAACTGGCACCTGACGCTATCAAACATTCGCTTTCACAGGTGGTACCATCATATATGGTGCCGTCGCAAATCATTATCCAGGACGCTTTGCCGTTGAACCCTAACGGTAAAATCGACCGTAAACTGCTGGACAGCCACGCTCGCAGCAACTGATTACACAGGAAAAGACAATGGAACAAGAAATTCTCGCGCTGTTTGAAAAGATTCTGTCCCGCAAAGTGGGCTTTCATGATGAACTGATCGAGTCCGATATTCTCGACTCCATTCTAGCGGTAGATATGGTTCTGGAAGTGCAGGACGTTTACGGCTGCATGATCCCGCCGACGGAAGTCGCCAACGTGCTGAAAACACCTGCCGATTTAGCGCGCTACATTGAAGAGTATCGCAGTTAATCGCACGGGCGATATAGCATTCAAAAGCTCCAGGCGTTATCGCCCCGGAGCTTTTTTGTCTTAATAACGAAAGAATCACCCTCTGTCATCATCCTTTAACAGACATCACGTAGTTAATATTGTCGCTCACCTTTGCAACTGCAAAAAAGTGACCATGACTGCGTCACTTTTTCTATACTTGCGATTCCGCACATCCTGTAAAAATTTACCAACATTCGCGCGGTGCGAAATGTTGGCATTTTCTAACGAAAAACCCCATTTAACATATTAAAAAATCTGCACAAATAAAAGAAAGAAGAGATTTAATCTGAAAATGGTTAAAAAACCCCCTCCCACCATCAGAATCTTCGCCAGCGATAACTTGATCAAAGACAGATACACGCTCATAACAGATAGGACGGAGCATATTTTTTATCCCGTTGGTTTGCGACGCTAAAAGTGGAAAAACTGATAGCTGTACTGTTCCCACAGATTACGAAAGGACGGCATGCCATGAATATATTCGATCACTACCGCCAGCGTTATGAAGCTGCCAAGGACGAAGAGTTCACTCTGCAGGAGTTTCTTGCCATCTGTAAGCAAGATCGCAGTGCCTATGCTAACGCCGCTGAAAGACTGCTGATGGCCATAGGTGAACCTGTGATGGTAGACACCGCCCTGGAGCCACGGCTTTCCCGTCTCTTTTCGAACCGGGTCATTGGACGCTACCCGGCGTTTGAAGAATTCTATGGCATGGAAGAGGCCATAGAACAGATTGTCTCATACCTCAAACATGCCGCTCAGGGCCTTGAAGAGAAGAAACAGATTCTCTATTTACTCGGTCCAGTGGGCGGCGGGAAATCGTCGCTGGCTGAACGGCTGAAATCTTTAATGCAACGGGTGCCGATTTACGTTCTGAGCGCCAATGGCGAACGCAGCCCGGTAAACGACCATCCCTTGTGCCTGTTTAACCCGCAGGAAGATGCGCAGATCCTTGAGAAGGAATACAACGTTCCGCGTCGCTATCTCGGCACTATTATGTCGCCGTGGGCCGCCAAACGTCTGCACGAATTCGGCGGTGACATCAGCAAATTCCGCGTGGTCAAAGTGTGGCCGTCGGTTCTGGAACAGATTGCTATCGCCAAAACCGAACCGGGAGATGAAAATAACCAGGACATCTCCGCGCTGGTGGGTAAAGTGGATATCCGCAAGCTGGAAAACCACGCGCAAAACGATCCAGATGCTTACGGTTATTCCGGTGCGCTGTGCCGGGCAAACCAGGGGATCATGGAGTTCGTCGAAATGTTCAAAGCGCCGATCAAGGTGCTGCACCCACTGCTGACCGCCACGCAGGAGGGGAACTATAACGGTACGGAAGGCATCTCCGCCCTGCCGTTTAACGGCATTATCCTTGCCCACTCGAACGAATCGGAATGGGTGCAGTTCCGTAACAACAAAAACAATGAAGCGTTTCTTGACCGTGTCTACATCGTCAAGGTGCCTTATTGCCTGCGCATCTCGGAAGAGATGAAAATTTACGAAAAACTGCTTAATCACAGTGAGCTGTCCCATGCGCCATGTGCGCCGGGTACGCTGGAAACACTAGCGCGTTTCTCGATCCTGTCGCGTCTGAAAGAGCCGGAAAATTCGAGCATCTACTCGAAAATGCGGGTCTACGATGGTGAAAGCCTGAAAGATACCGATCCAAAAGCCAAATCATACCAGGAGTACCGCGATTACGCCGGTGTCGATGAAGGGATGAATGGTCTGTCGACGCGTTTCGCCTTTAAAATCCTCTCCCGCGTGTTTAACTTCGATCATGTGGAAGTGGCGGCCAACCCGGTGCATCTGTTCTACGTGCTGGAACAGCAAATTGAGCGCGAGCAGTTCCCGCAAGAGCTTGCCGAGCGTTATCTGGAATTCCTGAAAGGCTATTTGATCCCGAAATACGCCGAGTTTATCGGCAAAGAGATCCAGACGGCGTACCTGGAATCCTACTCCGAATACGGGCAGAACATTTTCGACCGTTATGTCACTTATGCGGATTTCTGGATCCAGGATCAGGAGTATCGCGACCCGGATACCGGCCAGTTGTTTGACCGTGAATCCCTGAACGCAGAACTGGAAAAAATCGAGAAGCCGGCAGGGATAAGCAACCCGAAAGATTTCCGTAACGAAATCGTCAATTTTGTGCTGCGTGCCCGCGCCAACAATAACGGCCGCAACCCGAACTGGACCAGTTACGAAAAACTGCGCACGGTCATCGAGAAGAAAATGTTCTCGAACACCGAAGAGCTTTTGCCGGTCATTTCGTTTAATGCCAAAACCTCAACCGACGAGCAGAAAAAGCATGACGACTTTGTCGATCGTATGATGGAAAAAGGCTACACCCGCAAGCAGGTTCGCCTGCTCTGCGAATGGTATCTGCGTGTTCGTAAATCATCATAACAACAATCGGGCCGCGCCCTGCGCGCGGTCTGTTGCAAAGTTGGCATACGCAGCGGGAGGCACTAATGACCTGGTTCATTGACCGACGTCTGAACGGCAAAAACAAAAGCACGGTTAACCGCCAGCGATTTTTACGCCGTTATAAAGCACAAATAAAACAGTCGATTTCCGAAGCAATTAACAAACGCTCGGTGACCGACGTGGAGAACGGCGAGTCTGTCTCCATCCCAACGGAAGATATCAGCGAACCGATGTTTCATCAGGGGCGCGGCGGCTTACGCCATCGCGTACATCCAGGAAACGATCATTTTGTGCAAAACGACCGTATCGAACGCCCGCAAGGCGGTGGTGGCGGTTCCGGTAGCGGCCAGGGCGAAGCCAGCCCTGATGGCGAAGGCCAGGATGAATTCGTCTTCCAGATCTCCAAAGATGAGTACCTCGATCTGCTGTTTGAAGATCTGGCTCTGCCAAACCTGAAACAAAACCAGCAACGACAGCTTAATGAGTTTAAAACGCACCGCGCTGGCTTCACTTCCAACGGTGTACCGGCGAATATCAGCGTTGTGCGATCGCTGCAAAATTCGCTCGCCCGCCGAACCGCGATGACTGCCGGTAAACGCCGCGAATTGCGTGAACTGGAAAGCAGTCTCGAAACGGTGGAAAAAAGCGAACCAGCACAGTTACTTGAAGAGGAGCGTTTACGTAAAGAGATTGCGGAACTACGCGCAAAAATCGAGCGTGTGCCGTTTATCGACACTTTTGATTTACGCTACAAAAACTACGAAAAACGCCCGGAACCTTCCAGTCAGGCCGTGATGTTTTGCTTGATGGACGTCTCCGGCTCAATGGATCAGGCTACCAAAGATATGGCCAAACGCTTTTACATCCTGCTCTATCTGTTCCTGAGCCGAACTTATAAAAACGTGGAAGTGGTCTATATCCGCCATCATACGCAGGCAAAAGAAGTAGACGAGCATGAGTTCTTCTACTCGCAAGAAACAGGTGGCACTATCGTTTCCAGTGCCCTGAAATTGATGGATGAAGTGGTCAAAGAGCGTTACGACCCGGCACAGTGGAATATCTATGCCGCGCAGGCGTCGGACGGCGATAACTGGGCGGACGACTCACCGCTGTGTCACGAAATCCTGGCGAAGAAAATCCTGCCAGTGGTACGTTACTACAGCTACATTGAGATCACCCGACGGGCGCACCAGACGTTGTGGCGCGAGTATGAACATCTGCAAACGATGTTTGATAACTTCGCCATCCAGCATATCCGCGATCAGGAAGATATCTACCCGGTATTCCGGGAACTGTTTCACAAGCAAACGGTAACATCAGGGAATTAACCACACACATCAGCCAGTCACGCCCGGCTGGCTGATTCTCTCAGGCGCTTCTTTCCCGCAACCCCATCGGTTCCACTTGCGCGGAGCTAATCCTCGAATTGCCCTACAAAAGTACGGCTATTTCCCCCCTTGTGAGCAAATAAATATGGCACATTTTAAGCACGACAAATCGTGGCGCTCTCTTTCGTCGCGAAAGATAAATTGACAGGAATCGTGCGCATGATCGACCTTGAGGACTTAAAAGTATTTATACAGGATCCTGAAATAAAAGGGATTATTGATACCGTCTGGGATGATCTGGGGGAAACTTTCGTGCAAGCGCAAGCCATCCTGCCCGCTGAAAAAGCGATGCCTCGCCGGGAACTCTCTTTTCACGATCACGTTAAGCTGCTCGGTTATCTCTGCTGGTTAGTGAATAATGCCAACGCTGCTGGCGACATTATTGAAATCGGCGTCTGGAAAGGTAAATCCAGCGCATTAATGAATACGCTTTGTCAGGGTAATCGCCGAATTATCAGCATCGACCCGATGGAATTGACGAACCAGCCTCTGGAACTGGGGTTTTACCACGAGCATATTTTCCCGGAAGTCACGCTGATTCGCGGTTATTCACAGCACAGTATTGAACGGGTAATGGCGCTGGAGCCGAAAACTATTCTGCTGCATATTGACGGCGGCCACCTGAAAGAGCACGTTCTTACGGATTTCCTGCTGTATGCGCCAACTGTGGTCAGTGGCGGATTTATTGTGTTCGATGATTATCGCGACTTCGCCTACTCTCCGGAAGTCGGACCCGCAGTTGACCTGCTGCGTGCAGGCGGCTTCTTTAACGGATTCGACGTTATTGGTAGCGTTCCGGGTTTTGAAAACAGCTACCTTCTGCAAAAGAAATAAACAGTACACACAAAGCGTTGTTTGTAGTGCTTGTATTTTTTCGCCGCCTTTCAGGGCGGCTTTTTTATTCTCATCGTCAGGCGAGTAGATTATGCTCTCACTGTTAATGTGCGTTATCGGGAGAGAACATGTCTGAAATTGCCAGCCGCAACATCCACCAGCATCTATTGAACCTACTTGAACAACAGCAAGCGCGTTTTCATGTGGTCGAACACGACGCCATCGGCAAATGCGAAGCGGTCAGTGAAATTCGTGGCACCGCTCTGGGCCAGGGCGCTAAGGCGTTGGTGTGCAAAATTAAAGGTAACGGCGTGAAAAAGCATGTACTGGCGATCCTGGCCGCCGACCTGCAAGCCGATCTCAGTCGCCTGGCGCATCATTTCGGTGGTCTGAAAGCCTCGCTGGCGAGTCCGCTGGAAGTAGAAACGTTCACCGCATGCGTCTTCGGCGCTATTCCGCCGTTTAGCTTCCATCCGGATTTGCATCTGGTGGCCGACCCGATACTGTTCCAGCGCTTTGACGATATCGCATTCAACGCCGGTCTGCTGGAAAAATCAGTAATTATGGATACACAAGACTACCTGCGCATTGCGCAGCCGGAAATTGTCGATTTCCGCCGTCTGTCTGTGTAATGGGCTTGTTACCACTCAGCGCGTTCCAGTATTAACACGCAGATCACCAGACTAACGGCCAGTGTCGTAAACAGTGCGGTAATAATATAGATATCTGATGGCATGATTGCAGCTCGCAGTTGTCTGAAATTTCACCAGCCGATGCGCTATTCATAAGCGCTAAACATGATTTATTTATGACAGATTGACAGAATTTACGTAAAAAACCGTCGCGAGCTCTGGCAACTGCCCGAAATTAGTCGTACGAAAGAAAAAGGCCTGCCTCATCATCCGTTTATACGTAGAGTGAACAGGCTTCTTTTTTTGGCAAGGAACCTCTGCATGTTTGATAGCACACTGTTTATTTTGCTCGCACTCGCCGCGTTGGGATTTGTCAGCCACAACACCACCGTCGCCATTTCCATTCTGGTGCTGATTATTGTCCGCATCACGCCGCTGAACATCTTCTTCCCGTGGATAGAAAAACAGGGACTGACGGTGTAATGCCGATCAGTTAAGGATCAGTTGACCGATCCAGTGGCTGTGTAAGAATCCGGAAACGCTCACTCGTTTCCGGATTTTTTTATGTACATTGGACAGGCCCTTGATTTGGTATCCCGTTACGATTCTCTGCGTAACCCACTGACTTCTCTGGGGGATTACCTCGACCCCGAACTCATCTCTCGTTGCCTTGCCGAATCAGGTACAGTAACGCTACGCAAGCGCCGTCTTCCCCTCGAAATGATGGTCTGGTGTATTGTTGGCATGGCGCTTGAGCGTAAAGAACCTCTTCACCAGATTGTGAATCGCCTGGACATCATGCTGCCGGGCAATCGCCCCTTCGTT
>NZ_FMBC01000070.1 GCF_900094795.1 Kosakonia oryziphila
AGCAGTATCCGGTGGTGCTCCAGTCATGGCGACGGAAGTGGGAAAATCTGTCGGCTTACTTCCGCTATCCGGCAAATATCCGTAAGGTTATTTACACCACAAATGTCATCGAATCGGTGCATCGCCAGTTCAGAAAGCTGACGAAAACCAAAGGGGCCTTCCCTAACGAAAACAGTCTGCTGAAGCTGCTTTATCTGGGGCTGATGAACGCACAGGAAAAATGGACAATGCCCATTCAGAGCTGGAATTTGACATTGTCTCAGTTAGCCATTTATTTTGACGGACGTCTGAATAGCGTGATGACGTTGTAGAGTTTTTAACGTGACACAGAATTCTGAACGCTCTCCTCACCTTCAATGTGAGGGCGCCGATTCTCTCCATCATCACGTACGACTTTCGATTGTCCAGGCATTCCATACCGTGAGCAGTTGCACCACACCCCTTTACCACCCCCGCTTTGCGTCGTGTCTTGACGTCTCTCGTAGCTGACTATCTTCTCAGTCCATCTTTCACCATTGCCTCAAGCGAGCGCCGGGTGGATTCAACCTGGTATTTTTTATCGAAGCTACTGGTCTTGTGCAGCAGGTAGGCCACACCAGAAACATCGAACGGCGGTGGCCCAATTTCACCTGTCACCCATTCGCGGTTATCCGGTTCGAAGTAGTTGAGTATCTCTTTTTTGTGGCTGGTCAGTATCATGGCTGGTGGATTCCTTATTGTGGGATACATCTATCCTACAATAAGTGCTTGGGAGATAAATGGAGTGATTTTTGAGCATTTAGCAGGAATGACAACCAAGCGATCTTATACCTTAGATTACTTCCTCATCGGCCCCCCACGGAACCCCCAAAAAGAAAGGACTCACGCTGTTAACGTAAATCCTTGAATTTGGTGGCCCCTGTTGGGTTTGAACCAACGACCAAGCGATTATGAGTCGCCTGCTCTAACCACTGAGCTAAGGGGCCGTAGCGGGGGGATTATAAAGTAACTTACCCCTGCAATCCAGCATGAATATCCTGTCTGATGTTTTTATAAACAACGCATTTTCAATCCCTTATACTGGTACTTATGATAATTGACCAGGTATAACTATGATTAATGATATTCTCGCTCCCGGGCTACGCGTGGTGTTTTGTGGTATCAATCCGGGTAAATCTTCTGCCCATACCGGCTTCCACTTTGCTCACCCTGGCAACCGTTTCTGGAAAGTGATCCATCAAGCTGGCTTTACCGACAGGCAGTTGCGACCAGAAGAGGAGAGTCATCTGCTGGATACGCGCTGTGGCATTACTATGCTGGTGGAACGCCCGACGGTGCAGGCCAGCGAAGTGGCGCTGAATGAATTGCGTACTGGCGGCAGAGAGCTGGTTATGAAGATAGAGGAGTATCAGCCTGCTGCGCTGGCGATCCTCGGCAAACAGGCCTTTGAGCAGGCCTTCAGCGTCAAAGGTGCTAATTGGGGCAGGCAGACAATGAGCATCGGCGTGACGCAAGTTTGGGTGCTACCGAACCCCAGTGGGTTAAATCGTGCGACACTGGATAAGCTTGTGGCCGCTTACCGCGAACTGGACGACGCTCTGGCGACAAAAGGGCTGTAGCGCGGCGGAAGTAAAAAAGGCTCCCGCCGGGAGCCTTTCACTACAACGAGATGAAAAAATTAATCGTCGAGGAAGCTACGCAGCACTTCAGAACGGCTCGGATGGCGCAGTTTACGCAGCGCTTTCGCTTCGATCTGGCGGATACGTTCGCGGGTAACGTCAAACTGTTTACCCACCTCTTCCAGCGTGTGATCGGTATTCATATCGATACCGAAACGCATACGCAGTACTTTCGCTTCACGGGCGGTCAGACCAGCCAGAACATCGTGCGTTGCCGCGCGCAGGCTCTCGGTGGTAGCTGAGTCCAGCGGCAGCTCAAGGGTGGTATCCTCGATAAAATCACCCAGATGCGAATCTTCATCATCACCAATCGGTGTTTCCATGGAGATTGGCTCTTTGGCGATTTTCAGCACTTTGCGGATTTTATCTTCCGGCATCAACATGCGTTCGGCCAGCTCTTCCGGTGTCGGTTCGCGCCCCATTTCCTGCAGCATCTGGCGGGAGATACGGTTGAGTTTGTTGATGGTCTCAATCATATGCACCGGAATACGAATAGTGCGCGCCTGATCCGCGATGGAGCGGGTGATCGCCTGACGGATCCACCAGGTTGCGTAGGTGGAGAACTTGTAACCACGGCGGTATTCGAACTTATCAACCGCTTTCATCAGACCGATGTTGCCTTCCTGAATCAGATCGAGGAATTGCAGACCACGGTTGGTGTATTTCTTGGCGATAGAAATAACCAGACGCAGGTTCGCTTCCACCATCTCTTTCTTCGCACGGCGCGCTTTTGCTTCGCCGATGGACATACGACGGTTAATATCTTTTACCTGCTCAATGGTCAGGCCGGTTTCTTCTTCAATTTGTTGCAGTTTTTGCAGGCTGCGCTGAACTTCTTCCGTTACTTCATGCAGCTTTTCGGACCACGGCTTATTCATCGCCAGCGCGGCATTGAACCAAGTTTCACTGGTTTCATTGCCGGTGAACAACGTAATGAAGTTTTTCTTCGGCATTTTGCACTGTTCAACGCATAACTTCATGATGATGCGTTCCTGAGTGCGCACGCGATCCATCATGGTACGCATGCTGTTCACCAGGTAGTCGAACTGTTTCGGCACCAGGCGGAACTGCTTGAAGACTTCAGACAGCTTGAGGATCTCTTCCTGTGCCGCTGTGTGGCTGCGGCCTTTGGCTTTGATCGTGTCACGAGTCAGTTCGTACTGGGTACGCAACTCGCCGAATTTTTCACGAGCCAGCTCAGGATCGATGCTGTTGTCATCATCGCTGTTGTCATCGTCTTCTTCGTCTTCTTCATCATCGTCGTCATCCATCTCTTCGCTGGAGAGCTCAGAGCCGACGTGGGTTGCCGTTGGCGCAAGATCTTCTTCGGCATTCGGATCGACAAAGCCGGTGATCAAATCGGACAGACGCGCCTGTTCCGCTTCGACGCGGTCGTATTGTTCTAACAGATAGGTAATGGCTTCCGGGTACTCGGCAACGGAGCACTGAACCTGGTTAATCCCGTCTTCGATACGTTTGGCGATGTCAATTTCGCCTTCACGGGTCAGTAGTTCAACGGTACCCATTTCACGCATATACATGCGAACCGGGTCGGTCGTGCGCCCGATTTCTGATTCCACGCTGGAAAGCACTTGCGCAGCCGCTTCGGCAGCGTCATCGTCCGTGTCGGCAGTGGTCTCAGCCAACAGCAAATCATCAGCATCCGGTGCATCTTCCATCACCTGAATGCCCATGTCGTTGATCATTTGGATGATGTCTTCGATCTGATCGGAGTCGACGATATCTTCCGGCAGATGGTCATTGACCTCGGCATAGGTCAGATAGCCTTGCTCCTTACCACGGGTGACAAGAAGCTTCAGCTGTGACTGCGGGTTTTGCTCCATAAGACGGTATCCACACTTAAATTCATGAGGGTTGGTGTCGGTCGGCGAAATAAGCAGCCAACATTTAACGCGAGGGTGTATTTATATTTTTGCCGCTGGCCCTCATCGCGGCTGTCGGGATCAACCCGATCGGTTATCGGCACTTAAGCCGTTGAATTCATTTTTTCGCCAGTTCCTGGTTTAACTGCCACAGTTCCCGGCGTTCTTCGCTGCTTAAACCGTGCGTACGATCGCGAGCTATCAGCTCTTCCTGTCGCCGTTCGAGCATCGAATCAAACATATGATTGAGCGAGTCGGTAAACGCTTTCTCTGCGATTTCCTTATCTGCTATATCGTCCCACATCGACAGTTTTTCAAGGGTTGCGGCCTCTTTGGTGCCGCGATAGTGCTCCAGCAACTGTCCGGTCGTCAAACCTGGCTGTGACAAACAAGTGTTGACCAGTTCTGCAAATAAGCCAAGGCCGGGTAGCCTGGATTGATCCAGCCCTTCTAACGACGGAACCGCCGATGCCAGCTCCGGGTTCTGGATCAATAACCCTATAAGTATACGCATGGTTGTGCGTTTTAGCTGCGGAGCGGGGCGCGGAGCGCTGTTTTCCACTTGTTTTGGCATCAAACGATCAAGTTGCGCGTCGTCGAAAATACCAATTTTGTTCCCCAGCAACTGACGAAGCTGAATGCGTAACGTCTCGCCAGGCACCTGATTGATTAACGGCAGTGCCAGCGCGGCAAGTTGCGTAGTGCCATCCGGCGTCGTCAAATCCGCCTGCGGCAACAGGCTGTTAAACAAAAACGTGGAGAGCGGCTGAGCCTGCTCCATCCGCGCTTCGAATGCCGCTTTGCCCTCTTTACGCACCAGCGTATCCGGATCTTCACCATCCGGCAGGAACATAAAACGCAATTGACGACCATCGTTCATATAAGGTAGCGCGGTTTCCAGCGCACGCCAGGCGGCATCACGGCCCGCCCGGTCACCGTCATAACAACAGATGACGTTTTTCGTCACTCTGAACAGTAACTGGATATGATCCGCCGTGGTGGATGTACCCAGCGAAGCAACTGCATAGTTGATGCCGTACTGCGCCAGTGCAACCACGTCCATATAACCTTCGACGACCAACAGGCGCTGAGGTTCATCGTTATCCAGTTGCGCTTCATAAAGGCCATACAACTGGCGGCCTTTATGGAAAATATCGGTCTCCGGGGAGTTGAGGTATTTGGGGGTATCGTTACCCAAAACACGCCCGCCAAAACCAATCACCCGGCCACGCTTGTCGCGAATGGGGAACATCACCCGTTCACGGAAGCGATCGTAACTGCGTCCCTGATCGTTCGTTACCAGCATGCCTGCGTCGATCAGCGATTTGCGGTTTTCGCTATTGCCGCCAAAACGCTTTAACACGTTGTCCCAGCCGGGAGGGGCGTAACCAATGGCGAAACGCGCAATAATTTCGCTACTCAAACCGCGCCTTGCCAGATACTGGCGCGCCGGTTCAGCGGCTGGTGGCGTCAGAGATTGCTGATAAAATGCGTTGAGACCGTCCATCAACTGGTAGAGCGTTTGTCGTTGATGGCGCTCTATCAGGCTGGGCCCGCTGCCTGCTTCAAAAGGCACTTCAAGGTTATGCATGGCGGCCAGCTCTTCGACGCTTTCCACGAACTCGAGCTTGTCGTAGTTCATTAAAAAGTCGAGGGCGTTACCGTGCGCGCCGCAACCAAAGCAGTGGTAAAACTGTTTTTCACCGTTCACGGTGAAAGAAGGGGTTTTTTCATTATGGAATGGACAACACGCGTGGTAGTTCTTGCCCTGCTTTTTCAGCTTCACACGTGCGTCGATGAGATCGACGATGTCGGTGCGCGCCAGCAGGTCATTGATAAAAACACGTGGGATTCGTCCAGCCATAGGCCCCGTTTTGATCTTTTATAACCCCGTTATTCAGGCCGCTGAATGCGGCGAAAATCACGCTGGTTATATCAGGTTATAAACGAAAATAAGCCGCGCATTCCTTTCGGAAGCACGGCCTTACAACTACAACTCGGTCTAAATCTGAGAGCGTGCCGCTCTCAAAAGATTAGTACAGACGAGTACGGCGTGCGTTTTCGCGAGCCAGTTTCTTCGCGTGACGTTTCACAGCGGATGCTTTAGCGCGTTTGCGTTCGGTAGTCGGTTTTTCATAGAACTCACGACGACGAACTTCCGCCAGAACACCTGCTTTTTCGCAGGAACGTTTGAAGCGACGCAGAGCTACGTCGAACGGCTCGTTTTCACGTACTTTAATTACCGGCATGTGCCTCTCACCTTTGATTAATTCGGTTTGCCGCTGGCGTTCACACCAGCTTATTTCAAAATGGTGCGGAATTTTACTGCAACTACTGCTGCTTTGTAAAGCACCGACGCGCTTTTTGAAAGGGACTTTTGTAAGGGTGAGGAGTATACACGAACTCCTCGCCAGGGGTGAGCAAAGTTTTACATCGACCAGCATTCGCCCTACACTGCGCGGTATTGCAAAGAGGTAAAGATCCATGCGCGTACTGGGCATTGAAACATCCTGCGATGAAACTGGCATCGCAATTTATGACGACCACCAGGGGCTTTTAGCCAACCAACTGTATAGTCAAGTGAAACTGCACGCAGATTACGGCGGCGTGGTGCCGGAACTGGCTTCCCGCGACCATGTGCGTAAAACCGTGCCGCTGATTCAGGCCGCGCTGAAAGAAGCCGGGCTTGCGGCAAAAGATATCAATGCGGTGGCCTACACGGCCGGACCTGGCCTGGTCGGCGCACTGCTGGTTGGCGCGACGGTCGGACGTTCGCTGGCTTTCGCCTGGGATGTCCCGGCGATTCCGGTTCACCATATGGAAGGTCACCTGCTGGCGCCGATGCTGGAAGAACACCCGCCGGCGTTCCCGTTTGTGGCACTGCTGGTTTCCGGCGGGCACACGCAGCTCATCAGCGTTACCGGCATTGGTCATTACGAACTGCTGGGCGAATCAATTGATGATGCCGCAGGGGAAGCATTTGATAAAACCGCCAAACTGTTGGGGCTTGATTATCCCGGCGGGCCGATGCTGTCAAAACTGGCGTCGCAGGGCACTGAGGGTCGTTTTGTCTTCCCGCGCCCGATGACTGATCGTCCGGGGCTGGATTTCAGTTTTTCCGGGCTGAAAACCTTTGCTGCGAACACCATTCGTACCAATGGTGATGACGAGCAAACCCGTGCCGACATTGCACGAGCATTTGAGGATGCGGTGGTTGATACGCTGATGATCAAATGTAAACGCGCGCTGGATCAGACCGGTTTTACGCGTCTGGTGATGGCGGGCGGCGTGAGCGCCAACCGCACTCTTCGGGCGAAACTGGCGGAAATGATGAAAAAGCGTCGCGGCGAGGTTTTTTATGCGCGTCCAGAGTTTTGTACCGATAATGGTGCGATGATCGCCTATGCGGGTATGGTACGTCTGAAAGCAGGAAATGATGCCGGACTTAGCGTAACGGTTCGTCCGCGCTGGCCACTGGCGGATCTGCCAGCGGCGTAAACTGCGACAACCCGGTTGCTGAGATGCCGCCGGGCTTACTCTTCTTTTTTCTTCTTCTTTAGCTTCGACCAGATTTTGCTTTCCTGGCGGCGCCACAGGCGCTGAATATTGTCATGGTGACGTAGCAGAATCAGACAGGAAAGCATCGCTACCGGGAAGGTGAACTGCGGTTTGAACCACCAGACATAGAACGGTGCGATCAGCGCGCTGACAATCGCGCCCAGCGATGAGTAACCGCTCAACAGCACGGTTAAAAGCCAGGTTCCCGCCATGACGCCCGTCAAGTCCCAGCCGATCGGCGCAATCGCGCCAAATGCCGTTGCTACGCCCTTACCGCCCTGAAATTTAAAAAATACCGGCCAGATATGACCAAGACAGGCGGCGATAGCAATAAGCCCTAGCCAGAAAGGTGTTACGCCAAGCGCGTAAGCCCCCCAGACGGGCAGCATTCCTTTCAGAATATCGAAAATCAGTACCGTTACGGCTGCTCCCTTGCCGCCAATGCGTAAAACGTTGGTCGCTCCGGGATTGCCAGAACCACTTGCTCGCGGATCGGGAAGACCGGCGAGGCGGCAGACCAGGATGGCGCTGGAGATTGAGCCACAAAGGTACGCAAGGAGGATCATTCCAGGCGCGATTGCACTCATGACGCTGTTCCGTTGTGAAAAAGTCGTTTTATTCTCTGCATCAATGGATAATACGCATAAATTCTGGAAAGTGGTATCCAGTGAATGCGCAAAATCTGCCAGCGCGCAGGAAAGATCGGGCCTGGCGGCATAGTGTTGAAACAAACTGCAGGTGGAATGTGATGGATATTGTATTTATTGAACAGCTTTCGGTAATCACCACTATTGGTGTTTACGACTGGGAACAGACCATTGAGCAGAAGCTGGTGTTCGATATCGAAATGGCCTGGGATAACCGCCAGGCGGCGAAAAGTGATGATGTGAATGATTGTCTCAGCTATGCCGATATCGCCGATGTGGTTGTCAGTCATGTTGAAGGCGGGCGTTTTGCGCTGGTCGAGCGTGTTGCAGAAGAGGTGGCCGAACTGCTGCTGGCGCGTTTTCATTCGCCATGGATACGCATTAAACTGAGCAAACCAGGCGCCGTGGCGCGGGCGCAGAGCGTCGGCGTAATCATTGAGCGTGGGTTAAATCTGAAATAAAGTATTTGAATTCATAATAGTTAAACCAAGCTCTAGTATTCAGGTCATAGATGATGGCCATTCACGGCTACTCCTCAGGGCCGTTTTCCATTTCTTTTTTAGGGGTTTATTGATGAGCGATCTACATTCGCTGCTGGTGGCAGCCATTTTGGGTGTCGTTGAAGGATTGACGGAGTTCCTGCCAGTTTCCAGTACTGGTCATATGATTATTGTCGGGCATTTGCTGGGATTTGAAGGTGATACAGCAAAAACGTTCGAGGTTGTGATCCAACTGGGCTCGATTCTGGCGGTTGTCGTGATGTTCTGGCGACGCCTGTTTGGTTTAATTGGTATTCACTTCGGTAAGCAACCGCATGAAGGTACAGGTACGGGACGCCTTTCTCTGATTCATATCATTTTAGGTATGATTCCGGCGGTGGTGATTGGCCTGGTATTTCACGACACTATTAAGTCGCTGTTTAACACGCTCAACGTGACTTATGCGCTGGTGGTCGGCGGTTTCCTGCTGATTGCCGCAGAAGTACTGAAGCCGAAAGTACCGCGCGCGCAGGGTGTGGATGATATGACTTATCGCCAGGCGTTTATTATTGGTTGTTTCCAGTGTCTGGCGTTGTGGCCGGGTTTCTCCCGTTCCGGGGCGACCATTTCCGGCGGTATGCTGATGGGTGTTAGCCGTTATGCCGCATCAGAGTTCTCTTTCCTGCTGGCTGTACCAATGATGTTGGGAGCAACCGCGCTCGATCTTTACAAGAGCATGGGGTTTCTCACCACGGGCGATATTCCGATGTTTTCAGTGGGTTTCATCACCGCTTTTGTTGTCGCGCTGATCGCCATCAAAACCTTCCTGGAACTGATTAAACGCATCTCGTTTATCCCGTTCGCGATTTACCGTTTTATTGTTGCAGCGGTAGTGTACCTGGTCTTCTTCTAAGGCTCGCGCCCTCAGTCTTTGGGCTGAGGGCAACGATGCGCTTTCCACTCCGCCAGCGCGGCTATCCGGCGGCGCGTCAACTCTTCGCGGACTTCTGCTCCCTTAAAACCGGCTTCAATCACCGCTTTGGTTGGAACGGCACGAGCCACTTCCCACGCTTCACGCAGTAAACGTCCTTGTGGATAGTCGCAAGCTTCAAAACCGGTACGTCCGCGCACATCGGCTTCGCTGGTCAGGGCAATTTGTTCTACGCGCTGCGGTTTGCGCCAGGCATCAATTGAGTCGAACAACCTCACAATGGTTTTGGGCTGCAAAATGGGAAAGGTGTGGATCAGATCGTGAAACTCCGCCACCAGTTTTGCCAGATCGCGGATCTCATTCGGTACGCGCAGACGCTGGCATAGCCCTGCGATCAGTTTGACGCCCGCCGGGCCGTGCCCGTGATGGCGTGGCCAGAGTTCTTTTGGCGTCAGCGCTTTTCCCAGATCGTGACATAACGTGGCGAAACGCACGTCCACTTCCGGGCTGAGCATAGCGGCCATTGTCAGCGTCATCAGTGTGTGAACGCCAGTGTCAATTTCCGGGTGCCACTTCGCCGGAGCGGGCACGCCAAACAGCGCGTCGACCTCGGGGAATAGCACCTTCAGCGCGCCGCAGTCGCGCAACACCTGGAAATAGACCTGGGGATTACGGGTATGCAGTGCATTCTCGGTCTCTTTCCAGACGCGCTCTGTGGTCAGATGCGCCAGCTCGCCAGCATCGGTCATAGCGCGCATCAGCAACATCGTTTCGTCGGCAATACAAAAACTGAGGTGAGCATAGCGGGCTGCGAAGCGAGCAACGCGCAGCACGCGCAGGGGATCTTCGCTAAACGCCGGGGAGACGTGACGTAAAATGCGGTTACGCAGATCATACTGACCATTGAACGGGTCGACGATGTGTCCGTTTTCGTCCTGTGCCAGTGCATTGACGGTTAAGTCACGGCGCAGTAAATCTTGTTCAAGGGAGACATCGGGAGCGGCATGAACGATAAAACCGGTATAACCCGAGCCGGATTTACGTTCGGTGCGGGCCAACGCATATTCTTCGCGGCTTTGCGGGTGGAGAAACACTGGAAAATCGCGACCTACCTGCTGGTAGCCCGCGTTGAGCATCTCTTCCGGCGTGGCGCCGACCACAACCCAGTCTCTGTCTTTGACTGGCAGGCCTAACAACGAATCACGTACAGCACCACCGACCAGATAACTCTTCACACCACTCTCCTCTACACATAAGTCGACAGATAATACGTAAGTGTAGAGAAGATGGCGAATATGCTTAACTCATCCAGCGATCTTTGCGCTTGCGGCTTGGGATCATATGCGGCAACAGCAGGCCGAGGATCAAACCCGCGCCCAGCACACCGCCGCCATACATAAACCATTGCATAATGATGGTGCGCTGCTTGTCGTCCAGTTGCAGATTCGCCGCGTTCACTTTCTTCTGCGCGACAATTAATTCATTTTTCAGCTTCTGGTTTTCGTCTTTCAGGCCGCTGATCACTCCGTCGCTCTGCGCCACTTTTTGCTGCATTTCAGCAGTGCGCTGGTTCCAGGTGTTATCGATATTGTTCAGTTTATCGGTCAATGTTTTGACCAGGTTTTCCAGCTCTGGTACGCGAGTACGTAGGCTCGGCTCTGCGCTCAACTCTTTCAGCGGGATCCAGACAGTCCGTCCAGTGCTGTCGCGCACCTGGCCGTAATCGTTGTTTTGTTGCAGCAGAGACACTTCCTCGCCAGCATTTACCGTACCGACAAGGCGATAATTATCGCCAGGGCCACTACGTACCCAGGTATTCAGTTCGTCGGAAACATACCGTTTTTCTTCAGCGTGGATCCCAACGGACGCACTCAGTGCAACCAGGGTCAATCCAATCAGGCGTAATTTTGGCATCAGGCAGTCATTATTTTCGTTAAATGTGAATGGGAAACAGTGACATCAGTCTGACGACACCCGGCAGGTGGCATCAATCGGAATCTTCCGGGTCAATCTGCGCGCTTATACGAACTTTTGCACCCAGCAAATTGCGCATTGCATGGCAATTTGGCACACAATACTATTTACTGACAAACATCAGGGGCGTTAGTTCGCCGAAATTTTCACTGATGTGACATAACCATAAGTGCAAGGCCATGGCTCAGGAAATCGAATTAAAGTTTATCGTTAATGCCGACAGCGTGGAAACGCTTCGTCACCATCTGCATACGCTGACCGAAGAACATATTGCTGCCAGCCAGTTACTGAATATTTACTATGAGACACCGGACAACTGGCTGCGCGGTCATGATATGGGGCTGCGTATCCGGGGTTTTGATGGCCAGTATGAGATGACGATGAAAATTGCCGGACGGGTGATTGGCGGTTTGCATCAGCGTCCTGAATATAATATTCCGCTTACCAGCCCGGAGCTGGATCTGGCGCGCTTTCCCGCCGAAGTGTGGCCGGATGGCGAGCTGCCTGCCGATTTACAGGCGCGTACGCGCCCACTGTTCAGCACCGATTTTTACCGTGAAAAATGGCTGGTCAATGTCGGTGAGAGCCGAATTGAGATTGGCCTCGATCTCGGCGAAGTGAAAACAGAAGATTACGCCGAGCCGATTTGCGAGCTGGAGCTGGAACTGCTGAGTGGCGACACTGCAGATATCCTTAAACTGGCGCGCCAATTAGCGACGCTCTCCGTTTTGCGTCAGGGAAGTCTGAGCAAAGCGGCGCGCGGTTACCACCTGGCGCAAGGTAATGTCCCACGCGAGTGCCGTCCAACGGCCATTCTGCAAACCGCCCCGAAAGCCTGCGTTGAGCAAGCTTTTGCTGCCGCGCTGGAACTGGCGCTTTCCCAGTGGCAATACCATGAAGAGTTGTGGGTGCGCGGCAACAACGTGGCAAAGCAGGATGTGCTGCGTGCAATTGCGTTAATCCGCCATACGTTGGCGCTTTTTGGCGGTATTGTGCCGCGTAAAGCGAGCGCTCACTTACGTGATTTACTGACGCAGGTAGAAGCCACACTGACTTCGGCGGGTTCTGCCGATACTGCGGTGTGGGATGCGCCTTCAGCAATAGCAAAACTGCTGTTGACCGAGTGGTTGGTAACGCAGGGCTGGCGCGCCTTCCTTGATGAAAAAGCGCAGGCGAAATTTGCCGATTCATTTAAACGCTTCTCCGATGGGCATCTTTCGCGCTGCGCTGCGGAGCTGAAAAAAGCTTTCGCGTATCCGCTGGGGGATAGTTATCGCGACCAGTTGCCGCGCCTGGCACGTGACATCGACAGCGTATTATTGCTGGCGGGACATTATGATCGCGCGCTGGCAAATGAATGGCTGGAGAACTGGCAGGGTCTGTACCACGCCATTGAAACGCGCCAGAGAATTGAGATCGAACACTTTCGTAATACCGCAATTACGCAGGAGCCGTTCTGGCTGCACAGCGGAAAACGCTAACTAAAGGATACTTCGGATGCCGCATGCCTCGCCGTTATCGCAGCACTGGCCCACTGTGCTTTCCCGTCTGCCGGAGGCGCTAACCGCGCAGCCACTCAGTGCGCAGGCGCAGTCAGTACTCACTTTTAGTGATTTTGTTCAGGACAGTATCATCACCTATCCTGAATGGCTGGCCGAGCTGGAAAGCGCGCCGCCGCAGGCAACGGAGTGGCAGCACTACGCGCAATGGCTTAGTAGTGCATTGCAGGAGGTCACGGATGAAGCGGCACTGATGCGTGTTCTGCGCCAGTTCCGTCGTCGGGTAATGGTGCGTATTGCCTGGGGGCAAGCGCTGCGGCTGGTGGCAGAAGAAGATGTCCTGCAGCAACTGAGTGTACTGGCAGAAACGCTGATCGTCGCCGCGCGCGACTGGCTGTACGACGCCTGCTGCCGCGAATGGGGAACGCCGTGTAACCCGCAGGGCGTTGCGCAGCCGATGCTGATTTTAGGCATGGGCAAACTTGGCGGCGGAGAACTCAATTTCTCTTCCGATATCGATCTGATCTTCGCCTGGCCGGAAAACGGGGCCACCCGTGGTGGCCGACGCGAGTTGGATAATGCGCAGTTCTTTACTCGTCTGGGGCAACGGCTGATCAAGGTACTCGATCAGCCGACACAGGACGGTTTTGTCTACCGCGTGGATATGCGTTTACGCCCCTTCGGCGATAGCGGTCCGCTGGTGCTCAGCTTTGCCGCGCTGGAAGATTATTACCAGGAGCAGGGACGTGACTGGGAGCGCTATGCGATGGTGAAAGCCCGCATTATGGGCGATAACGACGGTGAACACGCTCGTGAACTGCGCGCCATGTTGCGCCCCTTCGTTTTCCGCCGCTACATTGATTTCAGCGTGATCCAGTCGCTGCGTAATATGAAAGGCATGATTGCCCGCGAAGTCCGCCGCCGTGGCCTGAAAGACAACATTAAACTGGGCGCGGGCGGCATACGTGAAATTGAATTTATCGTGCAGGTTTTTCAGTTGATTCGCGGTGGCCGTGAACCGGCGCTGCAATCCCGCTCGTTGTTGCCAACGCTGGAAGCCATCGATCAGTTACACCTGTTACCTGAAGGCGAAGTTGACAGGTTGCGGGCGGCCTACCTTTGGTTGCGGCGTCTGGAAAACCTGCTGCAAAGCATTAATGACGAACAGACGCAGACCTTGCCGGGCGACGATCTTAACCGCGCCCGTCTGGCTTGGGGAATGGGCGTGGCAAGCTGGGATGAACTTAGCAGTACGCTGGAAATGCATATGGGCGCTGTACGCCGCGTCTTCAATGAGTTGATTGGTGACGACGAGAGCGACTCACCGGAAGATGTGCTTTCTGAAAACTGGCGCGAACTGTGGCAGGATGCGCTACAGGAAGATGACACCACGCCAGTGTTGGCGCATCTTTCCGATGATGATCGTCGCCGCGTCGTGGCGCTGATTGCTGATTTCCGTAAAGAGATGGATAAGCGCACCATCGGCCCGCGCGGGCGCCAGGTGTTGGATCATCTGATGCCGCATTTGCTGAGCGATGTCTGCTCGCGCGACGACGCGCCAGTGCCGTTGTCGCGCCTGACGCCGCTGCTGACAGGTATCATCACGCGTACCACTTATCTTGAACTGCTGAGCGAATTCCCTGGCGCGCTGAAGCATCTTATTTCCCTCTGTGCAGCATCGCCGATGGTGGCCAGCCAACTGGCGCGTTACCCGATCCTACTCGATGAGTTGCTCGATCCCACTACGCTTTACCAGCCGACGGCAATGAATGCCTACCGCGACGAACTGCGGCAATATCTGCTCCGCGTGCCGGAGGATGATGAAGAGCAGCAACTGGAAGCGCTGCGGCAGTTTAAGCAGGCGCAATTGCTGCGCGTCGCCGCAGCGGATATCGCCGGTACGCTACCGGTAATGAAGGTCAGCGATCATCTGACGTGGCTTGCGGAAGCGATTATCGATGCGGTAGTGCAGCAGGCATGGGGACAAATGGTGGCGCGTTATGGGCAGCCAATGCATCTGCGCGATCGCGAAGGGCGTGGGTTTGCCGTGGTCGGTTACGGTAAGCTGGGTGGTTGGGAGCTGGGATACAGTTCCGATCTCGACCTGGTCTTTTTGCATGATTGCCCGATGGATGTGATGACCGACGGCGAGCGGGAGATCGATGGCCGCCAGTTCTATCTGCGCCTTGCCCAGCGCATTATGCACCTGTTCAGCACGCGTACTTCGTCCGGCATTCTCTATGAAGTGGATGCGCGCCTGCGTCCGTCCGGCGCAGCGGGAATGTTAGTGACGACCACTGAATCCTTCGCGGATTACCAGAAAAATGAAGCCTGGACATGGGAACACCAGGCGCTGGCGCGTGCGCGCGTGGTGTACGGGGATCCGCAACTGGGCGTGGAGTTTGATGCCATTCGCCGCGATATTCTGATGAGTCCGCGCGATGGCACAACATTGCAAACCGAGGTGCGCGAGATGCGCGAGAAGATGCGCGCCCATCTTGGCAACAAGCATAAAGATCGCTTCGATCTGAAAGCCGATGAAGGCGGCATCACCGACATTGAGTTTATCGCTCAGTATCTGGTGCTGCGCTATGCGCATGACAAACCAAAGCTGACGCGCTGGTCTGATAACGTGCGTATTCTGGAAGGGCTGGCGCAGAATAATATCATGGAGGAACAGGAAGCGCTGGCGCTGACGCAGGCTTACACCACGCTGCGTGATGAGTTGCACCACCTGGCATTACAGGAGTTGCCGGGGCATGTGGCGTCGTCGTGTTTTGTCGCCGAACGGCAGCTTATCAAAACCAGTTGGGACAAGTGGCTCGTGGAACCGTGCGCCCCGGCGTAAGTGTGATATTATCGCGCGCAAATTTTGTATCTCTCAGGAGACAGGAATGAAAGTGACGCTACCAGAGTTTAGCCAGGCGGGTGTAATGGTGGTTGGCGATGTGATGCTGGACCGTTACTGGTACGGGCCAACCAGCCGCATCTCTCCGGAAGCCCCGGTGCCGGTGGTGAAAGTCGATACGATTGAAGAGCGCCCGGGCGGCGCGGCGAACGTGGCGATGAACATTGCTTCGCTGGGCGCAACTGCGCGTCTGGTGGGTCTGACAGGTATTGATGACGCGGCGCGCGCACTGAGCAAGGCGCTGGCGGACGTCAATGTAAAATGCGACTTCGTTTCTGTCCCCACACATCCCACCATTACCAAACTGCGCGTCTTGTCGCGCAACCAGCAATTGATCCGTCTGGATTTTGAAGAAGGGTTTGAAGGCATCGATCCACTGCCGATGCATGAGCGTATCAGCCAGGCACTCAGCAGCATTGGCGCGCTGGTGCTTTCTGATTACGCCAAAGGCGCGCTGGCCAGCGTTCAGCAGATGATTGCGCTGGCGCGTAAAGCGGGCGTACCGGTGCTGATCGATCCGAAAGGCACTGATTTTGAGCGCTATCGCGGCGCTACGCTGCTGACGCCAAACTTGTCGGAGTTTGAAGCGGTGGCCGGGAAATGCAAAAACGAAGACGAGATCGTCGAACGAGGCATGAAAGTGATTGCCGATTACGATCTTTCTGCGTTGCTGGTGACCCGCTCCGAGCAAGGTATGACGCTGCTGCAACCGGGAAAAGCGCCGCTGCACATGCCGACTCAGGCACAGGAAGTGTATGACGTGACCGGTGCCGGCGATACGGTGATTGGTGTACTGGCAGCAACGCTGGCAGCGGGTAATTCGCTGGAAGAAGCTTGCTACTTTGCGAACGCAGCCGCAGGCGTAGTGGTAGGTAAACTCGGTACCTCAACGGTATCACCTATCGAGCTGGAAAACGCTGTGCGTGGCCGGGCAGAAACCGGCTTCGGTGTGATGAGCGAAGAAGAACTGAAAGTGGCAGTCGCGGCGGCGCGTAAACGCGGTGAAAAGGTAGTGATGACTAACGGCGTCTTCGACATTCTGCATGCCGGGCATGTCTCCTATCTGGCGAATGCGCGCAAGCTCGGCGATCGCTTGATTGTTGCGGTTAACAGTGACGCTTCCACCAAACGGTTGAAAGGCGAAACCCGTCCGGTCAACCCGCTGGAGCAGCGCATGATCGTGCTGAGCGCACTGGAAGCGGTGGATTGGGTCGTGTCGTTTGAAGAAGATACGCCGCAGCGTTTGATCGCCGGGATCCTACCGGATCTGCTGGTAAAAGGCGGTGACTACAAAGCGGAAGATATTGCGGGCAGTAAAGAAGTTTGGGCTAACGGCGGAGAAGTGCTGGTGCTCAACTTTGAAGATGGTTGTTCAACCACCAATATCATCAAAAAGATCCAGAAGCAGGGCGATTAAACCCGTTATCGGGCCTGCGCAGTGAGCGAGCAGGCCCGGAAAGCGCTCGCGCCAGTCAGCGTAAAAGCAGTTACGCTTGATCGTCTACCGGTGGAATGGCCGGAGCAGGTTTTACTTCTACGTTTTTACCCTGGTTTTCGAGTTCATTCAGGCGTTGCTCCAGCAGCGCCAGTTTTTCGCGGGTGCGCAACAATACCTGCGTTTGCACGTCAAACTCTTCGCGGCTCACCAGATCCAGGCGGGTTAATTGTGCCTGTAACGTCTGACGAATTTTCTTTTCCACATCTTCCCCGAACTCACGGATCCCCTTGGGCATGGATTCGTGAACCTGACGCGCAATCTGTTCAATTTTCTTTGGGTCAATCATTTTAGGTTCTCTGCTCGGATAGGCTCAATAATTCATTGTAGTGTGATAATCCCGGGTGATAAACCAGAATTGTTTGAAGGTCATGCATTGCCGAAGATTATCAATGGCGTTATAGTTATCTCGCTTATTCTCAGGGCGGGGCGAAATTCCCCACCGGCGGTAAATCAGCAGATGCTGAAAGCCCGCGAGCGCTTCAGGCTAACGTTTGAAGGTCAGCAGATCCGGTGTAATTCCGGGGCCGACGGTTAAAGTCCGGATGGGAGAGAGTAACGAATCTGTCGGGCAATGACGCCCGCTCGCGTTATTTTTTTGCCGCATTGCGACACTCCTAAGACTGCCCTGATTCTGGTAACCATAACTTTATTGAGGTCTTTTACCATGAATCAGACGCTGCTTTCTTCTTTTGGCACGCCTTTCGAACGTATTGAACATGCTCTCGCCGCGTTGCGCGAAGGCCGTGGTGTGATGGTGCTCGACGACGAAGATCGTGAAAATGAAGGCGATATGATTTTCGCCGCAGAAACCATGACCGTTGAGCAGATGGCGCTGACTATTCGTCACGGCAGCGGCATTGTCTGCCTGTGCCTGACTGACGACCGCCGTAAACAGCTCGATCTGCCGATGATGGTCGAGAACAATACCAGTGCCTACGGCACCGGTTTTACCGTTACTATCGAAGCCGCGCATGGCGTTACAACCGGTGTTTCGGCGGCTGACCGTCTTACTACCGTTCGCGCGGCAATTGCCGATGGCGCGAAACCTTCCGATCTGAACCGTCCTGGCCACGTTTTCCCGCTGCGCGCGCAGCCGGGCGGCGTATTGACTCGCGGTGGTCATACTGAAGCAACGATCGATTTAGTGACGCTGGCTGGTTTTAAACCGGCGGGTGTGCTGTGTGAATTAACCAATGATGATGGCTCAATGGCGCGCGCCCCGGAGTGCATCAAATTTGCTAAGCAACACAATATGGCTGTTGTGACCATTGAGGATCTGGTGATCTACCGCCAGAAACATGAGCGCAAAGCCAGCTAACTTCTGTTAGTGATAAAAATCCGCAGCCGAAAGCTTAATGCCGATCAGTTAAGGATCGGTTGACCGATCCAGTGGCTGTGTAAGAATCCGTAATCTCACAGGGATTACGGATTTTTTTATGTTACTTAGCCAGGCTCTTGATACCGTCCATAAATTCACGCCAGAAGCGTTTTCTGCTCTTTCTGATCTCCTTTCTCCTGAGCTTATTGATGAATGCCTTGCTGACACCGGCACCGTAACCATCCGTAAGCGTCGACTTCCAATGGAAATGATGGTCTGGGCTGTCGCCGGTATGTCGCTGTTTCGCTCATTGTCCATGAATCAACTGGTGTCACACCTCGATATTCTTCTGCCGGGTAAACGTCCCTT
>NZ_FMBC01000001.1 GCF_900094795.1 Kosakonia oryziphila
AAAATCATTTTTATTACTTTTGACAAACGGACGCACGAATTGCGGAGAGATAAGTTTCGCTTCATGACCAATATCGCTGATACGCCGTGCCATAAAATGCGCACCGGCACAGGCTTCCATAACAACAACTGCGGATGGACATGTTGCCAGAAACTGCATTAACTTCGTGCGAGTAAATTTCTTACGCAAAAGCGCCTTGCCAGACTTATCCTGGCAGTGAATATGAAAAGAGTGTTTACCGAGATCGATACCAATAAGCGCAACGTTTTCCATGATGGCCTCTCCTGAAAGAAAAACACCCTGCCAGCGTACCGCTCACAGGGTGGGGGTGACCATCTCATTAGCCCCGCATTGTGCGGGGCAAGCTTCTCACCGAGTGATGTTAAGGATTTAGAACTCCATTTTGACGGTGAATTGCACTTCGCGCGGATCGCCAATCTGGTTGCCCAGGTTATTGGTGGTGATCGACGAGGTGTAATAGGTCTTGTCGAAGATATTTTTCAGGTTCATCTGTAGCGTTAGCGGATATTGCAGCTTCATTTTGTAGGCGACAAAGGCATCGGCAACAAAATAGCCTGGCAGATAGTAATCCGCGCCGTTGGTAGCTGAACGGCGGCTCACGCCGTGACCGCCGCCGCCAAGGGTCAGCGTGTTACCTGCAAACACATTATTGATGTCGTAAGTCAGGAATACTGAACCGGTATGACGCGGCACGTTCGGCAGCGGTTTACCGGCGTAATCCGGATCTTCCAGCACTTTCGCCGCGGTGTAGCTGTAGCTGGCGATGACATTCATGTTTGACGTCAGTGATCCGGCAAGATCCATCTCTACGCCCTGCGAACGGACGCGCCCGGCGGTTTTGGCAACCGTTTCATCACCTACAATTTCGCTGTACAGGACGTTGCGTTTATGGATATCAAACAGGCTGATATTGGCGGTAACCCCGTCGAACAAGTCAAACTTGGCGCCGACTTCGTAAGATGTTGAGGTTTCCGGCGGCAGATCGCCAATATAGCTGGCGATAGAGGACTGCGGCATAAACGCTTTCGCCACGTTACCGAACAGCGACACGGAAGGCGTCAGCTTGTAGACCAGGCCGAATTTCGGCGTCCATTTCTCATCGCTGCTGTCGGTATTAACGTTAAACGGACGGCCTTTACCGGCGTACTGGGTGTAGTACTGATAACGCATCCCGGCAACGGCGATCCATTTGTCGGTGAGGTATAACGCGTCCTGCGCGTAAGCCGAATAGCTCTCTTGCTTAATGGTCTGATCGCTGTCCGATGCGGAGACGGTCGTACATTTGCTGGCGCGGCCGTAGACTGGGTTGTAGATATTGAAGTCTTTCACATTCTTACAGCGGATCATATCGGTACGCAGCAGATCGTAATATTCATACGAAATACCGGTGAGGATCTCGTTGTAGAAGCCGCCGATATCGACATTTCCCTGCAAATCGGCACGTGTCGTGTGCATTCGCTGCGTGGAGCCCTGCGTGGCGTCCACGCGGCGTGTGAGATTACCGGTGGCGGCATCGTAGGCCATCACGCGCGACTGATTATCGTTGTACTTGTCCTGGCTGTAGCCGTATTCCAGTTTGCCGGTCCAGGCACTGTTAAAACGATATTCCGCGTTCAACTGCGCAATATCGGATTCGCCCTCAGTGATATTAAACGGCTCATCGAAGCGGGTTTTACGATCGACATTTACCGCCTGTTTGGTGGTGAGATCGAAGATCGTGCCTCGATCAAATGGCGTCTGATAATCACGATGCGAATAGAGCACATTGACGGTGGCGTTATCTCCGAACCACGTTAACGACGGCGCTATATAGGTACTCTTATTTTTGCCGAAGTCGCGCCAGTAATCCTCGTTCTGATATTCGCCGATCAGGCGATACGCCAGTCGCGTGCCCTCGATCGGGCCGGTGACATCAAACTGGCCGGTACCGCCACCAAAGCTGGAAGAGGTGGCTGAAATTGAACCGCCGAATTGGCTCTGTGGACGCTTAGTGACAACATTGATAAGCCCGCCGGGATCGAGAATGCCATACAGCGTTGAGGCCGGGCCTTTCAGTACTTCCACGCGTGAGGCATCGGCATTAAAGCTGCGCGGCACTACAGTACGCAGGCCGTTGGTCATGATCGAACCGTCGCGGTTGGTACCAAAACCACGGCGCACAAATGAATCCTGCGTACCGCCCAGCGTGTTGGTTTGTACCACGTTGCTGACGTTATACAGCGCTTCATCAAGGCTGGTAGCGTGCTGATCTTCCAGTACTTTATCGCTAACAGTATTCACCACTTGCGGAATATCCAGTAGCGGCATTGAGGTCAGCGTCGCCGTAGAGGAATTGATGGGTTGATAGCCGGAAGTGGCGGGTTGATCGGCCGATGAGGCATCCGCGTTGACGGTGATGGTGTCGCTATTGGTTTTATTTGTCGTTTCCGCCGCGTGCGTAACCGGCGTGAAGCATGATCCCAGAAAGAGCGCAGAGAACAAGGCGCGCCCTTTCAGCCCATAGATACCGTGAGTGAACTGAGCCATTTAATCTGTTTTCCCAAAAAACTGTGCATAACACAGACGTGAACGTTTCTAATGCATTGCCCGATTGCGCAAGATCTATCCGTTAAGTCGCCGAATTTGGCGTCGGATATGTAATTGAGAATCATTCAAGCATGGGCGTCTGTAGTAGTAAATGCAAAATGAAAGAATTTTGTTACAACGGAAAAGGGGAAGAGAAGCGCAACGAGATTATGCGGATTGGTCTTTTTAACTGTTTGAAAAAGTTTAGATTAATAATTATCGCATTCAATGTCGTCGCCTGTAGTCACGCTTGTTTTGAGGTGGCTGAATTCTGCCATGATGCTACTTGACTACTACATTGCCAGACGGCAAAATCGGAAAGAGAATGAGAGTTATTTTTATTTAAAAGATTGGCGCGCACGAGTTTTCCACGCGGTTGCGGCGCAGGAGTTAACATGCCACAGCGAGTGGAACAGCAAGCTCAGCAGGGGATTGTGCTCGACGGCCTGTCGGCGGGCTATCAAAAGCAGATCATCGTTGATGACATCACACTTACTATCCCGCACGGAAAGATGACTGTGCTGGTCGGGGCCAACGGCTCCGGCAAATCCACCTTGCTCGGCGCCATCGCTCGCATGCTCAAACCGCTTGGCGGCAGCGTGCTGCTTGATGGCAAAGCCATTCATCAACAGCCAACCAAAGCCGTCTCCCGCCAGTTAGGTATCCTTCCGCAGTCGCCGCTGGTGCCGGAAGGTCTGACCGTTTTTGAACTGGTATCGCGCGGGCGTTTTCCCTGGCAAAGCTTTATGCGTCAGTGGTCGGAAGAGGACGAACTGGCGGTGCTGGAAGCGTTGCATCTGACCGGTACGGCGGAATTTGCCCAGCAAACGGTTGATAGCCTCTCCGGCGGCCAGCGCCAGCGCTGCTGGATCGCGATGGCACTGGCACAACAAACTCCGGTGATCCTGCTGGATGAACCGACGACTTTTCTCGATCTGCGCTATCAGGTCGAGATCCTCGAACTCCTGCATAGCTTAACCCGCGATCACGGCCGCACGGTGGTGGTCGTGTTGCATGACCTCAATTTTGCTGTGAATTACGGCGACACGCTGGTGTTCCTCAAACAGGGCCGTTTGCAGGGCGTGATCCACGAAGGCGACAGTTGCACACCTGCGCTGATCAAAAACGTCTTCGATGTGGATGTGCAAATGTCGGTTAATTCATTGACCGGAAAACCATTTTTTATGCCTTTCCGTAAACCGGCAGGTTCCGGCGTATGAGTTCGCTTGCGCTTTCTACCCGATGCGGCGGGCGTATCAGCGCGACGGCATCTGGCTTGTTGCTGCTGTTACTGGCAGCGGCTGTGGCACATCTTGGCCTTGGCGCACGCTACATCGCGCCGCCCACGGTGGTGCAGGCGCTGGTGGATTTTGATCCCAACAATTTCGATCATCGCGTCATTATCAGCCTGCGTTTACTGCGGCTGGTGGCTGCGCTGTTTACTGGTGCTGCGTTAGGTGTGGCCGGATCGTTGTTGCAGTCAGTGATCCGCAATCCGCTCGGCGAGCCGCATATCCTCGGGCTGAATTCGGGAGCGGCGCTGGCGGTTGTTGCCACAACGGCGCTGGGGATAAGCGTAGGCGACGCCAGCTTCAGCCGCGCATTTATCGCCTCAGGTGGCGCGGCGCTGCTTTTTTCACTGGTGATGGTGCTCTCTGTCGCCGGGCGATCTGGTTTTACGCCATTAAAAGTGACGCTGTGCGGCGTGGCGATTTCTACGTTTGCCTCCTCCATCACCGCTGCGATCCTGATCCTCGATGAACAGACGCTGCTGAGCATCCGTAGCTGGCTGGCGGGCGATCTCGCCGGGTTGAGCTGGCCGGTGCTGCGGGCGGCATCACTGGTTGCTGGCATTGGATTTGCCCTGGCGTTGTGGCTCGCCCCCACGCTGAATATGCTGGCGCTTGGTGACAATATGGCGCGCGGCCTGGGCGTTTCTCTGCTGCGCACTCGCATGCTGTCGTTGGCCGCCATTGCTTTGCTGTGCGGTGCGGCCGTTTCGGTCGCCGGGCCGATAGGGTTTATTGGCCTCGTCGTTCCGCATATGGTGCGACGCCTTGCCGGGGATGATTTGCGCGCGGTCGTCCCGCTGTCGGCGTTGGGTGGCGCATTACTGCTGCTGCTGGCGGATATCGCTGCCCGCACGTTGTTGTCGCCGCAGGAGCTTGCTACTGGCGTGGTGACTGCGCTGGTGGGCGCGCCGCTATTTATTCTGCTGGCAGCGAGGTTTTTCAAATGAGTCACTTATCTGAACACGCCGGGTTGCGTGGCTTGCGGCTTGGCGGCTTCTCCCGCTTGCTGCGTCCGCACGCGCTGTGGTGGCTGGCAGGCCTGGGTTTTTTGTCGTTAATGCTGCTGCTTTCCGGTGTGACGCAAGGTTCGTTACCGGTTCCTGCTTCCGCCATTGGCCGGGCGCTGTTGCTGCCTGATGCGCTGAGCGCTGAGCAGCACTACGTGGTGTGGGATATTCGCCTGCCCCGCGTGTTGATGGCGCTGCTGTGCGGCGCGATGCTGGGCATGGCGGGTGCGGCGATGCAGTCCATCACTCGCAACGGGCTGGCCGATCCGGGGTTAATTGGCGTGAAAGAGGGGGTGAGCGTAGTGGTGCTGACGCTGGTGCTCTGCTTCCCGGCGCTCGGGCTGGTCTGGCGTCCGCTGGCAGGCATAGCGGGCGGTTTACTGGCCGCCGGGCTGGTGATGGGGCTGGCGCGAGATGTCTCTCGTCCGCGCTTTGTGCTGCTTGGCATTGGCGTCTCCTGGACCTTTGCTGCCGGTATCGGCGTATTTATGACCACGGCGGATGTGCGTGACGTGCAGACGGCGATGATGTGGCTGGCAGGTAGCCTGCATGCCGCCACCTGGCCACTGCTGAGCGTCGCGCTGTGCTGGGCGCTGCCCGCGACACTGATTTTGCTGCTAACGGCGCGCGCCGCTGATGTGGCGCTGCTCGGCAATCAGGCGGCGACCGGGCTCGGCGTTCGCCTGTCGCACCTTGCATGGCTGCAGATAGTTGCGCCGGTATTGCTGACGGCCGCCAGCGTTTCCTGCGTCGGCAGTATTGGTTTTGTCGGGCTGATCGCCCCGCATATGGCACGTTTTCTGCTGCGTGGCGGCCAGCGGGCGCTGTTGTGGGGCAGTGCGCTGCTCGGCGGTCTGCTGGTGCTGGTGGCGGATTCGACAGGCCGTCTGGCGTTTGCGCCGCTACAAATTCCCGCCGGGATCGTCATCTCGCTGATCGGTGGGCCGTTTTTCCTGCTGCTGCTATGGCGGCGACGCGATCGTTTATAAGCTTAAGGAGCCGTATGCGCCTGATTTTTTCACTGTTATTGCTGGTTGGTCTGAGCGCTGGCGCAGCCAGGCCGACACAAACCTTTAGCGATGATTTGGGGCGCGTGGTCACGGTACCACTGCATCCAAAGCGCATCGTGTCGCTGCACGATCTGGATATCACCATTCCTTTGATCGAATTAGGTGTGCCGCCAGTTGCTAGCCACGGGCGTACCCGCGCCGACGGCAGCCATACGCTGCGCTCCAGCGGCATGCTGACCGGCGTCGATTTTGATAACTCGGACATTGCGTTTATTGGTACGGCGGATATTGATATTGAAGCGATCGCTTCCGCGAAACCGGATCTGATCATTACCGAGCCGAGCCGCAATACGCCAGTGGAGCAGTTAGAGAAGATCGCGCCAACGGTCAGTATCGATCACTTGCAAGGCGGTGCGCCGGAGATCTACCGCAAGCTGGCGCAGCTCACTGGTACGCAGGCGCGCTTGCAAATCCTTGAACGCCGTTACCGCGAGCAGATTGCGGCGCTAAAAAGTACTATCGACACCAGCAAAATCACCGTGTCGGTGATCCAGGCGAACAACGGAAAAATCAATGCATTACACAGTTATCATTCGTTGGGGCGCGTGCTGCGCGATGCCGGTTTTCGTTTTCCGAAACTGATCGACAACATTCCTGAAGGTGGGCGCATTGATGTCAGCGCCGAACGTTTGCCGGAGCTGGACGCTGATTTTGTCTTCGCCACCTGGCGCGGCGATACCGGCGGTAAACCGCAGGATGAGATAGCGGCGATGGATGCGGTGATGCCGGGCTGGTGTGATTTTCTTAATGCCTGCCGTACCGGGCATTACGTGCTGATCTCCCGTGAGGAAGCGATCTCCAACTCCTTTGCTTCTCTGAGCCTGATGGTGGCGCAGGTGCAATCACACATCGCCGGGCGGCCGCTGCCTGCCGCGAAGTAAGGAGCCGCAACGATGCTGAACACAAAAAAAGCGAAAAATCGCGTGGATGTGTACGGTGAACGCTTTCGCGCGCGGGCGCACACGCTGTCACCGCGTTTGCAGGCCGTTGCCCGCTATATCAATGAAAATCGCGATGTGGTGCTGGAGCATACCGCGATTGAGATTGCGGCAGCGACGCAAACTTCAGATGCCACAGTGGTGCGCGCCATTCAGGCACTGGGCTTTGCCGGGTTACGGGATTTAAAACAGACGCTGGAACACTGGTTTGGCCCGGCCATTTCTTCGGCTGAAAAGATGAGCTCCACGGTAAATGCGCTCGCCTGCGATGTGAATTCCGGGATCGATTTTGTGCTGGAAGGGCATCAGCACACTTGTGAAGTGCTTTCCACACCGGACAACCGCTATGCGATAGCACAGGCGGTAGCCCTGCTGGTGGAGGCGCGGCAGGTGACGATTTTCGGCATCGGCGCGTCGGGGATCCTGGCCGAGTATACCGCGCGGTTGTTCAGCCGTATTGGCTTGCCTGCGGCACCGCTCAACCGCACCGGCATTTCGCTCGCTGAGCAGTTGATCAATTTGCAGCGTGGCGATGTGCTGATCATGATGGCGCAAAAATCGGCGCACCGCGAGGGGATGACTACGCTGAAAGAGACGCGGCGCCTGGGGATCCCGGTGATCCTGCTGACCAATGCAACGGATTCGCGTTTTAGCCAGCAAGCGGATGTGGTAATCCATGTACCGCGCGGCGGCGAGAAGGGCAAGATCCCGCTGCATGGCACGGTGCTACTGTGTCTGGAGATGATTGTTTTGTCTGTCGCTTCCGCCACTTCGCAGCAGGCTATTAAAACGGTGAAACGCATTAATGAGTTTCACCGTGGGTTAAAGCCTGGCGGGAAGAAGGGTTAGGCTATGCGCTGTGGCGTAACGGTCAGATCAATCTGTCGATTTAACTGATGTAGCGCCAGTTCAACCGTTTCCACCTTCGATGAGTGTTCTACATCGAGCAAGCGGTCAATTTGCGGCCCTTTCTGTCCCAGCTTTCTTGCCAGCTCAGCTTTTCGCGTCCCGGTTTCGATCATGGCGTTATGCAGTGCGGCTTTCATGGCTACGAGCACGGGCAGCGATACGATGTATTCGCCTTTTAGCGGCGCGCTTGCCGCCGGGATTGGACGCCGCTCGTCAATTTCGATAGCAATCGCAACAACAATCCCATCAATCGACTGCAGTAAAGCCTCATCAAGCGTATCGCCAACGGAGTTCATGAGCGGTAGATCGCGGCATGAGACCACGAACTGATCTGTAGCATCGTCTCGTTCAATGTGGACGGGATAATTAAACATTTAACACCTCTTTATCGCTAAGTTCTTACAGGCCTAAGTCCTTCATAATCTTTTTCCTCAACGGCTCAGGAATCTCTTTCGAACCATGAAAAGGGAAAAACTATGCCCTACCATTAAGCCTGACTTTAAAATGGCTTCCTCCACCTGGAGCTTTGGTTAGCTCCGCTCCCTGAGATAACAACCACTTTCTGAACTCGCTGTATTTCATTCGGCATCCTGCCTTATATTTTCCTTTTCAGAGTGCGAAAACTATAACTTAATTGTTTATTAATATAACTTTAATGTTGTGTTTTTCTGCGCCCGCAAACATGAATCATCAGCGCGGCGCTGTAAGCCAGCACAATGGCGAAACTCATCTTCCACATCGCTTCGCCACCGATACCGGACAACGGCGTGGCGATGCCGCCAAAGACGAACATCAGCATGCCCAGCACGATTGCCCAGGCAAGAGAGATTCGTGGCATAGCAACTCCGGTAAAAATACGGCGTCGGCTGCGGTGAAATCACATCAGAACCGAATATCCGGGGATTTAATTTTTAAACAGCATGGTGGTGATTTCCTGATACAGCCCCTGCATTTGCGCCGGGTCGCTTTTTTGCGGCGTCAGGCGACGGAAAGTGGTGCCTTCCATCAGCGTTGCCAGTAGCTCTACGCTACAGCGAATGCGTTCATCGCTTAATTGCGGATAGCGGCTCTGCATATGTGCGCAGGCGTTTTCAAACATCCTGGCGTCGGCCTCGACCAGCATCTCCTGTACACGCGGATTGCGCGTTGCTTCGGCCGCCATTTCCAGCATCAACGCATCATCGTCAGGGCTTAGTGTCTGCCGCCAGGCCAGTATTTCCGGCAGGTGTTCGGTTTCGGTCTTATCCTGCATTTCGGCGATGCGGTAGTCGATAATCCGGCGGATCATCTCTTCGATAATGGCGTCTTTATTGACGAAGTAACGGTAAATCTGCCCAACGCTGAGCTGAGCTTCGAGGGCGATCTGCGACATGCTGGCCGCGTGGAATCCGCTAATGCGAAAGCGTCGGCGCGCGGCGGCAATAATCTCGTCCTGGCGTTGCTGGTGGCGCTGTTCCTGCGATAGCTTGATCGTCATCTCTGTCCCTCGTGTTGTTTTATTGAGAGTGATCGTTCTCATTGGCGATTAAGATAAACGAATCCGGGCATTCGGGGTAACGTTTTTCCCTGGAACTTATAGAAAGTTACAAAAAAAACAGAGGGCGGGGAGAAGGTGAAAAAAGTGAGATAACCCTCACCGGCGCGCATGGCACGCACCGGTGAGGGGGTGTTATTTACGTTGTTGATGGATCGATAGCCCGCTTGCGCCGCTGGCTCTTCCGGGCTTCGATATGCTGATGCTCTGGCATGAGCTGCTGCACCGTGATCCCGGCCACCAATGGCTACGCCAGCAGATTATCGCCTCGTTGGGGACACGCTGAAACAGTAATATCTTGTCACATTTATATGAGAGTAATTCTTAATATCATTTTGTCATGCCAGCACGGATGATAAGATGTAATCCGTTGATTAGCTGAGATCCACGTTTTTATGGCCAAAGAACCAGGTGGCAATAAAACCGCACAGATAAGCGATGACGACGCCTGCCGCGTAGACCGCCATCCCGGCGTAAATGCCCTGGCCGGAGGTCATCAACGGTAGCGCCACCAGCCCGGATGGGCCAAACACCGTATTCAGGCCGACCGGCAAACCCAACCACGCGATGGTGCCAATAAAAAATCCCCCACACGCGCCGCCGATACAGGCGGTGACGAAAGGCTTCACACGCGGCAAGGTCACTGCGTAAATCAACGGTTCGCCCACGCCCAGCAGACCGGGAATGATCGCCCCGCGCACCTGGTTGCGCAGCACCGAATGCGGCGCAGAGCGGAAATAGAGCGCCAGCGCCGCGCCCACCTGGCCGCCGCCTGCCATCGCCAGAATGGGGAACAGCGAGTTAAAACCCTGTGCATCCATCAGTGCGAAGTAAACCGGAATAAACCCTTGATGAACGCCAAACACCACGGCGATAAGGAACAGACCCGCCAGTACCGCGCAGCCAAACGGGTTGCCGTTGAGGTGCAGGAACAGCCACGACATGCCTTTAAACAGTTCGCCGCCAATCGGCATAATCACCACAAACGCCAGCGCGCCGGTGATAAGCAGCGTCAGCAGCGAAGTGAGGATCATGTCGAGATTATCCGGCACCACTTTGCGGATCTGGCGTTCGATCCACGCGCCGAGGATCGTGGCGATCAGCACACCGATAATGTTGCCGCGTGGATCAATACCCATACCGAAGAAGTTATCGATACCGGAGAAATAACCGACCGTGGCTTTTGGGTCATAACCCAACACGAACAGCGCGGCAATAATGGCGCCGTTAACGCCGCTGCCGCCAAAAGCTTTTTGCGCGTTGTAGCCAATCAGGATCGGTAGGAAGGTGAACAGGCCTTTACCAAACACCTTCATATAACCGACGAGGTGCACCACTGTTGTGTTCTTCTCTGCCACGTTGAGCAGCAGGCTTTGCTCGATTAAGGTGGCAAAGCCCAGTAGCATCCCGGCGGCGATAAAACCCGGAATCAGCGGCGTAAAAATGGTGGCGAACTTCGCCAGAAACTGATGCACGCCGCTGGTCTGCTTCGCTTTCATTTGCTGTTTGGTGTCACTGGCGATGCTCTTCAGTGATGCTGCTTCTACAGGTGTGGCATGGCCGCCGATCATTGCATTCAGCATTTCCGCTGCGGTTTGCGCTTTGCCGGGACCAACGATGATCTGCAACTGGTCGTCACTGTTAACCACACCCAGTACACCGGGCAGTGCTTTCAGGCTCTCCGCTTCCACCCGTGAATCGTCGCGGAGCGTCAGGCGCAGGCGCGTCATGCAGTTGCCGCAGGTATTGATATTCTCCTTACCGCCGACCTTTTCGATAATGGTCGCGATCAGGTGTTCGCTGATTTTGACCATTACTTGATCCCCGCATCGACCAGCGCCTGGCGAATAAAGCCGCCGTTATCGGCCAGCAGGTGTGTCGCCTGTTCCGCACTGAGCTGGCCCAGCACCATCACGATAGCGGTTTTGCAGCGCCCGCCACAGGCCTTCAGCGCCTGTTCGGCGATGTCGCTGGTGCAGCCGGTGGCTTCCATCACAATGTTTATCTGACGCTGTACCAGCTTCAGGTTGGTGGCTTCCACATCCACCATCAAATTGCCATAGACTTTGCCGCTGCGGATCATCGCGCCGGTGGTCAGCATATTGAGCACCAGTTTTTGCGCGGTGCCCGCTTTCATGCGCGAGGAGCCGGTCACTACTTCCGGGCCAACCACTGGCACAATCGCGATATTGGCGATGCGTGCCATTTCGCTGTTTTCGTTACAGGTGAGCGCCACGGTAGTCGCTTTCAGGCTTTGTGCGTATTTCATGGCGGCAATCACATACGGCGTGCGCCCGCTGGCGGCGATGCCGACCAGCACATCGCGCGCGGTGAAATTGAGCGCTTTCAGGTCGTCAATGCCCAGTGTCAGGCTGTCTTCGGCGTTTTCTACCGCCTGCAAAATGGCGCGATGACCACCGGCAATCAGGCCGACAACCTGTTCGCGTGGCGTTCCGTACGTCGGGGGACATTCGCTTGCATCGAGGATGCCAAGACGCCCGGAGGTACCCGCGCCGCAATAGATCAAACGGCCCCCCTGTTTAAAGGCGGCGACAATCACATCCACCGCCTGCGCGATAGCCGGGATCACTTTTTCCACCGCCAACGCCACTTTCTGATCTTCACTGTTGATCACGCGCAGCATCGCTTCAGTATCGAGCATGTCGATGTTTTCACTGGCAGTATTGCGGCCCTCGGTGGTCAGTCTGGATAGATCAATTTTCATCAACGTCTCGCTCCACGGTTACGGAAAGGGTTGGCCGTTACGGGGGGCTGAAGCCCAACCGTACGAAAATGTACGCTAAGTATGTTTTTTGAAATGATCCAGTGCAGCGTGCATGTAGATGGTATTCCAGAGAACGACAGCATTGGTCACCAGTCCCGGCGCACCCAGCTGATCCTCCTGCCCATCCTGATAGCATTTCCTGATTTCACCTTTTTGTCCGTGGCAAATCGCTCTGGCTACAGCATGTCGGCTTTCTCCTCTGTCGAGTTGGGTCAGGATGCGGCGGCGATAATCTTCATCATCAATATAATTAAGCGGATACAACGTCTTATTTATTTTCCCCGCTTCGATAATCGCCTGCGTCAGGCCGGAAGGTCGTTCGCTACTTAACAATGAACGGAGCGCCACTGAAGCACGGATTTTTCCCAACGTCAGGGAACCGGCCATACGCATCATGTCATCCCAGTGCTGCTCTATCTTACGCGTATTGGCTGTGTTACGGGCAAGATCATTCAGTACGCCATAATCCGCATCTTTATCCACGCGCCAGAACACTGAAGCACCTGCATCAGCCAGACGCGGAGAAAACTGATAGCCCAGTAACCAGAAAAGGCCAAAAATCAGATCGCTGGAGCCTGCCGTATCGGTCATTATCTCAGTTGGGTTTAGCCCGGTTTGCTGCTCCAGTAGCCCTTCCAGAACAAAGATAAAATTTCTTAGCGTGCCTGGAACGACAACGCCATGAAATCCGGAATACTGATCTGAAATAAAATTGTACCAGGTGATCCCGCGGCTGGAACCAAAATATTTTCGGTTTGGTCCTGCGTGCACTGTCCGGACAGGTGCAATAAACCGCATGCCATCCGCAGAGGCCACTTCACCACCGCCCCATTTCTGAGCCAGAGGCAGAGTAGACTGATAATCAACCAGCCGTGCATTGGCACTGATCAGCGTTTCAGCCCGGAGATAATTCTGTCTGGTCCAGTTCAGCCGATGACGGGTCAGCGCCGGGATATTTGGGCGGATAAAGGGTTCCAGCCCAATATTACAGGCCTCGGAACACAGCACCGATACTGACGGTCAGGCCCTCCATTCGGGCACCAGCCTCACTTGCATGAGTAAACTCATCTGCAAATCCTGTATGCGCGTCAATTTCAAGAAGGAGTTCTGTCAGATCGACAACTGGCAGTAGGTCAGATATACGTTTTGAGAGTAACTTCAGCGTTGGCGGCTCATCCAGCCCACTCAGATGAGCAATGGTCAGTTTCGTGCGTTTTCCGCTGAAATCCAGCGAAACGGCCTGATTATCAGCAAAATGTTGGGCAACCTGTTGGTACACCGTGTCGAGCTGCCGGGCCAACGCATTGACAGCATCCCCGGCGTTAAGAGATGCCAGAGAGAGCGATACACCTGCACTCTGTTGGTGTGCCAGTCCTGCCTCTGGAGAAGTTTAGCCCGTGGATCTCCCCAGCGTTCGCTCCGTGCGACGTAAATATCCCGTCGCCGCAGACTGTCCTGTAACTTATTCATAACACAGAGGGTATAGCCCTGTCGGGATAAATGACCGTCTTTGCCATAGCAGAGCCGTTTCCAGGGGGCGGTAATTATCGCCATTGGCGCGTCATCAATATGCTGCCTCCGTATTGATCGGATCGCCGCAAGATAGCGTATAGCCTCCAGCGCGCTTTCACCTGCCGGAGCAGCGCTGAATTCTATATTTTCCAGCAAACAGGGAAGAAAACGGCGGACTCTCCCGTACTGTTCCACCATTTCATCATGCTCAATTATGCGCAAGGTGTATATTCAAGGAATTCACGCCATGTGGCTGATGCTCTCACCTGGTACAAAATTGATAAAGGAATACGTGATGTTTTTGTAGATACCATATACCAGGGCAACAGGACTGCACCAGACATGGTGAAAATAATGGCGCGAGGTGGATGCAAAAATGAAATAATAACATACCTTAAAAACGATCCGATTTTAAGTAGTGACAGACGAAGAAATGAAATAAGGATAAGGAGTCTGAATAAATGATCAGGTTTTTTGCTGTTTATATACTTTGGGCGATATTTTCAGCGTTCACTGTTAATTCTTATGCTGAATCAAATCCAGGCAGCATTGTCAAAAACAAAGAAGTTTCCGCCTGTGCAGAAAAAAATGGTGATAATGACAGTGAGTGTTTGGCTGCTGTAAGTAAACTAACAGAAAAAAAATTAAATACTGCCTATCAGGATAAGTTAAAAGAGATTTCAAATTATGATTACAGCCAGTGGTGGATGGGAGAAAAAAAACAGAGGGAAGAGATGAAAGAAGCTTTTATCCGAAGCCAGGAGCTATGGTTGAAATATCGTCAGGACTACTGTAAGGCAGCCAGCACCGGGGCTGAGGGAATTGATGGTTATGGTGCAATAGCGTTAAGTTGCCAGATAAACATGGGGATAAGGCGCATAGAAGAAATCAGAATGGTACACCCTGATCTTTCAGATGGTTAAATCCCGTCGATACTTTCGACACTAATCATTTGCCCATAAATAACGACAAAATGTTCAAAAAATGTACTTAATGTACGTTTTCGTACGGTTGGGCTTCAGACCCTTTACGCTGCGGTGACGGCGCGCTGTTAAGGAATAATTTATTCTTGATCCGTATAAGTGACAAGAGTGTGATGTCTCTCATGTTGTGCGATGCGCACGGCTTAGCCGATGATCGTGATTATCCATTCATATACAACGCGTTTTACTATTTCAGAAAACCTGATGTCGCGTGATGAAACGCTTTTTGGCGCAGTAACCGATTACTTTTTATCACCTACCTTTACACCCCTGTCGGCGCTCGCTCCGTGCTGCTTAGGGCATTTTTTGGCAAAAATTCCTCACTCCTCCAGCGCGGCGTAAATCGCTTCGCCTAACTGTTTGATCACTTCACGGTTTGCATCGCTGAGCGGCAAGGCGCAGTTCAACCGCAGGCAGTTTCGATATTTACCGGAAGCGGAGAACAGAGAGCCGGGCGCAATCTGGATTTTCAGACGACAAAGCATGCGGGAAACGCAAACCATATCCACTGTTTCCGGCAGTTCGACCCACAGCAGATAGCCGCCCTGTGGGCGCGTCACACAGATCCCGCAGGGAAAATACTGGCGCACCCAGCAGGTATACGTTTCCAGATGCTGCTGGTAAATCTGACGCATGCGGCGCACATGGCGGTGATAGTGGCCATCGCGGATAAACGCCGCCATCGCCAGTTGCGGGCCGGGCGTGTTGGTGCCAATAGCGGCATATTTTTTGTGCAACACACGGTCGAGATAACGTCCTGGCGCAATCCAGCCCACCCGCAAACCCGGTGCTACGGTTTTGGTGAAGGAGCTGCACAGCAGCACGCGGCCATCGATATCCAGAGATTTGATGGTGCAAGGCCGTGGGTAAACTGCCGCCAGCTCGCCGTAAATATCATCTTCAAAAATCACAATGTCGTGGCGTTGCGCCAGCGCCAGCACCGCTTTTTTGCGCGCTTCCGGCATGATAAAACCGAGCGGGTTATTGCAGTTCGGTACCAGGATCACCCCTTTAATTGGCCACTGTTCCAGCGCTAACTCCAGTGCTTCGATGCTGATGCCGGTTTCAGGGTCGGTCGGAATTTCAATAGCTTTAATATCCAGTCCACGCAGCAACTGCATGGTGCCGTAATAGGTAGGTGATTCAACAGCAATAATATCGCCCGGCTGGCAGACAGCCAGCAGCGCCAGCGACAGCGCGGGGTGGCAGCCGCTGGTGATCACAATTTCATCAGCGGTGATGGCAGCCCCGCCATCCAGCATCAAGCGGGCGATCTGTTCGCGTAATTCGCGACGCCCAGGCAACGTATCGTAACGTAGTACGTCCTGAAATTGATGTTGCACCACGCGCTGCATGTCCCGCCACAGCGGTTTAAGCGTCGGTTGAGTGATATCCGGCGCACCGCCGCCGAAGGTAGCGAGTGTTTTGTCTTCGCGCCCTTCCAGCAGCGTCAGCACTTCGTCCCACTGTGTGACATCCACCGGGCGCTGAACCGGGCGTGACATTGCCGGGACGGGCGGCTTCGCTTTGCTTGGCGCAACAAAATAGCCGGAGCGCGGCTGCGGGGTGATCAATTGCAGATTTTCCAACACCTGATAAGCCTGCTGTACGGTACTGATACTGACGCCATGCTCCTGGCTGAGGTTGCGCACCGAAGGCAACTTTTCGCCGTGGCGATATAAACCTTGTTCAATACGCCCGGCCAGCAGGGTAGCCAGATGTTGGTAGCGGGTCATGCTGTATCCTTTTTATATGCCATACAGATTTAAAAACCAGTACAGATTTGCGGAAATAATGCCGTTCAGATGCTGTTTTAAGCGATCTGTATGTTAAAGAAAAGTATTTTCTGAATCTGTATTGCGGCGCAGGATTACAGAGAAAATGGGGCTCTGTTCAGGCGAGGAGAGCACCAATGGAATTTTTTGAAAATCAACACAGAGGCCCTTTTAGCGGGCTTATTTTTCTCTGGCGTAAGTTTCAGGCCCTGCGCTTACGCTGGCAAACGCGCAAGATTTTGCGCGCGTTAAGCGACAAGCAGCTTAAAGATCTCGGGCTGCGCCGTGAAGAGCTGGGTTAATGATAGAAAATGCGGGGATAACATCTTGTTATTTCCGCCCCTTCTGCGTTGGGCTATGCTTAGCTCCATAACCTGAAGGGAGAAAGCAGATGCACTTTATTAACAGCAACGATGAAGACGATAAAAAAGAAGAGAAGGGCGGCAACGTTTCACAACTGATGCAGCAAAAGCTGCTGGATGCCCGCTCCATCATTATCTCCGGCGAGATCAACCAGGCGCTGACCGAGAAAGTGGTCACCCAGCTTTTGCTGTTGCAGGGCATCAGTGACGCGCCGATCAAGATCTATCTCAACAGCCAGGGCGGTCATGTTGAAGCGGCCGATACCATTCACGATATGATTAAGTTCATCACCCCGGAAGTGCATATTATCGGCACCGGATGGGTGGCCAGCGCCGGGATCACCATCTTCCTTGCGGCGAAAAAAGAGCACCGCTACGCGCTGCCGAATACCCGTTTTATGATCCATCAGCCGCTGGGCGGCGTGCGTGGTCAGGCGAGCGATATTGAGATTGAAGCCAAAGAGATCATCCGCACGCTGGATCGTGTTAACCAATTGATCGCCGATGCCACTGGGCAGCCGGTCGAAAAAGTGAAGCAGGATACCGATCGTAACTACTGGATGAACACCAAAGAAGCGATCGATTACGGCATCGTTTCCCGCGTAGTGAAATCCTACAGCGACCTTAACCTCGCTTGATCTATACCCTAAATAATTCGAGTTGCAGGAAGGCGGCGACGCAGTGACAAATTCGTCGGGAACGAATTTGCCCAACCGAAGGTTGGCCTCCGGTGAGAGACAGGATGTCTCTCAGTAATCCCCAGGAGCTTACATAAGTAAGTGACTGGGGTGAGCAACAAATCTGCCGGGAGCAGATTTGAACGCTGTAAGCAGCGGCCCCGAAGGGGTAAGGCTCAGGGATGAGCCGAATAAGAAAGCCAACACACATGCAGCTTGAAGTATGACGGGGATATTGGGGCGGGAAATGTTTCTCGCCTCATTTCGCTGTATCCCGCCAAAATACACTTCTCCCCACTCGATAATTTCTGCACACTGTCAACATTTCTCATTATGGAGTGATGACATGAACAGTGGTATCAGGGCGGCTCTGATGATGGCAGCGACGCTGAGTGCGTCGGCGCTGGCGGAGCAGTCGGGCATCTCATTTGATCATAAAGACTGGGAAGTGGTCTGCGACAACACGCTTACCTGCCGTGCAGCAGGTTACAGCGCGGAAGAGGAAGCCAGCGGATCGGTACTGATCACCCGTAAAGCCGGGCCGGACGAGCCGATTAGCGTGGATGTTGTGCTGGCCGAGATGGATGCGGATGAAACCGCGCCGCAGGCGGCGCTCTCGCTGTGGATCGACGACAAATCGCAGGGCGAAATTGCTACCGAAGATAATGATACCTGGCGCCTGTCGGATGCACAGGCGCACAGCATGATTGACGCAGTGAAAGGCAGCGGCAAAGTGGAGTTCAAAGGTGCGGCAAAACCTTTTGTGCTCTCCAGCGACGGTGCGTATGCCGTATTGCTGAAATTTGATGATGTGCAGGGACGTGTCGGCACGCCGGGCGCGCTCAGTAAAAAGGGCGATAAAGCCGAAAACACGGTGACACCCGCGGTAGCAGCGCCGGTAATTCAGGCGGCAAAAGTAGAAAGCGGCGAAGACCGTGCGCTGACCGCAGCCGAAGTCAATGCGCTGAAGCCGCGCCTGCTGGCGGCGCTCCCAAATAATAACGAGTGTGAAGGTCTTGCATCGCCGCAAGAGCCGGTCATTGATGGCGATAATGACGTTACACTGACGCCGCTTGACCGTAAGCATGTCCTGATCTCTGCCCTTTGCTGGCGTGGCGCGTACAACGAAGGTTACGGCTACTGGGTGCTGGATAAGGCCTTGAAAGGCAACCCGCAATTTATCACCAATGCGGCGTCCGACTATGCCGACGGCATCATTTCGTTGGGGCAGCGCGGTCGTGGTATCGGCGATTGCTGGGCCTCTGCGGAGTGGGTGTGGGATGGCGAAACCTTCCGTAAAAGTAGTGAATCCACCACCGGCATGTGCCGCTATATTCGCGCGGGCGGCACCTGGGATCTGCCGGAGTTCGTCACCGAGGTGAAAGAGGTGAAGTACTGAACACTGCGTTTGTCCGCTCAGCGCAGTGTTTACCGGCGCCACAGCAGAAAGGAGTTAAACCATGTTGAGCCATTTCAATCACCTGACACTTGCGGTCAGCGATCTTGCCCGTAGCGTCGATTTTTACCATCAACTGCTCGGGTTGAAACTGCACGCGCGCTGGGACAACGGCGCTTACCTTACCTGCGGTGAACTGTGGCTGTGTTTGTCGGTGGATGCGCAGCGTGAATTTGTTGCGCCGCAGCGCAGTGATTACACCCATTATGCCTTTAGCATTAGCGAAAGCGATTTCGCCGGGTTTGTTGCGCGCCTCGAACAGGCTGGCGTTGTAAGCTGGAAAACCAACAAAAGCGAAGGCGACTCCTGGTATTTTCTCGATCCGGACGGACACAAACTCGAAGCGCACGTTGGCAACCTCGCCCAGCGGCTGATGGCCTGCCGCGAGAAACCGTACAAGGGAATGGTATTTTTTGATTGAAGCCGTTCCGGTGTGCGCTTTTCACAATCCATGGTCTGGCTGTTGTACTTTATATTGAACCGCTTCGAAGCAACACGGTTTGTGATTGAGGTGCCGTAAGGCGACGCCGCCCTCCGGCGAATTACACCACCTGCGTGAAAATCTCGCCCTCACAGCGATAAACCGCCTGTAGCCGTCGCAGGTGGTTTCGCCCACGACCAGATCGGAAAAGTAGAAGTAGGGACATTTGTCGGTTTTACCGAAGCCGTAGCTGCTCTTGATTAACGGGCAGAGGTTGCGCGGCAGATCTTTTTCCGCTTCTTCAATGGCTTCATTGTTGGTGGAACAGAGCGAAACCACTACCGCTCCGGCGGTCATGGCGATCTCTTACGGCATAAATGTACAGTAGGTGCCGACCAGCGGAATCCCCTGTTCTTTCAGATCCATCACGGTGAGAAAGCCTTTCTGGCGGGCGGCGGAGAATTGCTCGAAAACATCCGGGAGTGCGGTGATAAGCGACATAATTTTCCTTCCCCGTGACACGGGAGATGATAAAAAGATGTCGCATTATAACCGTGGTAAATGTGTGGTTTTGTTGATCGCGGCGGCTCAAAAAGAAGAAAAGTGCAGCAGCATAGGCAACTGCGACAACAGATAAAGGATCAAGCCAATGCAGCCGCCAACCAGCGTGCCGTTGATACGGATAAATTGCAGATCCTTACCAATATTCAGCTCCACCTGGCGCGACATATCCCGCGCGTCCCAGCTTTTTACCGTGTCGCTGATATGGCGTGTTAAAAAAGCGGCAAAATCAGGCGCGACGCGATACGCCGCCTGCTCCAGATGTTCATTCAGCGAGGCGCGCAGTGCAGCGTCCGACAGCAGGGTTTCACCGAACCACTGCCCGGCATCGCTGATACGTTTTTTCATGCGCGAGTCAGCGGACTGCATATCCGTTTTCATCCAGCCGCGCAGATCTGCCCACATCTCGCCGACATAGCGGTTAAAGGCTTCGTCATTTTTCAGATACTCTTTGATGTTGTCTGCGCGCTCGGCGATTTCCGGATCGGTTTTCAGATTGGCGATAAGCTTGATGGTTGCGCGATCAAAGGCCTGGCGGATCTGATGCGCGCGATCTTCGTTAATATCATCCAGCAGTGAATTTACCGCCTCGGAGACCAGATCTGCACTCTGTTCGCTGAGCCATTCCGTTGGCAGCAGCTTTGCTTTCATCGGGTGATCGGTCTCCAGCCAGTGCACAACCTGGCGGGCAATAAAGGTACGGGTGCTCTCCCGCTGTAGCAGAGCGATAAACTGGGCGATTAAGGTATCGAGCAGCTTCTGGTGTCGATTGTTGCGCGTCAGGCTCTCCAGCATGATGGCGCTGGTTTCAGTCAGATCGACTTTATCGATAGCTTTATGCACCGCGCGGCGCAGCAGGCGCTGAATGCGGGAGTCATCGGCCATTTCCAGAAAACCGCTCATCACTTGCAACAGATGCTGGCCGACGCGCTGCGCGTTTTCCGGCTGGCTAAACCAGACGCCGATCATCTGCGCCGGTTGATGACGCTGGATCAGCGCCACCAGCGATTGCGTATCGAGAAACTTCTCCTGCACGAACTGGCCAAGATTGTCGCCGATCCGATCTTTATTGCGCGGGATAATCGCCGTATGGCGGGAAATAAACGGCAACGGCACGCGATGAAACAGCGCCACCACAGCAAACCAGTCCGCCAGCGCGCCAACCATTGCCGCTTCAGCAATGGCTTTGATCCCGCTCACCCAGAAACCTGGCGGCAGGAACAGCGTAGTGATAAACGTTGCGGCTGCAACCAGCAACAGCGAGAGCGCCAGACGCTTGGCGCGCTTTAGTTCGGCTAATTTTTCCATGGCTTAAGCATATAACCCAACGACAGATTCATGCAAAAGGTTAAATCGCAAGCAGATCCCGCAGTAATCCAGCAAGGATCCACACCCCAAATACCATCAGCACTACGCCAGCACTGCGTTCTACCCAGTAGATGCTGCGGCTCAGACGTTGCTGCACGATGGGCTGGCCAATCAACGTGACCAGCGCCAGATCCCATAACAGCACCACCAGCACCATCCAGATGCCACTTACTGATTGCTGAAGCAGCGTCACCTCCGGCCCCAGCAGCGCGGTCATCAGCGCAAGATAAAACAGCGCATTTTTCGGGTTCAACAAAGCGGAGCCAAGGCCAAGCAGGCACTGTTTCCGCCATGATGGGCACTGCTGCTGCGCGTGTGTGATGTCCAGCGTTTGCGGGCGGCTACGCAGCAAATGGGCGCCAATCCATAGCAAATAGCACGCACCGAGCAGTTCGATGGTGGTGAACAGCGGAGCAAACTGGCGCAGGGCGCTGGATCCTATAATCACCAGCACAATATAGAGTGCATTGCCGGTGGCGATACCAACACACAACCCGGCGCTGCCGCGCAGGCGGTAACGAATGGCAAAGCCGATCAGCAAGAAGAAATCCGGACCAGGGCTGAGCAGCGCAACAAAATGTGCCAGCGCTAGCGCGGGAAAAGCAGAGGGAAACAGCGATTCCATAGCGACCTCAACAGGAAAAACAGAGGTCACCGTAGCGCAGAGGGGGCGCTATTTATTGTCGGATATTGATCGAGCGTACTGGCGCGGTGTGGCGGCGGTGTAGTTCACAAAGGTGTGGTGAAAGTGGCTCTGATCGGCAAAACCGCTCTGGTAGCTGACATCGGCCAGCGCTTCCCCGGCACGCAGGCGGCTTTTGGCAAACTCCACGCGGGCGATATTAAGAAAGCTGCCGGGTGTCAGGCCGGTGTCCTGCTTAAAGGCACGGATCAGCGTCTCTTTGCGCAGCGAAAAACCGTACGCCAGCGCATCCAGTGTCGGCGGCGATTGCAGATTATTGGTTAACGCCGCCTGCAATTGCTGGCTAAGCGGACGCAGCGCGGAAGGATGGTTGCCGTTGCCGGGCAGTGCGTTCAGCAAATGAGCGATGGCCGCCGGTAACTCCCGTGTTTTCCCGTGCTCTATAAGCTCCACAATTTGCTGATACTGGTGGAAAAGTTGTGGGTTTCGGATCATCTGCAATGTTGGTTCAGGTTGCGGGCAGATTTCCTGGGTCAGATAAAGCATATGGTAGCTACGTGGTTGCCCGGCAAGTGGATTGCAACTGTGCGACGTTAAGGCCGGAATGACAATCAGATCGCCCACTTGTAGCAGATATTCCTGTTGATGGCAGACGCAGCGGGTTTGTCCGTCGAGTATCGCGCCAATAGACAGTTGCGGATGGCTGTGGCGTTTATAAGCCTGCTGGCTGCGCCAGGTGCTGCGCAACTCAACGCCGGGCAGACGGCGGAATGTTTGTTGAATATCGCGAATGATCGACATAGCTGCCCCGGTGAGTGATCTGATTTCAGGTATATCACAGACGGCTATTTGTCGCTAAACGCATTGCGCAATAACTGCCACATATGGTGGGCCGCCGGGGTAAAGCGGCGGTCGGAGTTACGCAGCAGATGGCACTGCGCGCTGCTGGCAATAGGATGATTGAGCGGCACGGCAACCAGCGATCCCTGGCGAATAGGATCGGCGGCGGCATAAGCGGTCATAAATGAAATACCAAGCCCGGCCTGGCTCATGCTCATGGCGGTGGAAAACTGGTTGCAGCGGTACGCCGGGTGAAACTGCAACCCCTGGCTTTTAAACATCGCATTCATATGGCGTTGCAGGCCAAAGTTTTCTGTCAGCGCGATCAGCGGGTAATTTGCCAGTTCTTCAACGGTGATACTGCTGCGCCCGGCGATCGGATGCTGCGGTGACACAACCGCGCAAATCGGCCCCCACTGGAAGCTGTGGCGTTTGAGTTCTGGCGTGCCGATTGGGCCGAATGCCAGCGCCATATCGGCTTCGCCGCTGACAATGTCATTGAGCATCTCCTGCATACTGCCTACCACGATATCGACAAACACCTGCGGATAAGATTGGGCAAATTCACGCATCACGCCTTCGATAAAGGCAGTGATCAGCCCGCCGCCAATGCGAACCGAGATCGTGCCGCCGCGCATATGGCGCAGATCTTTTAGCTGGCTTTCTAGTTTCTCCCGCCGCTGGCGGCTGGCGAAATAGTCCTCAGCCAGCATGCGGCCAGCTTCCGTCAGTACCACGTTTCGTCCGCGCCGCTCCAGCAATGGTAGCTGGAGTGAGCGTTCCAGTTGGGCTATCTGACGGCTGATCACCGACGGATTGATACCGAGGATATCCGCCGCGCGGCGAATGCCGCCCTGGATGCCCACTTCATACAGATAGCCGACCGGTTTGTCCTGAAACATACGCCGTTTTCTCTCTCAACTGTTGACCAGAAAGCAACAATAACATCCATTTGCAGGCATTTATCATGCCGGTTTAATAGAGATAATCAAATTAAAGCTTAATTTATTCTGTCGGGAGGAAATGAAAAACAATATCGATAGAATCGCACCAAAACGGTGCCCGAAAATGGTGAGAGATTATTTTATTGGGGCAGTGTCAGGGCTTAATTAAATAATTTTTCGCGAACTTTGCTTTTTATTCTCTGTATTTTTTGGGAAGGTTTTTTATTGTGTTAAAAAATGCAATGCCAGCTATTTATTTTAGCTTTTAGTTATTCAGGCACGGATCCTGCTTATTCATGCACTATGGTCATCTAATTTATATTTAAAGAGAGATGTTATGAGCGAATCTAAAATGCTGGAACAACCGGCAAAAGAAGAGGCAAACGAGTGGAAAGTAGGGCCGGGTGCCTGGATCTCCTTGATCATCGTGCTGCTGGTCTTTTCTGGTTTCTTTTTTAAAGTGGATGGGATGGCGTGGCTGGGCGCTTTCGACTTCACCACGCTGGGCGGTAGTTTTGGCACCATGAAGTCGCCGGAAACCAGCACCTTTATCGGCAGTGGCGGCATCAGCGCCAAAGCGGGTTTCCTGTTCGCGCTGTCGCTGGTGCCAACGGTCATGCTGGCGCTGGGTCTGCTGGAGATTTTCACCCACTATGGCGCTATCCGCGCGGCACATAAGTTACTGACGCCGCTGCTGAAACCGCTGCTTGGCATTCCGGGTTACACCGGGCTGGCGTTGATCACCGACCTGCAAAGTACCGATGCCGGTGCTGCGCTTACCAAAGAGCTATACGACAGTGGAAAAATTGCTCGTAAGGATGTTGTGATTATGGGCGCGTGGCAATATTCCGGTGCCGGATTAATTAATAATTACTTCTCGATTGGTTCGGCGATGTTTGCCTCATTAACTATTCCGATCATTATTCCGCTGGTCTTAATGTTTGTCCTGAAATTCATTGGCGCCGCTGTGGTTCGCCTGACATTAAATACTGTCTATAAGAGAGATTTCGACCATGAGTAATACTGCCAAAGTCTCCGGTAACCCGTTTGATATTTTCGTTATCGGCGCACGTAAAGGTTTTAATATTGCCATTAATAACCTGATGCCGAATGTCGTAATGGCCTACGTGATTGCCGAAATGCTCAACTTACTGGGCGTGATGCAGATTATTGGTCATCTCTTCGCACCGCTGATGGGCGTTTTCGGCCTGCCGGGCGAAGCCGTTACCGTGCTGCTCACCGCCTGGCTCTCTTCTTCCGCAGGAACCGGCGTCGCTATTAGCCTGCTGAGTAAAGGGCAGCTTGATGTCGGGCAGATCACCATTCTCGCCCCGGCCATCTTTTTAATGGGTTCGCAGCTACAGTATATGGGCCGCCTGTTGGGTGTGGCCGATGTCCCGAAGAAGTACTGGCCGTTATTGATGGTCGTCAGCATTCTTAACGCGATTATTTCTATGTTGGTTATGCGCGTTATTGCCTGAGTAAAGAATACCAAGGAGTAAGACGTGTCACGCACATTAGAACACTTTAATTACCTGCATCAGATCCCGGAACTGGGCTTCGAAGAGTACAAAACCTCCGCCTATATCGCAGGCGCACTGGAGGCAGCGGGCTACCAGGTCACGCGCCAGGTGAATAACACCACCGGTATCGTGGCCGTGCTGGACAGCGGCAAACCCGGCCCGGTGCTGGCTTTGCGCGCCGATATGGACGCGCTGGGACATATCCTCAATGGTGAGCATGTCGCGCGCCATACGTGCGGCCACGATGGCCACTCTTCCGTGGTGCTGACTACCGCTCAGGAAGTGATGGCTGAAGGTGTGGTGAAAAAGGGTAAGCTTAAGTTTATCTTCCAGCCGGCCGAAGAACTGGGCACCGGAGCGATTGCCCTTACCGAGGGTGGCGTGCTGGACGATGTCGACATGCTGCTTGGCTTCCACCTGCGTCCGCTGGAAGAGTGCCCGATGGGGCAGGCTGTTCCGGCGATGTACTATTCAGCATCTGCCACCGTTGAAGTGATGTTCCACGGTAAAGCCGCCCACGCTGCGCGCCCGCATTTAGGGGTGAACGCGCTGGATGCTGCGGCACACGCGGTGCAGGCGGTAAATGGTATTCACCTTGCGCCGTCACTGACCTGGAGCGCGAAAGCCACGCGTTTTCTCTGCGATGCCGGGGTGACGAACTCCATTCCCGATAAAGCACAGGTGTGCTGGGATCTGCGTGCGGCGCAGAACGAATCCATGGATACACTAAAACAGCAGGTGCTGCGCGCTATCGAAAGCAGCGCTGCGGCGTATGGCGCACGGGCGGAGATCCGCATTCTGAAAGAGATGCCTGCCGCCATTATTAATGATGAGGCCACGGAGGTGGTTTCCCGCGCTATTCGCAGCGTGTTTGGCGACGCCGGATTGACGGAGCCGAAATCAACGCCAGGTAGTGAAGATTTCTTCCACTACTTGCGTCTGCGTCCGCAAGTGAAAGGTGGTTTCTGGGGACTGGGCGCTAACCTGACGCCGGGGCTGCATCACCCGGAAATGCACTTTGACCGCGAAGCATTAGCGCTCGGTGTGAAAGTGTTTAAAGCCTGTGTGCAGGATGTGCTGGGCTGAGTTACGGCTCCCGGCGGCGCAGTAAACACTTCGCCACCCGCTGCGCTTCCTGCTGTGATGGCCCCGGCATTTCAAACAGCTCAATGCCGGGACTATGCGCGAGTTTCCACATCCTCACCGCTTTCACCACCGTGCCCGGCACCAGGCATAACGTCCTCTGTTGCGCGTCGTTATCACGATCGTTATATTCCAGCGAAACGGACCGATAAATCAGTTCGGCGCTCAGCGCCTGGGGGAGAAATTGCGTGGCTTCTTTGATATCCGGAGCGGTAATACCAATATGATCGATCCCGCGAATGGCCTGCTGCATACTGCCTCTTGTGATGTTCATCATATAAGCATAGCGCAGTGTGATTTAATAAAATAAATTGAGTGCAGTCACCGCGGGATTATAAGCAAAAGGACAGAAATCTGGCGAACTTTGAAAATTTTAACTATGGTGCTACAGGGTTTGCGGCAGGAATACCGGAAGCGATACTTTTCATGGGGGCTGGTTTTGCACAATCCCGAGCAAAAACATCAAGGCCGAATTGGGGAGCATGGTATGGTAAATTCCCGTACGGAGATGATCCTCGCGATCAGTTTTGGATAAAACAAGGAATTTATTATGCGCGCCAGCATGGTTATTAAATGGCTACATAGAATGACAACTGCGAGTTTGCTTTTGCTTGTGGGAGGTTATCTGGCATATCAATATATTATGAATAGTTCTTCAGATGACGTCCTGGCAGGTAAAAGATAGCTTTCTGAAAATATTACTCTGTATGTGACTAGATATGAGGGTGGTGGGGCTACGGTATCTGAAATTTATCGTTATTACCTCGGTGACGATCGCCAGACGCTGAAGCAACTGAATGAAAGTGAACCTTTTCTGGTGTCTGATAACGGTGCTGCTACGGTTAGCGCTTACGGTAATACCGTGAATATTACGCTTACCGGGAGAATTTATTCGTTTACTAATTCAACGCTATTTTACTCGCAGGGTGTTGCCGTGATGCCGGTCATCAATCTTAACGCGAACGGCGTACGTTAATCCCCTTTCAGGACACAAGCCTGTGTCCTGAATTGCAGTGCTTCATGCACTATCGTGATTCTGGCGAGATATCAATATAACTGTAAGTATCCGATATAAATAGGGGAGCTAAGAGCCTATCCCTGTAGGTGTATATTGTTGCAGCCAGTTTGGACACGGATAGCGCACAACAACCGGAGCGTACACTCAGTACGTGAGGATGACTCGCTTCGCTCGCCCTAAAGGGCCGCCGCAAGCGGCGTTCAAAATGTTATGGCATTTTGTGTGAGCACTGCCCAGGACCAAAATGGCAAATAAAATAGCCTAATGGGCCAGGCTCTAAATATTTCAGTGCGCCCCCTGGTGGTAGATATATATAATAGATCATAATTAACATCTTTATAATATCTGAAAAAATATATTGATATTTATTATTTTTTTATAATGGAAAAAAAGCGCATCTGAATTTCTTTTAGCAACGTTCCACCTATAGTACCAGCGACACCAGATATAAATAGTGTCATAATAGGAGATAATTTGTATTCAATACAAATCAGGCCGCCCAGGAATCCGGTGAAACCGGCAACCAAAACCTGACCAAGAAAAAACGTGAAACCTCGACCGTCAAGCTTATTAGAGGTACAGTCAATAAAGTAGTTAACTGTGCCTCCAATAATTGAAATGCCAATTAAGGATAGCGTTATGTTTTCTTCATTAAGGTTATATAACATGATTCTCTCCAGTTTTAGCGAAGGAAAAGTTTACGTTCTCGCTTACGTCTTTTTAGCAAATCTTTCATTATCATACCTCCAATATATATCCATGAAGTAAAAGCATTAACAGCATCACGATACAATTCATTATTCAGAGAACGGAGCAATATTGATGGGTGATTATCCTTTAAGATGATTACTCTACTTTTAACCCCTTCCTTCCCAGGGCCAACATTAAAAATACAAGACAGTAAGGCATCACATTGGTTTTGATTTAGCGGAGCCTTAACTTCATGGTTGATTAGTCCTTCGAATATAGCAATATGCCGTTAAACTCAGGCCTTCTTCTTTAATGAATTCAATATAATTGTCAGAGATTGTCATAATTTACCCCGTACAATTAAAGTCATTATCTTAATTTGGTAGGTGGGCTCCAGGGCCCGCGAAAGCTGGCCCTGGAAGTACTTACCAGATCATATTAGATCTTTGTCCATGGTTTGGCATCTCCGGATGCGGCACCGGTGGTTGATGGCAGGCCTGGTTCCGTACCTGCACCTACCCACCATTTCGCCAAATAGTTGCTTCCCTTATGACTAACCTTAGAGCCACCCACATAGTTAATGGTGGCATCCCAGGCTTCATAATGAGTCCCTACGTCGGAATCGTCTTCCGTTTCTGCCTCATCTTCTGTTGTTGTCTCTTCATCTTCATCAATATCAGGATAGTCCGTTTCAGAATCGGGGTTCGATGCTACGTTCTCACCTTCGAAGTAGAATGGGGCCATATCGATAACCTGCTTAACGATCGGACAACCCATCCCTTCGCGTGCCGCATTTACAAGCACCCCATTATCCTGCTCAATAGTCCAGGTAAACAGGCCTCCCAACCCATTTTCGATAACATAACGCGCTTTTTCGCGGACCGTGCGGGGAGTATCGATAGAGTGGAAGACCTTGAGCTCCGGATTGTAAAGATAATCAGCACAGGCCTTCTGATCGGTATAAACACGATAGCCATTACGGCCGCTCTGATTTTCCAGATCAAGATAGTTATTGATCACATCATACCATTCCACACAACCGGACTCGAAGGTACCCACTGTTGTACCGTTGCCATCGTAGGTTCCGTGCAGCGGGGAGAATGATGAAATCTCTGCGCCTTTAGCACTACGTGAATACCCGGCATAGCCAACATTAATATTTTCAGGATCCACACCTTCTTCCAGCAGATATTCCACCGCTTCTTGCAGGCTGAACTCAGAATGTTCGGTTTTATACAGGTTGGTATGGTTGGCCAAACTTTTGGCCCATGGGGTGCCAAAGAAGTCATAGGTCATCACATTAATTCCGTGCAAACCAGCAGCGAGAAGTCCTTTTACGTTGGAATACTTCAGCAGATCAGGATTTGCTGAACAAGCAATACTGATCTTCACCTGATTCATACTATGTTTATCAAGTGTGCTGCGAAGAATACTAATTAGTGTTACGTAGTTCTCACCGTCCTCTGGGCCGTGCGGGTTACCGTTACCCGAACCATTAGGATATTCCCAGTCAATATCGAGTTCGGAGAACATCGGAAAACGTTTAATAAAATCCACAATGCTGTTTGCAAAGGTCTGGATACCGTCTTTCTTTTTTGCCAGTTCGTGGAATGCGTGACTCATGGTCCAGCCACCGATACTAAACGATAGGGCTAGCTCGTGCCCTTGCTGTAGTGCTTTTTTCTGGAGATCGCGCAGTCCGCCAAATACACCTTGAACCTGCTCCTGATAGAACGTATCCATGTTAGTGCCGTCGTTATAAGTCGCGCCCGGACCGAACCCCATTGGTTGCCAACCCTGGAAACCGTTATTGAACGCGGCCTGACAATCACCCCATGGATCAAGGATCGTCATTTCATTGGTTTTTTTGCCGGTCCATGCTGCCGCCTGCTCGATCTTTGATTTATTTTCCCCTTGATCACCCACAATACCCATAAAGCCGATAATAATTTTGTCATATGCTGTTGGATCCAGAAGCGTTAGATCAATACCACGGCCTCGTTGAGCTGCTGGGATCTTACCGGTTTTATCTTCAGCTGCACGTTTATCGTATTGTGACCAGTCTGTATAATAACCAAAAACTTTTGGTTTATTAGATTTATTATATTTATTATAGACTCTTTTCATTACCCTTCCGGAGGTGTAACTGTATTTTGAGTCATTCGTTTTAGGTGAGAAATTATCCATTTCATAGGACTGCTCAGTATAAGTATCTTTTTGTATTAATTTACTGTTAGACATTTTGGTTCCTTTCTTTGGATTTTATTGGCTTAACTTGAACATCCCAAAAACCAGATTTACAGGATGTCACAATTGATACTCAAGCCAGTAAAAACTTGTTATTTTACTGGCTCGCTTCTTCTTGCAGTCAAATCATCTGTGCTTACACTCAATATATCCAGTTAATAATTATGGTAAATAACTATTAATGCCGATTTGAATAATCGAAAATATTAAACTAAAATAATTAATTATAAATAATCTATAAATCACTAACCTAAATTTTTTTAGCATGGAAAATAACCTCTAATAAAACTGAAAACGGACCACTTGGTAATACTGTTGGTGGTATGGCCATGAGACTTAATGGAGTAGCTATCGATGATTGTAATTGGTGAAAATACATACTTCGAAGAATCAATGAATAGCCTTGTAAGAGGGGATATAACAATAAAAATAAGTGAAAAGGAAAAGAAACTTCTAGTTTATTTACTTAAAAATCAAGGTAATGAGTTGAGCAAAGAACAACTTATAATTAGCGTTTGGGGTGAACGCTCATCAACTATTGTCGATGCAAATTTAACACAACTTATCTATAAGCTAAGACGTAATCTGACCGCAATTGGTGTTCTGGAACGCATAAAAACCATTCCAAGGATAGGTTATATTTACATCCCGCCACAAAAAAATTGTGAAACGGCAATCAACTTTAGTGAATATAATGGTAGCAATCTCAATTTCGGCTTTAATCTTCAAAAAAGAGCCTGCTCAAAAATATTAGTAATGACTATTTTATTTATTCCTTTCATTGTGGTGTTCGGTATTGTGTTCTATGAAAACAGGTATCATATTAAAGAAAGCGCAGATATGTTCACGCCAGTTATGAAACAAGGTATGGCAATCATTGATTCGATTCTAAAAAAAAGGAAATAATGCATTGAAATATTTAAACTATCAATGATTTCATAAATACATGATTGAGATAATGAAAATGCTGGAAAGTATCATTATTACTTAAAAAAATTGCTGTAAAAATGGGCAGATAGTATCAAAATGTCAACCGCTGTCCCTTGCCAGGACAGCGGTTTTGAATTGTTTTGTAAGTATAACTGTATGTGCACTGTGTCGAAAAATCTGGCAGCATCTCTGGTGATGATAATGCGCTATAATTAATATGAATAAGAATACATTTATGCTGGCGACAATCTGAGTTTAAAATAAATAATTTACCAACATAGGCCTTTAGGTGAAATGATCTTCATTGTAGCGTGGGAATTTTCTTCTCTCGTTTGGGTAATGAGATGAAGCATTTCCAGACGAAGATGGCTAATTAATTATATGTATTTGTAATACAAAATACTCACATAATAAATAGAAATTAATAAATCAATAAATAATGTTGGTTATTTTTAAATAAACCATGCGCCATTCATCCTAATTGCTAAAAAATAATATGTGGATATTGAGTGAGATGTTTTTTATAAAAAATATTTTTATGACTTATTAAAAAGGTATTTAAATATGAATGTACAGGTTATTTTACTTAAAAACATAAGAATGTTGCGGATCTAAATATAGCTTTAGCGGACAGGTATCGTGGCAGTATTGCCTTTCGTTGGTATGCCGTATTCTGACTTTAGGCTGTGCCCCGTAATTGGTCGAGGTGGCGACGCTGGGTACAAAGCGCGTTATCAAGGCGGAGGATGCAGGGCATATACCCTAAATAATTCGCGTTGCAGGAAGGCGGCGACGCAGTGACAAATTCGTCGGGAACGAATTTGCCCAACCGAAGGTTGGCCTCCGGTGAGAGACAGGATGTCTCTCAGTAATCCCCAGGAGTTTACATAAGTCCGTGACTGGGGTGAGCGAGGAGGTTGTGAATGCTTTAATTTCGGGAGAAAGCGTTTGTTAACCATGAGTTGGGTTGTGGTCGTTGAATCTTGATTGCCGGGTGGCGACTACGCCTTACCCGGCCTACAAAACCGTAGTCGCTTATCAGGCTATTTCTTTAGTCCCGCAAAGGCTTCGCGGATCTCCTCTTCCGGCAGTTGCACGCCAATAAACACCAGCGTGCTGTGTGGGGTTTCATCGCCCCACGGACGATCCCAGTCGGCACTGTAGAGGCGCTGTACGCCCTGGAACAGCAGGCGGTTTGGCTCGCCGTCGATCCACAGCATCCCTTTATAACGCAACAGTTTTTCGGCAAAACTCAGCAGCAGACTCTCCATCACGCGCGACACCTCGCTGATGTCCACCGGGTAATCAAGTTCCACCACAATCGAGCTAATGTCGTTCTGCTTGTCGGATATAAAATGGAAGCGCGGTTTAGTGGTAACCACGTTCTCTTCCAGCATAAATCCGTTGGTATTAAACAGGTTCGCCAGCTCAATATCACCATGAGTAACGGTGTAAATCGGCGCGCGGGCATTAATGCGGCGCAGGCGTTCGCACAGCTTTTCGCTCTCTCCAACAACGTCGGTTTTGCTCAGCAGAATGCGGTCGGCATAGCCTATTTGTGATTGCGCCAGCGTAAACTGGTTCATCTGCTCATCGGCGTGGACTGCATCGACCAGCGCGATCACCCCGTCGAGTAGATAGCGTTGGCAGAGGATCTCATGGGAGAAAAAGGTCTGAATGATTGGGCCGGGATCCGCCATGCCGGTGCATTCGATCACCAGCCGGTCGAAGGTGATATCACCGCGATCGAGGCTGTCGAGCAGATCCAGCAGCGCATCTTCCAGTTCGTTGGAGCGGCTACAGCAGATACAGCCGTTAGTCAGGGTTTTGATCTGCGTGGCGCGATCACCAATTAATTGATCGTCAACGGAAACTTCACCGAATTCGTTTTCGATGACGGCGATTTTGTAGCCGTGCTGTTCATTGAGGATATGGCGTAAGAGGGTGGTTTTGCCTGCGCCGAGGAAACCGGTCAACAGTGTGACTGCAATTGGGGTCATAACATCTCCTTTAGCAACAGCGGACACCGCCCTTGCCGTCACCGCCGTAACGCGCCTGTTGGCGTTCGCGGAAGAACTCTTCGTAAGTCATGTACGGTTTGTCGGGATGGTTGGTCTTCATATGGTCAACATAGTTGTCATAATCCGGAATACCAATCAGCATCTTTGCCGCCTGGCCGAGGTACTTTTTAGCTTCGCCTAAATTACCAAACATTATTCTTCCCGGATATATATGGTGCCCGGAGATGCAGGCGCTTTTACTTGCCATTTTGAACCCGGACAGTGCTCGCATCCTCACGTACTGTGTGTACGCTCCGGTTGCTGCGTGCTGTCCGGGCCCAAACCGTCTACGGAATCCATGTCACAGCCGGATAAGCGTAGCGTCATCCGGCATCAGGTTTAATGGTGTGAAGAGGTTTTCACGCCGCCTTCCGGCACCGGAATATACGGTGTCTCTTTGTCTGTACGCACTTTATTGTTACGTACGTTCAGCCAGGTTTTGATGCCGTAGAAGATGATGCTGTAAACCACGACCAGGAACAGAATACTCAAACCAGCGTTGGTGTAGTTGTTCACCACGATATGGTTCATATTGGCAATTTGTTGTGCAGTCAGGTCACTGCCGCCCGCGGCAATCTTCTCTTTGTACTGGTTAGCCATATACAGGAAGCCTTCCAGTTGCGGGTTGGTGCTGAACAGTTTCAGACCCAGCGCCCAGGTGGTGCACAGCAGCAGCCACATAGCCGGAACCACGGTCACCCAGATGTATTTGGTACGCTGCATTTTCACCAGCACCACTGTACCCAGCATCAGCGCCACTGCGGCCAGCATCTGGTTAGAGATACCGAACAGCGGCCACAGGCTCTTCACGCCGCCCAGCGGATCGACCACGCCCTGATACAGCAGGTAACCCCACAGACCTACACAGCCCGCTGTACCGATAACACCGGCTACCAGCGAATCGGTTTTCTTCAGGAACGGCACGAAGTTGCCCAGCAGATCCTGCAACATAAAGCGACCTGCACGCGTACCTGCATCCAGTGCGGTAAGGATAAACAGCGCTTCAAACAGAATACCGAAGTGGTACCAGAAGCCCATGTCCGCCATCGGCATGATTTTATGGAACACATGAGCGATACCGACTGCCAGCGTGGGTGCGCCACCTGCGCGGTTCAGTACCGACGGTTCGCCGATATCTTTTGCCGTTTGCAGTACTTGCTCGGGAGAGATAACAAAGCCCCAGGAGCTGACGGTGGCCGCCGCGTGCGCAGTCACATCTTTTAACTGCGCAAGGATCATCGGCGCGTTTTCACCGCCCAGTTCATGCAGGTTCGGCATGGTGATGCTCAAACCGGCTGGCGGGGTGTTCATCGCAAAGTAGAGACCCGGTTCGATAATCGATGCTGCGACCAGCGCCATTACCGCAACGAAGGATTCCATCAGCATTGCGCCATAACCGATAAAGCGCGCGTCGGTTTCGTTGGCTAACAGTTTTGGTGTTGTACCCGAAGCGATCAGCGCATGGAAGCCAGATACGGCACCACAGGCGATAGTGATAAACAGGAACGGGAACAGTGCACCTTTCCACAGCGGGCCGGTACCGTCAATGTATTGCGTAACCGCAGGCATTTTCAGTTCCGGGTTGAGGATCACGATGCCTAACGCCAGACCGACGATCACGCCGATTTTCAGGAAGGTTGCCAGGTAGTCACGCGGTGCGAGGATCAGCCAGACTGGCAACAGTGCGGAAACAAAGGCGTAACCCACCAGTGCGAAGGTGATGGTGGTGTCTTTAAAGGTCAACGCTGGTCCCCAGTACGGGTCGCGGGCAATCACGCCACCAAACCAGATGGCGGCAACCAGCAGCACAATACCGATTACTGACACTTCACCCACGCGGCCAGGACGCAGGAAGCGCATGTAGATCCCCATAAACAGGGCAATCGGCACGGTGGAGCAAACGGTGAACACACCCCATGGGCTTTCCGCCAGTGCTTTTACCACGATCAGCGCCAGCACCGCGAGGATGATGATCATAATCAGGAAACAGCCGAACAGCGCGATGGTGCCCGGCACACGGCCCATCTCCTCTTTCACCATCTCACCGAGAGAGGCGCCGTTACGACGGGAGGAGATAAACAGCACCATGAAATCCTGTACTGCACCGGCCAGCACTACGCCTGCCAGCAACCACAATGTGCCGGGCAGGTAACCCATCTGCGCGGCCAGCACCGGGCCGACCAGCGGGCCTGCGCCAGCGATAGCGGCAAAATGGTGACCAAACAGCACGTAGCGGTTGGTTGGCACATAGTTAAGGCCGTCGTTATTGATCACCGCCGGGGTTGAACGGGTCGGATCGAGTTTCATCACCTTTTGGGCGATATAAAGGCTGTAGTAGCGGTAAGCCACCAGATAGACGGAGACGGATGCAACAACGATCCACAGAGCACTAACGTGCTCGCCCCGGCGTAAGGCGATAACAGAGAGACAGAAGGCACCGATAATCCCGAGAATCACCCAGGGTATGTGCTTGAAGAGTTTTTTAGTATCCATATCAGACCTGGCTTTTTGCAGAATGAGTGAACTGGACTGGAAGTATTGTTTTGGCTAAATACTGGTAGCGATCATGACAAATTACACGCGCAAAGCGGCGATGATTTGACTCAGTGGTCAGAAACGATTGCTGAGCGGTAGAAGAGGGCGGTGAGCGGTTTCAGTGGCGCGTAAGTGTCGGAAAATATGTGAGTTTGATCACGCAGGAAGAAAGGGAGGGTGTCTTTTATTCGGTAAAAAGCGAACGAAAATAGCACGATGCGCCATAAAGTTTTCCTTATGCAGGCCGAAAACCTAACGTCTATCCATAGGGAAAGAGAAAACATGTTAACTCGCATCAAACTTGTCACCAGTTTATTGCTGGTACTGGGATTATTTGGCCTTTTACAACTCACTTCCGGCGGCTTGTTCTTTAACGCGCTGAAACACGACAAAGAAAACTTCACCGTCCTGCAAACCATTCGCCAGCAACAATCCACGCTGAATGCTAGTTGGGTTGCGCTGCTGCAAACCCGTAATACCCTTAACCGCGCCGGGATCCGCTACATGATGGATCAGAACAATATTGGCAGCGGCGCGACGCTGTCCGACCTGATGCAGATTGCCAGCGCCTCGCTGAAACAGGCTGAAGCAGGCTGGAATGCTTACCAGGCACTGCCGCGCGATCCGCGCCAGAGCGGGGAGGCTGCGGCAGAGATTAAACGTAACTATGATATCTACCACAATGCGCTGGCGGATCTGATCCAGTTGCTGGGCGCAGGCAAAATTAACGCCTTCTTCGATCAACCGACTCAGAGCTATCAGGACGGTTTTGAGAAGCAGTACCTCAATTATTTGCAGCAGAACGATCATCTGTATGAAACGGCGGTCAGCGATAGCGAAAGCTCTTACGGCTCAGCCATTTGGATCATTATTACGGTGCTGATCGTGGTACTGCTGGTGATCATCGGCGTCTGGGCCGGGATCAAACAAGCGCTGATCGGGCCGTTAAACCACCTGATCGACAACATTCGTCATATTGCTGGCGGCGATCTGGTGCAGCGCATTGATGTCCACGGTTCCAATGAGATGGGGGTTCTGGCTGACAGCCTGCGTCATATGCAGAGTGAACTGGTGCGTACCGTCAGCGATGTGCGTAATGGCGCCAATGCGATTTATAGCGGAGCCAGTGAAATTTCGGCGGGGAATAACGACCTTTCCTCCCGTACCGAGCAGCAAGCCTCTTCGCTGGAAGAGACGGCAGCCAGCATGGAAGAGCTGACGGCAACGGTGAAACAGAACGCCGATAACGCCCGTCAGGCGAGCCACCTGGCGCTGAGCGCTTCCGAAACCGCGCAGAAAGGCGGCAAAGTGGTGGATAATGTTGTGCAGACGATGCGTGATATTGCCGCCAGTTCGCAGAAAATTGCTGACATCATTAGCGTAATCGACGGTATTGCCTTCCAGACTAATATCCTGGCGCTGAATGCCGCCGTCGAAGCCGCGCGCGCAGGTGAGCAGGGGCGTGGCTTTGCAGTGGTGGCGGGCGAAGTTCGCAACCTGGCGCAGCGCAGTGCCCAGGCCGCTCGTGAAATCAAAAGCCTGATTGAAGACTCCGTCGGTCGCGTTGAACTGGGTTCCACACTGGTGGAGAGCGCCGGGGAAACCATGGGTGAAATCGTGAATGCAGTGACCCGCGTGACCGACATTATGGGGGAAATCGCTTCTGCCTCTGATGAGCAAAGTCGCGGTATTGACCAGGTGGGGCTGGCGGTTTCCGAGATGGATCGGGTAACACAGCAGAACGCCTCGCTGGTGGAAGAATCCGCTGCTGCGGCGGCGGCGCTGGAAGAGCAGGCCAGCCATCTGACGCAGGCGGTTTCCGTATTTCGCATTAGCCAGCAGCAGCGCAAACTGAACAGCGCGACGCCAGCCAGTTTTACCAGGGCCGCTCCGGTAAGCACGCAACCGCGTAGCGCGGCGGCGACCGATGCCAGTGACAACTGGGAAACTTTCTGACGGTTATTTGCGCCCTGTCATGCAGGGCGCATTTTCCCTCCGCTTCCCCGTGCTATGCTCACTGCATCATTTTGTGGAGAAGCCTTATGAACTTCGTCGCTATCCCTGCCATTCACTACAGTTGCACGCAACTTGCCGCCCTGGTTGGGCAATGTTTTGAAGGTTACAGCATGCCGTTTTCGTTGCCGCCAGCGGTATTTGCTCAGCGTTTTATCGCCGAAGGGCTTAGCTTTGTGGACTCCTGTGTCTGGCTGGATGGCGAGGAGCCTGCGGCGGTGGCCCTGATCACCCGGCGCGGCGCATCGGCGAGGCTGGCAGCGTTCGCCATTCGCCCACAGTATCGAGCGCAGGGATTGGGTAAACGTCTTCTCCCTCCCTTAATAACGGCGTTGCGCGATAAAGGCGTGCGGTTACTGCGGCTGGAAGTCATTCAGGATAATCATCCGGCGGTTGCTCTGTATCACTCACTCGGTTTTACCACAGTCCAGCCACTTTATGGTTTTCAGGGCGCGAAGGAGGTGGACGGTGAAGATTGCGCGTTGCAGGAAATTGATCCGCTGATCGTGGTGCGCAAAGCGGTCTGCGAGAGTAATGCTACGCTCTCCTGGCTGACCGATCCGCTCTCCTTCGCATCATTACCGGCGCGGGCGTTTGAGTACCGTAATCATGCGCTGGCGGTGATTGCTACACACATGGAGATACCGCAGCTACGGTTTATTTATGTGGAGCCGGAGTACCGACACAGAGGATTTGCCGGTGAACTGCTGCGAGTGTTGAATCAGCATTTTCCCGCTTTGAGTACCTCGGTAGTGGTGCCTGGCGCGTTTGCGCCGTTGTTCGAACGTGCGGGTTACAGCAGGCTTACGCTCAGCCAGTATGAGATGAAGGCTGACCTGTAACGGCCAGCCTTCGATTTTTAACCGTTGTCACTCAGCACTTTAATTTCGGCCAGCCCTATTCCAAGCTGACGCGGCGAGTGGCCGAGGATATTTCCTTCGTTGGTGGGTTGCGGGTCCGGCGGGACAATCACCAGCGTGCTGCTGCGGGACGGATTATTGAAGTGCAATGTCGTGGTGCTGAGCGTGTTATCCAGCATCAGGGTTTGCTCTTCATCGCCGATACGCACTGGAATAGGGCGGTTGGCGTTTGGGCCATACGCTTTGGCGGTAATGACCAGTTCGAAATGTTCCGGCAGCGGCTGGTTGTATTCGATCGACACTTCTTTGCCCAATCGCGCGTTGGACCAGCGCCCCCAGCTCTCCGGGCGGGAAATGCCAGTAAAGGCTTTCACCTCTTCCGGCGCGCCGGGAACGTTAAAGACAAAGCTGTCGGCTTTGTAGCGAATGTTGTTATCAAGGATCTTCAGCATATCGACATTATTCTGGTAGCGATCAGCGCTGATCACGCTCTCTTTAAATGCGGTTTTGCCTTTCCATAATACTTTATCAATATGCTGAACCTGCTGTTCGCCACCGAGTTGCCCCTGCGAGACACACCAGTCGGTAGAGAGTGCGAGGTCTGGAGACCACAGGCGTGCCATTTTGTAGCACTGATCGATCCATACGAAGTTATCGCGCGGTGCAAAATCGGCAAGCTGGAAGCGCAGCGGCGCGGAGTATTCGCTTTCTGGCAGCGGTTCAACCCGATTATTGGAAACGCGCACCAGCAGCGGTAAACGGAACTGGCTACCGGAGAAGGCGACCATCTGTTTCTGGCTATCCACCGTGAACGCTTTCATCGTTTTCGGGAAGTTCCACAGGCGAATGACGTCCGGTTTCCACGCCAGCACTTTCTCTTTCATATTCAGGAATACCCCGGAGAGCGACTGGCCGGAAATACTGCTGCGCCCAAGGCCGAGAAAGTTGTCGCCGCCGAGGATATCAAGCACGGTTGCGCCGTTATCCAGCGTACTACGTTTGATCCCGGAAATATCCTCCTGGGGTTCATCGCCGCGTATCACAAAGAACAGATCGCTGCGATCTTCCTTGTTGAGGTATTTCCACGCCGTGTTGTTCATCGCCAGATGATCGGAGGAAACCACGATCACCGTGTCTTTAAACCATGGCGACGCTTTGATCTTATTGATCAACGCTGCGATATGCTGCTGGCTACAGGTGACGGCACTGAATGACTGGTTCGGCTTGCCATCATAGCTGTAACTTTTTCGTGCGCAGGTGCGCGAGATAAAACCATCCGGATGGTGCGTATCGACGGTCAGCGCAAACAGTGAGAAGCGTTTGCCAGCGCGCGATAACTCTTCGTAGCGTTTCCAGACAGCATCCAGCACCGTATCGTCGTAGAAGCCCCAGTCATTACGATAGTGGGGATCGGCTACCTGGCTTTTAAGCTCTTCCGCGCCAACGAGATAATCAAAACCGTGCGATTTAAGGAACACATCTTTTCCGGCAAAGCGCAGGTTTGCTCCCTGGATAAAATGGTTCTCATAGCCGGAATTTTTCAGAATGTCGCCGAGGCAAAGATTCTGCGGGAAGAAACTGGACACTGAAGCGGAAGCGTTGCCTTCAAAAGGCGCGAACAGTGGAATACCGCACTGCGAGGCGACCATGCCAGCGATGGTGTAATCCGTACCGGGGAGTTGCTCCGTATGGCTAAAATCGAGGCTTTGCGCCTTCAGCGCGCCCAGTTCCGGCGTCAGCCCAGGAAATGCCTCTTCATTGAAGTAGGTGCGCTCCAGACTTTCGCCGTAGATGTAGACCAGATTGAGTTTCGGTTCCGGGATTTTCTTCGCCGGGACTTTATAAAAGGTGGAGAAGTCGGGATCGCCCTCACGCGTCTGGGATTTCACCAGTTCGGTGATTTGGCGGAATGCCGGGCTGGCATCGACCGAACCCAGCGCCAGCGCCAGTGCCAGCAGGCTATAGCCAAAATGATGAGGCAGATGGCGACGGCGGCGCAGTACCCAACCCAGCGCGCAGAACAAAGCCACCAGCGCAAGAACCAGACCCGCCCCGGGTAACATGTATTTGCTGATGCCCGCACCGGTCAGACTGTTGGTGAGGGTGTATAACACTGCGTCGTTAATGCCGTCGCCGGTAAAGTAATGACTGGCGTACAGCGTGATATTCAAAACAATAAACAGGCCCAATACCAACAACGTTGCAGTAAACCACCAGCTATTTCGCCCCGCTTTACAGGTGTAAATCATGATCGAGGCGAGAAACAGAGCAATAGAGAGCAACCCGGACAACCGTCATTCCTTATCAAGACCAGACATATTGCTGATTAATAATTTTGTAACAGGAAAGCTAATTTAATGGTGATGTCATACTTCTGCAATTATAACGTCACGTTATTCTGAAAATTAAGAAATGGTTTAGAAAAAGACAATCTCGTTGTTGATCATGTCTGTTAACGGGCGGGACGACAGAGAAATAGAGGGGGAAATGCCGCGCTCAGGCCGAAAAAGCGCTCAACGCGGCGGAAGATCAAGAGAGGAAGTTGACGCCCTGTTTCAGAACGATATCGCAGGCTTTTGATTTCACTTTTTCTGCCAGCGGCGTGCTGCCGATATTGCTCAGGTTCAACTGTTCGCCGTTTTTGGTGTTCAGCATACCCTGAAGACCATCCAGATAGTTGGTATCCTGCTTCTGCTGGCTGGCGCCGAGCCCCAGTTTATCCAGCACCTGGTTTTTCACATTCTCGGTATTGGTGAGCGAAGAGAGTTTGTTTTTGGCGCACCAGGTCATTACGCCTGCCGCATTGTTCATGGTATTTGAACTGAGCGCCTGATTACCGCCGTTAAGCAGGCCGGTCAGGGAGGAGAGAGATAACCCACCTTGTTGCGAGGCGGTGCTGCTCTGGTTGTGCTGGCTGAGCTGGTTGGCGGCGCTGGAGAGCGTATCCTGCCAGGAAGCGGCGTTGGCAAAGCTGGTTAGCAGAGCGCTGCTGATGGCAGCAGTGCAGAGCAGGCGTTTGGTGAATTTCATATCGTGCATATCCCGATGTTTCATTAAAGCGCTGATTATACTCCTGAGCCGATCCGCCACAGAGGTGAAAACTCTCAATATTCTTTACCGGTGACGCGGCTACGGTAGCTCTCCCAGTTGAAGATCACCCACAGACTGTTACCGAGGCGCATCCTGTCCATTACGCGCTCGCCCAGCAGCTTATTCATCTCTTCCAGATTGCTGTTAGTGAGCATGCCGGTCGGGCGTTTAGACGAAGAACGTCTGTCGACTATCTGATTGATAATGACTTTTTCGTAGCGAGATTCTGTTTGCATGCCGATTTCGTCAATCACCAGTAGATCGACGCTGCTTAAATCGTTCAGCAACTGTTCTTCACTGCTTTCGCGGTTGCCGAACGTCTCCTTCATTGCAGACATAATGTCAGCAACGGTAATGATTAGCACCGATTTCCCGCGAAGCAACAGTTCATTGCAAATGGCAGCAGCGAGATGATTCTTGCCAGTGCCAGGTTTGCCGGAAAAGATAAAACTGGCGATATTGCCCTCAAACTCTTCGACATATTGACGTGCCTGGCTGAGGGCGCGCATTTGCCCCTCCGTTTCGACCCGGTAATTTTCAAAAGAGCAGTTCTGGTGCAGCGGACGAATGCCGGAGCGATTAAACGTGCGCTGCATTTTCATTGCGCGGTTTTCTCGCTCCAGCGCCGCCGAACGGATTGCGCCCTGTTCTTTCTGCCAGGCCATTAGCTCCTCGCCCGTTTTAAAGGCGGGCTCGGTGTTGGCGGGCATCATCTTTTGCAGTCGCTTCATCAATTCGCCGACGTTTTTCATCGTTATCCTCTAAAGCCTGGTGGGATTTGATTGTCCGGTTCTGACAGTACATTGATATCGCGTTTCGCCGTGCCATTCTGGCTGGCACGACCGATTTGTACACTACGCGCTAGCTTTTGTTGCCATTGCACATGGTGGAATACTTTGCCTTCGGCCTGCCAGTAGGCAACAAACGAGGCCAGCTCTTCCGGCGTGACGGGCTGCGTTAACGCAATACCCCACAACGCAGCCAGACGCTGGATGTCTGCATCCGGCTGCCAACCGGCATACATGGCGAATTTGCCCATCGGCACATTCACCGGCGCAGCAGCAGGTTCTTCATAAAATTGCGCATCGAGGGCAATGTCGCTGGCTGGCCGCGCAAGGCGGGCTTCAAGCGCCAGTAATTGCTCAAGGCGCTGCTGCGTGATGGCATAAAACACGGGGCTGTTATTGGCAAAAACAGCGACAGCACCGCCTTCTGTGTGGGCCAGAACGCTGGCGTGATCGCGCACAAACTCATCAATGCCGATGACATTCGATGTCAGGATTCTGGAAGACATAACGCGTTCTCAAACAGGGTTACTACGGATAAGGCGCTCTGTGTTTTTTTCGCACAGGCATAATGACACATAGTAACACAGTGAGCAGAAAGGGCAGTACAGCATGAAAAAAGCCGGGTTCTGGACTGACCCTATTTCCCCGGCTGTTGATTTTCCTGAAGTGTCCGCCTGTGCGTCAGGCAATAATGTTCAGCGTAACGTCGATGTTGCCACGGGTGGCATTGGAGTAAGGGCAAACGATATGTGCGGCATCGACCAGTTTTTTCGCTTCGGCTGCGTCCATACCTGGCAGATGAATGTTCAGTTTCGCTTCGATACCGAAACCGGTAGGCAGCGGACCAATGCCGACTTCACCTTCGATAAACGCCTCTTTCGGTATGGCTATTTTGTCGCGACCAGCAACGAACTTCATGGCGCCCAGGAAGCAGGCGGAGTAGCCCGCAGCGAATAGTTGTTCCGGGTTGGTCACTTCACCGCCTGCGCCGCCCATCTCTTTGGGCACGCCCAGTTTTACATCCAGGACGCCGTCTGAAGAGGTTGCGCGGCCGTCACGGCCTCCGGTTGCTTTAGCTTTAGCGGTGTAAACGACTTTTTCTAATGACATGGCAGGTTCCTTAATTATCTTGAGTGTTTGCTATATAATAGTGTACTATTTATTTACTGGAAATAAACTCCCTGCAAAAGGGAGTTCATGCCCGGTGAAAGTTCTGGCGAAGCTGCTCCAGTTGCTGCTTGATATCATGCAGCGTCGCGTTATCGCAGGCCATAGCACAGCCTATTGCTTGCGGAATAGACATTGCTTGCTGCTGCAACGCGCGCCCGCTTTCGCTTAACGTAATCACCACTTGCCGCTCATCCTGGCGTGAACGCTGACGGTGGATCAGCCCTGCGCTTTCCAGCCGTTTAAGCAGCGGTGTCAGCGTTGCTGAATCCAGAAACAGGCGCTCACCAACCTCTGACACGGTGATATCATCCTGTTCCCACAGTACCAACATGACCAGATACTGTGGATAGGTAAGATTCAGCGGAGCCAGAAGCTGCCGGTAGAGCTTATGCAGCGCCAGGTTTGTTGAGTAGAGCGCAAAACAAAACTGGTTATCTAAGGCGAGCTGTGCATTTTTGGTTGGTGTCGTTTTCATGTTTTTTAATATAAATAGTGCGCGATTTAATTGCAAGGCATTTTTTTGCTGGCCTCGCCAGAAAACAAATCTCAAACGCGCGGGCGTTTGCGGTATATCCACAGCCCGGGAATCGACAGGCCAATAGAAAGCGCGCCAACGATCGATGAGGCTTTCAGGAAATTTGTGAGTAACAGGATCATTAACTCTTCGCTGTAGCCAAAGTGGCCAATTTTCACAGCGGAAACCATCGCGGTGTAGGCCGAGATGCCTGGAAACATTGGAATTACTGCTGCCACAGTAAACACTTTAGGATGCGCCAGATACCATCGCGACCAGCGAATGCCTATTGATCCCACCAGCATGGCGGCGACAAAAGTTGACCATTCGATATTAAAACCCCAGTACATCAGCGCAAAGCGGGAGCCGTGGCCGAGTGCGCCAAGAAGCGCACACCAGGGCAGGGCGCGATGCGGAACGTTGAACACCATAGCAAACCCGATGGCGGGGATTGCGGCCAGCAACATATCTTGTAAAAGTGCCAGAATAAAGGTGATCACATCCATCCGCGCAGCCCCCACAGTGTCATTGCCATCACCACGCCGATACAGGTGGCGAGTGTTAATAAGCTGGCGATGGCCCAGCGCGCAAGACCGGTGTTGATGTGGCCTTTGAACATATCGGCAACCGCGTTTATCAGCGGAAAACCGGGTACCAGTAACAGCACGCTGGCGGCCATGGCGACGGTTGATGAATGAATAAAGGCAGGAAGTGTCAGCATCAAGCCAGAAACGGTCGTTGCCACAAAGGCGGTAATGCAGAAATTAATCTGTGGATGCATATGGCGATTCGCCAGTAGCAACCGAACGTACATCGCTACACTGCTGGCACAAAACGTAATGAATGCGCCATCCCAGCCGCCTTTATTGAGTTTGCAGAAACAGGCGCAGGAGAGTCCAACCATAAGCGTGACCAGCCAGCGTGGGTAGCGTAGCGGTTTAACCTGGGCAAACCGCTTTTCAACGTCCCTGGCATCCAGCAGCTTATGTTCGGTCATGATCACGATATGCTGTATTTCCGTTACCACGTGCATATTGATTCCGCGATCGTTGTTTTTACGCGTTGAAGTCAGGCACTGCCCGTCTTTGATGGTTGTCAGAACAATGGCGTTAGAGGAGATGAGACTTTCAACGCTATCCATACCCAGCGCGATGCCCAGGCGTGTTGATAGCTCTTCCACCAATGCGCTCTCTGCACCATGCTGCAATAAAAAAAGGCCACACTGAATACACAACCGCGTAATAGCGCGCTGTGATGACTGGTCTGTTTGCATGATTACCCTGGTATCTGTTAACACAACGCTCGCGAAGGATGGAGCATAAAAGATAGTTTTAACACAAGTGATAGGCAGAATAGCGCCCAGGTAGATCAAGATTTGTGCAGTAAGTCACGCTGAAGTGTGTTCTGAGGTCTTCTTAATTATCCGGTTAAGCGTTCATTTAAAATTTTTTATAAAAATTATATGAAAAGAAAAAAGGAATTGTTATTTTCGGATAATAGCCTGATTTATGTGGTGTATTTCTTAATAATTTGTTGGGTTGTTATTGTTATCTTAATTATTTTGCTAATTATTAATTAAAATTTATTTTTAATAATGTGCGAGATAATCTACCTGATGATATGTTATATCGATGTATAAATTGGTACTACTATAATTCTGGCTGTTTATGTTTGACCTCAACTCATAAATCTCGTAAGTTGTTTTAGCGGCATTTACGCGGGTAATTCCATTATCTGTGGTTACTATTGGAAAAGTCATTATGCGGATTGATAGAACTCGCAAATGGATATGGAGATTTTATGTTATCAACAGACAATACTCATGGGATTATTATTAGCCAGACTCCGGTTCTTATGGCCGGGATTGGTAGTATACTTAAACATCATTTTCCTGAATATATCCTCAATTATTATTCTTGTGTAGAAGAGATAGATCTCCTGCAATTAAAGCGCGCTCGCCTGGTTATTGTTGACATCGCTGACGAGATTTTCTACGCGAGAAGGCGCTGTCAGAATTATTATTCTCTTTTTTCTCAAAGCGATAGCTCTCGCTGGATCTTTTTTACGCCACATACGGTGCTGCCTGTGGCAATGGAGTTTTTATTACGCCCGCGTATCACGTTACTTTCCAGCCAGGAACCCGTTGAAGGGGTGATTAATGCTATTCGCCACGGATATGGGAGTGAGGGAGAAATTAGCCGGACACTTATGTTTGAGGGAATGAGCAGGAGTATTACTGATGCTCCTCAAAGTAAAATACTGACTCTATCTGAACGTAAAGTGTTACGTCTTCTTGGCGAAGGTTGGGGCGTAAAACAAGCAGCAATGTTGCTCAAAAAAAGTAATAAAACGGTGAGTGCGCAGAAAAACAGTGCAATGAGGCGATTATCATTAAAGAGTGACGCAGATTTATATATATGGATTAATAGCAACCAGGGAATGGCAGAACTGAATTCAGGCGCGATATAGGGAGACCGAAATGAATGGGAAATAGCCACAAAAAGGGAAACGTCGCCATTATTGAAAAGTGCGCAATGAGTCGGGAGGGATTACGACATTTATTTAGTGAATCGTCTATTAATCAGTATTCGTTTCATTTTTTTAACGAACAGTCAGTGTTTCATCAGGCATTGAAGCACACGTCCTTTTTTTCCGTTATCTATTCACTTTTGGGACACAGGAAAGAGCGGAGGGAGTGTCTGGTGTGTTTACACTGGCTTTCGCTTTCTTGCCCCGATGTTCAGCATATTGTTCTGGCGGGAGACGATCGAGAAGCCCAGTTGGTTGGGCATCTCTCTCCCTTGAGATTGCATGGTATTTTGAGCAAATCGTCTCCGCTGCCTGTGTTACAGGAGCAACTGGGGATGCTACTGGGTGAAACACAGCGTATTAATGAAAACATGATCAATAATTGGTACGTGAGCCAGTGCCGGATGCTCAGCCCTACAGAATGGGAGCTTCTGAATTATCTGAGGCGCGGTTTTTCGCTGGTCGAGATCGCCTCGTTGTTGGATCGGAATGTGAAAACTATTCGCGCGCATAAATTCAACGCGATGACGAAGCTGGGCGTTACGTCTGACATCGGGTTATTGGATGCCGCAGACATTTTGACCTGGAGTCCACCAGCGCCTTGTTCAACGTCGGAGTTGATGTAGTTCAGAGATGTTTAAGCGCCAGGCGTACTGTATTGCTGTGCCTGGCGCTGCGACGTTACAGGCAAACGTCAATCCATTTTGCGCGGGTAAGTTCAACCATTCGCTCAGGGGAAATACGGACTGCGCTGTGGGTGGCTCCTGCAGCGGGCAGGACTTCCGGATACTGTTTTAATGAGATATCACAGTAGATTGCCAACGGGTTTTCTAAGCCAAACGGACAGACACCGCCCACCGGATGCCCGGTAACCACAACGACCTCATCGCTGCTCAGCATGCGTGCTTTCGCGCCAAAGGTGTTTTTCAGTTTTTTGTTATCCAGGCGCGCGTCGCCTTTAGCAACGACGAGGATAACTTCGTTTTTCACTTTTAATGACAGCGTCTTGGCGATTTGTCCTGGTTCAACATGGTGCGCGGCAGCGGCCAGTGCAACGGTCGCGGTACTTTGGTTCAGCTCAATAATATCGATATCGGGGGCGTTGTCGGCAAAGAATTGCCGCACGGACTGCAAACTCATGATGTTCTCCTGACTGGGATCGCTATTAATCTGTCATAAGCCTGTTAGCCATGTAAATATCCCGATGTAACAAAGCGCTCTACAAAGTTTCTCGATCACCTTCACAATCGAGGAAACCGGTTACAGTAACCGGTTGCAGTGTCCACATCGCGGGTTAATACTCATTTTGTCCTTCCTTCTGTACATAAAATTAAAAAAGAGCCGTCTATGAAACCTACACTGCTTTGTCGTAATGCTGGTTTAAAAAACCGCATGGTTTCAAACCTAAAAATGGATCGCTGCACGGCAAAACATTCGCTAGTGCGCTTATTTTTATAGTCTGACAGGAGAGCTGATATGTCTGCTAACCATGCTGCGTTTAACCTGATTTTCCGGTTTATAGAAAACTATGTCAGCCCGATCGCCGGGCGGATCTCTTCTCAACGTCATGTTATGGCCATCCGTGACGGCTTTATTTCTGCGATGCCGTTTATGATTGTTGGCTCATTCTTATTGGTCTTTGCCTATCCGCCTTTTTCACCGGATACCACCTGGGGCTTTGCGCGCGCCTGGCTGGATCTGGCGAAACAGTATGAAGGGCGGATCCTTTCGCCTTTCGATATGACGATGGGCATTATGTCTATTTATATCTGTGCGGCGATTGCTTATAACCTTGGTAAGCATTACGTGAAGTCGCATCAGCTCGATCCTTTCATGTGCGCAATGCTGTCGCTGATGGCGTTTTTACTGGTTGCGGCCCCAAAAACTAACGGTACGCTTCCGGTAGACAGCCTGGGCGGAACCGGTATTTTCACCGCGATACTAGTGGCGATTTACTGTGTCGAAATGATGCGTTTCCTGAAGGCACACAATATTGGTATCCGTCTGCCGGACCAGGTGCCGCCGATGATCAAAAACTCGTTTGATCTGCTAATCCCGGTGCTTGTCGTTGTACTGACTCTCTACCCGTTAAGCCTGCTGATCCAGTCGCAGTTCACTATGCTCATCCCACAGGCGATTATGGCACTGTTCAAACCACTGGTAGCGGCAGCGGATTCTCTGCCGGCGATCCTGCTGGCGGTGATTATTGCTCATCTGTTGTGGTTTGCCGGTATTCACGGCGCGGCGATTGTTTCGGGCATGTTGCAAATGTTCTGGTTAACCAATCTGGGGATCAACCAGAGCGCGCTGGCGCAGGGCGCGCCGTTGCCGCACATCTTTATGGAAGCGTTCTGGACTTTCTTTATCGTAATAGGCGGTTCCGGCGCGACAATGGGGCTGGTGTTCTGCTATTTACGCAGCCGCTCGGTTCATTTGCGCTCGATTGGTCGGTTGAGCGTAGTACCCAGTATCTTCAATATCAATGAACCAGTGATTTTCGGCACTCCGATTGTCATGAATCCGGTGTTCTTTATTCCTTTCCTGTTGGCGCCAACGGTGAACGCCATTGTTGCGTGGGCAGCCATGAAGCTGGATCTGATCGGCAGAGTGATTTCTGTTGTGCCGTGGACTGCGCCTGCGCCGATTGGCGGAGCGTGGGCGCTCGGCTGGGATTTCCGTGCCGCGATTCTTGTCATACTGCTCGCCTGTATTTCTGCTGTTATCTATTTCCCCTTCTTTAAAGTGTATGAGAAACAGCTCCTGGAACAGGAGGCGGAAGAAGCACAGCGTACAGAGGATGAAAAACAGATCGCTTAAAACAGACGGAACCGGGAATATCATTAAGGGAGGCGTAACGCCTCCCGGATTATTTCAGTGTACAGTCGCCGCACTGTTGCACATCCGGCAACCGGTAACGCTGGCAGCAGGTACGACGTACCAGCGCACCCTCGCGCAGCACGACAGTGCGCCACAGCGGGTTGTCGCTGCCGTCGGAAAGCTGTTTTTCGAAGAAGCAGGTCTGGCGTAACGCCGTGACGCGTGCTTCACCCAGCCGCGGGATCATCTCTCCCAGACACCAGTTGATCAGATAGCCGATGTTGCTCCAGATAAGTTTGCCATTGATATCGCCCGTCGCTTCCAGTGCCTGAACTACCGGGAGTATTGCCTGCAAAGCCAGTGCGGTAATCCGCTGCGCATCATTTTGTGAGGTCAACTGATAGTCCTGCTGTACCTCAATCCAGAAACAGGCCGCGCGGCCTGTCTCATGAAATTCAACGTGAAAATGTTCAGGCGCGAGCCTAATCGCGCTTTTTTGCGTTAACAATGCCAGTAGCAAGGGTGGCACCATTAATCCCAGATACCACTGTGCCCATAGTGACAGCAGCGGTTTATTTTCGCGCGGCTGTGCCATTTGGTGACGGTAAATATGATCGGAATACGTCGCAATCAGCGATTGTAGCGCCGCTGGCCGTGACCATTCTGCCAGCGTCTGTGCTTGTCTGGGCACGGGTTCATTAAAGTGGATAAAATCGAGCAGATGGGCGCGCGTGCTGGCGATAGTTTCCCGCATGGCATTAGCCAGCGAATTGCGCTCATCAACGAGATGGTTTCGCCAGATAACATGTTCAGTGATCGATGCGGTACGGTAAGTCATGATGCTGGCTGGATTTGGAGTGTAAATGATAATTATTAACAATCCTATCCACGGGTAAAATCGATAGCAAGACTTTTATCGTAAAGTTAGCACTGCTACCCCTCAGGCGAGGCGCAATTCGTCGCTTACCAGAATATTGTTACGACCCAAATGCTTAGCTTCATATAACGCTTTATCTGCCCGCTCAATAGCTGCATCGATATTGTCATCCAGCAATGGTGCAATACCAATGCTGACAGTGACATTAGTGGCGACGCTTTCATTAAACATATGTGGGATCTTCAGATCGTACACTTTCTGACGAATGCGTTCGGCAGCCAGACGCGCATGTTCCAGATCGGTATTATTCATCAGGATCATGAATTCTTCACCACCAAAGCGCGCGACAATATCGCGGGAACGCACAGCATCACGCAACGCCGCTGAGACACGAATCAGCGCTTGATCGCCCATCGTATGGCCATAGTGATCGTTATAAGCTTTGAAGTGGTCAATATCCAGCAGCAGCACAAACCGCGAACTATCATCCAGCGCCAGCAGGTTATCGATTTTGGATTGCATCCCGCGGCGGTTATATAAGCCGGTAAGAGGGTCCAGCATGCTCAAATCGTTCAGCGTTTTACGTTCCTGCATTAAACGGTTCATTAACGCCTGGGCGAAACTATCATTACGCTTCTGAATCGCATGTTGTATGGCGATACCTAATACTGGCAAAGCAAAACTAAATATTAAACGGAGCTCGTTCTCCGATCCGGAGAAATAGAGGCAAGCGGCGAAGACCGGCAGTGAGTGCAGCAGAAATGCGGTAATGTTATTAGAAAAAGCAATCGAACCAATAAAGAGGACATTCAGCAGGGCGATCAGCAAGTAGGATGAGGAGTTATGCTGGAATAAACCAATCTTCATGATCACATGCCATGCCCAAAGGCTACCGAACATAAGAGAAATCAAGGGGATATTGATTTTCTTTTTCGGATAGAATCTGTGCCATCCAGGCAACACAGCGCTCACCGCAAAAATAAGACACCCTGGCAGCGTGAAGACACGCTGGTTATAGAGCGGCAGAGCCATGGAGGACATTGCTGAGAGTGCATTGAGTAGCAAGAAGAGTCGCAGGGATAGTCGATATCTCTTGTTACACAGAGATTGCCAGGTTTGTAATGTCATACATAAAAATCGTTATTTATCCGCAGCTTATGGATATACTGTGAGTTGATAAGGAAAGAAATAACGCGAAGAAACAGTCATCGCGAAAAATTAGTGATTTGGATTTTTATTTAAGCAATGCTTAATTTATCACCTTAATGAATGCCTGTCATCAGAAGATGGAGCGATCTCTATATATTGTGATAACAGCAGCATGCTGACAAATGAGAATTTATGTCATATGCTATTGGTTGTCATTATCAATATCAGAGATGGAAACATGTTGCAGCGAACGCTGGGAAGTGGTTGGGGGATCGTCCTGGCGGGCATGATTGTTGCTGGTCTTGCACTGGCTGATCTTTCGAACGACGCATGGCGGATGGTGATTTTGCTGGGTTTATTGCTGACTCCGGCGATGCTTTATCATAAGCGGTTACGGCATTTTGTTCTGTTGCCTTCGGGCATTGCTCTGGTCGGGGGAATGATAATGATGCTGTTGAACTTGAAAACGATGGTGTAACAGAGGAGATATAAGATATCTGGTGCGAGGGGGGGGACTTGAACCCCCACGTCCGAAGGACACTAACACCTGAAGCTAGCGCGTCTACCAATTCCGCCACCTTCGCACAGTCATCTTAATATCTACGTGGTTTATGGTGCGAGGGGGGGGACTTGAACCCCCACGTCCGTAAGGCCACTAACACCTAAGCTAGCGCGTCTACCAATTCCGCCACCTTCGCACAGTGCGAGCGATATCTACGTGGTTTATGGTGCGAGGGGGGGGACTTGAACCCCCACGTCCGTAAGGCCACTAACACCTGAAGCTAGCGCGTCTACCAATTCCGCCACCTTCGCATACCATCAATACTTTTGAAGTATCGTTACCACGGAGGCGCATTCTAGATGTTTTCAACTTTTCGTCAATAGTTAATTGCTGAGAACAACACTGATTGCTGCAAAAATGGACGCTGTGAATGGGTAAAAAGAGAAGCCCCGGCGAACAGCGCTCGCCGGGAAAAGATCGATTATTTCAGCGCCTGGCGCGTCATTACAGTGCGGTAAACTTTGAAACGTCCGGTCTGCGCGATCACTTCATGGAAACCGAAGGTCTGATCTAATACTTCCGGGTACGGCAGGAAGGCGTTAGCGACAATGCGCAGCTCGCCGCCGCTGTTCAGATGACGCACCGCACCGCGTATCAACGTCTGCGCAGCTTCAAAACTGGTTTGCAGGCCATCATGGAACGGCGGATTGGAGATGATCATATCGAAGCGACCAGTGACTTCAGAGAAGACATTGCTGGCAAAAACCTCCCCTTCAAAGCCGTTGGCGGCAAGTGTCGCGCGGCTGGCTTCTACCGCCGGAGCGGAAACGTCGCACAGGGTTAAACGCACTTTCGGCGAATGGCTCGCCAGCACTGCGGCCAACACACCGGCGCCGCAGCCAACATCCAGCACTTTACCTTTCGTGTGCGGTGTCAGGGTCGAGAGCAACAACTGGCTGCCCACATCTAATCCGTCGCGGCTAAAGACCCCTGGCAGGGTTTTAATCGTTAGATCGCCCAGCGCATACTCGCCCCAGAAACCATTCGCATCAAACTCAGGTTTCTTCTCCAGACGGCCGTAATACAGGCCGCAGCGACGCGCGCTGTCTATTTTGTTGAGCGGGCAATATGCAGCCAGCATCTGCTCGGCGCTTCGCACGCCGCTACGGTTTTCGCCGACGACGAAAATATCGCAGCCAACTGGCAGCAGCGACAGCAGGTTCATTAGTTGAAACTGCGCTTCGGGTTTATTTTTTGGCCAGTAATAGATCAGCGTATCGACCTCGCCGATCGTATTATTGTCAGCGACCAGGCTGTAACAGGCGCGTTCGCCCATCTGCTGGCTTAAGGTTTGCCACTGGTGAAACTGTTGTGTCCAGGCACGGCTTTCAGCCGTCTCCAGACGAGCTGGCAGGTCATCCTGCAAATCACCGGCAAACAGAATGCGGTTGGTTTCGAAATCGTCACTGTGGCGCAGCAAGACTTCACTTGCCGGGGTAAAAGCAGACATTAATGGGGTTCCTCGTTTAACTCAGGCGGCGATTATACACGTTATCCTTCAAACTGCCTCTTTGTTGACGAGTGTCGTTAATGGCGCATTTTCGCCGAGTTTGCTATATTTGCGCGCCTGACCACAGGAGTGTTTCGCTATGACTTCCCGACGCGACTGGCAATTACAGCAACTGGGCATTACTCAGTGGAGCTTGCGACGCCCGGCAGTGTTGCAGGGCGAAATCGCCATTTCGCTGCCTGCGCATATTCGTCTGGTGATGGTCGCTTTTGAACCGCCGATGCTTGCTGAACCGCTGGTGAGCGACGTACTGCGTGCGCTTACCATTACGGCGGATCAGGTATTACAGTTGACGCCGGATCGCGTCGCGATGCTACCGCCGGGTAGCCAGTGCAACAGTTGGTGGCTGGGTGTCGATGAGCCGCAGTCGCTGGCGGGTGCACAGGTCGCGACGCCCAGCGTGGATGAATTACGCACTAACCCTGCGGCACGCGCCGCGTTATGGCAACAAATCTGCGAACATGAACACGATTTCTTCCCTCAGCACGGCTGATTTAGCCCGCGCATATCAGATTGAAACCCGGGCGCATGCCTTCCCCTGGAGCGAAAAGACCTTCGCCAGCAATCAAGGGGAGCGCTACCTCAACTACCGGCTAATGGTGGGCGATGAGATGGCGGCTTTCGCCATTACGCAAGTCGTGCTGGATGAAGCCACTTTGTTTAACATCGCGGTTGATCCCGCATGGCAACGCAAAGGGTTTGGCCGCCAGTTGCTGGAACATCTGATCCGCGAACTGGAAGCCCGCGAGGTATTAACCCTGTGGCTGGAAGTGCGCGCTTCCAACGTGGGCGCGATTGCACTGTATGAAAGTTTAGGGTTTAACGAGGCGACAATCCGCCGCAATTACTATCCCACCGCCAACGGGCGCGAAGACGCGATAGTAATGGCTCTGTCAATTTAAAAAGGTGATGTAATGAAATGGGACTGGATACTCTTTGATGCTGACGAAACGCTGTTTACCTTTGATGCGTTTGGCGGCTTACAACGGATGTTTCTTGACTATAGCGTGACATTCACCGACCAGGACTTTCTTGAATATCAGTCTATTAATAAGCCGCTGTGGGTTGATTACCAGAATGGCGCCATCACCGCGCTGCAACTGCAACACCGCCGTTTTCAGGGTTGGTCTGAGCGTCTGAACGTTCCGGCGGGTTCGCTGAACGACGCGTTTCTTAATGCGATGGCTGAGATTTGCGCTCCGCTGCCGGGTGCCGTTTCTCTGCTCGATAGCCTGAAAGGCAAGGCGAAGCTGGGTATTATTACCAACGGTTTTACCGCGTTGCAGCAAATTCGTCTGGAACGCACCGGTTTGCGCGACTATTTTGATTTATTGGTTATTTCCGAAGAAGTCGGTGTCGCCAAACCCGATCGCCGTATTTTCGATCATGCGCTACAACTGGCCGACAACCCGGATCGTGAGCGCGTCATGATGGTGGGCGATACGGCAGAATCTGACATTCTGGGCGGCATCAACGCCGGGCTATCCACCTGCTGGCTGAATGCGCACAATCGCGCACTACCTGAAGGCATTAACCCGACCTGGACCGTAACGTCCCTGAACGAACTGGAGCAACGCCTGTGTATACCCTAAATAATTCGAGTTGCAGGAAGACGGCGACGCAGTGACAAATTCGTCGGGAACGAATTTGCCCAACCGAAGGTTGGCCTCCGGTGAGAGACAGGATGTCTCTCAGTAATCCCCAGGAGCTTACATAAGTAAGTGACTGGGGTGAGCGAGGAAAGCCAACGCACATGCAGCTTGAAGTATGACGGGTATAAACATTGATTGTCTGCACTTTACTGTTGAGTACAATAGCCGCATTTTTCGTATTTCATCGCGTGGTCTGAGGCCGCGCAATTACACAGAAGATTTTTATTATGACGTTGTCTCCTTATTTACAAGAGGTGGCGAAGCGCCGTACGTTCGCCATCATCTCGCACCCCGATGCGGGTAAAACCACCATCACCGAAAAGGTCTTGCTGTTCGGACAGGCAATTCAGACCGCCGGTACGGTAAAAGGTCGCGGCTCCAGCCAGCATGCGAAATCCGACTGGATGGAGATGGAAAAACAGCGTGGGATCTCCATCACTACTTCCGTGATGCAGTTCCCGTATCACGAGTGCCTGGTGAACCTGCTGGATACCCCGGGGCATGAAGACTTCTCCGAAGATACCTACCGTACGCTAACGGCTGTGGACTGCTGCCTGATGGTTATCGATGCAGCGAAAGGTGTTGAAGATCGAACCCGTAAACTGATGGAAGTTACCCGTCTGCGCGATACGCCGATCCTGACCTTTATGAACAAACTCGACCGTGACATCCGCGATCCGATGGAATTGCTGGATGAAGTGGAAAACGAGCTGAAGATTGCCTGTGCGCCAATCACCTGGCCGATTGGCTGCGGTAAGTTATTTAAAGGTGTTTACCACCTTTATAAAGATGAAACCTATCTTTATCAAACCGGGCAGGGCCACACGATTCAGGAAGTTCGTATCGTTAAAGGGCTGAACAATCCGGATCTCGATAAAGCGGTGGGTGAAGATCTGGCGCAGCAACTGCGTGATGAGCTGGAGCTGGTACAGGGTGCCTCCAACGAGTTCGATAAAGAGCTGTTCCTGAGCGGTGAAATCACCCCGGTCTTCTTCGGCACCGCGCTGGGTAACTTCGGCGTTGACCATATGCTGGACGGCCTGGTTGAGTGGGCGCCAGCGCCAATGCCGCGTCAAACGGATCTGCGCGAAGTGAAAGCAGACGACAGCAAGTTTACCGGTTTCGTCTTTAAGATCCAGGCGAACATGGATCCGAAACACCGCGACCGCGTGGCATTTATGCGCGTGGTGTCAGGTAAATATGAAAAAGGGATGAAGCTGCGTCAGGTGCGCACCGGCAAAGATGTGGTTATCTCTGACGCGCTGACTTTTATGGCTGGCGACCGTTCTCACGTTGAAGAAGCTTATCCTGGTGACATTATCGGGCTGCACAACCACGGCACCATTCAGATTGGTGATACCTTTACTCAGGGCGAAATGATGAAGTTCACCGGTATTCCGAACTTCGCCCCGGAGCTGTTCCGCCGTATTCGTCTGCGCGATCCGCTGAAGCAAAAACAGTTGCTGAAAGGCCTGGTGCAGCTTTCGGAAGAGGGCGCGGTGCAGGTATTCCGCCCCATCGCCAACAACGATCTGATCGTGGGCGCAGTAGGTGTGTTGCAGTTTGACGTGGTCGTGTCGCGCCTGAAGAGCGAGTACAACGTAGAAGCGGTGTATGAATCCGTTAACGTGGCGACGGCGCGCTGGGTTGAAAGCAGTGACGTGAAGAAATTCGAAGAGTTTAAGCGTAAGAATGAAATCCAGTTGGCGCTGGATGGTGGGGATAACCTGACCTATATCGCGCCGACGATGGTGAACCTGAACCTGACACAGGAACGCTATCCGGAAGTCACTTTCCATAAAACTCGCGAGCATTAATCCCCCACGGAGCACGGTATTCGCCGTGCTCCGGCACTTTTCCTGTCTTTTTAGCCTCTTGCGGAATGTTCTTAAAACCCACCCTTTTTTTCCTCTCTGCTCGTTTTTTAACCTGTTGGCCGGGATTTTTGTCGATAGTGTTCTATATTTAACAAAGTGATGACATTTATGGTGGACAAAAATCCTATTAATTGTGTGTTTAGTGGCCTTTTATTCTAAGTCGTCATTGCTAAAGGAGATTAATAACTGCCTCAGCCAGATAAGTAGCGGCATTGTCTTCGCCACTGATCGACGCTGGATTGGGCGAGCTTTCGCCCTGGCAGTTAAGCAGCCCGAGTTGCTGCAAGCGGCCCAAATTGTGGGCAAACCAACAGGAACGACATCGATGACTATGACAAAACTGAAGATTTCTAAAACTCTGCTGGCCGTCGTGCTGGGCTCTGTAGTGGCAAGTGGTTCCGCTTTTGCGGCAAACACGACCACCGACAAAGCGCAAAACGCTGCATCCGGCGCGGGGGAAAAAATCGACAGCTCGATGACTAAAGTCGGTGGATTCATGGATGACAGCTCCATCACTGCAAAAGTGAAAGCGGCGCTGGTGGATCATGAAAATATTAAGAGCACCGATATTTCTGTCAAAACGGACAACAAGGTAGTCACGCTGAGCGGCTTCGTTGAAAGCCAGGCACAAGCCGAACAGGCTGTCTCTGTGGCCAAAGGTGTGGAAGGCGTTGCTTCGGTCAGCGACAAACTGCATGTCCGTGACGGGAAAAACCAGTCAATGAAAGGTTATGCGGGTGATACCGCTACAACCAGTGAAATCAAAGCTAAATTGCTGGCCGATGACATTGTACCGTCTCGTAAGGTGAAAGTTGAAACCACCGACGGCGTCGTGCAGTTGTCCGGTACGGTTGATTCTCAGGCCCAAAGTGAACGCGCCGAAAGTATCGCGAAAGCGATTGAGGGCGTTAAAAGTGTCAAAAACGATCTAAAAGTGAAGTAACAATTCCTGAAAACGTCAGCGCTCGCGTGGACGGGCGCGACGAATACGTGCCGGGAAGATATCGCAGATGGGCAGCCTGAGCGCTCATCGTAGGCGGTCGACATTAACTATGGTAAAGGAGACTCTTATGTTTCGTTGGGGCATTATATTTCTGGTTATCGCGTTAATTGCCGCCGCTCTGGGCTTTGGTGGTCTGGCGGGGACGGCTGCAGGTGCGGCGAAAATCGTCTTTATCGTCGGTATCGTCCTGTTCCTGGTCAGCCTGTTTATGGGCCGTCGGCGTCCATAGCGTAGTTAGCACTTAAATTTCGCTTACAGTAAAGCCAGTCTTCGTGACTGGCTTTACTATTTCGGCCCGGCAGAAATTGCGTTACTTTGATTGATACACGCAGCCAAAAGGAAAGCAGGGTGGGGCAATATATTCCAATAACGCTGGGCAATATTGCGCCTTTGGCGTTAAAACCGTTTCGTCCGGGCCGCCTCGCGCTGGTGTGCGAAGGCGGAGGCCAGCGTGGCATTTTCACCGCCGGGGTACTGGACGAGTTTATGCAGGCGGACTTTAACCCCTTCGATCTTTACTTTGGTACCTCTGCGGGCGCGCAAAACCTCTCGGCTTATGTTTGCAACCAGCCCGGCTATGCCCGCAAAGTGATCATGCGCTACACCACCACGCGTGACTTTTTTGACCCGGTGCGCTTCGTGCGCGGCGGTAACCTTATCGATCTCGACTGGTTGGTTGATTCGACATCCCGCCAGATGCCGCTGGCGATGGATTTTGCCGCGCGTTCTTTTGATGCCGGTAAAGCGTTCTATATGTGCGCCTGCCGCCAGGATGATTACACTGCGGAATATTTTTCGCCAACCCACCAGACGTGGCTGGATCAGATCCGCGCTTCCAGCGCAATTCCGGGTTTTTACCGTTCCGGGGTGTCGCTCAATGGCGTGAAATATCTTGATGGCGGCGTCAGCGATGCGATCCCGGTTCAGGAAGCGGCTAAGCGTGGAGCGAAAACCATCGTGGTGATCCGCACCGTGCCTTCTCAGATGTACTACACGCCACAGTGGTTTAAACGTATGGAACGTTGGCTGGGCGACAGCAGCTTGCAGCCGCTGGTTAACCTGGTGCAGCACCACGAGAAAAGTTATTCAGCGATTCAGCGGTTTATCGAAACTCCGCCGGGAAAACTACGCATACTTGAAATCTATCCGCCAAAACTTTTGAATAGCATGGCGTTGGGCAGCCGATTACCGGCGCTACGCGATGATTATAAAATCGGCCGTCTGTGTGGACGTTATTTTCTGGCGACGGTAGGAAAACTGCTGGCGGAAACCCCGCCGCTGATTCGCCATACTCCGGTGTCGGCTCCCCTTGTTGTGCCGCCCGCAGTCGTTGCCGCCCCCGTTCCTGCCACCCGCGTGGTACCGCCTGCAGCTGTCGCCAACGATGTGCTGGATGCGCCGCCGGTTAATGGATTACAAGCCAACGACTTACCCATTAATAAAGAGGATACGGCGTGAGTTTCCGCTTTATCGATACACACTGCCATTTTGATTTTCCGCCCTTTACGGGGGATGAAGCCGCCAGTATTGCCCACGCGGCAGACGCTGGCGTCGGGAGCATTATCGTACCGGCCATCGCTGCGCGCTATTTCGATCGCGTTTGCTCTCTGGCGCGCGAGCATTCTGCGCTGTATGCCGCGCTGGGTCTGCATCCGATAGTGATTGAAGAACATACGGTGCAAAGCCTTGAGCAGCTTGAGCAGGTGCTGACTGCCAGGCCGGAGAAGGTGGTGGCGATTGGCGAGATTGGCCTTGATCTTTATCGCGATAACCCACAGTTTGAACGCCAGCAGCAGGTGCTGGATGCGCAGCTAAAACTGGCGAAACGCTTTGATTTGCCTGTGATCCTTCATTCGCGGCGTACACATGACAAACTGGCGTTGCACCTGAAAAAGCAGGCTTTGTCGCGCACCGGCGTGGTTCACGGTTTTTCCGGTAGCCTGCAACAGGCGCAGCGTTTTATTGAACTGGGGTATTACATTGGCGTCGGCGGAACGATCACTTATCCACGCGCCAGTAAAACCCGTGATGTAATGGCGCAGTTGCCGCTATCCGCATTGTTGCTGGAGACTGATGCGCCGGATATGCCGCTGAATGGCTTCCAGGGACAGCCTAATCGGCCGGAGCAGGCGGCGCGGGTTTTTGCCACGCTGTGTGAACTGCGCCCTGAAGCCCCGGATGTGATCGCCCAAACGTTACTGGAGAATACGCAGCAGCTTTTCGCTTTACAGGTATAGCACCGGGCGCAGCACGGTGGTGACGCCGCGTTGTTGCAGTGCTTCCGCCAGCGGTTCAATAGCTTCCAGCCGTATTTGATCGGCGTATTCTCAATAAATGTCACCAGTTGCTCGCTGATGCGGTAGCCGAGGACATTGGCCTGCTCATCTTTGCCGTAGCGCCCCGCGATATTCGCTTTATCGCACAGGATATTGGCCGCTTCAGCAAGCCCATACATACCGAACATTGGCGCAAAACGATCGGCGGCGATCAGCCCCTCCTGCACAAGGGCGCTATGCTCAAAGAAACCGGAGTGTTGATACAGGAAGTCGCAGCGCGCATCGATAATGGCCAACTGTTGCTGGCAATAATGTGGCAGCCGCTGGGTAAAAAACTCCTCCAGAGAACGGCTGCCTTCAGCGATGGCTTTCAGGTTCAGCCGTACCAGCGTACTGCCGCCGCCGCCCAGTGGCAGCGAGTTGTAACAACTGACAATGCCATAACCGCCTTTTGTGAAAATATTATCATGTAGTGGGCCGTTGGCGATATGCGGCTTGCTGTACGCGCAGATGTTACGGGCAACTTCCAGCAGCAGATCATCCGGCGTAATCTGCGGATCATATATAAACGTCAGATTCGGCGCGACCTGCTTTAATTCAGCATTGGCGCGCAAGATAGCGCGGATGACTGGCGTATCATAAGGGCCGATAGTGGCGTGGACAAAGGCATCTGACAAGGTTCTGTCGAGATAGCGCCAGAAGCATTTTATTCGAATATCGATTTCTTATTGTGTTAGAATTCTAACATATGGTTGCAGTAACGCATCCAGTTGCCCAAGGTAAACCGGCATGCCGGTAACGAACATGGTGATAAATAATGGTCAGCAAAGAGAGCGCATCGTCCAGATCCTTTGCGCCTTCCAGCTTCAGCCTCGCGGATCCGTTAGCCAGAAACTTGGCGTAATCCGGCAGGACGTAGCGCGGTTTGTAGGGCGTGTGCTCTTCAAGCATATCGCAAATTGCTCCTTCGTTGAGCGCCTCCCGTGCGTTCAGGGTGAGGAGTGTAAGCCACCGGCGAATTATCACTTTTGATTCACACGCACCTTAGCGGTAATCACGACCATTTTTGCGTTTTAAAGTTTGATGGATATCTCATTATGGTTTTGCAAGCGTGAATTAAGTTTTCATTAACTGTGATGAGTGTCGAAGTGTAATCGTGGGTTGATGTTAAAATATTAACAAGCCCGAACAGAAAATCGGCATTATGCCGTCGGAGATAATATGAGTGATTTAACGGCAAGCAGCCTGCGTGCGTTGCAATTAATGGATCTGACCACCCTGAACGACGATGACACCAACGAGAAAGTCATTGCGCTGTGCCATCAGGCCAAAACCCCGGTGGGGAACACCGCCGCCGTTTGTATCTATCCGCGTTTCATCCCGATTGCGCGTAAGACGCTGAACGCACAGGGAACACCGGATGTGCGTATTGCGACAGTAACCAACTTCCCGCACGGTAATGATGATATCGACATTGCGTTGGCTGAAACCCGCGCAGCGATTGCCTATGGTGCTGATGAAGTTGACGTGGTATTCCCATACCGGGCGCTGATCGCTGGTAACGAGCAGGTCGGTTTTGATCTGGTCAAAGCCTGTAAAGAGGCGTGTGCCGCAGCCAATGTGCTGTTGAAAGTGATCATCGAAACTGGCGAACTGAAAGAAGAAGCGCTGATCCGTAAGGCGTCAGAAATCGCAATTAAAGCGGGCGCTGACTTTATCAAGACCTCAACCGGGAAAGTACCGGTTAATGCCACGCCGGAAAGCGCGCGCATCATGCTGGAAGTGATCCGCGATATGGGCGTTGAGAAAACCGTGGGCTTTAAACCGGCGGGTGGCGTGCGCAGCGCGGAAGACGCGCAGCACTATCTGGCGATTGCCGATGAACTGTTTGGCGCGGACTGGGCCGATGCCCGTCACTATCGCTTTGGCGCATCCAGCCTGCTGGCAAGCCTGCTGAAAGCGCTGGGACACGGCGACGGCAAGAGCGCAAGCAGCTACTGATGATTGCATTACCGGGCCTGCACCTCTACCCGCAGGTCGGGTAAGGTATCGCCGCCATCCGGCGGTACAGGTTGATGACACCATGTTTTGCCGGGTTACGTTGGTAGCCCGGTCGTATCATTCCGCAAGGGGGTTACCTTGTTTCTCGCTCAAGAAATTATTCGTAAAAAACGCGATGGTCTCGCACTGAGTGATGAAGAGATCCGTTTCTTTATTAACGGAATTCGCGATAACACCGTTTCTGAAGGCCAGATCGCCGCGCTTGCCATGACCATCTTTTTCCATGACATGACGATGCCAGAACGCGTGTCGTTGACCATGGCAATGCGCGATTCCGGTACGGTTCTGGACTGGAAACACCTTAATCTCAACGGCCCAATTGTTGATAAACACTCTACTGGTGGCGTCGGGGATGTGACCTCATTGATGCTTGGCCCGATGGTTGCTGCCTGTGGTGGCTATATTCCGATGATTTCCGGGCGCGGTCTGGGACATACCGGCGGCACACTCGATAAACTGGAAGCTATTCCTGGCTTCGACATCTTCCCGGATGATAGCCGCTTCCGCGATATTATTAAGGATGTTGGCGTGGCGATTATCGGCCAGACCAACTCACTGGCACCCGCCGATAAACGTTTCTATGCCACCCGCGATATCACCGCAACGGTGGACTCGATCCCCCTGATCACGGCTTCTATTCTGGCGAAAAAACTGGCTGAAGGCCTTGATGCGTTAGTGATGGACGTTAAAGTCGGCAGCGGTGCGTTTATGCCGACTTATGCACTCTCCGAACAACTGGCGGAGGCGATTGTGGGCGTGGCGAATGGCGCAGGCGTTCGCACGACTGCGCTGCTGACCGATATGAATCAGGTACTGGCTTCCAGCGCGGGCAATGCGGTGGAAGTGCGTGAAGCGGTGCAATTCCTTACTGGTGAATACCGCAATCCGCGCCTGTTTGATGTCACGATGGCGCTGTGCGTGGAGATGTTGATTTCCGGCAAACTGGCGAAAGATGACGCGGAAGCCCGGGCGAAACTGCAAGCGGTGCTGGATAACGGAAAAGCGGCAGAGATCTTTGGCCGCATGGTCGCGGCGCAGAAAGGGCCGACGGATTTTGTCGAGAACTATGCCAACTATCTGCCCTCCGCCACGTTGAGCAAAGCCGTTTATGCCGACGACGAAGGCTTTATTACCGCAATGGATACCCGCGCGCTGGGTATGGCGGTGGTGTCGATGGGAGGAGGCCGTCGCCAGGCGACAGACAGCATCGATTACAGCGTTGGCTTTACCGATATGGTGCGTCTGGGCGATCGCGTGGATGGGCAGCGCCCGTTGGCAGTCATTCACGCGAAGGATGAAGCCAGTTGGCAGGATGCCGCGCAGGCGGTGAAGGCTGCCCTCGTTGTGGACCACATCGCCGCAAAAGAGACACCAACGGTCTATCGACGCATTACTGAATAACGGTATACTGATCTGATCGCTTTTTTACAAAGCACAAGGTACGGAGAACATATGAAACGTGCATTTATTATGGTGCTGGACTCTTTCGGCATCGGCGCGACTGAAGACGCGGAGCGCTTCGGCGACGTGGGTTCCGACACTCTCGGCCATATCGCTGAAGTCTGTGCAAAAGGTGAGGCCGATACCGGGCGTAAAGGGCCGTTGCATCTCCCTAATCTGACCCGTCTTGGGTTGGCGAAAGCCCATGAAGGTGCGACCGGTTTTATCCCGGCCGGGATGGACGGTAACGCAGACATCACCGGTGCTTACGCGTGGGCGCATGAGCTCTCTTCCGGTAAAGATACGCCATCAGGCCACTGGGAAATCGCCGGCGTTCCGGTGCTGTTCGATTGGGGCTATTTTAGCGATATCGAAAACAGCTTCCCGCAAGCGCTGCTGGATAAACTGGTAGAACGCGCAAATCTGCCGGGTTATCTCGGTAACTGCCACTCTTCCGGGACGGTGATCCTTGACCAACTGGGCGAAGAGCATATGAAAACCGGTAAGCCGATTTTCTACACCTCTGCGGACTCTGTCTTCCAGATCGCCTGTCATGAAGAGACGTTTGGTCTTGATAAGCTGTATGAACTATGCGAAATCGCGCGCGAAGAACTGACCGAAGGTGGTTACAACATTGGCCGCGTGATTGCGCGTCCGTTTGTCGGTGATAAAGCGGGTAATTTCCAGCGCACCGGTAACCGCCATGACCTGGCCGTTGAACCGCCGTCAGCAACCGTGCTGCAAAAACTGGTGGAAGAGAAAGACGGTCATGTAGTTTCCGTGGGCAAAATTGCCGATATCTATGCCAACTGCGGTATCACCAAAAAAGTGAAAGCCACCGGGCTGGATGCGCTGTTTGACGCCACTGTGAAAGAGATGAAAGAAGCGGGCGATAAGACCATTGTCTTTACCAACTTCGTTGATTTTGACTCATCATGGGGTCATCGCCGCGATGTCGCCGGTTATGCGGGCGGGCTGGAGCTGTTTGATCGTCGTCTGCCGGAACTAATGGCGCTGGTGGGAGAGGACGATATCCTGATCCTTACCGCCGATCACGGCTGCGATCCGACCTGGAAGGGCACCGATCATACCCGTGAGCACATTCCGGTGCTGGTTTACGGCCCGAAAGTGAAACCCGGTTCGCTTGGTCACCGTGAAACGTTCGCGGACATTGGTCAGACGCTGGCGAAACACTTTGGCGTTTCTGATATGGACTATGGCAAAGCCATGTTCTGATGATTTTGGGCGGGGGTTTTCCGCCCTTTCTGTTCTGACAACATAAAGGAATTAACGATGGCTACCCCACATATTAATGCAGAAATGGGCGATTTTGCGGATGTTGTGCTGATGCCGGGCGATCCGCTACGTGCGAAGCATATTGCCGAAACTTTCCTCGAAGATTACCGCGAAGTGAACAGCGTGCGCGGTATGCTGGGTTATACCGGTACTTACAAAGGCCGCAAAATCTCGGTAATGGGCCACGGCATGGGCATTCCGTCCTGCTCCATCTATAGCAAAGAGCTGATCACCGATTTTGGCGTGAAGAAAATCATTCGCGTCGGTTCCTGCGGTGCGGTGCGTATGGATGTGAAACTGCGTGATATCGTGATTGGTATGGGTGCCTGCACCGATTCCAAAGTAAACCGTATGCGTTTTAAAGATCATGACTTTGCGGCGATTGCTGATTTCGACATGGTGCGTAACGCGGTCGATGCGGCGAAAACGCTGGGTGTTGACGCGCGCGTGGGGAATCTGTTCTCTGCCGATCTGTTCTATTCTCCGGACGGCGAAATGTTCGATGTGATGGAGAAATACGGTGTTCTCGGCGTGGAAATGGAAGCGGCTGGTATCTATGGTGTGGCGGCAGAATTCGGTGCGAAAGCGCTGACTATCTGCACTGTTTCTGACCATATCCGCACCCACGAGCAGACCACCTCGGCTGAGCGTCAGACGACGTTTAATGACATGATCAAAATTGCGCTGGAATCTGTCCTGCTGGGCGATAAAGCGTAACGTTTTGTTGTGCCGGGTGGAGGCGATGCCCTACCCGGCCTGCATTCCCCCGGCCTGATAAAAGCAGCGCCATCAGGCCTTGCCGTTAACGCACCGCTTTGACAATCCACGCCGACAGCTCGCGCAGCTCCTGTTCCTGATGCGGAAAATCCACCCGTAGCGCATCGCACTCCTGCGCCAGCATATCCGCCCGGTACAGGCAGCCCTGCAAACGTGCCGCCAGTGCTTCGAGCGGTGCCGGGTTCAGGCTGTCGGTAAATACCTGCGTGCGGGTAATATGGCCTTTCTCAACGTCGAAATGCAGCTCCACTCCGCCCCAGGTAAAGCGCTCATCCAGCAAATGGCTGAAGGCTGGTGCCTGACCGAAGTTCCACTCCCAACTGCTCTGGCGGGCAAAGGTTTCGGCGAAACCAGGCAGATCCGGCGTTTTCTCCGGCGAGATAATTTCGGCTTTAACGCGTTCGCCGTAGTGGCTGAAGAAGGCCTCTGTTACCGCCAGGCAAATCTTCTCGTGGGTGATGCCCGGCAATAATTCCACTAGGTTGGCGACACGTCCTCGCACAGAGGTAATGCCCTTCGCTTGCAGTTTTTTCTTGTCAGGATTGAGGTAGTTAGCCAGACGGCTAAGATCGGCATTTAACAGTAGCGTACCGTGGTGGAAGCCGCGATCGCGGGTTTCCCGGTAGGCCGAGCCAGACACTTTGCGGTCGCCTTCTGCGGTCTTCACGACCAGGTCGTTACGCCCGGAGGCTTCTGCCGTTACGCCGAGCACATTGAGCGCCGTGAGCACAATACTCGTAGAGATGGTTTTGTCGTATTCGGGTTTCCCGGCCATAAAGGTAAAACAGGTGTTGCCGAGATCGTGGAAAACCGCGCCGCCACCGCTGCTGCGCCGGGCCAGTCGCACATTGTCTTCTTCCATGCGTCGTGTATTGCACTCTTTCCATGGGTTCTGCGCCCGGCCAATAACCACGGTATCGGCGTTACGCCATAAAAACAGTACGCGCTGGGTTGCGGGCATCTGGCGGAAAATACACTCTTCCACTGCCAGGTTGAACCACGGATCGTAAGATTCAGAGATAAGCAGACGAAGTGTCGACATAGCCGATTTCCTTTCTTTGATTTTTCAATAGATTGCCACTAACGGTAACCGCTACTCTTTCTTTTCGTGCTCTTCTTCTTCCGGCACAGATTTGTTAGCTGTTAGCAGGAACGGCGATTGTTGCCAGCGAGTGCGTTTGCCCTGCAAAAGTGTACGCGTCAGCACAACGCCAATGGCCAGCGACAGCAGCAGCATCAGGCGCAGAATATTGGTGGTGTTATCCACCTGGCGGGCTTCCGTCGCCAGCGTGTGGGTATCCAGCGTCAGGCGCAGATAACCCAGCGGGCCGCTTTTCCCTTGAATGGGTTCGACAATTTGTTGACTGAAATAGCCGCCGGCTTTCTTGCCATCGAGCGCCAGCCGATCGCGAACGTTAATGCTCTCGCCCGAACGTGCGATGAGATCGCCCTGTGCGTCATACACGCCGACATCGAGGATCCGGCTCCCTTCCGTAAGCTGGCGTAACACGACATCAATGCGTTTTGCATCCGGCGCTTCGGTACGCATCAGCGGAGTAAGGTTGAGCGTCACCTGGCGTGCCAGGGTTCTGGCCAGCTCTTCAAACTGTGGATTGCGCTGGCGTTGATGGCTCTGGCTGAACCATGATGCGCCCTGCATCAGCGCGACCAGCAATGCCAGACAGATGAGGACGATTACGGCGCGATGCAGCCGAAATTTAAGTTTTTCGCGAGCCATATTCCACCTGTTAAAAATTTGAGGCTTAATGTTGCCAGAAGCGCTGGTTACAAGGTAGCCTCATGCGTTATTTTCCCCTCCGATGCTTTCTGGCGCGAATGTTTTTACAGGAGCTTTAATGCTTAACAGTTTGACCTGGTGCGATCTGCCCGACGATGTTTCTCTGTGGCCAGGGTTGCCACTCTCTTTAAGTGGTGATGAGGTAATGCCTCTGGACTATCACGCCGGTCGAAGCGGCTGGCTCCTGTATGGGCGCAATCTTGATAAAACGAGCCTGACGGCCTACCAGCGAAAACTGGGTGCAGCAATGGTGATAGTGGCTGCCTGGTGCGTTGATGATTATCAGGTGATCCGCCTGGCGGGTTCGTTAACGCCGCGTGCTTCGCGGCTGGCGCATGACGAAGGCATGGATGTTGCGCCGCTGGGTAAAATTCCGCATTTACGCTCGCCAGGGCTGCTGGTGATGGATATGGATTCCACCGCGATTCAGATCGAGTGCATTGACGAGATTGCGAAGCTTGCCGGTACGGGCGAGATGGTGGCGGAAGTGACCGAACGTGCGATGCGCGGCGAGCTTGATTTCATCGCCAGCTTGCGCAGTCGTGTGGCAACATTGAAAGGAGCGGATGCCAACATTCTGATGCAGGTGCGCGAATCGTTACCGCTGATGCCGGGTCTGGTGCAACTGGTGTTGAAGCTGGAGACCTTGGGCTGGAAAGTGGCAATTGTCTCCGGCGGCTTTACCTTTTTTGCGGATTACCTGCGCGACAAGCTACACCTCACGGCGGCAGTGGCTAATGAGCTGGAAATCATGGACGGCAAATTCACCGGACATGTATTGGGCGATATCGTCGATGCCCGGTACAAAGCCAACACGTTGCAAGCGCTCGCTGAGAAGTACGAGATTCCGGCCACGCAAACTGTCGCCATTGGCGATGGCGCGAATGACCTGCTCATGATCAAAGCTGCCGGACTGGGGATCGCCTTCCACGCTAAGCCCAAAGTGAATGAGAAAGCGGAGGTCAGCATCCGTCACGCCGATCTGATGGGCGTATTTTGTATTCTTTCCGGTAGTATCAATAAGAAGTAGAGGTGATTGTGGCGAAAGCTCCCAAACGTGCGTTTGTCTGTAATGAATGCGGCGCGGATTATCCGCGCTGGCAGGGGCAGTGTAGCGCCTGCCATGCATGGAACACCATTACTGAAATACGTGTGGCCGCTTCGCCCACCGTGGCGCGTAATGAGCGGCTCTCCGGCTATGCCGGGAGCGCGGGCGTCTCGAAAGTGCAGAAACTTTCGGAAATCAGTCTGGAAGAGCTGCCGCGTTTTTCGACTGGTTTTAAAGAGTTTGACCGCGTGCTCGGCGGCGGCGTGGTGCCGGGAAGCGCCATTCTGATTGGCGGTAACCCCGGCGCAGGGAAGTCAACGTTGCTGTTGCAGACGCTGTGTAAGCTCGCTGAACAGATGAAAACCCTGTATGTCACCGGCGAAGAGTCGTTGCAACAGGTTGCGATGCGCGCCCATCGCCTGGGGCTGCCGACGGGCAACCTGAATATGCTTTCGGAAACCAGCATCGAGCAAATCTGTATGATTGCCGATGAAGAGCAGCCCAAATTGATGGTGATCGACTCGATTCAGGTGATGCATATGGCGGATATTCAGTCGTCACCCGGCAGCGTCGCTCAGGTGCGCGAGACGGCGGCCTACCTGACGCGGTTCGCGAAAACCCGCGGTGTGGCGATTGTTATGGTCGGCCATGTCACGAAAGATGGTTCGCTGGCGGGGCCAAAAGTGCTGGAGCACTGTATCGATTGCTCGGTGCTGCTTGACGGCGATGCCGATTCCCGTTTTCGTACCTTGCGTAGCCACAAAAACCGCTTTGGTGCCGTGAATGAGCTGGGCGTGTTTGCGATGACTGAGCAGGGGCTGCGCGAAGTCAGCAACCCTTCGGCCATTTTTCTTAGCCGTGGGGATGAAGTGACCTCCGGTAGCTCTGTGATGGTGGTATGGGAAGGGACGCGCCCGCTACTGGTTGAGATCCAGGCGCTGGTGGATCACTCAATGATGTCGAACCCGCGCCGCGTGGCAGTTGGTCTGGAGCAGAACCGCCTGGCGATTCTGCTGGCGGTGTTGCATCGCCACGGCGGCTTGCAGATGGCGGATCAGGATGTGTTCGTGAACGTCGTCGGCGGGGTGAAAGTGACCGAAACCAGTGCAGATTTGGCACTACTGCTGGCGATGGTTTCCAGCCTGCGCGACAGACCGCTGCCACAGGATCTGGTGGTGTTTGGCGAAGTGGGACTGGCCGGTGAGATCCGTCCAGTGCCGAGTGGTCAGGAACGTATTTCTGAGGCGGCCAAACACGGTTTCCGCCGCGCGATTGTTCCGGCGGCAAACGTGCCGAAAAAAGTGCCGGAAGGAATGCAGATTTTCGGCGTGAAGAAGCTCTCAGATGCGCTAACCGTCTTTGACGACTTATAATTGGCTAAAGATTTTTGCAGGAGGCAACAATGTCGTCATTTGATTATTTAAAAACCGCTATTCGCCAGAAGGGCTGCACATTACAACAAGTGGCAGATGCCAGCGGTATGACCAAAGGCTATTTAAGCCAACTGCTGAATGCGAAGATTAAAAGCCCCAGCGCGCAGAAGCTGGAGGCATTGCACCGCTTCCTCGATCTTGAGTTTCCCCGGAGGCAGAAAAATATTGGCGTGGTATTCGGTAAGTTTTATCCGCTGCATACCGGCCATATCTATTTGATCCAGCGAGCCTGTAGCCAGGTTGACGAATTGCACATTATCCTCGGCTACGACGAAACGCGCGATCGCGAGCTGTTTGAAGACAGTGCGATGTCGCAGCAGCCTACGGTCAGCGATCGGTTGCGCTGGCTACTGCAAACTTTTAAGTACCAGAAAAATATTCGTATTCATGCTTTTAATGAAGAGGGCATGGAGCCGTATCCGCACGGCTGGGATGTCTGGAGTAAAGGCATCAAAGCGTTTATGACAGAGAAAGGCATCACGCCAAACTGGATCTACACCTCGGAAGAGGCTGATGCGCCGCAGTATCTGCAGCATTTGGGGATTGAGGCCGTTCTGGTGGATCCGCAGCGTACGTTTATGAATATCAGTGGTTCGCAGATCCGCGAAAACCCATTCCGCTATTGGGATTATATTCCGACGGAAGTAAAACCTTTCTTTGTCCGCACGGTGGCTATTCTGGGCGGTGAATCCAGCGGTAAATCGACGCTGGTGAATAAACTCGCCAATATTTTTAATACGACCAGTGCGTGGGAATATGGACGGGATTATGTTTTTTCTCATCTCGGCGGCGATGAGATTGCGTTGCAATATTCTGATTATGATAAAATTGCTTTAGGCCATGCGCAATATATCGATTTTGCGGTGAAATATGCGAATAAAGTGGCTTTTATCGATACTGATTTTGTCACCACACAGGCATTTTGCAAAAAATATGAGGGACGTGAACATCCCTTCGTACAGGCGTTAATTGATGAATATCGCTTCGATTTAGTGATCCTGTTGGAAAATAATACACCGTGGGTGAATGATGGCTTAAGAAGTCTGGGCAGTTCGGTTGACCGCAAAGAGTTTCAGGATCTGTTGGTTTCCATGTTACAGGAGAACCATATTGATTTTGTCCGCGTTGAATCGGCTGATTATGATTCGCGGTTTCTGCAGTGTGTTGAATTGGTTAAGAAATTGATGGGCGCATAAGTGCGGCTGCTGGCCGGGTATTTTCACTTTACCCGGCCAGCGGATAACCGGTTGGCTGGTTGTATAAACTTTCCCGGTGATAGTAAACCGGATTCAGCGTCGTCAAAATGTTGATAACAAGCAGGTGATTATCAACATCTATCATCACATCATCCGCATTCAGTTTTATCGTGTACTGCTGAATAAGCACATTGTAAATATGCATTTTCCGTAATGATCTGCATTGAATATAACCACGTAATGATTTGCCGTAGGCGGTGAATTCTCCGCACATTTCGGGGAACGAGTGGTGGGGAAAGAGGAAAAAGCGGATGGGGAATCCATCCGCTTTGGCGATACTTATTTGGCGATACGTTTGTATTTAATACGTTTTGGCTCCAGCGCTTCAGCGCCAAGCGTACGTTTTTTATACTCTTCGTATTCGGTGAAGTTACCTTCGAAGAACTCGACTTTCCCTTCATCCTGGTAATCCAGAATGTGGGTGGCGATACGGTCAAGGAACCAACGGTCATGCGAGATAACCATCGCGCAACCCGGGAATTCGAGCAGGGCGTTTTCCAGCGCGCGCAGCGTTTCGATATCCAGGTCGTTGGTTGGTTCATCGAGCAGCAACACGTTGCCGCCTACTTGCAGCAGCTTCGCCAGATGCAGACGACCGCGCTCACCGCCGGAGAGTTCGCCAACGCGTTTACCCTGATCGGTGCCTTTAAAGTTAAAGCGGCCAACATAGGCACGGCTCGGCATTTCGGTATTGCCGATACGCATGATATCCAGCCCGCCGGAAACTTCTTCCCACACAGTTTTGCTGTTATCCATCGCGTCACGGAACTGGTCAACCGAGGCCAGTTTCACGGTATCACCTAAGGTAATAGTACCGCTATCCGGCTGCTCCTGACCGGACATCATACGGAACAGCGTCGATTTACCCGCGCCGTTCGGACCGATGATGCCGACAATAGCGCCTTTCGGTACGGAGAAGGACAGATTGTCAATCAACTGGCGATCGCCATAGGATTTGCTGAGGTTGCTGACTTCAACCACTTTGTCACCCAGGCGTGCTCCAGGCGGAATAAACAGTTCGTTGGTTTCGTTACGTTTCTGGTATTCCGTGTTGTTAAGTTCTTCAAAGCGCGCCAGACGGGCTTTGCCCTTTGACTGACGGCCTTTTGCACCCTGACGAACCCACTCCAGCTCTTTCTCAATAGATTTACGGCGAGCCGCTTCCTGAGAGGCTTCCTGCGCCAGACGCTGATCTTTTTGTTCCAGCCAGGAGGAGTAGTTGCCTTCCCACGGAATGCCTTCGCCACGGTCAAGCTCGAGGATCCAGCCTGCGACGTTATCAAGGAAGTAACGGTCGTGGGTGATCGCCACCACAGTGCCTTCGAAGTCGTGCAGGAAGCGTTCCAGCCACGCAACGGATTCAGCATCAAGGTGGTTAGTAGGTTCGTCGAGCAGCAGCATGTCCGGCTTTTCGAGCAGCAGGCGGCACAGCGCGACACGGCGTCGTTCACCACCTGAAAGGTTAGCCACTTTGGCGTCCCAGTCTGGCAGACGCAGGGCATCAGCAGCGCGCTCCAGTTGCACGTTCAGGTTGTGACCGTCGTGCGCCTGGATAATCTCTTCAAACTTACCTTGCTGGGCGGCCAACTTGTCGAAGTCCGCATCGGGTTCCGCGTACTTCGCGTACACTTCATCCAGGCCTTTCAGTGCGTTAACCACTTCGGAAACAGCTTCTTCAACCGATTCTCGGACAGTATGTTCCGGGTTCAGTTGTGGTTCCTGCGGCAGATAACCAATTTTGATGCCGGGTTGCGGGCGGGCTTCACCTTCGATGTCTGTATCGATGCCGGCCATGATGCGCAGCAGGGTAGATTTACCGGCACCGTTAAGACCCAACACGCCGATTTTTGCGCCCGGGAAGAAGCTTAGTGAGATATTTTTCAGAATATGACGTTTCGGCGGGACAACTTTGCCGACACGATGCATGGTATATACGAATTGAGCCACGTTGGACTTCGCCTCTTTGTTATGAGAGTAGTATTCAACAGCGAAGTGTAGCGGTTTTCGACGCTTAATCCCAGCCAGCAGCGTCCACACTGTTAAATCACCATAAAAAGGTAAAAAAGTGTGCAGAACATGGCGCGTAGCGGCATGCCCGGTTAGCATTAACTCATTATACGGCATGAGGCTGCCAATAACGTGACAGAAAGAGGAAATAGCTGTGCAGAGAGCTAAACATGCCGCCTGGCGATTTGCGGCGGCCTGCGTTTGTTTGCTGTCCTTCAGCAATATGGCGCGCGCAGATTCACTGGATGAACAACGTAACCGTTATGCGCAGATCAAAAGCGCATGGGATAACAAGCAAATGGATGTCGTGCAGCAACTGCTGCCCACGCTGACTGATTATCCGCTGTATCCCTATTTGCAATATCGCCAGATTACCGACGATCTGATGAATCAACCGGCCATCACGGTGACTAACTTCGTGCAGCAGAACCCGACGTTGCCGCCAGCACGCACACTGAAATCCCGTTTTGTTAACGAACTGGCGCGGCGTGAAGACTGGCGCGGGCTGCTGGCTTTCAGCCCGGAGAAACCTGCCACTACCGAAGCGCAATGTAACTACTATTTCGCCAAGTGGAATACCGGGCAGGCAGACGAGGCGTGGGCGGGAGCAAAAGAACTCTGGTTGAGCGGTAAGAGCCAACCGAATGCCTGTGACCGGCTGTTTGGTGCCTGGCGCGCTTCCGGGAAGCAGGATCCGCTGGCATTTCTTGAACGCATCCGGCTGGCCATGAAAGCCGGTAATACGCAACTGGTGACGCTGCTGGCCGGGCAGATGCCCGCTGATTATCAAACTATCTCTCAGGCCATCATTAACCTTGCCAACAACCCCAACAGCGTCATGACGTTTGCCACCACCACCGGCGCGACCGACTTCACCCGGCAAATGGCGGCGGAAGCGTTTGCAAGCGTTGCCCGGCAGGATGTGGAAAATGCCCGTTTGCTGATCCCTTCGCTGGCGCAGGCGCAGCAACTGACGGAGGATCAAATCCAGACGTTGCGTGATATTGTCGCCTGGCGTTTGATGGGGAATGACGTCACCAGCGAACAGGCGCGTTGGCGCGATGATGCGGTGATGCGTTCGCAATCCACATCGCTTCTGGAGCGGCGGGTGCGGATGGCAATCGGCGCTGGCGATCGTCGCGGCCTCAATACCTGGCTTTCCCGTTTGCCGATGGAGGCAAAAGAGAAAGATGAGTGGCGTTACTGGCAGGCTGATTTGTTGCTGGAGCGCGGCCGCGATGAAGAGGCTAAATCGATCCTGCATGCGTTGATGCAGCAGCGTGGCTTTTACCCGATGGTAGCAGCACAGCGCTTAGGGGAAGATTACCACCTGCAGATTGATAAAGTGCAAGGTAACCCCGATCCGGCGTTGGTTCAAGGCGCTGAAATGGCTCGGGTGCGCGAATTGATGTACTGGGGGCTGGATAATACCGCTCGTAGTGAATGGGCTAATCTGGTCACCAGCCGCTCGCAGCACGAACAGGCGCAACTGGCGCGCTATGCATTCAACCAACACTGGTGGGATCTTAGCGTACAGTCCACTATTGCCGGTAAATTGTGGGATCATCTTGAAGAGCGATTCCCGCTGGCCTACCGCGATTTGTATGCGCGTTATACCAACGGTAAAGCCATTAACCAGAGCTATGCGATGGCGATTTCTCGTCAGGAGAGCGCGTGGAATCCAGCGGCGCGTTCGCCGGTCGGCGCGAGTGGGTTAATGCAGATTATGCCTGGCACTGCTACCCATACAGTGAAGGTGTTTAACATTGCCAGTTACCGCAATGCCGGCCAGCTTTTCGATCCGGAAACCAACATCAATGTTGGCACCAGCTACCTGCAATATGTTTACCAGCAGTTCGGTAACAACAGGATTTTCTCTTCAGCGGCGTATAACGCCGGGCCGGGCAGGGTTCGTAGTTGGTTGAACAACAGCGCCGGAAAACTGGATGCAGTGGCGTTTGTGGAGAGTATTCCATTCTCGGAAACCCGTAGCTACGTGAAAAACGTCCTCACTTACGATGCCTACTACCGTTATTTCCTTGATGGTGGCAAACCGGTCATCTTTACTGACGCCGAATGGCAGCGCCGTTACTGATTTCGAAGGTTTATGCTATGCTGTGTACTCTTTAACGAGTACACTCTTTTCGGCAGCCTTTAAACAGGCTTCCGAAACCAACGAATGGCGGAATACTATGACTCAGCAATCTCCTTATTCAGCAGCAATGGCCGAACAGCGCGACCAGGAGTGGCGACGCTTTGTCGAGTTGGTCAGGCAGTCATATGAAAAGGATCTGCATCTTTCGTTATTTAATTTGATGCTTACGCCGGATGAGCGCGAGTCGTTGGGGACGCGGGTGCGAATTATCGAAGAGTTGTTGCGCGGCGAGATGAGCCAGCGCGAGCTGAAAAGCGAACTGGGCGCGGGTATTGCGACCATTACCCGCGGCTCAAATAGCCTGAAAGCGGCACCTGCCGATTTGCGCCTGTGGCTGGAGCAGACGCTACTGAACGATCAGCGGTAAACCGCGTTATGAAACGGACTTAGTGCCAGAATCACCGCCTGATGGTAAACGCTCTCGCGGGTGAGTTTACCCGCAGTGAAAACCCCAATCGCGCCCTCTTTACGGCCAATTTCATCAATTCCGGTGTGGTGTGACATCACTGGTCCGAGCGCTTCACCGGCGCGTACTTTCTGCAAAATAATTTCTGGCAGCGGCAGCGTGGCTGAGCGCGCTTCGCCCTGCATTTCTGGGCTTTCGATGACTACCCAGCTAAACGTACTGCCTTCATCAATTCCTGCTTCAATGGCAACCCAGAAATCGGCGTCAGGCCTTAGCTTGCGGGCATTTTCAACGCGATTACGTGCGCCAGCCCGCGTTTCCTGACTGCCAAACGGCTGTTCAGGCACGCCGCTATCGACGGAGACCGATTCTATATGGCAGGATCCTTCGCCGAAGATCTCGTTAAAAGCGTGCAGAATAGCCCGAATTTTCGCGGGATTTGTGGTAGCTGAGACAACATGGTGCATAATCTATAATTGGCTTGTCCGAAACGAGACGCGTTCTTTATCCCGGACAGATTCCTTCCTCAGATAATAAATTCATCGCAGTATAATGGATAAGAAAAGCATGTTACAGGTATACCTTGTTCGCCACGGTGAAACGCAGTGGAACGCCGAGCGTCGTATTCAAGGCCAGTCAGACAGCCCGTTAACCGACAAAGGGGAAACACAGGCGTGGCAGGTGGCTGAACGCGCAAAAGCGCTGGGCATCACCCATATTATTGCCAGCGATCTGGGGCGTACCCGTCGCACGGCGGAGATCATCGCTGATGCCTGCGGTTGCGAAATTACGCTTGAGCCGCGTTTGCGCGAACTGGATATGGGCGTTCTCGAACGCCGTCATATCGATTCCCTGACGGAAGAAGAGGAGAGCTGGCGTCGCCAGTTAGTGAATGGTACGGCAGATGGCCGCATTCCTGATGGTGAGTCGATGCAGGAGCTGAGCGAGCGTATGCACGCTGCGCTGGCTACTTGTCTGGATCTACCTGAAGGAAGTCGCCCTATGCTGATCAGTCACGGTATGGCGCTGGGCTGTCTGGTGAGTACCATTCTCGGGCTTCCGGCTTATGCAGAACGCCGTCTGCGTCTGCGTAACTGCTCCATCTCCCGCATCGATTACCAGCACAGCCCGTGGTTGGCATCCGGCTGGGTGGTGGAAACCGCAGGCGATGTTTCGCATCTCGACGCTCCTGCGCTGGATGAATTACAGCGTTAACGACGAATTGGTACCAGATATTCGCAGCGAATGTGTAATGGCGGCTCACGGTCGCGTGAGTCGTCATGCTGCGGGTAGAAATGCTCAATATCCTGGCCCTTGCGGCGTGTAAGGTTGAGCATCGGCATACACGTGCCATAAACGGTCAGTATAAAATCCTGTAATCCGTCCGGGGAGCCTTCAAAAGAGAAGGCCACGTAATCACCGCCCTCCAGTAATACCGGCAGTGCATTGCTCAAATAACCATTCGCCATTTCCGGCGTCAGCGCCGTAGTATAAAACACCTCCTGTTCATCGTCTTTCTCGAGGCTGGGGCGCGGTTCGTGCAGCCCGTACAATTCCTGAGGAAGCGTCGGCGAATTGCTTAAAAATTCACGCCAGAACTGAATGCGCATTTGGTTACGGAAATCAGAAATCTCCTCAAGCGAACAGGTGTAGCTCTGCGTTGTGCCGATCAGGTGCATCTGTGGCAGCGTTACAAATTCATGTTTGGGCAATGTAAACTTGCCTGGCCGCAGCGGCGGGCGGATACCAAAGGCGCTCCAGTCCGGTGAACGACGATAGAGCGCAGGCGTGACGGTAAACTGTTTTTTGAAAGCCCGGGTGAACGTTTGCTGTGAATCGAAACGATATTGTAGTGCAATATCAAGAATTGGACGGGCGGTAAGCCTTAATGCGACTGCGGATTTTGATAGACGACGAGCGCGGATGTAAGCGCCAATGGCATGGCCGGTGACGTCTTTGAACATCCGTTGCAAATGCCACTTGGAATAGCCCGCTTTTGCCGCCACATTATCTAGTGAGAGCGGCTGATCCAGATGGCTTTCCAGCCAGGCGAGTAGGTCGCGAATGATCCCAGCCTGATCCATACAATATCCTCTTCCTTAATACAGCGATGAACACCTGATACCAGGGGACGGATAATAGCGGGTTTTTAAGGCGTTAGCATTCGGTGTTTTTTTTATGCAACAATTCGCATTGTGACTGATTTTCATCATAAATTTTGTAAAGCGGTGATCTGTAAACAGTTTCTCATATGAAAACTGAATAGTTGCTAAAGGTAATATTCAAAAATGGTAACAATATGAAATATACAAAGTTATGCATCTCTGCATTGATGTTGATGGCGTGGAGTTCAGCCCATGCGGAACAGATTGGTTCTGTGGATACGGTCTTTAAAATGTTTGGTCCGGATCACAAAATTGTCGTTGAGGCGTTTGACGACCCGGACGTTAACAACGTGACCTGTTATATCAGCCGGGCGAAAACCGGTGGTATCAAGGGCGGGCTGGGGCTGGCAGAGGACACTTCGGATGCCGCCATTTCTTGCCAGCAGGTTGGGCCGGTTGAATTGAGCGATAAAATTAAAAACGGCAAGGCGCAAGGCGATGTGGTCTTCCAGAAACGGACTTCACTGGTATTTAAAAAATTGCAGGTCGTGCGTTTCTATGACGCAAAACGTAACACTTTGGCATATTTAGCCTACTCCGACAAAGTCGTTGAAGGTTCGCCGAAGAATGCTTTGAGTGCAGTTCCCATCATTCCATGGAGCAAATAGCGGAAATCAAAAAGCGGCGCCTGAGCGCCGCCTTTTTTATCAAATTTATCAAACTTCGCTTATTCCTGCAGATCGCCGCAGAAACGATAGCCTTCGCCGTGAATAGTGGCGATGATTTCCGGCGTGTCCGGCGTGGATTCAAAATGTTTGCGAATGCGGCGAATCGTTACGTCCACGGTGCGATCGTGCGGCTTCAGCTCGCGGCCAGTCATTTTTTTCAACAGTTCGGCACGGGACTGGATTTTCCCCGGATTTTCGCAGAAGTGCAACATCGCGCGGAATTCACTGCGCGGCAGCTTATACTGTTCGCCGTTTGGGCTGACCAGTGAGCGGCTGTTGATATCCAGTTCCCACCCGTTGAACTTGTAGCTGTCAACGCTGCGGCGTTCTTCACTGACCGTGCCCAGGTTCATGGTGCGAGAGAGCAGATTGCGGGCGCGGATAGTCAGTTCACGTGGGTTGAACGGCTTCGTGATGTAGTCGTCGGCACCAATTTCGAGGCCCAAAATCTTATCAACTTCGTTATCACGTCCGGTCAGGAACATCAGTGCTACGTCTGCCTGCTCGCGCAGTTCACGCGCCAGCAAAAGACCGTTTTTACCTGGCAGGTTAATATCCATAATCACCAGGTTGATATCATTTTCAGAAAGAATCTGATGCATTTCAGCGCCATCAGTCGCTTCAAAGACATCGTAGCCTTCTGCTTCGAAAATGCTTTTTAACGTGTTGCGTGTTACCAACTCGTCTTCAACAATAAGAATGTGCGGGGTCTGCATGTTTGCTACCTAAATTGCCAACTAAATCGAAACAGGAAGTACAAAAGTCCCTGACCAGCCTGGTGCATGTCGAAAATTAACATGACGGCATACCATGACTAAAGTACGTAATTGCGTTCTTGATGCACTTTCCATCAACGTCAACAACATCATTAGCTTGGTCGTGGGCACTTTCCCTCTGAACCCGACAGTGTCAAAAACGGCAGTCATCCTAACCATTTTAACAGCAACATAACAGGCTAAGACGTAAATGACACCCAATAAAACTACGCTTCGTTGACATATATCAAGTTCAATTGTAGCACGTTAACAGTCTGGCGAAATCCTCACAACCAAATGCCCACGTTTGCGACTATTTATCAATAAACCAATTAGTTGCGCATATTAATTGATAGATATGATGAATCCAATGCAAGAAAGAAATACAGTAATGAAATACTATGTATAAACATAGGGATAAGCCCTTTCTGTTAACATCTTAGCAGGTACGATTACTGATAGACAGTTTAGCTTTTTTAATTGTGTGTAATCCGAAAATCAATGGCTTGTGTTAGAAAATTGTAAATTCGCTCTGCGTAGTATGTTGATATATGTCACATTCTCCTGCGGAATCAGTAGGAAGAGAAAGTAAAATGCAATTGATTGTAGTGCTTGTTTGCCCCGCGAGGCCCGAAAATGTTGGGGCTGCTGCCCGGGCGATGAAAACCATGGGGTTTCATGACTTGCGCATCGTCGATAGCGATGCGCATTTGCAGGATGGTGCGCGCCGTGTTGCTCACGGTTCCGGCGATGTCCTTGATAATGCTAAAACTTATGCGACGCTTGCCGACGCGCTGGCGGACGTTCAGTTCACCATTGCGACTACGGCGCGTAGTCGGGCGAAGTTCCACTATTACGCGACGCCAGCAGAACTGGTGCCACTATTGCAAGAGAAACGCACGTGGCTTGGCAGCGCCGCGCTGGTATTTGGTCGCGAAGATTCCGGTTTAACTAATGAAGAGTTGGCGCTGGCAGATATCTTAACCGGCGTGCCGATGGCTGCTGATTATCCATCGCTGAATCTCGGGCAGGCAGTAATGGTTTTTTGCTATCAATTAGCCTCATTAATGCAACAGGCACCTCAACAAGTGGCTCCGGTTGATGGTAACCAGTTGTGTGCATTGCGTTTGCGAGCCCGTGAATTACTGGAAAAACTCTGTGTTGCGGACGATATCAAAATGGCAGACTGGCTGGATCAGCGTCTTGGTCTACTTGAACAGCGGGATACAGCAATGTTGCACCGATTGCTGCACGATATTGAAAAAAAACTCTCCGAGTAAGTCACTACTATAACTTTGTTTTATAGTTAAAACTGCTGAAATATATTATCGTAATGACCCTGTCGCGCTGAAAGCAACTGTCGTTTCAGCGCAGCCGGGAAGGCGAATAAAAACGTAAAAAATAAAAATAAATTGACTTAATCGGGCAGATACTTTAACCAATATAGGCATACAGCACAGACAGATAATATTACAGAGCACACAATATCTATGACACGCATCAGCACCATTACCATTATTACAACCATCACCATTACCACAGGTAACGGTGCGGGCTGACGCGTACAGGAAACACAGAAAAAAGCCCGCACCTGAACAGTGCGGGTTTTTTTTTCGACCAAAGATCAAGGGGTAAAACCATGCGAGTGTTGAAGTTCGGCGGTACATCAGTGGCAAATGCAGAACGTTTTCTGCGTGTTGCCGACATTCTGGAAAGCAATGCCAGGCAAGGGCAGGTAGCGACCGTACTTTCTGCCCCGGCGAAAATCACCAACCACCTGGTGGCGATGATCGAAAAGACCATCAGTGGCCAGGATGCAGTACCGAATATTAGCGATGCAGAACGTATTTTCGCCGACCTGCTGCAAGGTCTGGCCGATGCACAACCTGGGTTTCCCCTCGCACAGTTAAAAAACTTTGTCGAACAAGAATTTGCACAGATCAAACATGTCCTGCATGGTATCAGCCTGCTGGGGCAGTGCCCGGACAGTATCAATGCGGCGCTCATCTGCCGTGGCGAAAAACTCTCCATCGCCATTATGGCCGGTCTGCTGGAAGCGCGTGGTCATAAAGTCAGCGTTATCGATCCGGTGGAAAAATTACTCGCCGTCGGTCACTATCTGGAATCGACGGTCGATATTGCCGAATCAACTCGCCGTATTGCTGCCAGCCGCATCCCGCAGGATCATATGGTGCTGATGGCCGGTTTCACTGCCGGTAACGAAAAAGGTGAGCTGGTCGTGCTGGGGCGCAACGGTTCGGATTACTCTGCCGCCGTGCTGGCCGCCTGTTTACGCGCCGATTGTTGTGAGATCTGGACGGATGTCGATGGTGTCTATACTTGCGACCCAAGGCAGGTACCGGACGCCAGGTTACTGAAGTCAATGTCGTATCAGGAGGCCATGGAGCTTTCCTATTTCGGCGCAAAAGTTCTTCACCCCCGCACGATTACCCCGATTGCTCAGTTCCAGATCCCGTGCCTGATTAAAAATACCGGCAACCCGCAAGCCCCCGGCACTCTCATTGGCGCAACGTCAGATGAAGATGACCTGCCGGTGAAAGGGATCTCCAACCTGAACAACATGGCGATGTTTAGCGTTTCAGGCCCGGGCATGAAAGGCATGGTCGGCATGGCCGCCCGCGTATTTGCGGCGATGTCGCGCTCAGGGATTTCCGTCGTCTTGATTACCCAATCCTCTTCGGAATACAGCATCAGTTTCTGTGTGCCGCAGTCCGATTGTGTTCGCGCTCAGAAAGCGATGAATGAGGAGTTCTATCTGGAACTCAAAGAGGGGCTGCTGGAACCACTGGCGGTGATGGAGCGTTTGGCGATTATCTCCGTGGTCGGCGACGGCATGCGTACCTTGCGTGGTATCTCGGCAAAATTCTTCGCCGCTCTGGCACGCGCGAATATCAATATTGTGGCGATTGCTCAGGGCTCTTCTGAACGCTCTATCTCAGTTGTGGTGAGCAATGATGATGTGACGACTGGGGTACGCGTTACTCACCAGATGCTGTTTAATACCGACCAGGTGATTGAAGTTTTTGTCATTGGTGTTGGCGGTGTCGGCGGCGCGTTGCTGGAGCAGTTAAAACGTCAACAAGGCTGGTTGAAAAACAAGCATATCGATCTGCGCGTCTGCGGCGTGGCGAATTCAAAAGCGCTGATGACCAATGTGCATGGCCTGAATCTGGAAAACTGGCAGGCTGAAATGGCGGAGGCGAAAGAGCCTTTCAATCTGGGGCGCTTGATCCGTCTGGTAAAAGAGTATCATCTGCTTAACCCGGTGATTGTTGACTGTACTTCCAGTCAGGCGGTGGCCGATCAGTACGCGGATTTCCTGCGGGAAGGTTTCCACGTTGTCACGCCGAATAAGAAAGCCAACACTTCGTCACTGGATTACTATCACCAGTTGCGTCGTGCAGCGGAGAAATCTCGCCGTAAGTTCCTTTATGACACCAACGTTGGTGCAGGCCTGCCGGTGATTGAAAACCTGCAAAACCTGCTCAACGCCGGTGATGAGTTACAACATTTTTCCGGGATCCTTTCTGGCTCACTGTCGTTTATTTTCGGCAAACTGGATGAGGGAATGAACCTCTCTGAAGCCACAGCGCTGGCACGCGAGTTGGGTTACACCGAACCGGACCCGCGAGACGATCTCTCCGGGATGGATGTCGCACGTAAGCTGCTGATTCTGGCCCGTGAAACCGGGCGAGAACTGGAGCTTTCTGATATCGTCATTGAGCCCGTCTTACCCGCAACGTTTGATGCGTCCGGCGATGTTGAGAGCTTAATGGCGCGCCTGCCGCAACTGGATGACGAGTTCGCCTCTCGCGTGGCGCAAGCCCGCGATGAAGGAAAAGTGCTGCGTTATGTTGGTAATATTGAGGAAGATGGCACTTGTCGTGTGAAGATCGCCGCTGTTGACGGTAATGATCCACTCTACAAAGTGAAAAATGGTGAGAATGCGTTGGCGTTCTACAGCCACTATTATCAGCCGCTGCCGTTGGTATTACGTGGTTACGGCGCGGGTAACGATGTAACAGCGGCTGGCGTCTTTGCCGACCTGCTGCGTACCCTGTCCTGGAAGTTAGGAGTCTGACATGGTGAAGGTGTATGCTCCGGCTTCAAGTGCCAATATGAGTGTTGGCTTTGATGTGCTGGGCGCGGCGGTAACGCCGGTAGATGGAACTTTGCTGGGCGATAATGTTTCGGTGGAAGCCGCAAAGCATTTCAGCCTGAAAAATATTGGCCGTTTTGCCAGTAAATTACCGACTGAACCGCATGAAAATATTGTTTATCAGTGCTGGGAACTGTTCTGCCAGACGATTGGTAAACAGGTTCCGGTGGCAATGACGCTGGAAAAAAACATGCCGATTGGATCGGGGCTCGGTTCCAGCGCTTGTTCTGTTGTCGCCGCTCTGGTGGCGATGAACGAGTACTGCGGTAAACCGCTGGACGATACGCGCATGCTGGCGCTGATGGGCGAGCTGGAAGGGCGCATTTCAGGCAGCGTGCATTACGATAACGTCGCACCCTGTTTCCTCGGCGGTATGCAGTTGATGATCGAGGAAAGCGGCATTATCAGCCAGCAGGTGCCAGGTTTTGATGAATGGTTGTGGGTGCTGGCTTATCCGGGTATTAAAGTCTCAACGGCGGAAGCGCGCGCTATTTTGCCCGCACAATATCGCCGTCAGGATTGCATCGCTCACGGCCGGCATCTGGCGGGCTTTATTCACGCCTGCTACACCCGCCAGCCCGCGCTGGCGGCAAAATTGATGAAAGACGTTATTGCCGAGCCGTACCGCATGAAATTGCTGCCGGGCTTTGGCGAAGCGCGTCAAGCAGTGGCTGATATTGGCGCGTTGGCCTGTGGGATCTCCGGTTCCGGGCCAACGTTGTTTGCTCTGTGTGATAAGCCGGATACCGCCCAGCGCGTAGCCGACTGGCTTGGCAAACACTATCTGCAAAATCAAGAAGGCTTTGTTCATATTTGCCGGCTGGATACGGCGGGCGCACGAGTAGTGGGATAACCAATGAAACTCTACAATTTAAAAGATCACAACGAGCAGGTCAGCTTTGCGCAGGCCGTAACGCAGGGGCTTGGCAAAAATCAGGGCCTGTTTTTCCCGCACGAGCTGCCGGAATTTAACCTGACGGAAATCGACGCCATGCTGGAGCAGGATTTCGTCAGCCGTAGCGCGAAGATCCTTGCCGCTTTTATTGGCGATGAAATTCCGCAGGATGAACTGGAAGCGCGGGTACGCGCCGCGTTTGCTTTCCCGGCGCCGGTTAAACCGGTAGAGAGTGATATCGGCTGTCTGGAGCTGTTCCATGGGCCGACGCTGGCGTTTAAAGATTTCGGCGGACGTTTTATGGCGCAGATGCTGAGCACCATCAGCGGCGACAAACCGGTGACCATTCTGACTGCTACCTCGGGTGATACCGGCGCTGCAGTAGCACATGCCTTCTACGGCATGAAAAATGTGCGCGTGGTGATCCTCTATCCGCAAGGCAAAATCAGCCCGTTGCAGGAAAAACTGTTCTGTACGCTGGGTGGTAACATCGAAACTGTGGCGATCGATGCTGACTTCGATGCCTGCCAGGCGTTGGTGAAACAGGCCTTCGACGATGAAGAACTGAAAGCTGCGCTGGGGCTGAACTCGGCGAACTCGATCAATATCAGCCGATTGCTGGCGCAGATTTGTTACTACTTCGAAGCAGTCGCACAGCTGCCGCAGGAAGCGCGCAACCAACTGGTGGTTTCCGTACCGAGCGGTAACTTCGGCGATTTGACCGCTGGTTTGCTGGCGAAATCGCTGGGACTGCCGATCAAACGCTTTATCGCAGCGACCAATGCCAACGATACCGTGCCACGTTTCCTCAAAGAGGGGCAATGGCAGCCAAAAGCGACGCAAGCGACGCTCTCAAATGCCATGGATGTTAGCCAGCCGAATAACTGGCCGCGTGTTGAAGAGCTGTTCCGCCGTAAAATCTGGCGTCTGAATGAGCTGGGTTATGCTGCTGTGGACGATGAAACGACGAAAGCAGCCATGCGCGAGCTGAAGGATAAAGGCTATGTTTCAGAGCCGCATGCCGCGATCGCCTGGCGCGCTCTGCGCGATCAGCTTAATCCGGGCGAGTACGGTCTGTTCCTCGGTACGGCTCATCCTGCGAAATTCAAAGAGAGCGTAGAAGAGATTTTGGGCGAATCGTTGCCGCTGCCGAAAGAGCTGGCAGACCGCGCGGATCTGCTGCTGCTTTCCCACCACTTGCCTGCGGATTTTGCTGCATTACGTCAGTTGATGATGCGTAACGCGTAATTTCTCTGCTTCCCCTGCCTGCAAGCGGGGGAATCAGGGAGAAATTATGTAGAAAAATGGCAGAGAAAACGGATGAATTCCCAATAAATGCGGGGGTTAAAATATTAGGATTGCGGACAATAACGCCATCCTCTGGGGGCGCGTAATCTCCTGACATCGGCCCATAACGGGCAAGATGATGCAAAGGAGTAACCTATGTTGAAACCTGTAATGTTAGCGCTTTCCATGATGTTGGTGGCTCCTCTGGCGGTGCAGGCCGCAGAAATCACCCTTGTGCCGGCAGTGAAACTGCAAATCGGCGATCGTGACCACAGTGGTAACTACTGGGACGGTGGCCACTGGCGCGATCATGACTGGTGGCAGAGACACTACGAATGGCGTGAGAACCGCTGGCAGCCGCACGGCCATTTTGACGACCGGCATGGTGATCACCATGACGATCATCGTGGCGGGCCAGATGATGACTGGCATCGCCATCCATAACTTTTCTGACCCTCTCACGACCTGGAGAGGGTTTTTCTTACTGTTCGTGCCGCTTAAACACCAACTCTTCCTGCGATGAAACTTCCCGATCAAAGAAATAGCCTTCGCTGTTAAACCCAGTTAATTGCTCCGGTTTCGTCAGGCGATTCTCAATAATAAAACGGCTCATCAGACCGCGTGCTTTTTTGGCGTAGAAGCTGATGACTTTGAACTTGCCGTTTTTCTCGTCAAGAAACACAGGTTTAATGATCCGGGCGTTCAGCTTTTGCGTTTTGACCGATTTGAAATACTCATCAGAGGCCAGGTTGATAACGATCTCATCGCCTTGTGCCGCAATGGCTTCGTTGAGCTTGTGAGTGATCTCGTCGCCCCAGAACTGGTAGAGATCTTTTCCTTTGGCATTTTCCAGGCGAATACCCATCTCCAGCCGGTACGGCTGCATCAGATCCAGTGGACGCAGCACGCCGTATAAACCGGAAAGCATACGCAAATGTTGCTGCGCGAAATCGAAATCCGCATCGCTAAAGGTTTCTGCCTGTAAGCCGGTATAGACATCCCCTTTAAATGCCAGAATGGCCTGGCGTGCATTTTCCGGGTTGAAATCAGGTTGCCAGTCGTGAAAACGCGTGGCGTTCAGATCGGCCAGCTTGTCGCTGATCCCCATTAGCGCTTTGATTTGCGGCGCGGAGAGCTTACGCGCGCTGTTAATCAGTTGCTGTGAGTGATCCAGCAGTTCCGGCCGGGTAAAACGCGTGGTCGCCAGCGGACTCTGGTAATCGAGGGTTTTGGCAGGTGAAATAAGAATCAGCATACTCAGTCCTTGCTGTGCGAGAAATTTCCGCTGACTTTAGCAAAAAAACCGACAGACTTGATCGATAGTTGCGATTAGCGCTATGAGCGGGGAATGTCATCCCAACTGCCTGGCGCCAGTTGACGCTTTATTTCCGGATAACGCTGCGGGTCGAAGAGCGGCATGACTCCCAGTTTGCGCTGGCGCAGATAGTCACGAGCCAGCAATCTGACCACCGGTGAAAGCAGCAAAATGGCGGTCAGGTTGATCATCGCCATCAGCGCCATCACAACATCGGCAATGTGCCAGATAAGCGGTACGCTGAATATGGGGCCTGCCACTACCATCGATAAAATACCGATGCGCAGCAGCCAGAGGTTTCGATTACTGTGGCAGCGTAAAAAGATCAGATTATTTTCCGCATAAATATAATTCGTGACGATCGAAGTAAATGCGAAGAACAGGACGATACAGGCGACAAATCCCGCGCCCCAGCCACCGATCAATGAGGTCATGGCTTGCTGCAATTGTTGGATGCCACCAAATGCATCGCTTAGTGGAATCGTACTCGGCAGCAACAATACCAGCGCGCTGGCGGTGCAAACCAGGAAGGTATCCACCAGCACGCCGATCATTTGCACAATTCCCTGTGCTACCGGGTGCGGCGGCCATGAGGCGGCCATAGCGGCGGCGTTAGGCGAGGATCCCAGCCCGGCTTCGTTGGCAAATATACTGCGCTGAAAACCGCTGGTCATTGCCTGACTCAGGGTGTATGCCATCGTGCCTGTCGCCGCTTCCTGCCAGCCGAAAGCGCTTTTAATGATGGTAGTAAAAATCCCTGGCAGTAAGTTGGCATGCCAAAGACTAAGGCTCAAACCGACCAGAATCCAGGCAAGCCCTACCACTGGCACCAACCACTGCATCAGCCGGGCGGTAGGTTTTAATCCCCTAACGATGAAAAAGAGAATGCAGAGCGCCAGTGCCATGCCGCTGGCGATTCCCGGCACGCCCCACGCAAAGTGCATGGCCCGTGCGACGGCGCTGGACTGAATAGTATTAAACACCAGACCATACGTGAGCAGCGGGAACACTGAGAAAAGCACGCCCATCCAGCGCATACCTAAACCGCGCGCCATGTACCATGCCGGGCCGCCGCGAAACTGATTTTCTGTATCACGCTCTTTATAGAGCTGTGCCAGTGAGCATTCTGCAAAGCTGATTACCATACCGATGAGCGCGGCGATCCACATCCAGAAAACAGCGCCTGGCCCGCCGGAGGTTAAAGCAAAAGCCACGCCCGCCAGGTTGCCGCTGCCCAGCCGTGTTGCCAGGCTCAGACAGAGTGCCTGGTAAGCGGTGATCGCGTTGGGTTGTGGTGAGCGGCTACTTTTAAGGCTTTTGCCAAAGTCACGCAGAAAACGAAAGGGGACAAACTGACTGCGTACAGCAAACCAGATACCTGCCGCTGCCAGCAAGTACACCATGAATGAACCCCAAAGTATTTCACTGATAAATGAGAAAAATTCTGGCATTAACATTCCTCTTGTTGATGCCGGGTTATGACCTGTGACGAGGCTGCTGGTGGGAGCACATCACTTCGCAGGCAATTAATTAGCAGAGTTTACCATACTATTGACACAGCATTGTCTGCGGTTGCGCTGGCAGGGCGTCGTGTTATCATCAGGGCAGACCGGTTACATCCCCCTAACAAGTATACTCGTCATACTTCACGTTCAGGTGCGCTGGCCGCGTTTGTGCTCCAGGAGTGCAAATGTGTCGTGGGCCAAACATGAATTATTCAGGGTATCGTTTAAAGAGAAACATTATCATGACGGATAAATTGACCTCCCTGCGTCAGTACACAACAGTCGTGGCTGATACCGGAGATATTGCGGCAATGAAACTGTACCAGCCGCAGGATGCAACAACGAACCCTTCTCTGATCCTTGGCGCCGCCCAAATCCCGGAATACCGTAAGCTGATCGATGATGCCGTAACATGGGCTCGTGCTCAGAGCAGCAATCACGCGCAGCAGGTTGTTGACGCGACAGATCGCCTGGCGGTGAACATTGGTCTGGAAATCCTCAAACTGATCCCTGGCCGTATCTCTACTGAGGTTGATGCTCGTCTCTCTTACGACACCGAAGCCTCTATCGCCAAAGCGAAACGCCTGATCAAGATGTATAACGATGCTGGTATCAGCAACGATCGTATCCTGATCAAACTGGCCTCTACCTGGCAGGGTATTCGCGCGGCCGAACAACTGGAGAAAGAGGGCATCAACTGTAACCTGACTCTGCTGTTCTCCTTCGCGCAGGCGCGTGCATGTGCCGAAGCGGGCGTATTCCTGATCTCCCCGTTTGTAGGTCGTATCCTCGACTGGTACAAAGCCAACACCGACAAGAAAGAGTACGCGCCGGCAGAAGATCCAGGTGTGGTTTCCGTAACCGAAATTTACCAGTACTACAAACAGCACGGTTATGAAACCGTGGTGATGGGCGCCAGCTTCCGTAATACGGGTGAGATCACCGAACTGGCTGGCTGCGACCGTCTGACTATCGCCCCGGCGTTGCTGAAAGAGCTGTCTGAAAGTGCTGGCACCATCGAGCGCAAACTGGCGTATACCGGTGAAGTGAAAGCTCGTCCGGAACGTATCACCGAAGCGGAGTTCCTGTGGCAGCATAACCAGGATCCGATGGCGGTGGATAAACTGGCTGATGGTATCCGTAAGTTTGCCGTTGACCAGGAAAAACTGGAAAAAATGATCGGCGATCTGCTGTAATCCTCAGGCGTGGCCGGTTTTCCGGTCACGCTTCTTCTCTCCCTACTGTCTGCCTTTCCCCTCAGCGTGTATCATTTCGTTAAATAGTTTTTTTGAACGGAATGAATATGGACACACTACGCATTGGTTTAGTTTCGGTTTCCGATCGCGCATCCAGCGGTATTTACCAGGACAAAGGTATTCCTGCGCTCGAGGAGTGGCTGGCGAGCGCGCTGACAACCCCGTTTCAGATAGAGACCCGATTGATCCCGGACGAGCAAAGCATCATTGAACAAACACTGTGCGAGCTGGTGGATGAGATGAGTTGCCACCTGGTACTAACGACTGGAGGCACTGGGCCTGCGCGGCGTGACGTAACGCCGGACGCGACGCTGGCTGTAGCCGATCGCGAAATGCCGGGGTTTGGTGAACAGATGCGGCAAATAAGCCTCAATTTTGTACCGACGGCGATCCTCTCCCGCCAGGTTGGTGTCATCCGCAAACAAGCATTGATCCTGAATTTGCCCGGCCAGCCTAAATCGATCAAAGAGACGCTGGAAGGTCTGAAAAGCGCTGACGGCGAAGTGAAAGTGCCCGGTATTTTTGCCAGTGTTCCGTATTGTGTACAGTTGCTTGACGGGCCTTATGTTGAAACCAATCCGCAAGTCGTAGCATCTTTCCGGCCAAAAAATGCAAGACGTGAAACATTATCCTAAAAGTTAGCCTTTTCTGAAATAAAGACGGCGAACCATGGCGTGTTGATTCATTTACGGTATAGTAATTTTTAATTTACACACTTCGTAATAGTTAAATCAGCACTCTCTATTTACAAATGGTTCGCTATGTCAAATGCCACTCGTCCTCTGAACAAACAGGATTATAAAACGCTGACGCTTGCTGCCCTCGGTGGTGCGCTGGAGTTTTACGATTTCATCATTTTCGTCTTCTTCGCCGCCGTGGTTGGCGAGCTTTTCTTCCCGGCCGATATTCCGGAATGGCTGCGTCAGGTGCAAACCTTTGGCATTTTTGCCGCCGGTTATCTGGCGCGTCCGCTTGGTGGCATTGTCATGGCGCACTTCGGCGATCTAGTCGGACGCAAGAAGATGTTTACCCTGAGCATTCTGCTGATGGCGTTGCCGACGCTGGCGATTGGCTTGCTGCCAACGTATGCCTCAACAGGCATTATGGCGCCGCTGTTGCTGCTCTTGATGCGCGTTTTACAGGGGGCGGCTATCGGTGGTGAAGTGCCAGGCGCGTGGGTGTTTGTGGCGGAACATGTTCCGGCGCGTCGTATCGGTATTGCTTGTGGTACGTTGACCGCGGGACTGACCGTAGGGATTTTGCTCGGTTCGGTGGTAGCGACGCTGGTTAATACCAGCATGACGCAGCAGGCTATTCATGATGGCGGCTGGCGTATTCCGTTTCTGCTGGGCGGCGCATTTGGCCTGGTGGCGATGTATCTGCGCCGTTGGTTACAAGAAACACCGATTTTTCTTGAGATGCAGCAACGTAAAGCGCTGGCGCAGGAATTACCTGTTAAATCGGTCGTGCTGAAACATAAAAAAGCAGTGGTGATTTCCATGCTGCTGACCTGGCTGCTTTCCGCCGGGATTGTGGTGGTCATTCTGATGTCGCCGGTATGGCTGCAAAAACAGTATGGTTTTGCTCCGGCCCTGACGTTGCAGGCCAACAGCATCGCGACCATTATGCTGTGCTTCGGTTGTCTGGCCGCCGGGCTGTTGGTCGATAAATTTGGCGCCAGTCGCACCTTTATTATTGGCAGCGTGCTGCTTGCCTGTGCCAGTTGGTTTTTCTACCACCTGGTGGGAACACACCCTGAGCAGCTTTTTGTCCTCTATGGCCTCGTGGGGCTGTGCGTTGGTGTGGTCGGCGCGGTTCCTTACGTAATGGTGCGGGCGTTTCCGGCGGAGGTTCGCTTCACGGGAATTTCATTCTCGTATAACGTCTCATACGCTATTTTCGGTGGCCTGACGCCGATTGCGGTGACTATGCTAATGGGCGTTTCGCCGATGGCGCCTGCCTGGTATGTGCTGGCGCTGTCGCTTATCGGTTTAGCGCTGGGGATCTGGCTGCGCCAGGATCTCCATCACCAGGATAGCGTAGCAGAGCAGCCGGTAGAGCAAGCATAAACATTATGGAACCACAGGCTCCGTTTTCAGTTTGAGTGGGCCGGGGATAATTAACAGCGAAAAGTTCTGCTTTTATGCAGCAGGTTAATAAAAGACTGTAACGACTGAGGGCAGGAAAATATCAGAAATAGGGATAGAGAAGAAATGCGAAGCCGGGCTTCGCATTTTAGCAGTCAGCGCAGAAATTAATGCTTTTCACCAATTGGCAGAACGGTACGTTCAAACTGTTCGTTCAGCACTTCGCCCATCGCCAGGTAGATGGCGCTCGCGCCGCAAACCAGACCGATCCAACCCGCGACATGTACGATGCTTTCGTTATCAACCAGATGACCTACTGCCAGCAGGGCAAACAGTACGGTCAGGCTCAGAAAAACAAACTGCAGCGCACGCGCGCCTTTTAGCGTGCCGAAGAACATAAATAGGGTGAAGACGCCCCAAATCCCCAGATAAATGCCAAGGAAGTGGCCGTTTGTCGCATCTGCAAGGCCCATCTTCGGGAACAACAGAATCGCCACCAGTGTTAACCAGAAAGAACCGTAAGAGGTGAATGCAGTCAAACCAAAGGTGTTGCCCTTTTTATATTCAAGCAGGCCCGCGAGAATTTGTGCGATACCGCCATAGAAGATGCCCATCGCCAGAATAATGCCATCCATTGGGAATAAACCAATATTGTGCAGGTTAAGCAGAATAGTGGTCATGCCGAAACCCATTAAGCCCAGCGGAGCCGGATTAGCCAACTTAGTGCTGCCCAAGTTCGAAAAGATGATACCCTCAGAATGTTTATTATTTTCTGTGTTAGCCATGAAAAACTTTATTCCTATATACGTTGGTCTACTGACAAACAGACAGGGAACACATCCCTGGTGCGTCAGACTGAAAAAGCGAAACAATACGCTGCAATTCATGGTTTGGAGTACGTCCAGATCCTTGATGCGGGCGTCTCTGCGTTTCGCGGCAAGAATACCACACGAGGTGAATTTTATGGATTCATTAACGCTGTGAAAGCTGGGGTATTCCATCTGATTCGTGGCTGTATGTTGAGAACCTCGACCGCTTAACCAGACAGGATGTCATGACGGCCCTGAATCTGTTCACAAGCTTGTTAAAATTGGGTTTAACAATCGTTACTGGCATGGATGGGAAAACCTATACAGAGGAGAGTGTTAGTAACAACGTTCACGATTTAATGATGTCATTGTTCTTGTTCAGCCGGGAAAATGAAGAGTCACTGACTAAGCAGAAACGTGCCTTTGAAACCACATTGAAACTGATTGGGCGACATAAATCGGGCAACCTACGAACGCAGGCTCAACTCCTTTCTGGATTGATGCAACAGGGCCAAATACTGAGGCGATAAAGCCCGCATCCAATCCACTTTAAAGCCGCGAAAGAGGCTGCCAGATTGTTGCTCTCGGGTTGGGGTAACTATCGGGTAGCGAATTACCTCAACGAAAATAGCGATATTTACCCGCCGTAGCCGGGTAAAAAGACACAAAACGAAAAGAAAGAAGTTCGTTGGACTGTACCGAATATCAAAAAAATGCGGTTAAATCGGGCGCTGATGGGGGAAAGGTCTTAACATTGAACAATGTTACTCATCATCTGGAGAACTCTTTTCCCCCCGGAATGCACGCCTGCTGAGTTTGCGAGGCTTCAGGATGTCGCCAGCAACAACAAAATGCCACAAGGCGATCTGAAAAAAGTGAGTACGCTAATTTCTGGCCTTAATGATAGTGACTTTTTCGGGAAACAATAGTCCGTTTCAGAATCGAAGAAGCAGCTTCGGCTGGAATACGTTAACGTTCATTAGTATGATCCCCCCACTTTGGAAGTGCATTTTTTTGAACAAAGGAGGGAGGATGGGCATTACAGAAGACTCTTTGCTGCATTCGGGATTTACTCACAAAGAAATACGAATTTTAAAAAATAACATCAAGAGTTTTGGTGGGGATCTTGATGAGGTAGTCCACGATCTAGCAAAAAGATTTAATGTGCTGATTGTTATATTGTTTTTTTTCTTGCTGTCAGTGGTCTTTTTGGCTATTTATTCCAGTGTCGGCAAGCTAATATCAGGAAGTATCGGCTTGTTAATAACTTCAATTATCTTAATCTTTATACAACCGCCAGTGATTTCATATAAATCTTGGCGGTTTTGTAGAGAAAACAAGGGTTAATCTGTACTGATAAGATCGAAAATAACCTTAGCTTTGATTCCGTAACCCACGATTTTCATAGTTAGCTTTGGTTTACTCATTGCTGTAACCTTTCGATAGTAATCTTTTGGAATATAACGAAAAAGTCTCCAGGTTTCTGCTTTCCTTGACAAGCCAAAAATAGTGTAAATACTTGCACTCAGGGAAATCGCTTTGTAAGCTGCAAGTCCAGCTTCAGGTTTGAAGCCCATAAAACTGGCAGTTTCCATTACACCATCAGCAAAGATACCTTCCGACTTTGATTGTTGACCATTAAGCAGTTTATCAACTTCTTTTGTTATGCCATTTGCACCATCAACAACAAGCATTGCTCCTGCCAATACTCCTATTGGCGTTCCCGTCGAAATCATTATTGCCCCACCAATAGCCGTCATCCCTGATATAACAATATTTACAGCCGAAATCACATACCCGACTATCTTGTTATTTTCCCTGACAAACTCGACCTTTGCATAAAGTTGTGCGGCTCTGGTTCTTAACAGGCGATCCTGTTCTTGCAGATTATCCGTTTCGGCACGCAGATTTTTAATGCATGCAATGCATTCTTCGTCTGTTTTGGCTCGCCGTGCTGCCGCGAACTCCTTTTCTACGACCTGCTTTATCTCCTCAACGAACTTGATCCGTGTCAGGCCGTCATGCAGATGGAATGCTGACAGCAGATTTGCTGTTTCGACGAGTTTCCGGGCTTCCAGATTCACCATGGTATCTGACCATGTTCTGTTCCAGCCCCTGTTGAGCAGCGGGATATCCATAAAGACTTCTTTCCCAAATGTGTCTGGTCATTTTACGTGCAATATGGTCATGGGCAACATGAAATGCTTTCTCAGAGTCTGATTTTAGCGGAACGAACACATGGGCAAACTCTGGGATCCCACACGGTAATTTCCCTATTTGTCATCGTCGATGTGTCAAAGCTCTTGCTATACGGGCAGTGTTTAGACCGGGGGGCTGTCTCTGTGGATGATGTGTTAAATACTGGTGGAATGTAACGGCACAATGCATTCTCTCATAAGTTATTTATCACAAAGGATACTTTACCAATAGGTTGTGATAAGCAATATTGTTTGTCTAAATAAAAATGGGCTTGCCCATAATTCCTCAAAATAAATCAATACGAAAAGGAATAAATGAAGCCCCCGCACCCTGTTGAACTGGCGGGGTGCGGCATCATAATTAGCGGTAATAGGCCTGTCTATGATCTGAACAGGTGTAAATTAAAAATTTTTTTATCGTTTGCCCCTTGATGAGCCGCTTAGCGACCCCATCTTGTAGTCAACCGCAGTGTGTGGGCCTGAAAAAAAAGATACAGGGTGGTTGAAACAGCACGTTTCGCCCTTATTACAGGTTCACAACCACATGATGACGAATTTTTAGTGGAGACGTTTAGATGGGTAAAATTATTGGTATCGACCTTGGGACAACCAACTCTTGTGTAGCCATTATGGATGGCAATCAGGCTCGTGTGCTGGAGAATGCTGAAGGCGATCGCACCACTCCTTCTATCATTGCTTACACACAGGATGGTGAAACTCTGGTAGGTCAGCCGGCTAAACGTCAGGCCGTGACGAACCCGCAAAACACCCTGTTTGCGATCAAACGCCTGATCGGCCGTCGCTTCCAGGATGAAGAAGTCCAGCGTGACGAAGCTATCATGCCGTACAAAATCATTGCTGCTGATAACGGCGATGCATGGCTTGATGTAAAAGGCACCAAAATGGCACCGCCGCAGATCTCTGCCGAAGTGCTGAAAAAAATGAAGAAAACGGCTGAAGATTACCTGGGTGAGCCGGTAACTGAAGCGGTTATCACTGTACCTGCTTACTTTAACGATGCTCAGCGTCAGGCAACCAAAGATGCTGGCCGTATCGCAGGTCTTGAAGTGAAACGTATCATTAACGAACCGACAGCGGCAGCGCTGGCCTACGGTCTGGATAAAGAAACCGGTAACCGCACTATTGCGGTTTACGACCTGGGTGGCGGTACGTTTGATATCTCTATCATCGAAATCGATGAAGTTGACGGCGAAAAAACCTTCGAAGTACTGGCTACCAATGGTGATACCCACCTGGGTGGTGAAGACTTTGACAGCCGCCTGATCAACTACCTGGTGGAAGAGTTCAAGAAAGAGCAGGGTATCGATCTGCGTAATGATCCGCTGGCGATGCAGCGTCTGAAAGAAGCGGCAGAAAAAGCGAAAATCGAACTCTCTTCCGCACAGCAGACCGACGTGAACCTGCCGTACATTACCGCAGATGCGACCGGTCCGAAACACATGAACATTAAAGTGACTCGCGCGAAACTGGAAAGCCTGGTGGAAGATCTGGTTAACCGTTCTATCGAGCCGCTGAAAGTTGCACTACAGGATGCTGGCCTGTCCGTATCCGACATCAACGACGTGATCCTGGTCGGCGGCCAGACTCGTATGCCGATGGTGCAGAAAAAAGTGGCTGAGTTCTTCGGTAAAGAGCCGCGTAAAGACGTTAACCCGGATGAAGCCGTTGCTATCGGTGCTGCGGTTCAGGGCGGTGTTCTGACTGGTGAAGTTAAAGACGTTCTGCTGCTGGACGTTACCCCGCTGTCGCTGGGTATCGAAACCATGGGCGGCGTGATGACTGCGCTGATCAACAAAAACACCACCATCCCGACCAAGCACAGCCAGGTATTCTCTACTGCGGAAGATAACCAGTCCGCTGTAACCATCCATGTGCTGCAGGGTGAACGTAAACGTGCGTCCGATAACAAATCTCTGGGTCAGTTCAACCTGGATGGTATCAATCCGGCGCCGCGCGGTATGCCGCAAATCGAAGTCACCTTTGATATCGATGCTGACGGTATCCTGCACGTTTCCGCGAAAGACAAAAACAGCGGTAAAGAGCAGAAGATCACCATCAAGGCTTCTTCTGGTCTGAATGAAGAAGAAATCGCGAAAATGGTTCGTGAAGCAGAAGCGAATGCGGAATCTGACCGTAAGTTCGAAGAACTGGTGCAAACCCGTAACCAGGGCGACCATCTGCTGCACAGCACGCGTAAGCAGGTTCAGGAAGCAGGCGATAAACTGCCGGCAGAAGACAAAACGGCTATCGAGTCTGCGCTGAGCGAGCTGGAAGTTGCGCTGAAAGGCGAAGACAAAGCTGAAATCGAAGCGAAAATGCAGGCACTGGCACAGGTTTCCCAGAAACTGCTGGAAATCGCACAACAGCAGCACGCACAGCAGCAAGCGGGCGCTGATACTTCCGCGAACAACGCGAAAGATGATGATGTTGTCGACGCCGAGTTCGAAGAAGTCAAAGACAAAAAATAATCGCCCTGATGCAGGGTAGATAACCAGCACGGGCGTCGGAGTTTTCTCCACGCCCGTGCTCGTATGTTAAGGGGCAGATAAACCGATGGCGAAGCAAGATTATTACGAGATTTTAGGCGTTCCGAAAACAGCGGAAGAGCGTGAAATCAAAAAGGCGTACAAACGCCTGGCCATGAAATATCACCCGGATCGTAACCAGGGCGATAAAGAGGCCGAAGCCAAATTTAAAGAGATAAAAGAAGCCTACGAAGTCCTGACTGATGCCCAGAAACGTGCGGCTTATGATCAGTATGGTCATGCAGCATTTGAGCAGGGCGGAATGGGCGGCGGTGGATTCGGCGGCGGCGGCTTTGGCGGTGGCGCTGACTTCAGTGACATTTTCGGTGATGTGTTCGGCGATATCTTCGGCGGTGGTCGTGGTCGCCAGCGCGCGGCACGTGGCGCTGACCTGCGCTATAACATGGATCTGACGCTGGAAGAAGCGGTACGCGGCGTGACCAAAGAGATCCGCATTCCAACGCTGGAAGAGTGCGACGTTTGCCATGGCAGTGGCGCTAAACCCGGCACTCAGCCGCAAACCTGCCCGACCTGTCACGGTTCCGGCCAGGTGCAGATGCGCCAGGGGTTCTTCGCCGTACAGCAGACCTGTCCGCACTGTCAGGGCCGCGGTACGCTGATTAAAGATCCGTGCAACAAATGTCACGGTCATGGCCGCGTGGAGAAATCTAAAACCCTGTCCGTAAAAATCCCGGCAGGCGTGGATACCGGCGATCGCATCCGCCTGAGCGGCGAAGGCGAAGCGGGTGAGCATGGTGCACCGGCAGGCGATCTGTACGTTCAGGTGCAGGTGAAACAGCACCCTATCTTTGAGCGTGAAGGCAATAACTTGTACTGCGAAGTGCCGATCAACTTTGCCATGGCGGCGCTGGGCGGTGAAATCGAAGTACCGACGCTGGATGGTCGTGTGAAGCTGAAAGTACCCAGCGAAACCCAGACCGGCAAACTGTTCCGCATGCGCAGCAAGGGCGTGAAATCCGTCCGTGGCGGCGCGCAGGGCGATCTGTTGTGCCGAGTCGTTGTTGAGACACCGGTTGGTCTGAACGAAAAGCAGAAGCAACTACTGAAAGATCTGCAGGACAGCTTTGGCGGGCCGACGGGCGAGCACAACAGCCCGCGCTCCAAGAGCTTCTTCGACGGCGTGAAAAAATTTTTCGACGATTTGACGCGCTAAGTCTTCCGCATCGCGTATATCAGGCCCGGCTTTATGCCGGGCTTTTTTTATCGTTTTTGGCACTATTCGGAAAAAGAGAATATAAACCCAATTATAATCTGTTTTTATCGAGGATTCGCGGGGGGTAAGATAGCCCGCACAACGGAAGAGTGAACGAGAGAATAACATGAAGCTTTTACAGCGTTTCTTTAGCAGCGATGCCGCTGGGGGCATCGTACTTATCATTGCGGCAGCGCTCGCAATGCTGTGTGCCAATCTTGGAGTCACGCAGGATCTTTACCACAATTTCCTGTCGACGCCCGTCGAATTCAAGTTCGGTTCACTGGAAATCAATAAAAACATGCTGCTATGGATCAACGATGCGTTGATGGCCGTATTTTTCCTGATGATTGGCCTGGAAGTGAAATATGAACTGGTACAGGGCGCACTTGCCAGCCGCCATCAGGCCGTATTTCCAGTGATTGCTGCCCTTGGTGGTATGGTTGCGCCAGCGCTGATCTTCCTGCTGTTCAATTTCCATAATCCACTGGCGCGACACGGTTGGGCTATTCCAACCGCGACGGATATTGCCTTTGCTCTCGGTGTCCTTGCTTTGCTGGGCAATCGCGTGCCTGTGGTGCTAAAAGTGTTCCTGATGGCGCTGGCGATCATTGACGATCTGGGTGCGATTATCATTATTGCCTTGTTCTACACCAGCGGTCTCTCAACCACTGCGCTGGGGGTGGCGGCGGCATCCATTACCGTACTGGCGATACTGAATGCCTGTAATGTTCGGCGCATCGGCATTTATATGCTGGTTGGGATAGTGTTGTGGACGGCAGTGCTAAAATCCGGTGTCCACGCGACGCTCGCTGGAGTGGTTGTCGGTTTCTTTGTTCCGCTGCGTGAGCAGAACGGTGTTTCTCCGGCTCGCCAACTGGTTGATGCGATTCATCCGTGGGTTGCATGGCTGATTCTGCCATTATTTGCTTTTGCGAATGCTGGCGTATCGCTGAGCGGGATGTCTATATCCGGGCTGGGCGATGTGCTGCCGTTAGGCATTATTGCCGGGCTGGTTCTTGGTAAGCCGCTGGGTATCACAATCTTCTGCTGGCTGGCGTTACGTTTAAAGCTGGCGAAGTTACCGCAGGGCGCTGCATTTAAACAGATTATGTCGGTAGGCGTGTTGTGCGGCATTGGCTTTACTATGTCGATTTTTATCGCCTCGCTGGCCTTTGGCGATGCCCATGAGGAGATGATTGCCTGGAGTAAATTGGGGATCCTCACCGGCTCGATTATCTCGGCAGTGGCGGGATATTGCTTGCTGCGTACTCGTATCGTTCGCGCTTAGCGACAGAAGTTAGTAGAGGCTATGTCGTATATCAATTACAACCACTTGTATTACTTCTGGCACGTCTACCGTGAAGGCTCCGTCGTTGGTGCGGCGGAGTCGCTCTTTCTCACTCCGCAGACCATCACCGGGCAAATAAAATCCCTCGAGGAGCAACTACAAGGCAAGCTCTTCAAACGTAAGGGCCGGGGGCTGGAACCGACAGAACTGGGCGAACTGGTATTTCGTTACGCGGATAAAATGTTCACGCTCAGTCAGGAGATGCTCGACATTATCAACTATCGCAAAGAGTCCAGCCTGTTATTTGATGTCGGCGTGGCGGATGCGCTCTCCAAGCGGCTGGTCAGTAATATCCTCAGCGTGGCGGTAAGTGAGGGCGAGCCGATCCATTTGCGCTGTTTTGAATCGACGCATGAACTCCTGCTGGAGCAGCTAAGCCAGCATAAGCTCGACATGATTATCTCTGACTGCCCAATCGATTCCACGCAGCAAGAGGGGCTTTTTTCGGTGAAAATTGGCGAATGCAGCGTCAGTTTCTGGAGCAGTAATCCACTGCCGCAAACGCCTTTTCCGTTTTGTCTGCAGGAGCGGCGCTTATTGATTCCAGGGCGACGTTCAATGCTTGGGCGCAAGCTGTTGAACTGGTTTAATGCGCAAGATTTGCAGGTGGAGATTCTCGGGGAGTTTGATGATGCCGCGCTGATGAAGGCGTTTGGTGCCGTGCACAATGCTATTTTTGTTGCCCCGACGCGCTATGCTCACGATCTTTTTGCCGATGAAAGCATGACTGAAATTGGCCGGGTGGATAATGTGATGGAGGAGTATCATGCAATTTTTGCTGAGAGGATGATTCAGCATCCTGCCGTGCAGCGCATTTGCAATCAGGATTACTCGGCGCTTTTCGGCCTGCCGCAAAAATAAAAAACCCGCCGAAGCGGGTTTTTTTCACAAAGCCAGGAAACGCAGCGATTAAGCCAGTTTGTTGATCTGCGCGGTCAGGTTAGCCTTATGACGCGCTGCTTTGTTTTTGTGGATCAGACCTTTAGCGGCCTGACGATCCACGATCGGTTGCATGTCGTTAAATGCTTTCTGCGCAGCCGCTTTGTCGCCAGCTTCAATTGCTGCGTATACTTTCTTGATGAAAGTACGCATCATTGAGCGACGGCTTGCGTTGTGCTTGCGGGCCTTCTCAGACTGAACGGCACGCTTCTTAGCTGATTTGATATTAGCCAAGGTCCAACTCCCAAATATGATCTTTATGGACAATTCAAAGGCCGGGGAATATGCCCTTTTCGCCTTCTTTTGTCAATGGATTTGTGCAAATAAGCGCCGTTAAGATACAACGCTCGTTACGTAGTGATGGCGCAAGATTCTAACAGCTTGCTTGTCACGAATACAGCTTTTCCACCAGAAAAATCGCTTGCGATACCAGATTTTCATGCCAGCGGCGGGCAGCCTGATGAAATCCTTCTCCTTATCTGCTGTGTGAAGGCAATCGTCGGTTAACGTTGCCCGTTGTACAAGGTATAATCCGACGATTTTCACTGTTTTGAGCCAGACATGAAGCTGATACGCGGCATACATAACCTCAGCCAGGCCCCCCACGGGTGTGTGCTGACGATTGGTAATTTCGATGGCGTGCATCGTGGCCATCAGGCGCTTTTACAAGGGCTTGGCGCGGAAGGCCGGGCGCGTAGTTTGCCGGTGGTGGTGATGATTTTTGAACCGCAACCGCTGGAATTGTTCGCCGGGCAGAAAGCCCCTGCACGCCTTACCAGACTGCGTGAAAAGCTGCGCTGGTTGGCAGGTTGCGGCGTGGATTACGTGCTGTGTGTTCGTTTTGACCGCCGTTTTGCGGCGCTCACCGCACAAACCTTTGTCAGCGAACTGCTGGTTGACCGTCTTGGTGTGAAATTTCTCGCAGTGGGGGACGATTTCCGTTTTGGCGCTGGTCGTCAGGGGGATTTCTTGTTATTACAGAAGGCCGGTCAGAAATATGGCTTTGACGTCACCAGTACGCAAACTTTCTTTGATGGCAATGTTCGTGTGAGCAGTACGGCGGTGCGTCAGGCATTGGCTGACGACAATCTTGAGCTGGCTGAACAATTGCTTGGCCATCCGTTTAGCATCTCCGGGCGCGTCGTGCACGGTGATGAACTGGGGCGCACCATTGGTTTCCCGACGGCAAATTTACCGCTGCGCCGTCAGGTCTCTCCGGTAAAAGGGGTATATGCGGTGGAAGTGGCTGGACTGGGCGATACGCTTTACCCGGGCGTTGCCAATATCGGCACCCGCCCGACGGTTGCAGGTGTGCGCCAGCAGCTGGAAGTGCATCTGTTGGATGTTGTAATGGACCTCTACGGGCGCCATATAGATGTAGTGTTGCGTAAAAAATTACGCAATGAACAGCGATTTGCCTCGCTCGATGAGCTGAAAGCGCAAATCGCCCGCGATGAGGTAGCGGCCCGCGAGTTTTTTGGGCTATCTAAACCGGCTTCTTAAGGCCTGGTGGTATTAATCAAACCGAAATACGGAACCGAGAATCTGATGAGTGACTATAAATCTACCCTGAATTTGCCTGAAACAGGGTTCCCGATGCGCGGCGATCTCGCCAGGCGTGAGCCGGGAATGCTGGCGCGTTGGACTGATGATGACCTGTACGGCATCATCCGTGCAGCGAAAAAAGGCAAAAAAACCTTCATTCTGCATGATGGCCCTCCATATGCGAATGGCAGCATTCATATTGGTCACTCGGTTAACAAGATTCTGAAAGACATTATTGTGAAGTCCAAAGGGCTCGCAGGTTATGACTCTCCCTATGTCCCGGGCTGGGACTGCCACGGTTTGCCTATTGAGCTGAAAGTGGAGCAGGAGTTCGGTAAGCCGGGTGAGAAATTCACCGCCGCGGAGTTTCGCGCCAAATGCCGTGAATATGCCGCAACGCAGGTTGATGGGCAGCGCAAAGACTTTATCCGTCTCGGTGTGTTGGGCGACTGGTCGCATCCGTATCTGACCATGGATTTTAAAACCGAAGCCAATATTATCCGAGCGCTGGGCAAAATCATCGGCAATGGTCACCTGCTTAAAGGTGCCAAGCCAGTGCACTGGTGTGTCGACTGCCGCTCCGCATTGGCGGAAGCAGAAGTGGAGTACTACGACAAAACGTCGCCGTCCATCGACGTGGCGTTCCACGCTGTTGACCAGGATGCAGTAAAAGCCAAATTTGGTGTTGCAACGGTTAACGGCCCGGTTTCTCTGGTTATCTGGACTACCACGCCGTGGACACTGCCCGCTAACCGCGCAATTTCTCTCGCGCCGGAATTTGAGTATGTGCTGGTGCAGATTGATGGTCAGGCACTGATCCTGGCGAAAGATCTGGTCGAGAGCGTGATGAAACGCATCGGTACCGCAGAATACAACGTGCTGGGTACAGTAAAAGGCGCAGAGCTGGAACTGATGCGCTTTAAACATCCGTTCCTGGATTTTGATGTCCCTGCGATCCTCGGCGATCACGTTACGCTGGAAGCCGGTACCGGTGCGGTTCATACCGCTGGCGGTCACGGCCCGGACGACTACACCATCAGCCTGAAATACGGTCTGGAAATCGCCAACCCGGTTGGTCCGGACGGCGCCTATCTGCCGGGTACTTACCCGACGCTGGATGGCGTAAATGTGTTCAAAGCCAACGACATCATCGTGGCGCTGCTGACGGAAAAAGGCGCGCTGCTGCACGTTGAAAAAATGCAGCACAGCTATCCGTGCTGCTGGCGTCATAAATCGCCGATTATCTTCCGTGCGACGCCGCAGTGGTTTGTCAGCATGGACCAGAAAGGTCTGCGTGCGCAGTCGCTGAGCGAAATCAAAGGCGTGCAGTGGATCCCGGACTGGGGCCAGGCGCGTATCGAATCGATGGTCGCCAACCGTCCTGACTGGTGTATCTCCCGCCAGCGTACCTGGGGCGTTCCAATGTCGCTGTTCGTGCACAAAGACACCGAAGAGCTGCATCCGCGCACGCTGGAGCTGATCGAAGCCGTTGCTAAACGCGTTGAAGCCGACGGTATTCAGGCATGGTGGGATCTCGACCCGCGCGACATCATGGGCGATGACGCTGACAACTATGTCAAAGTGCCTGATACGCTGGACGTCTGGTTCGATTCCGGTTCAACTCACGCTTCCGTGGTTGATGTGCGTCCGGAGTTTGCCGGTCACGCGGCGGATATGTATCTGGAAGGTTCGGATCAGCATCGCGGCTGGTTTATGTCCTCGCTGATGATCTCCACGGCGATGAAGGGCAAAGCGCCGTACCGTCAGGTGCTGACTCACGGTTTCACCGTGGATGGTCAGGGCCGCAAGATGTCTAAATCCATCGGCAACACCGTTTCCCCGCAGGATGTGATGAACAAACTGGGCGCGGATATCCTGCGCCTGTGGGTTGCTTCCACGGATTACACTGGTGAAATGGCGGTTTCTGACGAGATCCTGAAACGCGCAGCGGACAGCTATCGCCGTATCCGTAACACCGCGCGCTTCCTGCTGGCGAACCTTAACGGCTTCGATCCGGCGAAAGACATGGTGAAACCGGAAGAGATGGTGGTGCTGGATCGCTGGGCGGTGGGCTGTGCGAAAGCGGCTCAGGAAGATATTGTTCAGGCCTATGATTCCTATGATTTCCACGAAGTGGTGCAACGCCTGATGCGTTTCTGCTCCATCGAAATGGGGTCGTTCTACCTCGACATTATCAAAGACCGCCAATACACTGCGAAAGCGGACAGCGTGGCGCGTCGTAGCTGCCAGACCGCGCTGTACCACATTGCGGAAGCGCTGGTGCGCTGGATGGCGCCGATCATGTCCTTTACCGCCGATGAAATCTGGGGCTACCTGCCGGGCGCTCGCGAGAAGTATGTCTTTACCGGCGAGTGGTACGAAGGCCTGTTCGGCCTGGCGGAAAGCGAGCAGCTAAATGATGATTTTTGGAAAGATGTTCGCGGTATCAGGGCTCAGGTGAATAAAGCGATAGAAGATCAGAAAGCAAGTGGTCTTAAATCTGGTCTTGAGACAAAAGTTTTACTTCGTTTTTCACAAGAAACGGACACCATAACAAAACTTCGTGGGTTAGGTGAGGAAGCAAGATTTATTTTTCTGACATCAGGTTTTCAGATTGAAAATGAGCCAACGGATATGAACATCCTCTTTCCGGATGATGTAACAATTGTAAATGTACCCGGAGATGATGCCAGTGCAATTCAAACCATTGTACGGCCTTTGGTTAGCAAAGCCGACGGTGACAAATGCCCGCGCTGCTGGCATTACACCAATGATGTCGGCCAGGTGGCGGAACACGCAGACATCTGCGGACGCTGTGTGAGCAACGTCGCCGGTGACGGCGAAAAACGTAAGTTTGCCTGATGAGTAAGCCTCTCTGTTCTACAGGACTGCGCTGGCTGTGGCTGGTTGTGGTTGTGCTGATTATCGATCTGGGCAGTAAATACCTGATCCTCCAGAACTTTGCTCTGGGGGATACGGTGTCGCTGTTCCCATCGCTCAATCTGCACTATGCGCGTAACTATGGCGCGGCATTCAGTTTTATGGCAGACAGCGGCGGCTGGCAGCGCTGGTTCTTTGCCGGTATCGCTATCGGTATCTGCGTGGTGCTAACGGTGCTGATGTACCGTGGAAAAGCCACGCAAAAGCTGAATAACATCGCGTATGCGCTGATTATCGGCGGCGCGCTCGGTAATCTCTTCGACCGCTTATGGCATGGCTTCGTCGTCGATATGATCGATTTCTACGTCGGTGACTGGCATTTTGCTACCTTTAACCTTGCCGATAGCGCAATTTGTATTGGCGCGGCGCTGATTGTGCTGGAAGGCTTTTTGCCTAAACCTGCAGCGAAAGAGCAGGTATAAATGTAAATGCCGGGCGGCCTTTGCTTGCCCGGCCTACAGAATTTGTGGCTGCCCATAGGCCCGGTAAGCAAAGCGCCACCGGGCAAACAGGTGAGTCAAAACAAGCGAGCAACCTGCATGTCTAAATCCGTACAGAGCGATAGCGCAGTGCTGGTGCACTTCACGCTCAAGCTCGAAGATGGCTCTCTTGCCGAGTCAACCCGCAACAATGGCAAACCGGCGCTGTTTCGTCTGGGCGATGGTTCGCTCTCTGAGGGACTGGAGCAACACCTGCTGGGTCTGAAAGCTGGCGAGAAAAAGGTTTTCTCTCTCGAACCGGATGCCGCATTCGGTACGCCGAGCCCGGACCTGATTCAGTACTTTTCCCGCCGTGAGTTTATGGATGCCGGGGAGCCTGAAATCGGGGCGATTATGCTCTTTACCGCAATGGATGGCAGCGAAATGCCGGGCGTGATCCGTGAAATTAACGGCGACTCTATCACCGTCGATTTCAACCATCCGCTGGCGGGCAGAACCGTCCATTTTGATATCGATGTACTGGAAGTCGATCCGGTACTGGAGGAAACGAATGCAGATCCTGTTGGCTAACCCGCGCGGTTTTTGCGCCGGCGTTGACCGCGCTATCAGCATTGTTGAAAACGCGCTGGCTTTGTACGGCGCGCCAATTTATGTGCGTCACGAAGTGGTACACAACCGTTATGTTGTTGATAGCCTGCGCGAGCGCGGGGCTATTTTCATTGAGCAGTTAAGTGAAGTGCCGGATGGCGCCATCCTGATCTTCTCTGCCCACGGTGTTTCCCAGGCGGTACGTAATGAAGCGAAAAGCCGCGACCTGACGATTTTCGATGCCACCTGTCCGTTGGTGACAAAAGTGCATATGGAAGTGGCTCGCGCCAGCCGACGTGGTGAGGAAGCGATCCTGATCGGTCACGCCGGGCATCCGGAAGTGGAAGGTACCATGGGGCAGTACAGCAACCCGAAAGGGGGAATGTACTTGGTCGAATCGCCTGCCGATGTTGCTACGCTCAACATCAAAGATGCGGGCAAACTGTCATTTATGACGCAGACCACGCTCTCGGTGGACGATACTTCTGATGTCATTGACGCACTGCGCGCCCGTTTCCCGCAGATAGTTGGCCCGCGTAAAGATGACATCTGTTACGCCACCACCAACCGCCAGGAAGCGGTGCGGGTGCTGGCCGAACAGGCGGAAGTGGTGCTGGTGGTCGGGTCGAAAAACTCATCCAACTCTAACCGTCTGGCTGAACTGGCACAGCGGATGGGCAAAAGCGCTTATTTGATCGATGACGCTTCTGATATCCAGGAAGCCTGGGTTAAAGATATTAAATGTGTAGGCGTAACCGCCGGAGCCTCGGCACCGGATATTCTGGTGCAGAACGTGATTGCCCGCCTGCAGGAGTTGGGCGGTGGTGAAGCTATCCCACTGGAAGGGCGCGAAGAAAACATTGTCTTTGAAGTGCCAAAAGAGCTAAGGGTTGATGTTCGCGAAGTCGAATAACATTTTGCCCTAAACTTTGTGCGAAGATGCCAGACTGAGTCTGGCATTTTTTATGGATTTCACTTCAGGAGGCACTATGCGTTTGCCAATGATTCTCGACACCGATCCGGGTATTGATGATGCCATTGCCATTGCCGCCGCGCTGTATGCGCCACAGTGTGAACTTAAACTGATTACCACCGTCGCCGGGAATGTCTCGCTGGAAAAAACCACTCGCAACGCCCTGCAACTGCTCAACTTCTGGCAGGCCGATATCCCGCTGGCGCAAGGTGCGGCGACACCCTTATTGCGCCCGCTGCACAGCGCCGCCGAAGTGCACGGGGAGTCTGGCATGGATGGCTATGATTTTGTCGAGCATCAGCGCCAGCCGCTGGCTAAACCGGCATTTCAGGCAATACGCGATACGCTGATGGCCTCCGTTGAGCCTGTTACGCTGGTGACCATTGGCCCGTTGACCAATATAGCGTTGTTGCTGTCTCACTACCCGGAGTGCCAGTTCAATATTCGTCGTCTGGTGATGATGGGCGGCTCCGCCGGACGGGGTAACTTCACACCAAATGCCGAATTCAATATCGCTATCGATCCTGAAGCCGCCGCCCGCGTGTTTCACAGCGGACTTGAGATCGTGATGTGCGGGCTGGATGTCACGAACCGGGCAACACTGACGCCAGAGTTCGTCGCGACACTACCCGCGCTCAACAAAACCGGTCATATGCTGCATGCGTTGTTTAGTCACTATCGTAGCGGCAGCATGGCAACGGGGCTGCGCATGCACGATCTCTGTGCAATTGCCTGGCTGGCCCGCCCCGAACTGTTTACGTTGAAATCGTGTTTTGTGGCGGTGGAGACGCAGGGGCAATACACCTCTGGTACGACGGTGGTGGATATCGACGGTAAATTGAAGCAGAAACCGAATGCGCAGGTCGCGCTGGATATTGACGTTGAGGGGTTTCGTCACTGGGTGGCAGAAGTACTGGCGATCGCACCCTGATGAATCATGCCTTTTACTGATATTTTCGGCTGTATATCATTAATTTCTAATTATCGGTGTTTTCGGCTGGTGGCCCTGAGGTGGGCTGGTTAATCTGGAAACGATTCTCACGCATTTTTTTAACAAAAGAGTACAACTATGCATGATGCACCAATCCGCGTAGCCATCGCGGGGGCTGGCGGGCGTATGGGCCGTCAATTGATCCAGGCCACATTGGCTATGGAAGGCGTGGCGCTTGGCGCAGCACTGGAACGTGAAGGGTCTTCTCTGTTAGGCGTTGACGCGGGAGAACTGGCCGGTACGGCGAAAACCGGTGTTACGGTACAAAGCAGCCTTGAGGCAGTAAAAAACGATTTCGACGTATTTATCGACTTTACTCGCCCGGAAGGAACGCTGGCACACCTGGCCTTTTGCCGCCAGCAGCGAAAAGGCATGGTAATTGGTACCACTGGATTTGACGACGCGGGCAAACAGGCGATTAGCGATGCCTCGCAAGACATTGCGATTGTCTTCGCGGCGAACTTTAGCGTTGGCGTAAATGTGATGCTGAAGTTGCTGGAGAAAACGGCGAAAGTGATGGGCGATTACACCGATATCGAGATCGTTGAAGCGCATCACCGCTACAAAGTCGATGCGCCGTCGGGCACGGCGCTGGCGATGGGCGAAGCGATCGCGAAGTCACTGAATAAAGATTTAAAAGAATGTGCAGTTTATTCACGTGAAGGGCATACCGGTGAGCGCGTCCCTGGCACGATTGGCTTTGCCACGGTCCGTGCAGGTGACATCGTCGGTGAACATACGGCTATGTTCGCCGATATTGGCGAACGTGTAGAAATTACGCATAAAGCCTCCAGCCGTATGACTTTCGCCAATGGTGCCGTGCGTTCCGCTTTGTGGCTAAAAGGAAAGCATAATGGACTTTTTGATATGCGAGATGTGCTTGATCTCAACAATTTGTAAGAGTTATTACCCATCGTGATGTGGTTGTTGCAGTCGTAATTAATTGATTGCAAAGGGCAGTATTTTATTGCCCTTTTATTTTCTCTTTTTTCCTCAGTTTATTAGGCCAGAATGGTCTAATCTTCATTTATGTCCTGTTTTTTTCGCGATGAAATATAAATTTTGACCATTTGGTCCACTTTCTTGTGACAGGATTGTCTCTCTCTAAGTTTTCTTGCCACGAAATCGTTTTCGTGGCTGGTTTTTTTTGATCTTTTTATCTGTTAAATCCAGTAATGAAGAGCAGTGGCGTAAAAGAATAAGAAAAATATGTGAGAAAAGTTGACTTTTAACCGACATCTCTCCAGAATGCCGCCGTTTGCCAAAAATCCACGGCCAGCAAATTTGCATTGATTGATCATCTCGATATGAATTAATATGCAAATAAAGTGAGTGAATATTCTCTGGAGGACGTTTTGATTAAGTCAGCGCTATTGGTTCTGGAAGACGGAACCCAGTTTCACGGTCGGGCCATTGGGGCAACGGGCACGGCAGTTGGGGAAGTCGTTTTCAATACTTCAATGACCGGTTATCAAGAAATCCTCACTGATCCTTCCTATTCCCGCCAAATCGTTACTCTTACTTATCCTCATATCGGCAATGTCGGCACCAACTCCGCTGACGAAGAATCCTCTCAGGTACATGCGCAAGGCCTGGTCATTCGCGACCTGCCGCTGATTGCCAGCAACTACCGCAATACCGAAGACCTCTCTTCTTACCTGAAGCGCCATAACATTGTGGCGATTGCCGATATCGATACCCGTAAGTTGACGCGTTTGCTGCGCGAAAAAGGCGCGCAAAACGGCTGCATCATTGCTGGCGATAATGTCGATGCCGCAGTGGCGCTGGAGAAAGCGAAAGCGTTCCCGGGTCTGAATGGAATGGATCTGGCAAAAGAAGTGACGACAGCGGAAACCTACAGCTGGACGCAAGGCAGCTGGACGCTGGCTGGAGAACTGCCGCAGGCGAAAGCGGCGAACGAATTACCGTTCCACGTTGTCGCTTACGACTATGGCGCGAAACGTAATATCCTGCGTATGCTGGTCGATCGCGGTTGCCGTTTAACGGTCGTACCGGCGAAAACATCGGCGGCGGACGTACTGAAGCTCAATCCGGACGGTATCTTCCTTTCCAACGGTCCTGGTGACCCGGCACCGTGTGATTACGCGATTGAAGCGATTAAAACCTTCCTGGAAACGGATATTCCGGTGTTCGGCATCTGTCTTGGCCACCAACTGCTTGCGTTGGCGAGTGGCGCCAAAACCATGAAGATGAAATTCGGCCATCACGGCGGCAACCATCCGGTAAAAGATATTGATAACAATACCGTGATGATCACCGCGCAGAACCACGGTTTTGCCGTTGATGAAGCCTCAATGCCTGCCAATTTGCGGGTGACGCACAAATCGCTGTTCGACGGCACACTGCAAGGCATCCATCGCACTGACAAACCGGCGTTCAGTTTCCAGGGGCACCCTGAAGCCAGCCCGGGGCCGCATGATGCCGCACCGCTGTTTGACCACTTTATTGAGCTCATTGAGCAGTATCGCAACACCGCCAAATAATCAGGAGAAGAAGAGCCATGCCAAAACGTACAGACATAAAAAGTATCCTGATCCTTGGCGCTGGCCCGATTGTTATCGGCCAGGCGTGTGAGTTTGATTATTCCGGGGCACAGGCGTGTAAAGCGCTGCGCGAAGAGGGTTACCGCGTTATCCTGGTGAACTCCAACCCGGCGACGATCATGACCGACCCGGAGATGGCGGATGCGACTTATATCGAGCCTATCCACTGGGAAGTGGTACGCAAAATCATCGAAAAAGAGCGTCCGGATGCCGTACTGCCAACCATGGGCGGTCAAACCGCGCTGAACTGTGCACTTGAACTGGAACGTCAGGGCGTGCTGGAAGAGTTTGGCGTCACCATGATTGGCGCGACCGCTAATGCGATTGATAAAGCAGAGGATCGCCGCCGTTTCGACATCGCGATGAAGAAAATCGGTCTCGACACCGCGCGTTCCGGTATCGCTCATACCATGGACGAAGCGCTGGCTGTCGCAGCTGACGTTGGTTTCCCCTGCATTATCCGTCCTTCCTTTACTATGGGCGGCACCGGTGGTGGTATCGCCTATAACCGTGAAGAGTTTGAAGAGATTTGCGCCCGTGGGCTGGATCTCTCGCCAACCAATGAACTGCTGATTGATGAATCGCTGATTGGCTGGAAAGAGTACGAGATGGAAGTGGTGCGTGATAAAAATGACAACTGCATCATTGTCTGCTCCATTGAAAACTTCGATGCCATGGGGATCCACACTGGTGACTCCATCACCGTGGCGCCAGCACAGACCCTGACCGATAAAGAGTACCAAATCATGCGTAACGCCTCGATGGCGGTACTGCGTGAAATCGGGGTGGAAACCGGCGGCTCTAACGTACAGTTCGCGGTGAACCCGAAAAACGGTCGTCTGATTGTGATTGAAATGAACCCTCGCGTATCCCGCTCTTCTGCGCTGGCCTCAAAAGCGACCGGCTTCCCGATTGCCAAAGTGGCAGCCAAGCTGGCGGTGGGTTATACGCTGGATGAATTGATGAACGATATCACCGGCGGCCGTACTCCGGCGTCGTTCGAACCGTCCATCGACTACGTTGTGACCAAGATTCCGCGCTTCAACTTCGAGAAATTTGTCGGCGCTAATGACCGTCTGACCACACAGATGAAATCAGTCGGTGAAGTAATGGCAATTGGCCGCACGCAGCAGGAATCGATGCAGAAAGCGCTGCGTGGTCTGGAAGTGGGCGCGACCGGTTTCGATCCAAAAGTGAGTCTCGACGATCCGGAAGCGTTGACCAAAATCCGCCGCGAGCTGAAAGACGCAGGCGCAGAGCGTATCTGGTACATCGCCGATGCATTCCGTGCTGGTCTCTCCATTGATGGCGTGTTCAACCTGACCAATATTGACCGCTGGTTCCTGGTGCAGATTGAAGAGCTGGTGCGTCTGGAAGAGAAGGTGGCTGCGGTGGGCATTAACGGTCTGGACGCGGACTTCCTGCGCGTCCTGAAACGTAAAGGCTTTGCCGATGCGCGTCTGGCGAAACTGGTTGGTGTACGTGAAGCGGAAATCCGCAAACTGCGTGATCAGTATGATCTGCATCCAGTCTACAAACGTGTGGATACCTGTGCGGCAGAGTTCGCTACGGATACAGTCTATATGTACTCCACTTATGAAGATGAGTGTGAAGCTAACCCGAGCCAGGATCGCGAAAAAATCATGGTGCTGGGCGGCGGTCCAAACCGTATCGGACAGGGCATTGAATTCGACTACTGCTGCGTACATGCGTCGCTGGCGCTGCGTGAAGACGGTTACGAAACCATCATGGTTAACTGTAACCCGGAAACGGTTTCGACCGATTACGACACCTCTGACCGCCTCTACTTTGAGCCTGTGACCTTCGAAGACGTGCTGGAAATCGTTCGCGTTGAGAAGCCGAAAGGCGTCATTGTGCAGTATGGCGGCCAGACACCGCTGAAACTGGCGCGTGCGCTGGAAGCTGCGGGTGTACCGGTTATCGGTACCAGCCCGGATGCGATTGACCGTGCAGAAGACCGTGAGCGCTTCCAGCAGGCTGTTGACCGTCTGAAGCTGAAACAACCGGCTAACGCCACCGTCACGGCGATTGAGCAGGCTATAGAAAAGGCGAAAGAGATTGGTTATCCGCTGGTGGTGCGCCCGTCCTACGTGCTGGGCGGCCGCGCGATGGAAATCGTCTACGACGAAGTCGATCTGCGTCGCTACTTTATGACGGCGGTGAGCGTTTCCAACGATGCGCCGGTTCTGCTCGATCGTTTCCTCGATGATGCGGTGGAAGTGGATGTTGATGCTATCTGCGATGGTGAAATGGTGCTGATTGGCGGCATCATGGAGCACATCGAACAGGCGGGTGTCCACTCTGGCGACTCTGCCTGCTCTCTGCCGGCTTACACGCTGAGCCAGGAAATTCAGGACGTCATGCGCCAGCAGGTGCAGAAACTGGCGTTCGAGTTGCAGGTTCGCGGTCTGATGAACGTACAGTTCGCGGTGAAAGACAACGAGGTTTACCTGATTGAGGTGAACCCGCGCGCGGCGCGTACCGTACCGTTCGTCTCCAAAGCTACCGGCGTGCAGTTAGCGAAAGTGGCGGCACGCGTGATGACCGGCAAAACGCTGGCGCAGCAGGGGCATACCAAAGAGATCATCCCGCCGTATTACTCAGTGAAAGAAGTGGTGCTGCCGTTTAACAAATTCCCTGGCGTTGACCCACTGTTAGGGCCAGAAATGCGCTCTACTGGTGAGGTGATGGGCGTTGGGCGCACCTTCGCTGAAGCATTTGCCAAAGCACAGCTCGGCAGCAACTCGACGATGAAGAAATACGGTCGCGCGTTGCTCTCTGTTCGCGAAGGCGATAAAGAGCGTGTGGTGGATCTGGCAGCTAAACTGCTGAAACAGGGCTTTGAACTGGATGCAACCCACGGCACAGCGATTGTGCTGGGCGAAGCCGGTATCAATCCGCGCCTGGTGAACAAAGTGCATGAAGGCCGCCCGCACATTCAGGATCGTATCAAGAATGGCGAGTACACCTACATCATCAACACCACGGCAGGCCGTCAGGCGATTGAAGATTCCAAACTGATTCGCCGCAGCGCGCTGCAATACAAAGTGCATTACGACACCACGCTGAACGGCGGCTTCGCCACCGCGATGGCGCTGAATGCGGACGCTACTGAGAAAGTAATTTCCGTGCAGGAAATGCACGCGCAAATCAGCAAGTAAGACTTACCTCCGGCCCGTTTCGCGGGCCGTTTTTTTTTCCTGCCTGTCACCCGGTTTTGTTGGCCTGATAAGCGAAGCGCCATCAGGTATGATCCTGCTCCCGCGTTGCGGTTGGTCGTCGGATGGCGGTGTTGCCTTATCCGACCGACAACACCTTCTGTTACTGCCAATCTTCAGAGTGTTCCGCATTTTCTCTCTATTACAGAGCGTTAACTTAAAATAGGTTAACAGGCTAACGAAACTCACTGAAAAGCAGGAGATAACCATGCAAATGAATAAACTTCTGATGACATCGATTTTTACTGCTGCAGCGCTGTTTACCGCTGCTGGTTGTACTTCAAATCAGGCTGTACGCACCACGGATGGACGTACCATTGTGACGGATGGTAAACCGAAAGTGGATGATGATACCGGGATGGTTTCCTATAAAAATGCAGAAACCGGTAAAACCGAGCAGATTAACCGCGACCAGGTAAAAAACATGAGTGAGCTGGATAATTGATCCAGCGTGCTGTGAGAAGGAGTCCCGCCCCGGTGGGAGCCTTCAGGCCGCACTTCTGACTTCGGTATTGCTACGTGAAGATGGGGTGGTGGCTTATATTGCGCCTGCTATTCCCACACAGATTGTCGCTTTAAGCCAGATGATTAACTGTCTACACTCTCAAGAAAAAGAGTGCAGTGAAAAACAGGCTGATCGATGATCCTTATAATTTATGCCCATCCTTATCCGCAGCATTCGCATGCGAATAAGCGAATGATTGAGCAGGCAAGGGCGCTGGAAGGCGTCGAAATCCGTTCTCTCTATGAGCTATACCCTGACTTTAATATTGATGTGGCCGCTGAGCAGGAGGCGCTTACCCGCGCTTCGCTGGTTATCTGGCAGCATCCTATGCAGTGGTACAGCGTTCCACCGTTGTTGAAACTCTGGCTGGATAAAGTGTTGTCGCATGGCTGGGCCTATGGTCACGAGGGCACCGCGCTTAGGGGCAAAAATGTGATGTGGGCTGTGACCACTGGTGGCGGCGACCACCATTTTGATATTGGATCGTACCCCGGCTTTGATGTGCTTTCCCAGCCGTTACAAGCAACAGCTATTTACTGCGGGATGAACTGGTTACCGCCTTTTGCTGTGCACTGTACTTTTATTTGCGACGATGAAACCCTGCAGGCTCAGGCGCATCATTACAAACAACGTTTGCTGGAGTGGCAGGAGGCGGCACATGGATAGCCATGCATTAATACAGGCGCTGATCTACCTGGGTTCGGCCGCGCTGGTGGTTCCCATCGCCGTACGGTTGGGACTGGGGTCGGTGCTTGGTTACCTGATCGCTGGCGGCATTATTGGGCCGTGGGGATTGCGATTGGTGACTGATGCTGAATCCATTCTCCATTTCGCCGAAATAGGCGTGGTGCTGATGCTTTTCGTGATTGGCCTTGAACTGGATCCGCAACGACTGTGGAAGTTGCGCGCTTCGGTGTTTGGCGGCGGCGCGTTGCAAATGGTGAGTTGTGGCCTGCTGCTTGGCCTGTTTTGCGCCTTGCAGGGGCTGGCCTGGCCAGTGGCGTTGCTGATTGGTCTGACGCTGGCGCTCTCTTCCACCGCGATCGCCATGCAGGCGATGAATGAACGTAACCTGACGGTTTCGCAGATGGGGCGCAGCGCCTTCTCGGTGCTGCTGTTCCAGGATATTGCTGCGATCCCGCTGGTGGCGATGATTCCGCTGCTGGCGGCCAGCGGCGGTGCGATGACATTGAGCGCTTTTACCCTTTCGGCGCTGAAAGTAGTGGGTGCGCTGGCTCTAGTGGTGCTGATTGGGCGTTATGTCGCGCGTCCGGCGCTACGCTTTGTTGCTCGCTCCGGGTTGCGGGAAGTGTTTTGCGCCGTAGCGCTGTTTCTGGTGTTCGGCTTTGGGTTGTTGCTGGAAGAGGCGGGATTGTCTATGGCGATGGGCGCTTTCCTTGCCGGGGTGTTACTGGCCAGCTCTGAATATCGCCATGCGCTGGAAAGCGACATCGAACCGTTTAAAGGCCTGTTGCTTGGGTTGTTCTTTATTGGTGTCGGCATGTCCATTGACTTTGGTACGTTGGTGACGCACCCGTTGCGCATTTTGTTGTTGCTGGTTGGTTTCCTGGTGATTAAAAGCGTGGTGCTGTGGCTGATCGCCCGCCCGTTACGCGTGCCGGGTAAACAGCGGATGTGGTTTGCCGCGTTACTGGGGCAGGGGAGTGAATTCGCCTTTGTGGTGTTTGGCGCCGCGCAAACCGCGCAGGTGCTCGATCCGGAATGGGCAAAAGCGCTAACACTGACGGTTGCGTTATCAATGGCAGCGACGCCAGTTCTGTTGGTGCTGCTGGCGCGGCTGGAGACTGTCGGTTCACAGCAGGAGAGAGAAGCTGATGAGATCGATGAAGAAGAGGCGCGGGTGATCATCGCCGGGTTTGGTCGTTTTGGTCAGATAGCCGGGCGTCTGCTGCTTTCCAGCGGTGTGAAAATGGTGGTTCTTGACCACGATCCCGATCATATCGAAACGCTGCGTAAATTCGGCATGAAAGTTTTCTACGGTGACGCTACACGTGTCGATCTGCTGGAGTCCGCTGGTGCCGGGCGTGCTGAAGTATTGATTAATGCGATTGACGATCCACAGGCCAGCCTGCAATTGACTGAGCTGGCAAAAGAGCACTTCCCGGATCTGTACATTATTGCCCGCGCCCGCGATGTCGATCACTATATCCGCCTGCGTCAAGCGGGCGTCGACAGACCGGAACGTGAAACCTTCGAAGCAGCGCTGAAAACCGGGCGTCTGGCGCTGGAAGGGTTAGGATTAGGCCCCTATGAAGCTCGCGAACGCGCCGACCATTTCCGCCGTTTCAATACGGCAATGGTAGAAGAGATGGCGCAGGTCGAGAATGATGCGCAGGCGCGCGCTGCCGTGTTTAAGCGCACCAGCGCCATGTTGACGGAGATCATCTTAGAGGATCGCGCCCATCTTTCGTTAACGCAGCGTCATGGCTGGCAGGGAACGGAAGAGGGACGGCATACGGACGATCCGACAGACGAACCGGCGGTGAAACCGCAGGTGTGAACCTGTTCAGGCAGGTTTACAGGTAACCTTTTGAATTAAAGTGAATTGAAAGTTGGCGATGCAGTAACAGGTTGCGGTATCGCCAGCAGAATGAAAAATTTTCTCATCCTTTGCCTTGCGCCCCATCGACGAAAGATTGCGCTTTCCGTATAGTGGCGACAATTTTTTTTGCATCCGGGAATGAATGAATGATCAGTCTGATTGCCGCGCTAGCCGTGGATCGCGTGATTGGTATGGAGAACGCCATGCCGTGGAATTTGCCGGCCGATCTCGCCTGGTTTAAGCGCAATACCTTAAACAAACCGGTGGTGATGGGGCGCCTGACATGGGAATCCATCGGCCGCCCGTTACCGGGGCGCAAGAACATTGTGATCAGCAGCCAGCCGGGTACCGATGATCGTGTCGAATGGGTAAAATCCGTGGATGAAGCGATTGCCGCTTGCGGCGATGTGGAAGAGATCATGGTGATCGGCGGTGGGCGTGTTTACGAACAGTGTCTGCCGAAGGCACAGCGCCTCTACCTGACGCACATTGATGCTGAAGTGGAGGGGGATACCCACTTCCCGGATTACGAACCGGACGACTGGGAATCGGTATTTAGCGAATTCCATGATGCTGATGCGCAGAACTCGCATAGCTACTGCTTTGAGATCCTCGAACGCCGCTAAGTTGTCCCCCGGCGGGTTGCCGCCGGGGAGTCCTTTAAGAGGCTATCGCCTCACCATCCCCTAAATCTATCTGGCGATTTGACGGTTGTGTGAAGTACATTTTGTCTTCCCAGCGCAGGCAGGTCAGTACGCCGCCCCAGCAGCAGCCTGTATCCAGCGCGTAAATCCCTTCCGGTGTGCCAGCACCCTCCAGCGATGCCCAGTGACCAAAGGCGATGCTGTACTCCTGCGAAATCGGTCCTGGAATCGAGAACCATGGTTTAAGCGGTGCAGGCGCTCGCTCGGGAATATCTTTGCAGTACATATCCAACTGCCCGTTCGGAAAGCAGTAACGCATACGCGTGAAGGCGTTAGTAATAAAGCGCAGGCGGGCAAGTCCACTGAGTTCCGGTGTCCAGTGGTTTGGCAGATCGCCGTACATGGCATCGAGGAATAGTGGATAGGAATCGCTGGAGAGCACCGCTTCGATATCGCGCGCGCAGTGTATCGCCGTCGGCAAATCCCACTGGGGAGTGATCCCGGCATGCGCCATTACCAGCTTTTTCTCTTCGTCGATTTGCAGCAGCGGCTGACGACGCAGCCAGTTGATCAGCTCGTCGGCGTCGGGCGCTTCCAACAACAAATTGAGCCGATCTTTGGGTTTATTGCGGCTGATACCGGAAAAGACGGCCAGTAGATGCAGATCGTGATTGCCCAGTACGAGGCGTACGCTATCGCCCAGTGATTTGACGTAACGCAGTACATCCAGCGACCCCGGCCCACGGGCGACTAAATCGCCGGTAAGCCACAGGGTGTCTTGCTGTGGTGAAAATTCAACCTGTTTTAACAGCGCGATCAGTTCATCATAGCAACCATGAACGTCACCAATCAGATATGTAGCCATTGGATTAATGAATCAGTATTGGAACAGCGAGTCGGAAGACCGGGACGGCGATGCGAAACGCAGTGCCCTGCGCGTCGATCATTTCGTAGTGGCCCTGCATGGTGCCCATCGGCGTCTCAATAACCGCGCCGCTGGTGTATTGGTATTCGCCGCCCGGCTCAATGTGCGGCTGTTCACCGACTACACCTTCGCCCTGAACTTCCGTTTCGCGGCCGTTTCCATTAGTGATAAGCCAGTAGCGTTTCAACAACTGGACAGGGGTTCGCCCCAGGTTCCGGATGGTAATGGTGTAAGCAAACACATAACGTTCATCGTCGGGGGTTGACTGAGATTCAATGTAGACGCTTTGTACCTGAACACAAACTCGGGGCGAATTGATCATGAGTTAGCTCTCCTTCGGCGGCGCATTTTCCGTCAGGTAGTTAGCTAACTGACAGTACTGCGCAACAGAGATATTTTCCGCGCGCATCGTCGGGTCGATTCCCAGCGATGACAGCACCTCAACTGTAAATATATTGCCGAGGCTATTGCGGATGGTTTTACGACGCTGGTTAAAGGCTTCGGTGGTAATGCGGCTCAGCGTGCGAATCTCTTTGACCGGATGCGGCAACGTAGTATGCGGCACCAGGCGAACCACGGCAGAATCCACCTTCGGCGGCGGCGCGAAAGCTGTCGGCGGCACTTCCAGCACCGGAATAATCTGACAGTAGTACTGCGCCATCACGCTTAACCGACCATACGCCTTACTGTTTGGTCCTGCAACCAGACGATTTACCACCTCTCTCTGCAACATAAAGTGCATATCGGCAATGGCATCAGTATAGCTAAACAGATGGAACATCAATGGCGTGGAGATATTATACGGCAGGTTGCCGAAAACACGCAGCGGCTGACCGAGCGTCTGCGACAGCTCGCCAAAATTCATGGTCATCGCATCTTGCTGATAAATTGTCAGTTTTGGCGCGAGGAACGAGTGTGTTTGCAGGCGCGCAGCCAGATCGCGGTCAAGTTCGATAACTGTCAGCTTATCCAGTCGTTCGCCAACCGGTTCGGTTAGCGCGCCAAGTCCTGGACCGATTTCAACCATTGCCTGACCCTTTTGCGGGTTGATGGCCGATACTATGCTGTCGATCACGAACTGGTCGTGGAGAAAGTTTTGCCCGAAGCGTTTACGGGCTAAGTGGCCCTGATGGACTCGATTAGTCATTGAGTATTAACAATCATTTTGATGGCGAGGTTAAGCGCCGTAATAAAACTGCCGACATCTGCTGTTCCATGGCCCGCCAGTTCCAGCGCGGTACCGTGGTCAACGGATGTGCGAATAAAAGGTAGACCGAGAGTGATATTCACGCCGCGGCCAAAGCCCTGGTATTTTAGCACGGGCAGACCCTGATCGTGGTACATCGCCAGTACGGCGTCAGCATTATCAAGGTATTTCGGCTGAAATAGCGTATCGGCAGGTAGCGGACCGCTCAAATTCATACCGCTGGCCCGCATTTCTCCCAGCACCGGAATGATCGTATCGATCTCTTCTGTCCCCATGTGCCCGCCTTCACCTGCGTGTGGATTCAGCCCGCAGACCAGGATATGCGGATGGGGGATACCAAATTTCTGCTGTAAATCCCCGTGCAGAATGCGAATAACCTCGCGCAACAGTGCTGGCGTAATGGCCTGTGCTACGTCTTTGAGCGGCAAATGGGTGGTCGCCAGCGCAACGCGTAGCTCTTCGGTGGCCAACATCATCACCACTTTGGCGGCGTGCGAACGCTCCTCGAAAAACTCTGTATGCCCGGTAAAGGGCGTACCCGCGTCGTTGATTACCCCTTTATGCACCGGGCCGGTTACCAGCGCAGCAAATTCACCATTCAGGCAGCCGTCGCAGGCGCGGGCAAGGGTTTCCACAACATAAGGGCCGTTAAGAGGGTTGAGTACGCCCGGCGTCACGGGTGCATGCAGCGGGAGGGACAGCACGGTTAACGTACCGGCTTGCTGCGCAACCGCAGCAGCTGCAGGATCGTAATCCCGTAGCTGCAACGGCAGACCGAGCAGGGCTGCCCGGTTTGCTAACAGCGTCGCGTCTGCACAGATAACCAGCTCAACCGGCCAGTCGCGCTGGGCGAGCTGAACCACCAGATCCGGACCAATCCCGGCTGGCTCGCCGGGAGTGATAACGACACGCTGTGTTTTCATTTAGTTGCTCAGGATTTTCACGTAGGCGCTGGCGCGTTGTTCCTGCATCCAGGTTGCTGCCTCTTCAGAGAATTTGCGGTTCATCAGCATGCGATACGCTTTGTCTTTCTGCGCGGCGTCTGTTTTATCAACGTTACGCGAATCGAGCATTTCGATCAGATGCCAACCGAAGGAGGAGTGTACCGGGCCGCTCATTTGGCCACGCTTCAGCTTCATCAGCGCATCACGGAATGCTGGATCGTAAATATCCGCAGCCGCCCAGCCCAGATCGCCACCCTGGTTTGCAGAACCCGGATCCTGGGAGAACTCTTTCGCTGCGTTAGCAAACGTGGTTTTACCGCTCTTAATGTTCGCCGCGATCTCTTCCAGTTTCACGCGAGCCTGATCGTCACTCATGATGGGTGACGGTTTCAGCAGGATGTGACGAGCGTGAACTTCCGTCACAGAAATGTTCTGAGACTGGCCGCGCAGATCGTTAACTTTCAGGATATGGAAACCAACGCCGGAACGAATCGGCCCGATAATATCGCCTTTTTTCGCCGTGCTCAGCGCCTGAGCGAAGATGCTTGGCAACTCCTGAATGCGTCCCCAACCCATCTGGCCGCCTTTCAGCGCCTGTTGATCGGCAGAGTAGGTGATCGCCAGCTTGCCGAAATCACTGCCTTTACGCGCTTGATCGACAATCGAACGCGCCTGGCTTTCAGCTTCGTTAACTTGGTCCGACGTCGGGTTTTCCGGCAACGGGATGAGGATGTGGCTCAGGTTCAGCTCGGTGCCGCCATCGTTCTGGTTTCCCACCTGCTGCGCCAGGGCATCCACTTCCTGCGGCAGCACAGTCACACGACGGCGCACTTCGCCATTGCGCACTTCAGAAATGATCATCTCTTTGCGGATCTGGTTGCGATAGGTATTGTAATTGACCCCATCGTAAGCCAGACGGCTGCGCAATTGATCCATAGACATATTATTCTGTTTGGCAATGTCGGCGATAGCGGCATCAAGCTGCTCGTCCGTCACTTTGACACCCATTTTGGTGCCCATCTGCAGAATGATTTGGTCCATGATCAGACGTTCAAGGATCTGATGGCGCAGTGTGGCGTCATCCGGCAACTGCTGACCCGCCTGGCCTGCATTGGCCTTTACGGACTGCATCATGCTATCAACGTCACTTTCAAGCACTACGCCGTTATTGACGACGGCAGCGACTTTATCAACAACCTGAGGCGCAGCAAAACTGGTATTCGCAACCATAGCGATACCGAGAAGCAGCGTTTTCCAGTTCTTCATAGCTTTTCCATTTCAATTAACCGCAATGCGGATTACGTTGCAAATCAAACAGATCACATTGAACTACGATACGGCAGAATGTTTGAACGCAGCATTTGTGGTGTACCCAAACCGTAGTTTGAACTCAGACCGCGCAGCTCAATGTTGAAACCGATGACGTTGTCATACTTGCTTTGGTTATTTTGCCAGCCGTTAATTTTCCGCTCATAGCCGACGCGGAGAGCATAACAGCAGGAGTTGTACTGCAAGCCAACCATCTGGTCGGCGGATTTGTGTGTATTGGTGTCGAAATAGTAAGCCCCGACGATCGACCAGCGGTCGGCAATCGGCCAGCTTCCTGCTGTACCCACCTGCGAAATACCATCTTTATACTGCGCGGAAGTCGCGTAGCTTGGCAGCATTGCCTGAATGTATTCCGGGCTGGCGTAACGGTAGCTCAGTTGCAGCATACGGTTTTCATCACGGCGGTATTCCAGTGACGAGCTGCTGTTGGCGATGGCATTCAGACGCGTGTCATACTGCACGCCGCCGCGCAGGCCCCAACGATCCGAAATACGCCAGTAGGTATCACCCGCCCAAACCAACGACCCCGTTTTGTTGCCTTTCTCCCAGTTAATGTTGTCATCACCGGTGCGGGACTCGGTGAAATAGTAGATTTGACCAACAGAAACGTTAAAACGTTCAACTGCCGCATCATCATAAATGCGGGTTGTGACGCCGGAGGTAACCTGGTTTGCAGAGGCGATACGGTCAAGCCCGCCGTAGGTGCGATCGCGGAATAACCCGCTGTAGTCGGATTGTAAGAGCGTTGAGTCGTAGTTGTTGATATAGCTCTGATCGCGATACGGCACATACAGATACTGCGCACGTGGCTCCAGCGTCTGGGTATAACCTTCCGCCCAGTTCATATCACGTTCAAACACCATCTTGCCGTCCATTTTAAATTGCGGCATGACGCGGTTGACCGTCTCTTTGTAATCCGTGTTATTACTTGCGTTGTACTTATCCAGATTGCTCTGCTGGTAGTGGGTCGCCAGCATTTTCACTTCGGTATTCAGGCTGCTCCAGTCATTGGAGACGGGCAGACTTAACGTCGGCTCCAGATGAACACGCGTCGCTTCCGGATTGTTAGTGTTAGTATTTGTGAAATGAACCGCCTGGCCATACACCCTAAAGTCGAACGGCCCAAGGTCATTGTGGTACCAGTTCACATCCAGCTGCGGCAGGGCCGAGTAGGAGTTACTGCTTTCGCGGTTAAATACCTGGAACTGTTTAGCCGATACCGTGGCGTCAAAGTTTTCCACCCCGTAACCCACACTAAAGGTCTGGGTCGCGTAACCATCGGTACTGGAACCGTAGTTTGATGTGAAATCATTAAAGTAGTAAGGATCGCTGACTTTGGTGTAGTTGGCATTAAAACGCCACACCTGATCCATTACACCAGAGTGCTGCCAATAGAATAACCAGCGGTGGCGGTTGCTCTCCGCCGGATACTCATTTGAGTAGACGTTGTCAGATGGCAGATAGTCAAATTCAACCAGCCCACTCCCGGCCTGCGTCAGATAGCGAAATTCGTTTTGCCACTGAATATTGCCACGTTTATGGATGTAGTGCGGCGTGATGGTCGCATCCATATTTGGCGCAATGTTCCAGTAGTACGGCAGGTAAAACTCAAAGTAGTTACTGGTGCTGTACTTGGCATTCGGGATCAAGAAACCGGAACGGCGTTTGTCACCGATCGGCAACTGCAAGTACGGGCTATAGAACACCGGCACGGGGCCGAGTTTAAAGCGCGCATTCCAGATCTCCGCAACCTGCTCCTGGCGATCCTGAATCACTTCGCTACCCACGACGCTCCAGGTGTCAGAACCCGGCAAGCAGGAGGTAAAGGAGCCGTTATCCAGAATCGTATAGCGGTTTTGCCCGCGCTGTTTCATCAGGTCGGCGGTGCCACGCCCCTGGCGACCCACCATCTGGTAATCGCCCTGCCAGACGTTGGTGTCTTTGGTATTCAGGTTTGACCAGGCTTTAGGACCTTTCAGGATGACCTGGTTATCGTCATAGTGCACATTACCCAGTGCATCCACTGTGCGTACCGGCTCTGTCTGGCCTTCCGGCTGCAACTGGTGAAGCTGAACTTCATCGGCCTGTAAGCGGCTATTACCCTGATTGATATCTACATTGCCGGTAAACACGGCGTCGTCAGGATAATTACCTTTGGCGTGATCGGCATTAATCGTCACCGGCAGGTTATTGGTATCACCTTGTACCAGCGGGCGGTTGTAGCTGGGGATACCAAGCATACACTGCGAGGCAAGATCGGCTGCCATTCCCTGCTGACTATAAAGGGCGGAGCCAATCATGGTGGCCAGGAGGGTGGGGATACGTTTTTTCATACGTTGTATTTGTTGTTCCGTCATCTGTGGCTTTACGCTGGCAAACGGTCTGAGACTAACTTACTCGCCTTTGCAACGCTAGTTTTAATCCTGCCCGCGTTCGAGCCAGGGAGAGAAGACTGCGCCTGTGCATGGCATAGAATGACGGGTATGATAAAGCAAATTTTAGCCGACGGCATGACGATTTGGGGAGTATATGCAGTATTGGGGAAAAGTGGTTGGTGTGGTCGTCGCTCTTTTCATGGGCGGCGGCTTTTGGGGCGCGGTTCTGGGGCTGATTATCGGTCATATGTTTGATAAGGCGCGCAGCCGTAAAATGGCCTGGTTTGCTAACCAGCGTGAACGTCAGTCGCTGTTCTTCGCCACCACCTTTGAGGTGATGGGGCATCTGACCAAATCGAAAGGCCGTGTCACCGAAGCTGATATCCAGATCGCCAGCCTTTTTATGGATCGTATGAATCTGCATGGCGAGTCGCGTACGGCGGCACAACGCGCGTTTCGCGACGGTAAAGCAGATAATTACCCGCTTCGCGACAAGATGCGTCAGTTCCGCAGCGTCTGTTTTGGCCGCTTCGATTTGATTCGGATGTTTCTGGAAATTCAAATTCAGGCCGCCTTTGCCGATGGATCCCTGCACCCCAGCGAACGCGAAGTGTTGTACGTGATTGCTGAGGAGCTGGGCATCTCGCGCCTGCAATTCGATCAGTTCCTGCGCATGATGCAAGGCGGTGCACAGTTTGGCGGCGGTTACCATTATCAACAGCAGGCAGGCGGTAACGGCGGCTGGCAGCAGGCGCAGCGTGGCCCGACGCTGGAAGATGCCTGTAATGTGCTGGGCGTTAAACCGACAGACGATGCGACAACCATCAAGCGCGCTTATCGTAAATTGATGGGCGAGCACCATCCGGACAAGCTGGTGGCAAAAGGTTTGCCGCCGGAGATGATGGAGATGGCAAAACAAAAAGCGCAGGAAATTCAGAAAGCTTACGAGCTGATTCGCGAGCAGAAGGGTTTTCGCTAAGCGTAATACTCCCCCGACGCGCGGTCGGGGGAGTGTATTAAAAATCTACCGGTGCTTTGAACGTCATGCTATTGCCGAATTCCGGATGGGTAATCGTCAGTGTTTCTGCATGCAACTGTAAACGAGGCGCCAGCGCCAGCGCTTGCGGCGGCGCATAAAAGCGGTCGCCGAGAATCGGGTGACCAATGGCCAGCATATGGACTCGCAATTGATGCGAGCGACCCGTGATCGGCTTTAGCCGTACGCGGGCGTTGCCATCGTCGTCCAGCGACAACACCTCATACTCAGTCTGTGCCGCTTTGCCGGTTTCGTAACACACTTTCTGCTTCGGGCGATTCGGCCAGTCGCAAATCAGCGGTAAATCCACCAATCCTTCCGCTTTCTCCGGGTGGCCCCAGATGCGCGCCAGATACTGCTTTTTCGGCTCGCGCTCGCGGAACTGACGCTTTAGTTCACGTTCGGCATTTTTGGTCAGAGCCACCACAATCACGCCGCTGGTGGCCATATCCAGACGATGCACGGATTCAGCCTGCGGAAAGTCGCGTTGAATACGCGTCATCACACTGTCTTTGTGCTCATCAAGACGACCCGGAACCGACAACAAGCCGCTGGGCTTGTTGACGACCATAATATGCTGATCCTGATAGAGAATAACCAGCCAGGGATCCTGCGGCGGATTGTAAGGCTCCATCACCATAAACAGCTCCGTTATTGATGTGTCACAACGATCAGACGCAGCGCGTCCAGTCGCCAGCCCGCCTGATCCAGGCTTTCCAGCACTTGCTGGCGATTACTTTCAATAGCGGCCAGTTCATCGTCACGAATGTTCGGGTTAACCGCACGTAGCGCTTCCAGACGCGACAGTTCAGCAGAGAGTTTCTCGTCTGCTTCGCTGCGGGCGGCATCAATCAGCGTACGCGCTGCGCGCTCAACCTGCATTTCACCTTTTTGCAGGATGTTGTGTACATCCTGATGCACCGCATTTACCAGCTTACTGCCAGTATGGCGGTTCACGGCGCTGAGCTGACGGTTGAAACTCTCAAACTCAACCTGTCCGGCCAGGTTGGTGCCATTTTTATCCACCAGCAGGCGGATCGGCGTTGGCGGCAGGAAGCGGTTAAGCTGTAGCTGTTTCGGCGCCTGCGCTTCTACGACATAGATCAACTCCAGCAACAGCGTACCGACCGGCAGCGCTTTGTTTTTCAGCAGCGAAATGGTACTGCTGCCAGTGTCGCCGGAGAGGATCAGATCCAGACCGTTGCGGATCAGCGGATGTTCCCACGTGATGAACTGTGCATCCTCGCGGGAGAGCGCGACATCGCGATCGAAAGTGATGGTGCAACCATCTTCCGGCAGGCCAGGGAAATCCGGCACCAGCATATGATCGGATGGCGTCAGGACGATCATGTTTTCGCCGCGATCATCCTGGTTAATACCGACAATATCAAACAGGTTCATGGCGAAGGTGATAAGCGCGGTGTCATCATCTTGCTCTGCAATACTTTCTGCCAGGGCTTGCGCTTTTTCGCCACCGTTAGAGTGGATCTCCAGCAGACGGTCACGCCCTTGTTCCAGCTGCGCTTTCAGTACGTCATGCTGCTCTCGGCAGGATTTGATCAATTGCTCAAACCCGTCGATGTTTTCCGGCGCGGCCAAATAGTTAATCAGCTCTCCGTGGACGCTGTCGTAAATCGTGCGGCCGGTCGGGCAGGTATGTTCAAAGGCATCCAACCCTTCGTGATACCAGCGAACCAGTACGGACTGCGCGGTTTTCTCCAGATACGGCACATGGATCTGAATATCATGCGCCTGGCCGATACGATCCAGACGACCGATACGCTGCTCCAGCAGATCCGGGTTAAACGGCAGATCGAACATCACCAGATGGCTGGCGAACTGGAAGTTACGGCCTTCAGAGCCGATCTCCGAGCACAGCAGTACCTGCGCACCGCTGTCTTCTTCGCCAAACCACGCGGCTGCACGGTCGCGTTCGATAATCGACATGCCTTCATGGAACACTGCCGCGCGAATACCTTCGCGTTCGCGCAGAACCTGTTCCAGTTGCAGTGCGGTCGCCGCTTTGGCGCAGATCACCAGTACTTTCTGGGAGCGATGGCTGGTCAGATGGCCCATTAACCACTCTACGCGAGGGTCGAAGTTCCACCAGGTGCCGCTATCGCCTTCGAATTCCTGATAAATCTGTTCTGGATAGAGCATGTCGCGGGCGCGTTCTTCCAGACTCTTGCGCGCACCCATAATGCCGGAAACTTTAATGGCGGTTTGATACTGCGCCGGCAGCGGCAATTTAACCGTATGCAGTTCGCGTTTCGGGAAGCCTTTCACACCGTTGCGGGTGTTACGGAACAGCACGCGGCTGGTGCCGTGTCTGTCCATCAGCATAGTGATCAGTTCTTGGCGCGCAGCGGCTGCACCGTCGCGGTCGCTGTTGGCGGTTTGCAGCAGCGGCTCGATATCCTGCTCGCCCACCAGATCGCTCAGCGTATTCAGATCGTCATTACTAAGCCGTTCGCCTGCCAGCAGTAGCGCCACTGCATCGGCGACAGGGCGATAGTTTTTCTGCTCTTCGACAAACTGGGCGAAGTCATGGAAACGGTTTGGATCAAGCAGGCGCAGACGGGCAAAGTGGCTCTCCATGCCCAACTGTTCCGGTGTGGCGGTCAGCAGTAAAATGCCCGGTACGCGTCCGGCCAGTTGTTCGATAGCCAGATATTCGCGGCTGGCTTCGTTTTCGCTCCACACCAGGTGATGCGCTTCGTCCACTACCAGCAGGTCCCACTCTGCATTGCAAAGATGCTCAAGACGCTGCTTGCTGCGGCGTACAAAATCGAGGGAGCAGATCACCAACTGTTCGGTCTCAAACGGGTTGTCTGCATCGTGTTGCGCTTCGGCATAGCGTTCATCGTCGAACAGGGAGAAGCGCAGATTGAAGCGACGCAGCATCTCCACCAGCCACTGGTGTTGCAGGGTCTCCGGCACCACAATCAGCACACGTTCCGCTGCGCCAGAGAGCAGTTGTTGATGCAGGATCATCCCGGCTTCAATGGTTTTCCCGAGACCGACCTCATCCGCCAGCAGCACGCGTGGCGCATAGCGGCGACCCACATCGTGAGCGATGTGCAGTTGATGAGGGATCAGGTTAGTACGCTGGCCGCGCAGGCCGCTCCACGGCATACGGTATTGCGCGCTTTGATAGCTGCGGGCGCGAAAACGCAGCGCAAAACGGTCCATACGGTCAATCTGCCCGGCAAACAGGCGATCCTGTGGTTTGCTGAATACCAGTTTACTGTCGAGCAGCACTTCGCGCAGGATAACGTCGTTTTCCTGGGTATCCAGACGCGTTCCGGTGTAGGCAAGCAGTCCGTTTTCTTCTTTTACGTCTTCAATCGTTAACTGCCAGCCTTCATGGCTGGTCACCGTATCACCGGGGTTGAACATGACGCGGGTAACCGGGGAATCGCTACGGGCATAGAGGCGATTTTCTCCGGTGGCGGGGAAAAGGAGCGTAACCGTGCGTGCATCAATGGCAACAACTGTACCAAGTCCGAGTTCGCTTTCCGTGTCGCTAATCCAGCGTTGACCAAGTGTAAAGGGCATAAATGAACTCTATATCTCAAATTGCAGGCAATAGCTCGTCGCCGCCTGAAGGGAGGCGGGCGCGAACAGAATTGGGACCAGAAAAAGGAAGGGCGCTATGGTACTGGATGACGTTACATTCGTATATACCCGTCATACTTCAAGTTGCATGTGTGTTGGCTTTCCTATTCGGCTCATCCCTGAGCCTTACCCCTTCGGGGCCGCTGCTTACCGCGTTCAAATCTGCTCCCGGCAGATTTGTCGCTCACCCCAGTCACTTACTTATGTAAGCTCCTGGGGATTACTGAGAGACATCCTGTCTCTCACCGGAGGCCAACCTTCGGTTGGGCAAATTCGTTCCCGACGAATTTGTCACTGCGTCGCCGTCTTCCTGCAACTCGCATTATTTAGGGTATAGCCTGATTAATGCAAATGCGCCATTAAAACAGCCCCAGTTGCCCCGTAAGGAGTGTAGCAAAATCGTCGTCGATGAAAGGGAGAATTCCATCGGCGACCGGCTGTAACTGTTTACTGAGATAGTGATCGTAATCGAGCGGCGAGCGCTGATAATCCACCGGCTCAGGGCCGCTGGTGGTCCAGACGTATTTAATGGTGCCGCGATTCTGATATTGTGCCGGGCGGCCGCGTTTTACGTTCTCTTCATCGGCCAGGCGGGCAGCGCGCACATGTGGCGGTACATTACGTTCATACTCGCCCAGCGCACGGCGAAGACGCTTACGGTAGACCAGTTGCTCATCCAGTTCGCCCGCCATCAGACTGGCGATCGTCTCCCGTACGTAATCCTGATACGGTTCGTTACGAAATACGCGCAGATAGAGCGTTTGCTGAAACTGCTGCGCCAGTGGCGTCCAGTCGGTGCGCACCGTTTCCAGCCCCTTAAACACCATGCGTTGGTTATCACCTTCCTGAATCAGCCCGGCGTAGCGTTTTTTACTGCCCTGTTCCGTGCCTCGAATGGTCGGCATCAGAAAACGGCAGAAGTGGGTTTCAAACTCCAGCTCCAGCACGCTCTTCAGCCCCTCATTTTGTAAATGCGCCGCCCACCATGCGTTGACATGCTCCACCAGTGATTTACCGATGCGCGCCGCCTCTTCTTCGCTGTGCGCCCTCTTCAGCCAGACGAAGGTTGAATCGGTATCACCGTAAATGACATTAAAGCCCTGTTCTTCAATCAGCGCTTTGGTCTGGCGCATGATTTGATGGCCGCGCATGGTGATTGATGACGCCAGTCGGGGATCGAAAAAGCGGCATGCGCTGGTGCCGAGCACGCCGTAAAAGGCGTTCATGATGATCTTTAATGCCTGCGATAGCGGTTTATTACCCTGTCGTTTGGCATCATCGCGCCCGTTCCAGATTTGGCCGACAATCTCCGGCAGGCAATGTTTCTCACGGGAAAACCACGCACCAAGGAAGCCTTCGGTGCTGTACGCGGGTTCCGGCTGCGCCATGCCTTCCACCAGACCGACCGGATCGATGAGGAAGGTACGGATAATCGAGGGATAAAGACTTTTGTAATCCAGCACCAGCACCGAATCGTAAAGCCCCGGACGAGAATCCATCACGTAGCCGCCAGGACTTGCCTGCGGAGGCACATCACCGAGATTCGGCGCCACGAAACCTGCGCGGTGCATGCGTGGAAAATAGAGATGACTAAAAGCGGCGACCGAACCACCGTGTCGGTCTACCGGCAATCCGTTGACCGTGGCGCGCTCCAGCAGAAACGGCATAATCTCCGTTTTATGGAAGATGCGCGTCACCAGCTCGCAATCCTTCAGGTTATAGGTGGCGAGCGCTGGTTTATTTTCGGCGAACCGACGATCGATCTCGTCCATTCGATCCCACGGGTTGTCGATGGCTTTGCCTTCGCCGAGTAGCTCCTGCGATACCGCTTCCAGTGAAAAAGAGGAGAAATTCCAGAAAGCGGACTTCAGCGCTTCAATGCCGTCGATAATCAGCCGACCGGTGGCCTGTGCGAAGAAGACGCCGTTTTTAAAACCGTGTTCGCGCCACTCCAGCTCGCTACCGCGCCGTCCAAGGCTGAGCGGCACACGGTAACGCTCGGCGCTTTTTTGCAGTACGCGCAGATCGAACTGCACCACGTTCCAGCCGATGATGACATCCGGGTCGTGAGTGGCGAACCAGGCGTTGAGTTTTTCCAGCAGTTGTGGGCGGCTGGCGACATACTCCAGCTCAAAATCCAGCCCCTGTGCGCTGCCGTTTTCCGGCCCCAGCATATAGACCGTACGCTGTCCGCAGCCTTCCAGACCGATACAGTAAAGCTCGCCGTGGCGGCTGGTTTCGATATCCAGCGACACCCATTTCAGCGGCGGACGATAGTGGGGATTGGGTTTGAGGCGTGCATTGATCAGCGCGTCGCCCTGCGGTTCGCCATCTACCCATACCGGCGCGGTGATAAAGCGCTCCATCAGAAAGCGCTCCGGCGGGCGAACATCGGCTTCGTAGAGTGTTACGCCGCCTTCGCGCAACAGCTTTTCCAGGCGCAGCAACTGGCGATGAGCGCGGCAATAGAGGCCGAACACAGGCTGGCGGTGGAAATCGCACAGTTCGAGTGGTGTGAGCCGCCACTGTTTTTCATTGCTTAACAGGCGGCGGGCCATTTCCACCTGTGCAGCGGGGATAAAGGCCACCGACTCCTGCGGCGGCAGCACAACGCGCAGCGGGCCGTTATCTGTCGCCAGCCAGAATTCCACCTCGGTGCCGCCAGGGGTATCCCGCCAGTGCCGGGTTAATAAAAAGCCTTCTTGCGCCTGCGCCACAGCGTTCTCTCATAAAATAAAACCAGGTGAGATTATAGCCTGGCTTACACAGTTATGCTGTGGTTTTATACAGTTATTGGCTATTGTCCGTAGTAAGCTTTGGCGCCGTGTTTACGCAGGTAGTGTTTATCCAGCAGCGTTTGCTGCATGGCAGGCAGACGCGGGTCGAGCTGGCGACAGAAGATGCCCATATAAGCCACTTCTTCCAGCACAATCGCGTTGTGTACCGCGTCATCGGCGCTTTTTCCCCAGGCGAAAGGCCCGTGAGAATGCACCAGCACGCCGGGCATTTGGGTGGAATCGATACCCTGTTTTTCAAAGGTTTCGACAATTACATTGCCGGTTTCCCACTCGTATTCCCCGTTGATTTCGTCATCGCTCATCTTACGGGTGCAGGGGATCTCGCCGTAAAAATAGTCCGCATGCGTGGTGCCGATTGCCGGAATCGGCTGGCCGGCCTGCGCCCAGATGGTGGCATGGCGGGAATGGGTATGCACGATGCCGCCAACGCCAGGAAAAGCCTGGTACAACAGGCGGTGCGTTGGGGTATCCGACGATGGTTTTTTGTTGCCTTCAACCACTTCTCCGGTAGTGATATTGACGACCACCATATCGTCGGCGGTCATTACGCTGTAATCAACGCCAGAAGGTTTGATCACCAGCACGTCTCGTGCGCGATCAACCGCACTGACATTGCCCCAGGTCAGCGTCACCAGATTGTGTTTCGGCAGCGCCAGGTTGGCTTCCAGCACCTGACGTTTAAGATCTTCGAGCATTTCTTTCTCCTGCTATTGCCGGATGGTGCTAGCGTTTATCCGGCCTACGGAAACCCACAGGCCGATAAACGAAGCGCCACCCGGCGCGAACATCTGCGCTTAGCGTTTTGAACCGTAATAGACTTCGTTCCAGCGCAGCGTATCTTTAAATGCCGACAGGCGGGTATCGTTGTCGATAACCGTCAGTTCGATGTCATGCAGTTCGCTGAACTGGCGCATGTCATCCAGCGTCAGAGCATGGCTAAAGACAGTGTGGTGCGCGCCGCCCGCCAGGATCCAGGCTTCAGAAGCGGTCGGTAAATCCGGCTGTGCTTTCCACAGTGCATTCGCCACCGGCAGTTTCGGCAGATCGTGCGGGGTCTTGACCGCATCGATGCAGTTCACCAGCAGGCGGAAGCGATCGCCCAGGTCGATCAGGCTGGCATTGATCGCCGGTCCTGTTTTGGTCGAGAAAATCAACCGTGCCGGATCGGCTTTGCCGCCGATACCCAGGTATTGCACATCCAGCGTCGGTTTCTCATCAGTAGCGATAGACGGGCACACTTCCAGCATGTGAGAACCAAGTACCAGGTCGTTGCCTTTCTCAAAGTGGTAGGTGTAATCCTCCATAAAGGAGGTGCCACCGCTTAAACCCCCGGACATCACTTTCATGATGCGCAGCAGCGCGGCGGTCTTCCAGTCACCTTCACCAGCAAAGCCATATCCTTGCTGCATCAGACGCTGTACCGCCAGACCCGGCAGTTGTTTCAGGCCGTGCAGATCTTCGAAGGTGGTGGTAAAGGCATGGAAACCGCCTTCTTCAAGGAAGTGTTTTATCCCCAGTTCGATGCGCGCGGCATCCAGCACGTTCTGCCGTTTGTCGCCGTGAACTTGTGCCGCAGGTGCCAGGCGGTAGCTGCTCTCGTACTCGTCCACCAACGCGTTGATATCACCATCGCTAACTGCGTTCACTACCTGCACCAGATCGCCAACACCCCAGGTGTTCACAGAGAAGCCAAACTTGATCTGTGCGGAGACTTTATCGCCGTCGGTCACCGCCACTTCGCGCATGTTATCGCCAAAGCGCACCACTTTCAGATGGCGGGTATCCTGTTTTGAAACTGCCTGACGCATCCACGCGCCAATGCGCGCATGAGCATGGCTATCCTGCCAGTGGCCGGTTACCACGCTGTGTTGCAGACGCATGCGTGCGCCGATAAAGCCGAACTCGCGGCCGCCGTGCGCAGTCTGGTTCAGGTTCATAAAGTCCATATCGATGCTGTCCCACGGCAGGGACGCGTTGAACTGGGTATGGAATTGCAGCAACGGCTTATTGAGGATGGTCAGGCCGTTAATCCACATTTTTGCCGGGGAGAAGGTATGCAGCCACACCACCATCCCGGCGCATTTGTCATCGTAGTTAGCGTCGCGGCAGATTGCGGTGATCTCATCCGGCGAGGTTCCCAGTGGCTTCAGCACCAACTTACAGGGCAATTTCGCTTCCGCATTAAGGGCGTTGACCACCTGCTCGGCATGCTTTGTCACCTGTTTCAGGGCTTCCGGGCCGTACAGGTGCTGGCTGCCAATAACGAACCACACTTCATAATTGTCAAAAATAGTCATGATCTTGTCCTTAATGAGTTAACGCGGCTTGTGAGGTTGTCGCGGCGGAAGGGAGATAGTGCTGCTCGGCGCTTTTCGCCCACTGTTGGTAGCGGCGGTAGAGCCGTTCAAACTGTTGCGCCTGTGCCGAAGGCTGTAGGGTTTTCTCGATGGCGCTGGCCATCAAGCGCTGTGCTGCCGGGATATCCGCATGTATCTCTGCGGCTACGGCGGCGAAAATCGCGGCGCCCAGCGCGCAGCACTGTTCAGAAGCCACCACCTGCAATGGACGGTTAAGTACGTCGCAGCAGGCCTGCATCACGCCGAGGTTTTTGCGGGCAATACCGCCGAGTGCCATCACGTTATCCACGGCGATACCCTGCTCGGTGAAGCACTCCATAATGGCGCGTGCACCAAAGGCGGTGGCGGCAATCAGGCCGCCAAACAGCGCGGGCGCATCGGTAGCCAGATTCAGATCGGTGATCACCCCTTTCAGACGCTGGTTGGCGTTTGGTGTGCGGCGGCCGTTAAACCAGTCGAGCACCACCGGCAGATGTTCGAGCGACGGGTTTTTAACCCATGCATCAGTCAGGGCGGGTAGCAACTGTTTCTGCTGCACTTTAATTTGTGCTTTCAGTTCCGGGTGCTGCTGCGCCAGTTGCTCCAGTGGCCAGCCGAGGATGCGGCCAAACCAGGCATAGATATCGCCAAAGGCAGATTGCCCGGCTTCGAGGCCGATAAAATCGGGCACTACACTGCCATCCACCTGACCGCAGATCCCTTTCACCGTGCGATTACCGACGCTCTGCTTGTCGGCAATCAGAATGTCGCAGGTAGAGGTACCAATCACTTTCACTAGCGTGTTGGGCTGTGCGCCCGCGCCGACAGCACCCATATGGCAGTCGAATGCGCCGCCTGAAATCACCACGGATTCGGAAAGCCCCAGGCGCTGCGCCCATTCGGCGGTCAGCGTGCCGACCGGCAGGTCTGCGGTGTACGTGTCGGTAAACAACGGCCAGCGCAGGTGTTTATTGATAATTGGATCCAGATCGTCAAAGAATGCTGCCGGTGGCAAGCCGCCCCAGCTTTCATGCCACAGTGATTTATGCCCGGCGCTGCAACGTCCGCGACGGATCGACTCCGGACGCGTCGTTCCCGAGAGCAGAGCCGGTACCCAGTCGCACAGTTCAATCCAGGAAACGGCTGCCTGAGCAACGGCGCTGTCAGCGCGGGTGACATGCAGGATCTTGGCCCAGAACCATTCGCTGGAATAAATGCCGCCAATGTAGCGTGAGTAGTCAGTTTTACCGGCGCTATGGCACAGGCGGGTGATGGCTTCTGCCTCTTCGACGGCGGTGTGGTCTTTCCACAGCACAAACATGGCATTCGGGTTGTCGGCGAACTCCGGACGTAAAGCCAGAACGCGCCCTTCCGCGTCGATTGGCGCAGGTGTCGAGCCGGTGCTGTCCACACCGATGCCTTTAATCGCTGCGCGCTGTTCGGCGCTGAGTTCCGCCAGCACACTTTTCAGTGCGGCTTCCATCGACTCGATGTAGTCGCGTGGGTGGTGGCGAAATTGATTGTTCGGCGCATCGCAATAACGCCCCTCCTGCCAGCGCGGATACCACTCAACGCTGGTGGCGATCTCCGCCCCGGATGTGCAGTCTACCGCCAGCGCACGTACTGAATCGCTGCCGAAATCGAGGCCAATTGTGATTGCCATGTATGTTGCTCCAAGAAGAATAACCGTTAGGAAAACCATAGTGAGCGGCGCTTAAAACCGTCAGGCAGGATTCGCTAATCTTATGGATAAAAATGCTATGGCAATGCAAAGTGTGACGCCGTGCAAAAATTCGATGTGGACATTTCTGCCACCTTTATAGACACTTTCGTTATCCCTTTTGAGTCCATTTCAGAGCGAAAAAGAGGCGTAATTGCTTTTGTCTGGCGGGATTGATCCGTACCAGTATGCTGCGCCTCAGGGCGGCGGGACGCCGCAGGATAAAGGGTTTATCAATATGGACAATTGGTTTCCTTACCGGGTATGGGAGTATTGCGTTTATGGCTGAATCACAAAACGATCCACTGTTGCCTGGGTACTCGTTTAACGCGCATCTGGTTGCGGGGTTAACGCCGATTGATTCGGAAGGCTATCTCGACTTTTTCATCGATCGGCCTCTGGGGATGAAGGGTTATATTCTCAACCTGACAGTGAAGGGAGAAGGGGTGGTAAAAAACAGCGGTAAGCAGTTTATCTGCCGTCCTGGGGATATTTTGCTGTTTCCGCCGGGGGAAATTCACCACTACGGTCGTCATCCCGATGCGTCGGAGTGGTATCACCAGTGGGTTTACTTCCGCCCGCGCGCCTACTGGCATGAGTGGCTTAACTGGCCGACATTGTTTTCCCAGACGGGATTTTACCGTCCTGATGACGGCAACATGCAGCGTTTTCGTGAGCTTTTTGCACAAATTATTGATGCCGGGCAAAGTGGCGGTCGTTATGCTGAACTGCTGGCGATCAACCTGCTGGAGCAGTTATTGCTGCGGCGCATGGAGGCGATCAACGAATCGTTGCATCCACCGCTGGATAACCGCGTGCGCGACGCTTGCCAGTACATTAGCGATCACCTGGCGGACAACCATTTTGATATCGCCAGCGTGGCACAACATGTTTGTCTGTCACCGTCGCGGCTGTCGCACCTTTTTCGTCAGCAACTGGGCGTGAGTGTGCTGAGCTGGCGCGAGGATCAGCGCATTAGTCAGGCAAAATTGCTGCTTAGCACCACGCGGATGCCGATAGCCAGTGTTGGGCGTAATGTTGGCTTTGATGATCAGCTCTATTTTTCCCGGGTATTTAAAAAATGCACCGGTGCCAGCCCCAGCGAATTCCGTGCGGGGTGCGAATAAAACGTAAAGTTTGGCAATAAAAGGTTCGGCAATGCGACAGATACCCTAAATAATTCGAGTTGCGGGAAGGCGGCGACGCAGTGAATCCCCAGGAGCTTACTTCAGTAAGTGACTGGGGTGAGCGAGGAAAGCCAACGCACATGCAGCTTGAAGTATGACGGGTATAGCCTGTAAAAATTTCAGATAATTGAAAGGTTGACGCTCACGGAGTCACTCCGGAGAATCCAGCCTTCATGCTGAACAGGACGGGTTATGGAAGCACTGCTGGAACATTTTATTACGCAATCGGCAATATACTCGCTGGCGGCCATTGCGTTGGTGGCATTTTTTGAATCGCTGGCGCTGGTCGGGTTAATTCTGCCCGGAACGGTGATGATGGCCGGGCTGGGCGCGCTGATTGGTAGCGGCGAAGTTAATTTCTGGCAGGCGTGGCTGGCGGGGATTATCGGTTGCCTGCTGGGCGACTGGATCTCGTTCTGGCTGGGCTGGCGCTTTAAAGCTCCGCTGCACCGCTTGTCTTTTATGAAAAAGAACAAAGCGCTGCTGGATAAGACCGAGCACGCGTTGCATCAGCACAGCATGTTTACCATTCTGGTTGGGCGTTTTGTTGGGCCAACCCGTCCGCTGGTGCCAATGGTTGCAGGTATGCTCGATCTGCCGGTACGCAAATTCCTTCTGCCGAACATTATTGGCTGCCTGCTCTGGCCGCCGTTCTATTTCCTGCCTGGTATTCTGGCTGGTGCGGCGATTGATATTCCTGCCGATATGCAAAGCGGCAACTTCAAATGGCTGTTGCTGCTGACTGCTGTGCTGTTGTGGCTGGCGTGCTGGCTGTGCTGGCGTCTGTGGCGTTCCGGCAAGGCGGGGGTGGATAAGTTAACCCGTTATCTGCCGCGTCCGCGTTTGCTTTTGTTGGCACCGGGAATGCTGGTGGCGAGCATCGCGGCTGCGGTCGCGCTGATCGATCACCCATTGATGCCAGTGTATATCTCTCGATTCTGGGGAAAGTGATCCGCGGTCACTGACCGCGGATACCCAGCAGCGCAGAGGCCGATGATTTGCCGCTCAGCAGGTCATCTGTTTTTCCGTCCCAGGCAATTCGTCCATCGGCAACCACCAGCGAGCGTTCTGCAATGCGCGACGCATCCTCAACGTTGTGCGAAACCATCAATAATGTCAGGTGCTGGCGGCGGCACACCTCCTGCACCAGCAATAACATCTCCTGGCGCAGCGCCGGGTCGAGCGCGGAGAACGGTTCATCCAGCAGTAACACCGGCTGCTCGCGCACCAGGCAGCGGGCGAGGGCGACACGCTGGCGCTGACCACCGGACAACTGTTCTGGCAGGCGATGCAGTAATTCTTTCAGCCCCATGGTATCGGCGATTTGGTGCAATGTTTGTTGTTGTTCGCTGTTTAACTTCAGTCCCGGATTAAGCCCCAGCCCAATGTTCTGCCATACCGTAAGATGCGTGAACAGATTGTTCTCCTGAAACAGCATGGATACCGGGCGCTGCGATGGCGGCGTGTGGGTATGATCGTTGCCTGCAATGGTTAATGTGCCTCTCGCCGGGGTAAGAAAACCGGCAATCAGATTCAGCAAGGTGCTTTTCCCCGCGCCGCTCGGCCCGAGAATGGCTATCTGTTCACCCGCTTTTACCGTCAGGGTGAAACGCATCGGCAGATGCTGATAAAGCCAGGTGACATCAATCAGTCTTAACATGGCGGCCCGGAAGTTTTTCAATCACAGTGAATAAGATAAAGCAGAGCAACAGCAGGATCAGCGCCGTTACCGCGCCATCCTGGCTGCGATAGGAACCAATTTGCTGATAAAGATAAAACGGTAGCGTACGAAAGTCGTCATTACCAAATAGCGCCACCACACCGAAATCGCCAATCGACAATACGCAGGCGAATGCCAGCGCCTGCGCCAGCGGGCGTTGCAGCGCGCGTAGCTCCACCACCCAAAGACGGCGGAAGCCCTGCATTCCGAGCGACTGACACAGCATGCTATAGCGGGCGGTAAGGTCGCGCATCGGGTTTTCCAGCACTTTTAATGCGTAAGGGATGGCCATCAGCGCATTGGTGAAAATCACGATACCGTCGGCGGAAGCGGGCAACCCGATACTGTTATTGAGCAGCAGGAAGAAGCCGGTTGCCAGCACAATCCCCGGCATCGCAAGGATAAGCATACCGCTCAACTCCAGCGCCTGTCCGGCCATTGTTTGCTGGCGAGCGCGCAGTTCGCGGCTGCTCCACAGTAGCATCATTGTCAACACGACACACAGCAACCCGGCGGCCAGTGCAATGCGCAGCGATGTAGCCGTTGCCTGCCAGAGAATCGGTCTGCTCAGCACTTTCAACAGACTCAAATTGAAGCCATCAACGATCACCGCCAGCAGCGGCGGCAGCAGTAACAGCAGCGCCAGCACAATCAGGGCGATATCTGTTATTCGGCTGAATAAGTGATCTTCCGGATTACGCCAGCCCTGGATCTGATGGCTACCGACGGCAATGGCTTTACTCATGCGCTGGCTTAACAGCACCAGGCCGAGGCAGCAGATCATCTGCATCAGCGCCAGCAGCGCGGCGCGGGCCGGATCAAAATCAAAACTCAGCGCCTGATAGATCGCCAGCTCAATGGTGGTGGCCTGAGGTCCGCCGCCTAACGACAGCACCGTGGCGAAGCTGGCGAAACAGAGCATAAAGATTAGCGCTGCGGTTAGCGGAATCTGGCGGCGCAGCCACGGCCATTCAACAAAGCGGAAAAACGCCCAGCCGCGCATGCCTAACTGCGCGGCAAGCTGGCGCTGTTCGCCGGGGATCTGCTCCAGTGCTTGCAGCAGCAATCGCGCCGCCATCGGCAGGTTAAAGAACACATGTGCCAGCAAGATGCCTTGCAGGCCATAGGGCGAGAAATGCCACTCCAGCCCGAAAATATGCCAGAGCGAGGCCAGCCAGCCCTGGCGGCCATACACGCTGAGAATGCCGAACACTGCCACCAGCACTGGCAGAATCAGCGTCATGGCGCACAGACGCAGTAGCGCGAGGCGGCCCGCAAAACGCCGTCGATACAGGGCACGGGCAAGAAATATCGCCGGGAAAACGGAGAGCAGGGCAGAGAGAAAGGCCTGCCAGAAAGAGAAACGCACCACATGCCACAGATAGCTGTCGTGCCAGAAGGCCGGCAGGTCGGTTAGCGGCGCGCTTTGCCACAGTGCCAGGAAGGCGGACAGTGCCACCGCCACCATCAGCGCGGCGGCGGTGAGGCCGGGAAGCAGCCAGCCGGCAATCAGCGGCTGACGGCGCGTTGCCATGCATTAATCCATGATGCACGTTGAGCCGCGACTTCTTGCGGGGTGAATTCAAGCGAGGTTTGCGGTTTTTGCAGCGTATCAAACCCGGTCGGTAGCGGTACATTGCTGACCGGGTACATCCAGTTGCCGGTGGCGATAGTGTTCTGGAATGCCGGAGACACCATAAATTTCAAAAACTTTTCCGCCAGTTCCGGCTGTTTGCTGGCAGCAGTGCGGGCGGCGACTTCAACCTGCAAATAATGCCCTTCGCTGAAATTCGCCGCTGCATAGTTGTCTTTTTTCTCTTCAATCAGATGGTAGGCGGGCGATGTGGTGTAACTCAGCACCAGATCGCTTTCCCCTTTCAGGAACAGACCGTAGGCTTCGCTCCAGCCTTTGGTGACAGTCACCGTTTTGGCTGCCAGCTTCTGCCAGGCGTCCGGGGCTTTGTCGCCGTACACTTTTTGCATCCACAACAGCAGGCCTAGGCCGGGTGTGCTGGTGCGGGGATCTTCATAGATCACGCGCCATTTTTGGTCGCTTTCCACCAGTTCTTTCAGGCTTTTCGGCGGGTTTTTCAGTTTGTTTTTATCGTAAACGAAGGCGAACCAGCCGTAGTCGAACGGCACAAAAGTGTCGTTTTTCCAGCCGCCAGGCACCTTGACGGCATCCGTCGCTACGCCGCTTTTGGCGAACAGTTTGGTTTGCGTTGCCGCTTCCAGCAGATTGTTATCCAACCCAAGTACCACATCCGCTTTGCTGTTTTTGCCTTCCATACGCAGACGGTTGAGTAGCGAGACGCCATCCTCCAGCGCCACAAATTTCAGTTCGCAGTTGCAATCGCCTTCAAAGGCTTTCTTCACTGCCGGGCCGGGGCCCCAGTCAGCGGAGAAGGAGTCGTAGGTGTAGACGGTTAATACAGGTTTGGCAAAAACAGGAGCGGCAACCAACAGCAGTAATAGCAATGATTTTTTTAACACTTTGCACCTCAAAAAATGGGTGGCAAAGGATTTTGAGAGGCAGCCTCAAATCCCTTCGCCGGCGTTATCCGGATCAGGTTCGACGGGTATTTTCTCAGCACACGCCGTTGGCGCAGCACCCCGTTGAGAACGCCGCTATTGTAATGATTTGGTAAAAAATGCGAAAGCGTTATGGATCGGGCGGCGCATACCAGGCCGATTTAAAGTCAAACCAGCCCAGCGTATTCATACGCAACCCGCGCATACTGCGTTGCCCCTGGATCCTAAGCCAGTGATGGATTAACGGTACCATCGCTTTACTGGCCAGTAACTGCTGAGACCAGGCGGCAAGGTTCATCTTTCCGGCGCGCCACTCGGTGGCGGCGACCTGCCAGTCGCCAGGAATACAGTGCTGCAACAACGGCACTTCATACAAGTTGGCAAAGACCGAGAAGTTGAGCGGCAGCGTAAAGTTGGCGCTGTTAAGCCACAGATCACTGGTCGCTTCACCCCGGTACCACTCGGCGTACTCCACCCTTTGTATGTGAAGCCTTACTCCCTGTTCTGCCAGTAAATCGCTCATGATACGGGAGAGCGCCTCGTGCTCGTTATGTTCGCGGTAGAAGGTGAGCGTCAGGGATTCCAGCCCGGCAGGCTTCTCGCCGACGCCAGGTCGGGCATGATGCCAGCGCGGCAACAAGCCATAGGCCGGGAACCAGTAACGTTGATAGCGCTCGTCGGCATGCCATAACAGGCTGGCGGGGGAGAGGATCTGGCTTACCCACTCTCTAACCGCCGGGCTGGCACCACAACTGGAACGCGCGTCAAATAGCAAATAATAGCAGCCCTCTTCCAGGCGGCTTTCGACTTCTTTTTCATCGCCAGTCGGCCCTTCGAGCGTCAGCCCGCAGATCGGATCGTCGCTGAGATCCGGTAGCACCCAGACATTCACTTCATCAATCAGGGCGCGGAAGCCGAAATAGTCATCAAAAGCATGAATCTTCAATTGGTTATTGTTATTGCGCACCACGGCATACGGGCCGGTGCCAATCGGCTGGCTGGAGAAATGGGGCAGGGTGTTCCACTCTCGCGGCAGGATCATGGAAGGCACATGCCCCATCAACCAAGGGAGCCAGTTATCTGGCTGCCAGAGATGAATATCCAACGTCCAGGGGGTTGGGGAGACGACCTCGCGGATGTGCGAATAGAGCGGCAGGGCGGTCGCTCGTTGCAGGGAAACGATCACATCACTCATTTCCAGCTCGCGGCCATTATGAAAGCGGATGCCTGGACGTAAATAAAAGCGCCAGTGTAAAGGGGAAATCGCTTTCCAGTGATGAGCAATATCCGCTTCCAGTTCCCCATTTTCCTCATTTATTCGCGTCAACGCACTAAATATTTGCCGCGCCATATGGGTTTCGGAACGTCGTAATGGCGTGCCAGGCAGCAGGTTGCGCAGCGGGCGATAATAGAGCACTCGCAGGATATGTCGCCCCTGGCGAAAGGTCCGTCCGAGATGGGAGACGAGCATCTGGCGGACGGCTTCTTTATCGCCCACTAACTGAACCAGCTGATCGATACGATCCTGCTCCAGCAGATCTTCCGCCCGCTGCTGCTGGAGCGCCAGCCCGGTATAGAGGAACGTTAGACGCGAACGCTTGCCACGCCCCGCTTCCGCATCCCATTTTAGCCAGCCGCGTTCCTGCATCGTATTCAGCAGCGTGCGCATATGACGGCGCGAGCAACTGAGCAGATCGGCCAGCTCATTAAGTGTGGTTTCCTGAGATTTTCCGTCGCAGCATTGCCACAAACGGATGAACTGCTGTTGCAGGCGGCCAGAGGACATAAAAGAGGAACTCCTGGTAAAAACTCAGCAATTTATTTATCCCTATATTAAGCCAATACTTCTCTTCGATGAAAGCGAGGAGGTGCTATGCAGAGATCATCCATACGACGGTTTTATCTGGCTTATTTTCGCGCCACACAGGATGTGTGCTGGCTCGCCCATCAGAGTGCAGGGCAGCGCCTGAAAATGCTGGAAGAACTGATGCAGTGGGAAGTGACAACGCCGATCTCGAAGGACTGAATCGCGGCCATCATGTGTGACTGAGTATTAGGCGCAAATCCGCCTACGCCAGCAAAATATTTTTGCTGGCTTTTTTCGTTTATGATTTCTGCGGTTTTTGCCGCTTTTGGAAAGGAAACGTTCATGCTCTGGTTAATGACGATGGGACGCCGTCTCAACGGTGTTTACGTCGCTTTTATGATCGTTGCGTTTATGATGGGGGTTGCTGGTGCGGTGCAGGCGCCGACGCTGAGCCTGTTTCTCAGTCGTGAAGTGGGGGCTCAGCCTTTCTGGATTGGGTTGTTTTATACCGTCAACGCGGTAGCTGGGATCCTGGTCAGCCTGTGGCTGGCAAAACGTTCTGATAACCAGGGCGATCGTCGCAAGCTGATCCTCTTTTGCTGTCTGATGGCGGTGGGTAACGCACTGCTGTTTGCCTTCAACCGTCACTATCTGACGCTTATCACCTGTGGCGTGCTGCTGGCCTCGCTCGCCAATACCGCAATGCCGCAGCTCTTTGCGCTGGCGCGCGAGTATGCTGACAGTTCCGCGCGGGAAGTGGTGATGTTCAGTTCGGTGATGCGTGCGCAGCTCTCGCTGGCGTGGGTGATTGGCCCGCCGCTGGCATTTATGCTAGCACTCAATTACGGTTTTACCGCTATGTTCATCATTGCTGCGGGGCTTTTTGTTATAAGCCTGTTGATGATTGCATTCTGGCTGCCCTCGGTGCCGCGTGTGGCGCAGCCCACCGTCGCCGTGACGGAAGTGAGCGGCTGGGGCGATAGGAACGTGCGCATGCTGTTTATCGCCTCAACGCTGATGTGGACCTGCAACACCATGTACATCATCGACATGCCACTGTGGATTAGCCAGGAGCTGGGGCTGCCGGATAAACTCGCCGGGATCCTGATGGGTACTGCTGCTGGCCTGGAGATCCCGGCGATGATCCTGGCCGGGTATTTTGTTAAACATCTGGGCAAGCGACGGATGATGGTGACAGCCGTCGCCGCAGGTGTGGTGTTTTATCTGGGGCTGATCTTCTTTCACAGCCAGACAGCGCTGCTGGTGCTGCAATTGTTCAACGCAATCTTTATCGGCATTGTCGCCGGTATCGGTATGCTGTGGTTTCAGGATTTAATGCCGGGGCGTGTCGGTTCGGCGACAACGCTGTTTACCAATAGTATTTCAACCGGAGTGATTCTTGCCGGGGTGATTCAGGGCGCGCTGGCGCAAAGTTTTAGTCACGGGGCGGTGTACGTGGGGATTGCGGTTATTTCCGTGGTGTCGCTGCTGCTGACCAGCCGCGTGAGGGAGGCATAACTTTTTGTTTGCCAGATGTATGGCGGCGATCGCACCGATTTGCTTGCCGGATAAGCGCTAACGCCATCCGGCAAGGAGTCTGCTTCTGTTAGCTCATAAACGCCGGTTGCTTGCTTTCGTAAGCGGCAATCGCGTCTTCATGCTGAAGCGTCAGGCCAATGCTGTCCAGACCGTTCAGCATGCAGTGGCGGCGGAAGGCATCAATGTTAAAGCTATAGGATTTCCCGCCCGCTTTGACCACCTGCTCTTCGAGATCCACCTCAAAGGTCGTACCCGGGTTGTTCTGCACCAGCGTGAACAACGCATCGACATCCTCTTCGCCCAGCGTTACCGGCAGCAACTGGTTGTTAAAGCTGTTGCCATAGAAGATGTCGGCGAAGCTCGGCGCAATCACCACTTTGAAGCCGTAGTCGGTCAGCGCCCACGGCGCATGCTCGCGTGAGGAACCGCAGCCAAAGTTTTCGCGTGCCAGCAAAATGGAGGCACCTTTGTATTGCGGAAAGTTCAGCACGAACTCCGGGTTCGGCTGCTCGCCTTTATCATCGAGGAAGCGCCAGTCATTAAACAGATGGGCGCCAAAACCAGTACGTGTAACCTTCTGCAGGAACTGTTTCGGGATAATAGCGTCCGTATCGACGTTGGCGGCATCCAGCGGAACAACCAGGCCGGTGTGTTGGGTAAATTTCTCTGCCATGGTGAGCTCCTTACAGGCTACGAATATCGGCGAAATGACCGGTTACCGCCGCAGCGGCAGCCATTGCCGGGCTGACCAGATGCGTGCGTCCGCCGCGGCCCTGACGGCCTTCAAAGTTACGGTTACTGGTGGAGGCGCAACGCTCGCCGGGGTTCAGGCGGTCGTTATTCATTGCCAGGCACATAGAGCAGCCAGGCAAACGCCATTCGAAACCGGCTTCGATAAAGATCTTATCCAGCCCTTCTGCTTCCGCCTGTGCTTTCACCGGACCTGAACCTGGCACCACCAGCGCCTGTACGCCAGGCGCGACTTTGCGGCCTTTCGCGATCTCCGCAGCGGCGCGTAAATCTTCGATACGCGAGTTTGTGCAGGAACCGATAAACACTTTATCAATCGTCACTTCAGTCAGTGGGACGCCCGGTTTCAGGCCCATGTAAGCCAGCGCTTTTTCCGCGGAGGCGCGCTCAACCGGATCGGCGAACGATGCCGGATCGGGGATGATATCCGTTACCGAAATCACCTGGCCCGGGTTGGTGCCCCAGGTTACCTGCGGCGCGATCTCTTCTGCCTGCAAGGTCACAACGGTGTCGAAAGTTGCCCCTTCGTCGGTGTGCAACGTTTTCCAGTAAGCGACAGCATCATCAAAATCTTTGCCTTTCGGCGCGTGCAGACGGCCTTTCACGTAGTTAAAGGTGGTGTCGTCCGGTGCGACAAGACCGGCTTTCGCGCCCATCTCAATCGCCATATTGCACAGCGTCATGCGACCTTCCATGCTCAACGCACGAATTGCATCACCGCAGAATTCCACCACATGACCGGTGCCGCCTGCGCTACCGGTTTTGCCGATGATCGCTAATACGATATCTTTGGCAGTGATCCCCGGTGCTGCGGTACCCTTCACTTCGATTTTCATGGTCTTAGCGCGACCCTGTTTCAGTGTCTGCGTTGCCAGAACATGCTCAACTTCCGATGTGCCGATACCGAAGGCCAGCGCGCCAAACGCGCCGTGGGTTGCGGTGTGCGAATCGCCACAAACAATGGTCATACCCGGCAAGGTGATGCCCTGTTCTGGCCCCATCACGTGGACAATTCCCTGGTACGGGTGATTCAGGTCATACAGCTCAACGCCGAATTCGTTGCAGTTTTTGATCAATTCCTGCATCTGGATACGCGCCATTTCGCCGGAAGCGTTAATGTCTTTGGTCTGTGTAGAGACGTTATGATCCATGGTGGCGAAGGTTTTACCCGGCTGGCGCACCGGACGGTTGTGCGCACGCAGGCCGTCAAACGCCTGCGGTGAGGTCACTTCGTGCACCAGATGGCGATCGATATACAGCAATGGGGTTTCGTTTGGCGCTTCATACACAACGTGCGCATCAAACAATTTTTCGTACAAACTCTTAGCCATGATTACACCCCTTCGGCGACATAACGGGCAATAATATCACCCATTTCATCGGTACTGACAGCCGCAGCGCCACGGGCTAAATCACCGGTACGCACGCCTTCTTCTAATGCTCGGTTGATTGCGCTTTCAATAGCGGAAGCCGCTTCACCAGCGTCCAGGCTGTAACGCAGCAGCAGCGCCAGCGACAGGATTTGTGCAATTGGGTTAGCAATATTTTTACCGGCGATATCCGGGGCTGAGCCACCCGCCGGTTCGTACAGACCAAAACCCTGTTCGTTCAGGCTCGCTGAAGGCAGCATACCCATTGAACCGGTGATCATCGCACACTCATCGGAGAGGATGTCGCCGAAGAGGTTAGAGCACAGCAGCACGTCAAACTGGGACGGATCTTTAATCAGCTGCATAGTTGCGTTGTCGATATACATATGCACCAGTTCAACATCCGGATATTCGCTGGCAATTTCGTTGACGATTTCGCGCCAGAGCAGAGAGGTTTGCAGAACGTTGGCTTTATCAATCGAGTGCACTTTTTTACGGCGTTTACGCGCTGATTCAAACGCAATACGCGAGATACGCTCGATTTCAAACCGATGATAGACCTCGGTATCGAAGGCCTTCTCATGCTGGCCGCTGCCTTCACGGCCTTTCGGCTGGCCGAAGTAAATACCGCCAGTCAGTTCACGCACACACAGAATATCGAAGCCATTAGCGGCGATATCTTCACGCAGCGGGCAGAAAGCTTCCAGCCCCTGATACAGTTTGGCCGGGCGCAGGTTACTGAACAATTTAAAGTGCTTACGCAGCGGCAGCAGCGCACCGCGCTCCGGTTGCTGCGCTGGCGGTAGATTTTCCCATTTGGGGCCGCCGACGGAGCCAAACAGAATGGCGTCTGCCTGCTCACAGCCTTCAATGGTTGCCTGCGGCAGCGGGTTGCCGTGGCGGTCGATAGCGATACCGCCCACGTCATAATGGCTGGTGGTAATGTGCATACCGAAACGGCAACGCACGGCGTCCAGTACTTTCAGGGCTTGCGCCATGACTTCCGGACCGATACCGTCACCCGGTAACACAGCAATATGATAATTCTTCGACATCACACGGTTTCCTTGTTGTTCTCTTTGTTCTGCGCTTTGCGTTGCAACTCTTTTTCGACTTCGGCGGCGCGCCAGATATTGTTCAGCACATGCACCATGGCTTTGGCTGAGGACTCAACGATATCGGTCGCCAGACCCACACCGTGAAAGCGGCGGCCATTGTAATTGGCGACGATATCAACCTGCCCCAGCGCATCTTTGCCGTGGCCTTTGGCACTGAGACCATATTTCACCAGCTCAATGTCGTACTCGGTGACGCGGTTAATAGCCTGGTAGATGGCATCAACCGGGCCGTTACCATTGGCGGCTTCAGTTTTAATTTCATCACCGCAGGCCAGCTTGATGGAGGCTGTTGCGATGTCGTTGGAGCCGGACTGCACACTGAAGTAGTCCAGGCGGAAATGTTCTGGCTCTTCCTGCTGTTTGTTAATGAACGCCAGCGCTTCCAGGTCGTAATCGAATACCTGGCCTTTTTTATCTGCCAGTTTCAGGAACGCTTCGTACAGGTTATCCAGGTTGTAATCGGCTTCCTGGTAACCCATCTCTTCCATCCGATGTTTTACCGCCGCACGGCCGGAACGGGAGGTCAGGTTTAACTGTACCTGATTCAGACCAATAGATTCTGGAGTCATGATTTCGTAGTTTTCGCGGTTTTTCAGTACGCCATCCTGGTGAATACCGGAGGAGTGGGCGAAAGCGCCGGTGCCGACAATCGCTTTGTTCGCCGGAATCGGCATATTGCAGATCTGGCTAACGGTCTGGCTGGTGCGCCAGATTTCATTGTGATTGATGCGGGTGTGCACGTTCATAATATCTTTGCGCACCTTAATCGCCATGATCACCTCTTCCAGCGAGCAGTTACCGGCACGTTCACCGATACCGTTCATCGCTCCTTCAACCTGGCGCGCACCGGCGTGTACCGCTGCGATGGCATTGCCAACGGCCAGACCTAAATCATCATGGGTATGTACGGAGATAATGGCTTTATCGATGTTCGGTACGCGGTCATACAAGCCGGTGATGATATTGGCGAATTCAAACGGCATGGTGTAGCCGACGGTATCCGGGATGTTGATGGTTTTTGCCCCGGCGTTGATGGCGGCTTCGACCACTCGCGCCAGATCGTCGATTGGCGTACGGCCCGCATCTTCGCAAGAGAACTCCACATCATCGGTATAGTTACGCGCGCGTTTGATCATGTAAGTTGCACGTTCAATCACTTCATCCAGCGTACTGCGCAACTTGGTGGCGATATGCATCGGTGAGGTGGCGATAAACGTGTGGATGCGGAACGCTTCAGCGACTTTCAGGGATTCCGCGGCGACATCAATATCTTTTTCAACACAGCGTGCGAGAGCGCAAACGCGGCTGTTTTTCACATTGCGTGCGATGGTTTGTACGGATTCAAAATCACCCGGGGACGACACCGGAAAGCCGACTTCCATCACATCGACGCCCATACGTTCCAGCGCCAGGGCGATTTGCAGCTTCTCTTTCACGCTCAGGCTCGCCTGTAACGCCTGTTCACCATCACGTAATGTAGTATCGAAAATAACGACTTGCTGGCTCATGGTTTAGATCCTTGTTATCTGAGGTCGCCTCGCTACGAGCATAAAAAAACCCGCGCCAAGGCGCGGGTTTTCTGTCTTAACTGGCAGACAATTCAATTCTGAATGTCGTCCACCGGTCTACCGCGCACAAGAGATGCGTTTAGTAGTAGTAGACCAGCAAAACCGACGTTACGAATCATGAATCAAGCTCCAGGAAAAACGTTATGCTTTTAGTGGTACTGGATACGCTAGTTAAAGTCAACCCCTGCTACTGAAAACCATCTTCAGAACAGGTAAATTGTATGGCCGCTTTTCAGTTAATTATCCTGTTCCCTGGAATGAAATGCGTATTTCGTGCGAATCGCTATTGGGTATTTTTTAATAGACGGCTACTAGTTTTAAGGTAAATTATACAGAACAACCCTTTTACGCTTTGCGTTATGGGATGGACGGCTGTTATCTTTATCACCCGATGAGTTTCTGAATGTTTGATAAAGTAAAAATATATTAATTCTTTATTGATTATAGTATTATTTATCGTCACGTCACCCATTTGGAAAATTAAAAGTTCCTAATTTTTCACGCTATGCTTCTATTAATGCTATAGGCATGATAAATCATCTTTCTGAATATTATTATTACACAGTCAAGGGAGTTTTATCATGACGACGGATTGCAATGTTTCTGGGGAATCTATTGGCAACCATGAGATTGTCGAGGTGGGTAAACCACAGTTGCGTTCAGTAGATCTTAATTTGCTTACCGTTTTTGATGTGGTGATGCAGGAACAAAACATTACCCGTGCGGCGCATGTGCTGGGAATGTCACAACCCGCTGTGAGTAATGCCGTTGCGCGGCTTAAAATCATGTTTAACGACGAGCTTTTTATCCGCTATGGACGTGGAATTCAACCCACTGCGCGTTCATATCAACTGTTTGGTTCAATCCGTCAGGCATTACAGTTGGTACAAAATGAGTTGCCCGGTCCGGGATTTGATCCACGGAGCAGTGAACGTGCATTTAATCTTTGCGTATGCTGTCCGCTGGATAACCTCTTAACGTCAATTATTTACAATAGTGTTGAAAAGACTGCACCTAATATTAATCTGGTGTTTAAAACAGGCCTTAATCACAGTACAGAGCATCAATTGCGTTACCAGGAAATTGAATTTGTGATCGGCTACGAAGAATTTCACCGTCCTGAATTCTCTTGCGTTCCATTATTTAAAGACGAAATGGTACTGGTAACCAGTAAAGAACATCCACGCACTGAGAACCTTGTTACCGAAGCCAGTATATTCAATGAACAACATGCTGTGGTCTTGCTGGACCATTATGCTTCCTTTAGTGAGCCCTGGTATGATACGGCGGAAAAGAAGAGCCGTATTGCCTATCAAGGGATGGCCGTCACCAGCGTATTAAACATTGTCGCGCAAACGCATTTGGTGACGATTGCGCCGCGTTGGTTGGTTGAACGCTTTGCTCTTGGCCTACCTTTGCAGGTATTGCCTTTACCGCTGATGCTTAATACACGTACTTGTTATCTCTCATGGCATGAAGCGGCAGGCCGCGATAAAGGCCATCAGTGGATGGAAGAGCTACTGATCTCAGTTTGTACTCTGTAATGTGGTGACAGAATAGGCCGGCTTGGTTATCCGGTTTATTCTGCTTAATCATGCATTAGCAGTATTTTATTTCAATTTTGGTCGTCAGCGCCTTCCCGCATGGTGCTAAAAATGCATGATTTTCTGTACAACCTGCCATTTGGATGATGAATGGTCATCGTCTTTCCTTATCACAGAGGTTTCCACCAAATCTGATGCTCTCGCGTTGTTTTTCCTCTTTTGTATGCCGTTGACGTCAGTGGTTTGCTAATTGCCTGCCAGATTTTGAGCGGTTATGGTAACTGCCATTCATAATCAGAATTCAGGGTTTCCTGCTCTGAACAGAGCGACAGAGTGGAAATGAGTTCCGCCGTCAGTCGACAAATATAAGCCTGGAGGCAAAGCATGGAGATGTTGTCTGGAGCCGAGATGGTCGTCCGATCGCTTATCGATCAAGGCGTAAAGAAAGTATTCGGCTACCCAGGAGGTGCAGTCCTGGATATCTACGATGCCCTGCATACTGTTGGCGGTATTGAACATGTATTGGTACGTCATGAGCAGGCGGCGGTGCATATGGCCGATGGGCTGGCGCGGGCAACGGGTGAGGTTGGAGTGGTACTGGTCACGTCTGGCCCTGGTGCGACGAATGCGATCACGGGTATCGCTACCGCTTATATGGATTCCATCCCACTGGTGGTGCTTTCCGGGCAGGTTGCAACATCGCTGATTGGTTATGACGCGTTTCAGGAATGCGACATGGTGGGGATTTCCCGTCCGGTGGTGAAGCATAGTTTCCTGGTCAAACAAACCGAAGACATTCCCGGTGTATTAAAGAAAGCATTCTGGCTGGCTGCCAGTGGGCGTCCGGGGCCGGTGGTGGTGGATCTGCCGAAAGATATTATGAACCCGGCCAACAAGCTGCCCTATTTCTGGCCGGAATCGGTCAGCATGCGATCTTATAACCCGACGACGCAGGGGCACAAAGGCCAAATCAAGCGTGCTTTGCAAACACTGGTGTCGGCGAAGAGGCCGGTGGTTTACGTGGGAGGCGGTGCGATTAACTCCGCATGCGAAACTCAGTTGCGCCAATTGGCTGAAAAACTGAATTTGCCCGTGGTCTCGTCCTTAATGGGGTTGGGCGCGTTTCCGGCGTCGCATCGACAGGCGCTGGGTATGCTGGGCATGCACGGCACTTATGAAGCCAATATGACGATGCACCATTCCGATGTTATTTTCGCGGTTGGCGTGCGTTTTGACGATCGCACCACCAATAACCTGGCGAAGTACTGTCCGGATGCGACGGTCCTGCATATCGATATAGACCCCACTTCCATTTCCAAAACCGTACAGGCGGATGTGCCAATTGTCGGCGACGCGCGGCTGGTTCTGGAACAAATGCTTGAGCTGCTGGAGCAGGAAGAGCAGCCACAGCTGCTGGATGATATCCGTGACTGGTGGTTGCGCATTGAACAGTGGCGCGCACGTCAGTGCCTGAAATATGACACCCAGAGTGAAAAGATCAAACCGCAGGCCGTCATTGAAGCTATCTGGCGTCTGACGAATGGCGATGCTTACGTTACTTCTGATGTTGGCCAGCATCAGATGTTTGCCGCGCTATACTACCGTTTTGATAAACCGCGTCGCTGGATCAACTCCGGCGGGCTGGGCACTATGGGTTTTGGCTTGCCCGCCGCGCTCGGTGTGAAGATGGCGTTGCCCGAGGAGACGGTTGTCTGCGTGACCGGCGATGGCAGTATCCAGATGAATATTCAGGAACTTTCCACGGCGTTGCAGTATGAGCTGCCGGTGCTGGTATTGAACCTCAATAACCGCTATCTGGGGATGGTGAAACAGTGGCAGGACATGATCTATTCTGGCCGCCATTCACAATCTTATATGGAGTCGTTGCCTGATTTTGCGCGCCTGGCGGAAGCTTACGGCCATGTGGGAATTCGTATTACGCGTCCGGATGAGCTGGAGGCGAAGCTGGCGGAAGCTCTGGAGCAGGTGAAAAACAATCGCCTGGTGTTTGTTGATGTTACCGTTGATGGTAGTGAACACGTTTATCCGATGCAGATCCGCGGTGGCGGCATGGATGAGATGTGGTTAAGCAAAACGGAGAGAACCTGATTATGCGCCGGATACTGTCTGTACTACTGGAAAATGAATCGGGCGCGTTATCGCGCGTGATTGGTCTGTTCTCTCAGCGCGGTTACAACATAGAAAGCCTGACCGTTGCGCCGACTGACGATCCCACCTTATCGCGGATGACGATCCAGACTGTCGGCGATCAAAAAGTTCTCGAGCAGATCGAAAAGCAACTGCACAAACTGGTTGATGTATTACGCGTAAACGAGCTGGGGCAGGGGGCATATGTTGAACGTGAAATCATGTTGGTGAAAATTCAGGCCAGCGGTTATGGTCGCGAAGAGGTGAAACGTAATGCCGAGATTTTCCGCGGACAGATCATTGACGTTACGCCGTCCATTTACACAGTTCAGCTCGCGGGTACCAGTGACAAACTGGATGCGTTTTTAGCCACGATTCGTGATGTGGCGAAAATTGTTGAAGTTGCGCGCTCCGGCGTGGTGGGGTTATCGCGCGGCGACAAAATCATGCGCTGAAAAGAATAATTTTCCATATTTTTTACTGGCCCGGTGTTCTACGCTGGGCTTTTTTTTGCGAAATTTGCCGGAACCAGAGATGAAAGCGGTTGCCGGAGTGAGTATTCTGCGCTTAGATGTTAAGGATTTTAACCTATATCCCTAAAAAGGTTATGGAGTACATTAATTTAAGGGGCAATTGTGAAACTGGATGAAATCGCCCGGCTAGCCGGCGTCTCACGAACCACGGCAAGCTACGTCATTAATGGTAAGGCGAAGCAGTATCGTGTCAGCGACAAAACCGTTGAGAAAGTCATGGCGGTTGTTCGTGAGCATAACTACCACCCAAATGCGGTGGCGGCTGGCCTGCGCGCAGGACGCACACGTTCGATTGGGCTGGTGATCCCGGATCTTGAAAACACGAGCTACACCCGCATTGCCAATTATCTGGAGCGCCAGGCTCGCCAGCGCGGCTATCAGTTACTGATCGCCTGTTCGGAAGATCAACCTGATAATGAAATGCGCTGTATCGAGCACCTGTTGCAGCGGCAGGTGGACGCTATTATTGTCTCCACCTCATTACCGCCAGAGCATCCGTTTTATCAGCGCTGGGCCAATGATTCCTTCCCGATTGTCGCGCTTGATCGCGCGCTGGACCGTGAACACTTCACCAGTGTTGTTGGTGCCGATCAGGATGATTCGGAGATGCTGGCCGCAGAACTCCGTAAGTTTCCGGCGGAGCGCGTGCTTTATCTTGGAGCGTTACCGGAGCTATCTGTCAGTTTCCTGCGCGAGCAGGGCTTTCGTACCGCGTGGAAAGATGATCCGCGTGAAGTGCAATATCTCTATGCCAATAGCTACGAGCGTGAAGCCGCTGCTCAGCTATTTGATAAATGGCTGGAAACCAATCCTATGCCGCAGGCGATGTTTATAACGTCGTTTGCGTTATTGCAGGGTGTACTTGACGTTACGTTACGTCGCGACGGTAAATTGCCGTCGGATCTGGCGATCGCGACTTTTGGCGATCACGAACTACTCGATTTCTTACAATGCCCGGTTCTGGCAGTGGCGCAGCGTCATCGCGATGTTGCGGAGCGGGTTCTGGAAATTGTGTTGGCAAGCCTCGACGAACCGCGTAAGCCGAAACCAGGTCTTAGCCGTATCCGGCGTAATCTTTACCGTCGCGGGATATTAAGTCGCGTATAAGTTCAGCTAAAGGCAGCGTAAGCTGCCTTTTTTGTTTGTTATCTTACCTTTAATCAAATTATTCCCTGCTGGCTTCTAAGATAAATCCTTAATTTTTATACGGGACGTATAAAGTTAATTCCAGTGGCTTTTTTAAATAGCGTTTTAAAAGGATATTTTTAAAGCAGCAATTATGATTTCTGTCTTAAATTGTTACATCTCAGAAAAGTATCGCCTTTCTCCTATTAGCACACGTTATGAGTGTAGGGCTATTTCCTGGTGATTCGGCCGTTGCGCTCCGTATGAAGGGATGCAACTGGTGCTGTTCAGTTGGGGTGATATGTCTTAAAATGCCGCCCGCGTCGCAAACTGACACTTTATATTTCGCACGCAGGAAGCAAATGGTTTTAAACGCGGATACGCATATTCTGTTTTTTTTCTTGCAAATATTCATGACGTTAATTTGCCTCGTAAGTTGAGCACTAATTCACCTTTGCAGATATTCGCTGCAAATAAGAGATCTTTTGTTCTGGTTAGCCTTTGTGCTGGCTTGACAAGCTTTTCCTCCGCTCCGTAAACTCCCTTGGTGGGGATTTGTGGGATAAAGTGGTGAAAATGGTCACTTGGGGGTGAATCGGACATGTTCCGTGGCGCGACGTTAGTCAATCTCGACAGCAAAGGGCGGTTAGCCGTTCCGACCCGTTATCGGGATTTGCTGCTGGAGAATGCCTCTGGTCAGATGGTATGTACCATCGACATTCGCCATTCATGCCTGCTGCTTTATCCCCTTCCTGAATGGGAAATTATTGAGCAAAAACTGGCGCGCCTGTCGAGCATGAACCCGCTTGAGCGACGCGTACAACGTTTATTGCTGGGGCATGCCAGCGAGTGCCAGATGGATAGCGCCGGGCGTTTATTGATTTCGCCTGTTTTACGGCAGCATGCCGGGCTAACCAAAGAAGTGATGCTGGTCGGGCAGTTCAATAAATTTGAGCTGTGGGATGAAACGACCTGGTATCAACAGGTCAAGGAAGATATCGACGCTGAGCAATCGGGTTCTGAAGCACTTTCAGATCGGTTGCAGGATTTGTCTCTGTAATGATGATGGAAAATTTTAAACACACGACGGTGCTGCTGGATGAGGCCGTTAACGGCCTGAATATTCGTCCGGATGGCATCTACATCGATGGTACTTTTGGTCGCGGTGGTCACTCGCGCCTGATCCTCTCCCATTTGGGTGCGGAAGGACGCTTGTTGGCCATCGATCGCGATCCACAGGCAATTGCTGTCGCCCAAACCATTGATGACCCGCGCTTCTCCATCATTCATGGTCCTTTCTCTGCGCTTGCTGATTATGTCAGTGAGCGAGAACTTGTTGGCAAGATTGACGGTATTCTTCTCGATCTTGGGGTCTCTTCACCGCAGCTCGACGATCCTGAGCGCGGTTTCTCCTTTATGCGCGATGGTCCGCTTGATATGCGGATGGATCCCACTCGCGGTCAGTCTGCTGCCGAATGGCTGCAAACAGCCGAAGAGGCAGATATCGTCTGGGTGCTGAAAACCTTTGGCGAGGAGCGTTTTGCTAAACGTATTGCACGCGCCATTGTAGAGCGTAACCGTCTCAACCCGATGACCCGCACTAAAGAGCTGGCGGAAGTCGTTGCGGCGGCAACACCGGTGAAAGACAAGTTCAAACATCCCGCGACCCGTACCTTCCAGGCGGTGCGCATTTGGGTAAACAGTGAACTGGAGGAAATAGAGCTGGCGCTAAAAAACTCGCTCGGCGTGCTTGCCCCGGGAGGGCGGCTTTCGATAATCAGCTTCCATTCTCTGGAAGATCGCATTGTGAAACGCTTCATGCGTGAGCAAAGCCGCGGCCCGCAGGTTCCTGCCGGGTTGCCGATGACCGAAGAGCAACTCAGGAAACTGGGTGGCCGTCAGTTGCGAGCCTTAGGAAAGTTGATGCCGGGTGAAGAAGAAGTGGCTGAAAATCCACGTGCCCGTAGTTCAGTTCTGCGTATTGCAGAGAGGACGAACGCATGATCGGCAGAGTGACAGAAACCCTAAGCAAAGTGAAAGGATCGTTAGGAAGCAACGAGCGCCATGCCTTGCCTGGCGTGATCGGCGACGATCTTTTGCGATTTGGGAAACTGCCACTCTGTCTGTTCATTTGCATCATCATGACGGCAGTGACTGTTGTCACTACCTCTCACCACACACGCTTATTAACCGCGCAGCGCGAACAACTGGTTCTCGAGCGCGACGCGCTAGATATCGAATGGCGCAACCTGATTCTTGAAGAGAATGCGCTCGGCGATCACAGCCGGGTTGAACGGATTGCGACAGAAAAGCTGCAAATGCAGCACGTGGATCCCTCTCAGGAAAATATCGTAGTGCAGAAATAGAAATGAATAAGGAATTACGCGACGCATGAAAGCAGCGGCGAAAACGCTTAAACCGAAACGCCAGGAAGAACAGGCCAACTTTGTGAGTTGGCGTTTTGCGTTGCTTTGCGGTTGCATCCTGCTGGCGATGGCGTTTCTGCTTGGGCGTGTCGCCTGGCTACAGGTTATCAATCCGGAGATGCTGGTACGTGAAGGGGATATGCGTTCTTTGCGTGTGCAGGAAGTCGCAACGTCGCGTGGAATGATTACCGACCGCTCCGGGCGTCCGCTGGCAGTAAGTGTGCCGGTGAAAGCGATTTGGGCCGATCCAAAAGAGTTACACGATGCTGGCGGCGTCACACTGGATAATCGCTGGAAAGCGCTCTCTGATGCGCTGAACATGCCGCTGGATCAGCTGGCTTCCCGTATTAACGCCAATCCGAAGATGCGTTTTATCTATCTGGCGCGTCAGGTTAACCCCGATCTCGGCGATTACATTAAAAAGCTTAAGTTGCCGGGGATTCACCTGCGTGAAGAATCCCGTCGTTACTACCCTTCCGGGGAAGTGACCGCTCACCTTATCGGTTTTACTAACGTAGATAGTCAGGGGATCGAAGGTGTTGAGAAGAGCTTTGACAAATGGCTTACCGGTCAACCTGGCGAACGTATCGTGCGTAAAGATCGCTACGGGCGTGTTATTGAAGATATCTCTTCCACCGACAGCCAGGCTGCGCATAACCTGGCGCTGAGCATTGATGAACGCTTGCAGGCGCTGGTTTATCGTGAGCTGAATAACGCGGTGGCGTTTAACAAGGCAGAATCAGGAAGCGCCGTGCTGGTCGATGTAAACACCGGCGAAGTGTTGGCAATGGCCAACAGCCCTTCCTACAACCCGAACAACTTCACCGGTACATCGAAAGATGCCATGCGTAACCGCGCGATCACCGACGTTTTTGAACCGGGTTCGACGGTGAAACCTATGGTGGTAATGACGGCGCTGCAGCGCGGCGTCGTCACACCAAATACGGTGCTGAACACGGTGCCTTACCGAATTAACGGCCACGAAATCAAAGACGTGGCGCGCTACAGCGAATTGACCCTTACCGGGGTGCTACAAAAGTCGAGTAACGTCGGTGTTTCGAAGTTGGCGTTAGCGATGCCCTCCTCAGCGTTAGTAGATACTTACTCACGTTTTGGATTGGGAAAAACGACCAATTTGGGGATGGTCGGGGAACGCAGTGGCTTATTTCCTCAAAAACAACGGTGGTCTGACATAGAGAGGGCCACCTTCTCTTTCGGCTATGGGCTAATGGTAACGCCGTTACAGTTAGCGCGAGTCTACGCAACGATTGGTAGTTACGGTATCTACCGTCCGCTGTCGATTACCAAAGTTGACCCGCCCGTGCCGGGCGAACGCATTTTCAATGAGTCTATCGTGCGCACTGTGGTGCATATGATGGAGAGCGTTGCGCTACCTGGCGGTGGTGGGGTGAAAGCAGCCATCAAAGGCTATCGCATTGCTATCAAAACCGGGACGGCGAAAAAAGTCGGCCCGGATGGTCGTTATATCAACAAATATATTGCTTACACCGCTGGCGTCGCGCCTGCCAGCCGCCCGCGCTTTGCGCTGGTGGTGGTGATTAACGATCCGCAAGCGGGTAAATACTACGGTGGTGCCGTGTCCGCACCGGTCTTCGGTGCCATCATGGGCGGTGTTCTGCGCACCATGAACATTGAGCCGGACGCGCTGACCACGGGCGAAAAAAGTGAATTTGTAATTAATCAAGGCGGGGGTACAGGTGGCAGATCGTAATTTGCGCGACCTTCTCGCTCCGTGGGTGCCTGGCGCACCGGAGCGAGCACTGCGGGAGATGACACTCGACAGCCGTGCGGCTGCATCGGGTGATCTCTTTGTGGCGGTGGTCGGTCATCAGGCGGACGGGCGTCGATATATCCCGCAGGCGATTGCGCAAGGTGTTGCTGCCATTATTGCTGAAGCAAAAGACGAAGCAAATGACGGTGAAATTCGTGAAATGCACGGCGTTCCGGTCATTTACCTCAGCCAGTTGAATGAGCGCCTTTCCGCGCTGGCGGGCCGTTTTTACGGTGAACCATCTGAACAATTGCGCCTGATTGGCGTAACCGGCACTAACGGCAAAACAACGACCACGCAGTTACTGGCGCAGTGGAGCCAGTTGGTGGGCGAAACCAGCGCAGTAATGGGGACGGTTGGAAATGGTCTGTTGGGTAAAATCATCCCGACGGAAAATACCACTGGCTCTGCGGTGGATGTTCAGCATGTGATTGCCGGGCTGGCTGCGCAGAAAGCGACATTTGCCGCCATGGAAGTCTCTTCCCACGGTCTGGTGCAGCATCGCGTTGCGGCGCTGAAGTTTGCCGCTGGCGTATTTACCAATTTAAGCCGCGATCATCTCGATTATCACGGCGATATGGCGCACTACGAAGCGGCAAAATGGCTGCTGTTCTCCTCTCACCACTACGGACAGGCAATTATCAATGCCGATGACGAAGTGGGCCGCCGCTGGTTAGCGAATTTGCCGGATGCGGTTGCGGTATCAATGGAAGACCATATCAACCCAGATTGTCACGGCCGCTGGCTCAAGGCTACTGGTGTCGAGTACCACGATAGCGGCGCGACTATTCATTTTGACTCTTCATGGGGTCAAGGTGAAATAGAAAGCCGTCTGATGGGCGCGTTTAATGTCAGTAACCTGCTATTGGCGCTGGCCACACTACTGGCGCTGGGTTATCCGTTAAGCGATTTGCTGAAAACCGCTTCCCGGTTGCAGCCAGTTTGTGGACGCATGGAAGTATTTAGTGCACCGGGTAAACCGACGGTGGTGGTGGATTATGCCCATACGCCGGATGCGCTGGAAAAAGCCTTACAGGCTGCACGCCTGCACTGCACCGGTCAACTGTGGTGCGTGTTTGGCTGCGGCGGCGATCGCGATAAAGGTAAACGTCCGCTCATGGGCGCAATTGCCGAGCAGTTCGCCGATGTACCAGTGGTGACGGACGATAACCCGCGTACTGAAGAGCCGCGCGCCATTATCGACGATATTCTCGCCGGTATGCTGGATGTGGGACGTGTGCATGTGGTCGAAGGCCGTGCGGAAGCTGTGACCAATACCATTATGCAAGCGAAAGAGAATGATGTGGTTTTGCTGGCTGGCAAAGGCCATGAAGATTATCAGATTGTCGGAACGCACCGTCTGGATTACTCCGATCGCCTCACTGCGGCACGTTTGCTGGGAGTAGTGGCATGATTAACGTAACCCTAAGCCAGCTTGCCGACATTCTGCATGGTGAATTACATGGTCAGGATGTGACGATTGATGCGGTAACCAGCGATACCCGCAAACTCACGCCGGGTTGCCTGTTTGTGGCGCTGAAAGGCGAGCGATTCGACGCCCATGATTTTGCCGAACAAGCCAAAACGGGCGGCGCGGGTGCGCTGTTGGTTAGCCGTAAGCTGGATTGCGATCTGCCGCAACTGCTGGTCAAAGACACTCGCCAGGCGTTTGGCGAGCTGGGCGCCTGGGTACGTCAGCAGGTGCCGACGCGTGTGGTGGCGTTAACCGGTTCTTCCGGTAAAACCTCGGTGAAAGAGATGACGGCCGCCATTTTGAGTGAATGTGGCAACACGCTCTATACCGCAGGAAACCTGAATAATGACATCGGCGTGCCGATGACGCTCCTGCGTTTAACCAAAGAACATCAATACGCGGTGATTGAGCTGGGCGCGAATCACCAGGGGGAAATTGCCTGGACCGTCGGGCTTGCCCGTCCGGAAGCTGCTCTGGTCAATAACCTGGCGGCGGCGCACCTTGAAGGTTTCGGATCACTTGCTGGCGTGGCGAAAGCCAAAGGTGAAATCTACACCGGCTTACCTGCCAACGGTGTGGCAATCATGAACGCTGACAATAATGACTGGCTGAACTGGCAGAGCATTATTGGCGATCGCAAAGTGTGGCGTTTCTCACCAAATGCGGTGAACAGCGATTTTACGGCTACCAACATTCATGTGACCTCTCACGGGACTGAGTTCACGCTGCAAACCCCCATGGGCAATGTGGATGTGACGCTACCGTTGCCGGGACGACACAATATTGCCAATTCGCTGGCAGCGACCTCGTTGGCGATGGCTGTGGGCGCCAGCCTGGCGGCAGTGAAAAAAGGGTTGGCAAACTTGAAAGCGGTGCCAGGGCGTCTGTTTCCGGTGCAACTTGGCGAAAATAAACTGCTGCTCGATGACACATATAACGCCAACGTCGGTTCAATGACCGCCGCCGCGCATGTGCTGGCGGAAATGCCGGGCTACCGGGTGATGGTAGTGGGCGATATGGCAGAGTTAGGTGATGAGAGCGAAGCCTGCCACATTCAGGTGGGTGAAGCGGCGAAGGGCGTCGGCATCGATAAAGTGCTGAGTGTCGGCAGGCTGAGCAAGGCTCTGAGCGCCGCCAGTGGTGTTGGCGAACATTTTAACGATAAAGCGGCAGTGGTGGCGCGTTTAAAGGCGCTGATTGCTGAACAGCAGATTGTTACCATTTTAGTGAAAGGTTCACGTAGTTCCGCCATGGAAGAGGTGGTTCGCGAATTACAGGAGAACGGAACATGTTAGTGTGGCTGGCCGAACATCTGGTCAAATATTATTCCGGCTTTAACGTCTTTTCCTATCTGACGTTTCGCGCCATTGTCAGCCTGCTGACCGCGCTCTTCATCTCTCTGTGGATGGGGCCGCGCATGATTGCCCGTCTGCAAAAACTCTCGTTCGGCCAGGTTGTGCGTAATGACGGTCCGGAGTCGCATTTCAGTAAACGCGGTACGCCAACGATGGGGGGAATTATGATCCTCACGGCAATCGTGGTTTCCGTATTGCTGTGGGCTTATCCCTCTAACCCGTATGTCTGGTGCGTGCTGGTTGTACTGGTAGGTTACGGGGTGATTGGTTTTGTTGACGACTACCGCAAAGTAGTGCGTAAAGATACCAAAGGCTTGATTGCTCGCTGGAAATATTTCTGGATGTCACTGATTGCACTGGGCGTTGCGTTTGCGCTTTACCTGGCGGGGAAAGATACGCCAGCGACAGAACTGGTGGTGCCGTTTTTTAAAGATGTGATGCCACAACTGGGCATTTTCTACATTCTGCTGGCCTACTTTGTGATTGTTGGTACTGGCAACGCCGTGAACCTGACGGACGGTCTTGATGGTCTGGCGATTATGCCGACGGTGTTTGTCGCTGCGGGCTTTGCGCTGGTGGCCTGGGCTACCGGTAACATGAATTTTGCTAATTACCTGCATATTCCTTATTTGCGTCACGCGGGCGAGCTGGTGATCGTCTGCACAGCGATTGTCGGTGCCGGGCTGGGTTTTTTGTGGTTCAACACTTATCCGGCACAGGTTTTCATGGGGGATGTGGGGTCACTGGCTCTCGGCGGTGCATTGGGGATTATCGCCGTGCTGCTGCGCCAGGAATTCTTGCTGGTGATTATGGGCGGGGTGTTCGTGGTGGAAACCCTGTCGGTGATTTTGCAGGTAGGGTCGTTTAAATTGCGTGGCCAGCGTATTTTCCGCATGGCACCGATTCACCATCACTATGAACTGAAAGGCTGGCCAGAACCACGCGTGATCGTGCGCTTCTGGATTATTTCGCTGATGCTGGTGCTGATTGGCCTGGCAACGCTGAAGGTACGTTAATCATGGCAGATTACCAGGGTAAAAAAGTCGTCATTATCGGTCTGGGGCTGACAGGTCTTTCCTGCGTTGACTTTTTCCTCGCGCGCGGCGTTACGCCACGCGTTATGGACACGCGCGTTTCGCCACCAGGGCTGGATAAGCTGCCGGAGGCGGTAGAGCGCCATCTTGGTAGCCTCAATGATGACTGGTTACTGGCGGCTGACCTGATTGTCGCAAGCCCCGGAATCGCACTGGCTCATCCTTCTCTGAGCGCGGCAGCCGATGCTGGCGTTGAGATCGTTGGCGATATCGAACTCTTCTGCCGCGAAGCGCAAGCGCCAGTCATTGCGATTACCGGTTCAAACGGTAAAAGCACCGTCACCAAACTGGTGGGAGAAATGGCGGAAGCGGCAGGCGTTAATGTGGGTGTTGGCGGCAATATTGGCCTGCCCGCGCTGATGTTGCTTGATGAAGCTCGTGAACTTTATGTGCTGGAGCTTTCCAGTTTCCAACTGGAAACCACTTTCAGTCTGCACGCTGCGGCGGCAACCATCCTGAACGTGACGGAAGATCATATGGATCGCTATCCGTTCGGGTTGCAACAGTATCGCGCCGCAAAACTGCGCGTTTACGAAAACGCGAAAGTTTGTGTAGTAAATGCGGACGACGCACTGACCATGCCGGTGCGGGGTGCTGATGAGCGCTGCGTGAGTTTTGGCGTTGACGTTGGAGACTATCATCTGAACCGACAGCAGGGCGAAACCTGGCTGCGTGTAAAAGGTGAAAAGGTTCTGAATGTTCAAGAGATGAAGCTGAGCGGCCAGCACAACTATACCAACGCGCTGGCGGCGCTGGCGCTGGCGGATGCTGCGGGTATACCGCAGGCCAGCAGCCTGAAGGCGCTGACAACCTTTAGCGGGCTGGCGCACCGTTTCCAGTTGGCGCTGGATCATAACGGCGTGCGCTGGATCAACGACTCGAAAGCGACCAACGTCGGCAGCACTGAGGCGGCGCTGAACGGTTTGCAGGTTGATGGTACGCTGCACCTTCTGTTGGGTGGACACGGTAAATCTGCCGATTTCTCACCGCTGAAGCGCTATCTCGGTGGCGATCATATTCGTCTTTATTGCTTTGGTCGCGATGGCGGCGAGCTGGCGGGTTTACGTCCGGAAATCGCCGATCAGGTAGAAACGATGGAAGAGGCGATGCGTCTGATCGCCACGCGCGTCCAGCCGGGCGATATGGTGCTGCTGTCGCCTGCCTGCGCCAGCCTCGATCAGTTCAAGAATTTCGAACAACGGGGTGATGTCTTTACCCGTCTGGCGCAGGAGTTAGGCTGATGCGTTTAACGCTCCCACGCCCGAGAATGCCGCGCCTGCCGGGATTTAGCCTCCTGGCATGGTTATTTACGGCATTGAAAGGCTGGGTTATGGGATCTCGGCAAAAAGATTCCGACAGCCTGGTGATGTACGACCGCACATTATTGTGGTTGACGCTGGGCCTGGCGGCGATCGGTTTCATTATGGTGACCTCGGCTTCGATGCCGGTAGGGCAACGCCTGACGGACGATCCTTTCTTCTTTGCCAAGCGTCATGCGCTGTATCTGTTCCTGGCGTTTTGTATGTCGATGATCACGCTGCGTTTGCCGATGGATTTCTGGCAGAAATACAGCTCGGCGATGTTGATCGCCGCGATCATTATGCTGCTGGTGGTATTAGTAGTGGGTAGCTCGATCAATGGGGCATCTCGCTGGATCGATCTCGGTGTCATGCGCTTCCAGCCTGCGGAGTTCACCAAGCTGTCGCTGTTCTGTTACCTGGCTAACTACCTGGTGCGTAAGGTGGATGAAGTGCGTAATAACCTGCGTGGCTTCCTCAAACCAATGGGCGTGATTCTGGTGTTGGCGGTGCTGTTGCTGGCGCAGCCAGACCTCGGTACGGTGGTGGTGCTGTTTATCACCACTCTGGCGATGCTGTTCCTCGCCGGGGCGAAACTGTGGCAGTTCATCGCCATCATCGGTATGGGAATTTCAGCGGTTGTGCTGCTGATCCTCGCCGAACCGTATCGTATTCGCCGCGTAACCTCGTTCTGGAATCCGTGGGAAGATCCATTTGGTAGCGGTTATCAGTTAACGCAGTCGCTGATGGCATTTGGTCGCGGTGAGCTATGGGGCCAGGGACTTGGAAACTCAGTACAGAAGCTGGAGTATCTGCCTGAAGCACATACGGACTTTATCTTCTCCATTATCGGGGAGGAACTCGGTTATATCGGTGTGGTAGTGGCGCTTTTAATGGTATTCTTCGTCGCTTTCCGCGCCATGTCCATCGGGCGAAAAGCGCTGGAAATCGATCATCGTTTCTCTGGTTTCCTGGCCTGCTCGATTGGTATCTGGTTTAGTTTCCAGGCTCTGGTTAACGTCGGTGCCGCAGCAGGTATGTTGCCGACCAAAGGGCTGACTCTGCCGCTTATCAGTTACGGTGGTTCCAGCTTACTGATTATGTCAGTGGCGATTACGCTGCTGCTACGCATAGATTATGAAACGCGTCTGGAAAAAGCCCAGGCGTTTACACGAGGTTTGTGATGAGTGGTCAACCAAAGCGGTTAATGGTGATGGCGGGCGGTACCGGCGGGCATGTCTTCCCCGGGCTGGCGGTTGCGCACCATTTGATGGATCAGGGCTGGCAAGTGCGCTGGCTCGGAACCGCTGATCGCATGGAGGCCGATCTGGTGCCCAAACACGGTATCGAGATCGATTTTATCCGTATCTCCGGCCTGCGTGGCAAAGGGATCAAAGCGCAGTTGATGGCCCCGATGCGTATTTTTAACGCCTGGCGACAGGCTCGCGCCATCATGCAGCGCTTTAAGCCGGATGTGGTGCTGGGGATGGGCGGTTATGTTTCTGGTCCCGGCGGGCTGGCGGCCTGGTCGCTCGGTATTCCGGTAGTGCTCCATGAGCAGAACGGAATTGCCGGATTAACCAATAAATGGCTGGCGAAAATCGCTACCAAAGTGATGCAGGCATTCCCCGGCGCGTTTCCAAAAGCGGAAGTCGTTGGAAACCCAGTGCGTGTTGATGTGCTGGCGCTGCCACTACCGCAGGAGCGTTTACCTGGCCGTGAAGGTCCGGTTCGCGTGCTGGTCATTGGTGGCTCCCAGGGGGCGCGCGTGCTGAACCAGACAATGCCGCAGGTCGCGGCGAAACTGGGCAGTGCTGTAACTATCTGGCATCAGAGCGGCAAAGGCGCGCAACAGGATGTCGAGCAGGCGTATGCTGCCGCTGGCGAACCGCAGCATAAAGTGACGGAATTTATTGACGATATGGCGCAAGCCTACGCGTGGGCGGACGTGGTGGTGTGCCGTTCAGGCGCACTGACGGTCAGCGAAATCGCAGCCGCAGGTTTACCGGCGCTATTTGTGCCTTTCCAGCACAAAGATCGTCAGCAGTACTGGAATGCATTACCGCTGGAAAAAGCGGGTGCTGCGAAGATCCTCGAACAGCCACAGTTCACTGTTGATGCGGTAGCCGCGACGCTGGCGGGCTGGGATCGTGAAGCATTACTGGCGATGGCGGAACGTGCACGCGCGGTGGCCATCCCGGATGCCACCGAGCGTGTGGCGAATGAAGTCAGCCTGGCAGCTCAGGCGTAAATACTGGCGGCGCGTTGACGTCGCGCAATTTAAGTAGTCGATGGCGTTTAGATAATGAATACACAAGAACTGGCGAAACTGCGTTTAATCGTGCCCGAGATGCGACGTGTCCGGCACATTCACTTTGTCGGCATTGGTGGTGCTGGCATGGGCGGTATTGCCGAAGTGCTGGCCAATGAAGGCTACCAGATTAGCGGTTCCGACCTGGCGCCAAACCCAGTGACGCAGCAACTGGCGTCGCTCGGCGCCACTATTTATTTCAATCATCGCCCGGAAAATGTGAGCGATGCCAGTGTTGTTGTGGTCTCCAGCGCCATTTCTGCCGATAACCCTGAAATTGTTGCGGCGCATGAAGCGCGTATTCCGGTTATCCGCCGCGCGGAAATGCTGGCTGAACTGATGCGTTTCCGTCATGGCATCGCGATTGCCGGTACACATGGCAAAACTACCACGACTGCGATGGTGGCCAGTATTTATGCAGAAGCCGGGCTGGACCCGACTTTTGTTAACGGTGGTCTGGTGAAAGCTGCCGGGGTGCATGCGCGCCTGGGGCACAGCCGTTATCTGATTGCAGAAGCCGATGAAAGTGACGCCTCCTTCCTGCATCTGCAACCGATGGTGGCGATTGTCACTAATATCGAAGCCGATCATATGGATACTTACCAGGGCGACTTCGAGAATTTAAAAACAACGTTTATCAATTTTCTGCACAACCTGCCGTTCTATGGTCGTGCGGTAGTGTGTGTAGACGATCCGGTTATCCGCGAATTGCTGCCGCGCGTGGGGCGTCAGACGACAACGTACGGATTTAGTGATGATGCGGATGTTCGGGTAGAAAATTATCGCCAGGTCGGTCCGCAGGGGCACTTCACTTTGGTACGTCAGGATAAACCGGAACTGCGTGTCACGCTGAATGCACCTGGTCGCCACAATGCGCTGAACGCGGCAGCGGCGGTAGCAGTAGCGACGGAAGAGGGGATCGAAGATGACGCGATCCTTCGCGCACTGGAAAGTTTCCAGGGCACCGGGCGCCGTTTTGATTTCCTTGGCGAATTCCCGCTGGAAGCGGTGAATGGCAAAAGTGGTACAGCTATGCTGGTGGATGACTATGGTCATCACCCGACAGAAGTGGATGCCACGATTAAAGCAGCGCGAGCGGGCTGGCCGGATAAAAACCTGGTCATGCTGTTTCAGCCGCACCGTTTTACCCGTACTCGCGACTTGTACGACGATTTCGCCAATGTGTTGATGCAGGTCGATTCTCTGCTGATGCTGGAGGTTTATCCGGCTGGCGAAGCAGCTATCCCGGGTGCTGACAGCCGTTCGCTGTGCCGTACTATTCGCGGACGCGGCAAAATTGATCCGATCCTCGTGTCCGATCCGGCACAGGTTGCGGCGATGTTGGCACCGGTACTGACTGGTAATGACCTGATCCTGATTCAGGGCGCAGGGAATATCGGCAAGATTGCCCGCAGCCTGGCTGAGTGCAAACTGAAACCGCAGAGCACAGAGGAGGAGCGCCGTGGCTGAGAAAGTAGCGGTTCTGCTGGGCGGAACCTCCGCCGAGCGTGAAGTTTCGCTTAATTCCGGTGCAGCGGTGCTGGTGGGTTTGCGGGAAGGCGGAGTGGACGCGCACGGCGTGGATCCGCGTGATGTGGATGTCACCCGCCTGAAAGAGATGGGATTTAGCAAAGTATTTATTGCGTTGCATGGTCGCGGTGGCGAAGACGGCACCCTACAGGGGCTGCTTGAACTGATCGATATGCCGTATACCGGTAGCGGTGTTATGGCATCTGCTATCTCCATGGATAAACTGCGCAGCAAATTGTTGTGGCAGGGCGCCGGATTACCGGTTGCACCGTGGGTCGCATTTGAACGCAGTGAGTTTGAATCAGGCCTAACTTTTGATGATATTCAACGCATTGATGAACTGGGGTTACCTGTTATTGTCAAGCCCAGTCGTGAAGGCTCCAGTGTTGGAATGTCGAAGGTAGAGAAAAGTGAAGATCTGCAGGCAGCGTTAGCGCTTGCGTTTCAACATGATGATGAAGTTCTGATCGAAAAATGGCTAAGTGGCCCGGAATTTACTGTAGCGATGCTTGGGAACGAAATTTTACCGTCAATTCGTATCCAGCCAGCAGGAATCTTCTATGATTATGAGGCAAAGTATCTCTCTGATGAGACAAAATATTTCTGCCCTTCAGGTCTGGAAGTGGAACGAGAGGCGGTATTACAGTCCCTGGTATTGAAAGCATGGCACCTTTTAGGTTGCCGTGGCTGGGGACGAATTGATGCCATGCTGGATAGCGACGGTCAGTTTTATTTGTTGGAAGCGAACACATCACCAGGGATGACGAGCCATAGCCTCGTGCCGATGGCTGCTCGCCAGGCGGGTTTGAGCTTCTCACAACTTGTTGTTCGCATTCTGGATCTGGCGGAGTGATATGTCACAGGCTGCGCTGAACACGCGAAACCGCGAAGCGGAGGTCGTAACCACCTCTCGCCGCAACAATGGAACGCGTCTTGCAGGGATTTTGTTCCTGTTGGCGGTGCTGTGCACCGTGTTTGCTAGCGGCTGGGTGGTTTTGGGTTGGATGGAGGATGCACAACGCTTGCCGTTGTCAAAGCTGGTAGTGACGGGCGATCGTCATTACACCCGTAATGATGATATTCGTCAGTCTATTCTGGCGCTGGGGGCACCCGGTACCTTCATGACGCAGGATGTTAATATTATTCAGAGTCAGATCGAGCGTCTGCCCTGGATAAAGCAGGCGAGCGTTAGAAAGCAGTGGCCAGACGAATTGAAGATTCATCTGGTTGAATACGTGCCGATTGCGCGATGGAATGATCAGCATATGGTCGATGCCGACGGTAATGAGTTCAGCGTGCCGTCCGAACGAACCAGTAAGCAGGTTTTGCCCATGCTGTATGGCCCTGAAGGCAGTGAAAGCGAAGTATTGCAAGGCTACCGCGACATGGGGCAATTGTTGGCGAAGGATAAATTCACGTTAAAAGAAGCGGCGATGACGGCGCGACGTTCATGGCAGGTCACGCTGACTAACGACATCAGGCTTAACCTGGGTCGTGGCGATACAATGAAACGTCTGGCGCGCTTTGTGGAACTCTACCCGGTTCTGCAGCAACAGGCGCAAACGGACGGTAAAACGATCAGTTACGTGGATTTACGCTATGACTCAGGCGCGGCTGTAGGCTGGAAAGCAGCTCCTGTTCAGGAACCGAATCAGCAGCAAAATCAGGCACAACAGAATCAGGCACAGGCAGAGCAACAATGATCAAGGCGACGGACAGAAAACTGGTGGTTGGACTGGAGATTGGCACCGCAAAGGTAGCCGCTTTAGTAGGGGAAGTTCTGCCCGACGGTATTGTTAATATCATTGGCGTGGGCAGTTGCCCGTCCCGTGGTATGGATAAAGGTGGAGTAAATGATCTGGAGTCGGTAGTGAAATGCGTACAGCGCGCTATCGATCAGGCTGAATTGATGGCAGATTGCCAGATATCTTCTGTCTACCTGGCGCTTTCGGGGAAACATATTAGCTGCCAGAACGAAATTGGGATGGTGCCGATTTCGGAAGAAGAAGTAACGCAGGAAGATGTGGAGAACGTTGTGCATACCGCCAAATCGGTGCGTGTACGCGATGAACACCGGGTTCTGCATGTGATTCCGCAGGAGTACGCCATTGACTACCAGGAAGGAATCAAAAACCCGGTTGGGCTGTCTGGCGTGCGTATGCAGGCAAAAGTACATTTGATTACTTGCCATAACGATATGGCAAAAAACATCGTTAAAGCCGTTGAACGATGTGGGTTGAAAGTGGACCAACTTATTTTCGCCGGACTGGCCTCCAGTTATTCGGTGTTGACGGAAGACGAACGAGAGCTGGGTGTCTGCGTTGTTGACATCGGTGGTGGTACAATGGACATGGCGGTCTATACCGGCGGCGCGCTGCGCCACACGAAAGTGATCCCTTATGCAGGGAATGTGGTCACCAGCGATATTGCTTACGCTTTCGGTACACCGCCCAGTGATGCTGAAGCGATCAAAGTTCGCCACGGTTGTGCACTGGGGTCGTTAGTCGGTAAAGACGAGAGCGTTGAAGTACCCAGCGTGGGCGGTCGCCCACCTCGCAGTTTGCAGCGTCAGACGCTGGCAGACGTGATTGAGCCTCGCTATACCGAGTTGCTCAATCTGGTTAACGATGAGATTTTGCAGTTGCAGGAACAGCTTCGCCAGCAGGGGGTAAAGCACCACCTGGCGGCGGGGATTGTGTTGACCGGCGGCGCTGCACAAATGGAAGGCCTGGCGGCCTGTGCGCAGCGCGTTTTCCATACGCAGGTGCGTATTGGTGCGCCGCTCAACATTACTGGCTTAACTGATTATGCCCAGGAACCGTATTACTCAACGGCGGTAGGGTTGCTGCACTACGGAAAAGAGACGCATCTTAGTGGTGAAGCAGAAGTGGAAAAACGCGCGTCAGTAGGCTCATGGTTCAAACGAATCAATAGCTGGCTGCGAAAAGAGTTTTAATTTTTTTCAGAGAGCGCAGAAAATTAGCGGTCTCAGGCGACAGGCACAAAACGGAGAGAAATTATGTTTGAACCGATGGAATTAACCAACGACGCGGTGATTAAAGTCATCGGCGTCGGTGGCGGCGGTGGCAACGCCGTAGAGCATATGGTGCGCGAGCGCATTGAGGGTGTTGAATTCTTTGCCGTAAATACCGACGCGCAGGCGTTGCGTAAAACAGCGGTGGGGCAAACCATTCAGATCGGCGGTGGCATCACCAAAGGTCTGGGCGCTGGAGCAAACCCTGAAGTTGGTCGCAATGCGGCTGAAGAAGATCGTGAAGCCCTGCGCGCTGCGCTCGAAGGTGCTGATATGGTCTTTATCGCAGCAGGTATGGGTGGTGGTACCGGTACGGGTGCGGCTCCTGTCGTGGCTGAAGTCGCTAAAGATTTAGGTATCCTGACGGTAGCTGTGGTGACCAAGCCTTTCAATTTTGAAGGCAAGAAGCGCATGGCATTTGCTGAACAGGGTATCACTGAGCTGTCCAAACATGTGGACTCGCTGATCACTATCCCGAACGACAAGTTATTGAAAGTGCTTGGCCGTGGTATTTCTCTGCTCGATGCATTCGGTGCAGCGAACGATGTGCTGAAAGGCGCTGTGCAGGGTATCGCTGAACTGATTACGCGTCCGGGCCTGATGAACGTTGACTTCGCTGACGTGCGCACCGTAATGTCCGAAATGGGCTACGCGATGATGGGTTCCGGTGTGGCCAGCGGTGAAGATCGTGCGGAAGAAGCGGCAGAAATGGCGATCTCCAGCCCGCTGCTGGAAGATATTGATCTTTCTGGCGCTCGCGGTGTGCTGGTTAACATTACTGCTGGCTTCGACCTGCGTCTGGATGAGTTCGAAACGGTGGGTAACACTATCCGTGCCTTCGCATCTGATAACGCGACAGTGGTTATCGGGACGTCCCTTGATCCGGATATGAATGATGAACTGCGTGTGACCGTCGTTGCGACAGGTATCGGCATGGACAAACGTCCAGAAATTACGCTGGTGACCAACAAACAGACGCAGCAGCCAGTGATGGATCGCTATCAGCAGCACGGCATGCAGCCAATGCAACAGGAGCAGAAATCGGCGAAAGTGGTTAACGACAATACACCGCAAACCACTAAAGAACCTGATTATCTGGATATTCCGGCGTTCCTGCGCAAGCAAGCGGACTAAGAATATACTGGAAGTTGGGCTTCGTCGCTCTTTGTGCTAAACTGCCCCACCGATTGTGTTATACACTTCGGATGGATTGGTAATAAGGCGAGATTATACGATGATCAAACAAAGGACACTTAAACGTATCGTTCAGGCGACTGGTGTCGGTTTACATACCGGCAAGAAAGTCACACTGACGTTGCGCCCTGCGCCGGCAAATACCGGGGTCATCTATCGTCGCACTGACTTGAATCCACCGGTAGATTTTCCGGCTGATGCTAAATCTGTGCGTGATACTATGCTCTGTACTTGTCTGGTCAACGAGCATGACGTGCGGATTTCTACCGTAGAGCACTTAAATGCTGCTTTGGCGGGGCTGGGTATCGACAACATTATTGTAGAAGTCGATGCGCCGGAAATTCCCATTATGGATGGCAGTGCTGCACCTTTCGTTTATCTGCTAATGGATGCAGGGCTCGAAGAGCTTAACAGCGCCAAAAAATTCGTTCGTATCAAAGATACGGTGCGTGTTGAAGACGGTGATAAATGGGCTGAGTTCAGACCTCACAATGGTTTCACTCTCGACTTTACCATCGATTTTCACCACCCGGCGATTGATGCAAGCACTCAACGCTACGCAATGAACTTCTCTGCCGACGCATTTATGCGCCAGATTAGTCGTGCGCGTACTTTCGGTTTCATGCGTGATATCGAATACCTCCAGTCTCGTGGACTGTGCCTGGGCGGTAGCTTCGATTGTGCCATCGTTGTTGACGATTATCGCGTACTGAACGAAGACGGACTTCGTTTCGAAGATGAATTTGTTCGCCATAAAATGCTGGATGCTATTGGTGACTTGTTCATGTGTGGTCACAATATCATTGGTGCGTTTACCGCATATAAATCGGGCCACGCATTAAACAACAAACTATTGCAGGCTGTTCTGGCAAAACAGGAAGCCTGGGAATATGTGACTTTCGAAGACGACGCCGAATTGCCGCTGGCATTTAAAGCACCGTCAATGGTTCTGGCATAACACCATAACCACAAAATCGACTGGTTAACCTGGCACTCTCTCCGGTCAGGGGAACCAGTCGTTTTTATTGCTTCTTCTCCCGCCACGTATTTTCCTGCTTCTGTGCAGAATTATCTTTTTTTCCGCTTTAAGCGGTGTGTTTGCTGCTTTCCTGGTCAATTTCGCCCTTCTGAAGCCTGAATACTACTGCGGTGCTGGCGGCTTTAGTGGTAATATTTGGGCGCAAAACGACACCGACAGAAGCAAAATCGGACAAGCGTGATTTTTTGGGTGGAGCAGGTGAACGGAATACTGACGTGCTGGAGACAATTTGGTAGACGCTATTTCTGGCCGCATCTCTTATTAGGGATGGTCGCGGCGAGTTTTGGCTTGCCTGCATTTGCCTGTAGCGCTGAGTCACACCAGCCTGCGCGTGAAACGACTCGTAATCACGATGGCGTCAACAACGTCAATTTTACCAGTTTTTCCTTGCTGGAAGCGAAGCGGCGCCCGAACTTTACTGTAGATTACTGGCATCAACACGCCATTCGTACTGTGATTCGCCATCTTTCGTTCGCTATGGTGCCTCAGGCGCTACCTGTAGCAACGGAAGAGTCATTGCCCATTCAGGCTCATCATCTGGCATTGCTGGATTCGCTCAGCTCACTGCTGATGCTCGAAAGCAAGCCGCCGACGATTGTCCGGGTGCCTGTTTATATCCCTTCTACGCCGCTTGCTGCGTTTAGCGTGCCCGCCTGGGTGAGCCAGGTGCAGGGCATTCGCGCAGGCCCTCAACGCTTCAGCTAAAAAAAAGAGCCTTTCATCCATTTTTTAGTTCCGCCGCGCGGAGCGTTTGAGATTTTTATTATGCTAATCAAGTTATTAACAAAAGTATTCGGTAGCCGCAACGATCGTACACTGCGTCGCATGCGTAAAGTTGTCACTCAGATCAATGCCATGGAACCGGCCATGGAGCAGCTAAGTGATGAAGAACTGAAAGGTAAAACCGCAGAGTTTCGCGCCCGTCTGGAAAAGGGCGAGGCGGTAGATAATCTGTTGCCTGAAGCTTTTGCAGTGGTTCGCGAAGCGAGCAAGCGCGTGTTTGGCATGCGCCACTTTGATGTGCAGTTATTGGGCGGTATGGTACTGAACGATCGCTGCATCGCGGAAATGCGTACTGGTGAAGGTAAAACCCTGACAGCGACCCTGCCAGCCTACCTGAATGCCCTGAGTGGTAAAGGCGTTCACGTTGTGACGGTGAACGATTATCTGGCGCAGCGCGATGCCGAAAACAACCGTCCATTGTTTGAGTTCCTCGGTTTGACAGTCGGTATTAACCTGCCAGGTATGCCTTCTGTTGCCAAGCGTGAAGCTTATGCTGCCGATATTACCTACGGCACCAACAATGAATACGGTTTTGACTACCTGCGCGATAACATGGCATTCAGCCCTGAAGAGCGCGTACAGCGTAAACTGCACTATGCACTAGTGGATGAGGTTGACTCCATCCTCATCGATGAAGCGCGCACCCCGCTGATCATCTCAGGGCCTGCGGAAGACAGCTCTGAACTCTACAAAAAAGTGAACAAAATCATTCCTTACCTGGTTCGCCAGGAGAAAGAGGATTCTGACACTTTCCAGGGCGAAGGCCACTTCTCGGTGGATGAGAAAGCGCGTCAGGTAACGCTGACCGAACGCGGCCTGGTGCTGATTGAAGAGCTGCTGGTAAAAGAAGGCATCATGGACGAGGGCGAGTCGCTCTACTCCCCGGCCAACATTATGCTGATGCACCACGTCACCGCGGCACTGCGTGCCCATGCACTGTTCACCCGCGACGTGGACTATATTGTTAAAGATGGTGAAGTGATCATCGTTGATGAACACACCGGTCGTACCATGCAGGGGCGTCGCTGGTCTGATGGTCTGCATCAGGCGGTTGAAGCCAAAGAAGGCGTGGAAATCCAGAATGAAAACCAGACGCTGGCTTCCATTACCTTCCAGAACTATTTCCGTCTGTATGAAAAACTGGCCGGTATGACCGGTACGGCAGATACCGAAGCATTTGAATTCAGCTCGATCTACAAACTGGATACGGTTGTTGTGCCGACAAACCGTCCGATGATTCGTAAAGATATGGCGGATCTGGTCTACATGACCGAAGCGGAAAAAATCCAGGCTATTATCGAAGATATTAAAGAGCGTACTGCCAAAGGCCAGCCAGTGCTGGTAGGGACTATCTCCATTGAAAAATCAGAAGTTGTCTCTCAGGAGCTGACCAAAGCGGGTATCGAGCACAACGTGCTGAACGCCAAATTCCACGCCAAAGAGGCGGATATCGTTGCCCAGGCGGGTTACCCTGCCACGGTAACCATTGCCACCAACATGGCGGGCCGTGGTACGGATATCGTGCTGGGCGGTAGCTGGCAGGCAGAACTGGCTGAGATTGAAAATCCGACCGAAGAGCAAATCGCAAAAGTGAAAGCGGACTGGCAGGTACGTCATGATGCTGTGCTGGCCTCTGGCGGTCTGCATATTATCGGTACCGAGCGTCACGAATCTCGTCGTATCGATAACCAGTTGCGTGGTCGTTCCGGTCGTCAGGGCGATGCCGGCTCTTCCCGTTTCTACCTTTCTATGGAAGATGCGCTAATGCGTATTTTCGCCTCCGATCGTGTTTCCGGCATGATGCGTAAGCTGGGGATGAAACCGGGCGAAGCGATTGAGCATCCGTGGGTCACCAAGGCGATTGCCAACGCGCAGCGTAAAGTGGAAAGCCGCAACTTCGATATTCGTAAGCAACTGCTGGAATATGATGATGTTGCCAACGATCAGCGCCGTGCTATTTATACTCAGCGTAACGAACTGCTGGATGTATCTGACGTAAGTGAAACCATCAACAGCATTCGCGAGGACGTTTTCAAAGCTACCATCGACGCGCATATTCCGCCGCAGTCTCTGGAAGAGATGTGGGATGTTCCGGGCCTGCAGGAGCGCCTGAAAAATGACTTCGATCTCGATCTGCCGATTGCGGAATGGCTGGATAAAGAGCCGGATCTGCATGAAGAGACGCTTCGCGAGCGCATCCTGCAGAACGCTGTTGAAACTTACCAGCGCAAAGAAGACGTGGTAGGTGCGGAAATGATGCGCCACTTTGAAAAAGGCGTGATGTTGCAGACGTTGGACTCCTTGTGGAAAGAGCATCTGGCAGCCATGGATTACCTGCGCCAGGGTATCCACCTGCGTGGTTACGCGCAAAAAGATCCGAAGCAGGAGTACAAACGCGAATCCTTCTCTATGTTTGCAGCGATGCTGGAGTCGCTGAAATATGAAGTTATCAGTACGCTGAGCAAGGTGCAGGTGCGTATGCCGGAAGAAGTGGAAGCGATGGAGGAGCAGCGTCGCCAGGAGGCTGAGCGTCTGGCGCAAATGCAACAGTTGAGCCATCAGGATGATGAATCCGCAGCGGCCGCAGAACTTGCTGCACAGACGGGCGAGCGTAAAGTGGGTCGTAACGATCCATGCCCTTGCGGTTCGGGTAAAAAATACAAACAGTGCCACGGCCGTTTAGCGTAACTTTTTGATAAAAATCTAAAAGGCGCAGATATCTGCGCCTTTTTTATGGAGCCAGCCTAATGAAAATACTCAACATTGCTGTTGGGATCATTCGCAACCCGCAAGGAGAAATCTTTATTACGCGCCGTGCTGCGGATGCTCACATGGCCAATAAACTAGAGTTTCCGGGCGGTAAAATCGAAGCGGGCGAAACGCCAGAACAGGCGATGAGCCGTGAATTACAAGAAGAAGTCGGTATTACACCGCTGAGTGCAACACTGTTTGATAAGCTGGAGTATCAGTTTCCTGATCGCCATATCACGCTGTGGTTCTGGCTGGTTGAGTGCTGGGAAGGGGAGCCGTGGGGAAAAGAGGGACAGCCGGGAGAGTGGATAGCACAACAGATGCTGAAAGCGGAAGATTTCCCGCCAGCTAACGAACCCATTATTACCCGGCTGGCGCAGCGTTAATCGGTGCTGTGCGCCAGCGGTAAAAACATTACTGTTGCTCTTCGCTCCATTCATCGCTGTCTGACAGTTCGCCAGAGCTGGCGATGCGTTTCTCTTCCGCAGCCCATTCTCCCAGATCGATGAGCTGGCAGCGTTTGGAACAGAAGGGGCGAAACGGGCTGATTTCGCCCCAGACAACAGATTTCCCGCAGGTTGGGCAGTTAACAATGGTTGCTTCAGTCATATTGGCTCCTTAACAACAGGCCAGTTCAAAATCCAGCCGTTCCGGGACGATCCCGTTTTCGCTGTCGAGGGGTAAAAAGCGGATAGCAAAACGGCTCTTATGCCCGGAAATTTGCGGATACAGCCGATCTCGCAGCATCAGTTTCAGACGCAGTAAATCGGCATCTTCGCCATTATCCTGGTAAAAACCATTCAGGCTGGTCTGATGGCGGAATGGCGCGGCGTTGCGGATCAGATCAAGGATTAAATGTAACGTTGCTTTGAGCGGATCGAGGCTTTCCAGCCAGACCGCGACCTGCGCATCACGTTGCTCCTGCGGCAAATGCAGCCACATGTGCAGCGTAGGCAGATCAAAGCTGCAACACCCGCCAGGGATACTCAGACGCTGGCGTACCAGCGCAATTAATCGGTCTTCACGTAAAAGCTGGCCGATACGTGGCGCGGCCATCAGGATATTGCTGCTCTCTTTCAGTTGCTGGCGCAGGGATTCAATACGGTTAAGATCCACTCCATCCACTTCGCTCCAGGCGCGCAATTTTCGCTGCTGGCGTTCCAGTTCTTTCAATAGTTCCGTACGCGTATCGCCGCGTTCGAACACATCCAGTAAATCACCGACATTACGGAAAAAGTGCAGCGCATCAGCATGGTCGCTCAGCGGTAAACGGACGGTGAGTTGCTGAAGCAGAAATTCGACACGCAGCCAGGTACGCATCTTCTCGTTAAGCGGGTGTTCAAAAAGGATGTGGGTGTGCATTACTGTTTTTCCTGTGATACGGCCTGCGAAGCATATTCCAGATACGCGGAGTGCAGGCGGGCAACATCCGATGCTATCGCACCTGGTGTACCATTATTGTCAATAACATCGTCAGCGACGGCAAGTCGCGCTTCGCGTGTGGCCTGAGCTGCAAGAATATGTTCTGCATGTTCGCGGCTAACGCCATCACGCTGCGTGGTGCGTGCAATTTGAGTCTCAACCGGGACATCCACCACCAAAACCCGGTCGGCTTTACGATACAGCTGGTTTTCCACCAGCAGGGGAACAACCCACAGTACATAAGGCGATGTTGCCTGCGCGATCTCACGCTGGGTCTGTTGATGAATTAACGGATGGAGCAGACCATTGAGCCACTCTTTATCAGCCGGGGAAGCAAAAATACGTTCACGTAATGCCCGGCGGTTTAGTGAGCCGTCGGCAAGGAGTATTTCTGCACCAAAACGTGCTGTAATGGCACTTAATGCTTGCGAACCCGGTTCCACGACCTGACGCGCAATAATATCCGCATCGACAACGTTAACCCCAAGCTGTGCGAAAGCATCCGCTACGGTACTTTTCCCACTGCCGATGCCGCCGGTTAACGCGACCGTATACCCCATAATACCTCATCCCAAAATGGGTCTGCCTGACATCACTATCCACGTTCTCTTTCGCCATATTCATGGCGCTTTTTTATCACCTGCAAAAGGGAAGAAAAACGTAAAAGATCGAATCTATTTACCAGGATAATCAATGTGTTGTGAGTTAATCAAGCGACAAGGAAATCGATTAACCTGAACTTGCCGATTCACCAGGTAAATTTATAGGATTGTAGCGTAAAAAAAGAGAAATTCGCAGTCTTGCGCAGCCCTTATTAGCGCGTATGATAGCGTCACTGGAGTTGTGAGTTTGTATTTCCGCCATTAACCCCAGGAATCCGCACATGCGTATCGAAGAAGATCTGAAGTTAGGTTTCAAAGACGTTCTTATCCGCCCTAAACGCTCTACCCTTAAAAGTCGTTCCGATGTTGAGCTGGAGCGCGAGTTTACCTTCAAGCATTCTGGAATGAACTGGTCCGGCGTACCCATTATTGCCGCAAATATGGACACGGTTGGCACTTTTATGATGGCAAAAGCGCTGGCCTCATTCGACATTCTCACTGCCGTGCATAAACATTATTCCGTCGAAGACTGGAAGGATTTTACTGAGCGCGAATCTGCGGATGTGCTGCGCCATATAATGGTTTCCACCGGAACATCTGACGCTGATTTTGATAAGACAAAACAGATCCTTGCGCTACATTCCTCGCTGAATTTTGTCTGCATTGATGTGGCGAACGGCTATTCAGAACATTTTGTACAGTTTGTTGCGAAAGTGCGTGAAGCCTGGCCGAATAAAACTATCTGTGCCGGTAACGTTGTGACGGGTGAAATGTGTGAAGAACTGATACTCTCCGGCGCCGATATCGTCAAAGTGGGTATTGGTCCGGGTTCTGTCTGCACCACGCGCGTGAAAACTGGCGTTGGCTATCCGCAACTTTCTGCGGTAATCGAATGTGCTGATGCTGCGCATGGACTGGGCGGCCAGATTGTCAGCGATGGCGGCTGCACCGTTCCTGGCGACGTAGCGAAAGCCTTCGGTGGCGGCGCAGATTTCGTGATGTTGGGCGGTATGTTGGCAGGACATGAAGAGAGTGGCGGCACAGTGGTTGAAGAGAACGGTGAAAAATTCATGCTGTTCTATGGCATGAGCTCTGAATCTGCAATGAATCGCCACGTTGGCGGCGTTGCCGGTTACCGTGCTGCAGAAGGTAAAACCGTCAAGCTGGCGCTACGAGGGCCCGTAGATAATACTGCGCGCGACATTTTGGGCGGTCTGCGCTCAGCCTGTACCTACGTTGGCGCCTCTCGTCTGAAAGAGCTGACCAAACGTACTACCTTTATTCGCGTTCAGGAACAGGAAAACCGCGTTTTCAATAGCCTGTAATCGCTAAACAGGCGCCGCGTTATGCCGCGCCTGCGCTCACCCCGCACTGCTCATCGCATCCCCAAGATGGAAGATGGGCAGGTACATTGCCACAACCAGCACCCCGATTATCAACCCTGTCACTACCAGTAACAACGGCTCAAGCACGGCTGCCAGACCATCCGCCTGATGCTGAGTTTGTTCGCTATGATGCTGCGCCAGGTTGTGCAACATCGTATCCAGCGCGCCGGAAACCTCGCCTGTATGAATCAACTGAATACACAGCGTCGGGAATTCACCGCTCTCTTTCAGGGCGGCAGCTATCGACATGCCCTGAGTTATCTCCTGATGTGCACGTTGCAGGATATCGCGCCAGTAAGGGCAGGTAAGCGTCTCCTGAACACTTTCCAGCCCCTGCAAAAAGGCGATACCCGCACGCTGCGTCAGCGACAGGACGGTAAATATCTGGCTGAGTCTCTGCCCGCGTATCAACTGACCCATTACTGGCGTGGCCAGTAGCAGCCGCTGTCGGTAACGAAGCCAACTGGTGTGATTACGTAGCGATCTCATGACGCCGAGTAGCATCGCCGTGAATACTATCAACGGCAGGGCGCAGCGTTTCATAACGTCAGCGGTGGCAATGACACCCCGCGTGAGCGCCGGAAGTGGTGTGTTAAATGTCTGGTAGATGGCTGAGAACTCAGGTAATACCAGGTATATCATTGCCAGCACCACTGCTGCCGTCAGAGAGAGGATAATTAGCGGATAGCGAAGCGCTTTTTTCACTTTCAACGCCAGCTCCCTTTGCGCTTGCTGTTGGCTCACCAGCTTGAAACAGCACTCATCCAGTTTACCGGTTAACTCGCCAGTGCGAATCATCGCCAGCCAGAGCGGAGGAAATACATCAGGCCACTGACGTAGCGCAGCCGAAAATGTTTCCCCCTGCTCCAGCGTTTGCGCAATCTGAAGCAACAGCGCCTGCCACTGTCTGGCAGGGTGTTGCCCCGCCAGCAGTTGTAACCCTTCCGGTAATGTCAGACCGGCTTGCAGAAGAGTGGCAAGTTGCTGCAAAACAGAGCATCCATGCTCCGCTTGCCAGAGCCCGCGACGTACCGGACAGCGTTTCAACGTCAGCAGATGGATTTGCCGCTGATGCAACAGCAACACCACGTTGTCGCGATTTTCGTTCCAGTGCGTACCGTTTTGCAGGGCGCCGCTGTTATCAAGCCCGGACCACAGCCACAGATGTTTACTCGCCATCAGGGAAGCCCAGGATGCGTATCAGTTCGTCAAAGGTGGTCAACCCTTGTTCCACGGCCTGGCAACCATGTTCAAACAGCGTGGTCATGCCACTCTGCCGCGCCCGTAGCCCGATCTCTGCCGTACTCATATTGTCCGCGATGGCCTGACGTATTTCCGGTGTGATGGCGAGGACTTCAAACAGTGCCAGTCGCCCGTAAAAACCGTGATAGCACTGTTCACAGCCTTCGGCCCGCCAGTGCGGTAGCGGACGAGGCCACAGCGTACCGGGAAGATGAATGTTCTCCATAGCAAGTTTTCGGCAGTGCGGGCAGAGTTTTCGCACCAGTCGTTGCGACACCACCAGCGACAGTGCCGAGGAGATCATCCAGCGGGCAACGCCCATTTGTTGAATGCGTACCAGCGTTTCGCAGGTGGAGTTGGTGTGCAGTGTTGACAGTACCAGATGGCCAGTCTGGGAGGCTTTTATCGCGATTTCTGCGGTTTCACCATCGCGAATTTCGCCAATCATGATGATGTCCGGATCCTGGCGTAACAGCGCGCGCAATACACTCTGAAAGGTCAACCCGCTGCGCGGATTGATTTGTGTCTGTGTTAGTCCGGCGAGCGGGATCTCTACGGGATCTTCCACGCTGGCAATGTTAACTTCTGGTTTATTTCGCGCCTGCAATGCGCTGTACAGTGTGACGGTTTTACCGCTGCCTGTTGGGCCAGTAACCAGCAACAATCCTTGCGGCTGCGCCAGTGCGGCGTTAAACAGCACCCGCTGTTGGTCGGTCATTCCCAGCACTTCCAGTTCCAGCGATTGCTTAACCTGATGCAGCAGGCGCAGGACCACTTTCTCTCCGTGACGACAGGGGAGTGTGGCAATGCGAAACGAGATCGATTGCCCACAAATTTCCTGACTAAACTGCCCATCTTGTGGTAGACGGTGCTCGGCGATGTCGAGATTGCCGAGTACTTTTAGCCTTGCGGTCAGTGTGCTGGCGAGCGTGCAGGGCAGAGGCGAAAGTGGATGCAGCACGCCATCGACGCGCAGGCGAATGGTATAGTGTGTTTCACCGGGTTCAAAATGGATATCTGAAGCGCATAACATCAGCGCTTGTTGAAGCGTATGTTCCACGATCTCCATCGCGGCAGTACCGCTCTCTTCCTGTACTACCGGTACCACGGTTTGCGCTTTCATCTGCAAATGTTTATCCATTTGCTCTGGCGTCCAGCAGCGAATATCGACACGCTTCTGAGCAGCAAAAGTGAGTGATTCCATTAATTCGGTGCTGGGTGTTTCAACCACAGCAATCGTTAAGAGATCGTTTTCGCTTTTAAGTATGACCGCATTATGGCGCTGGCATAACGCACTGAGTTTATCGGGCTGCATTGGCGCTCCTTACTTGCCGGTCCGGAAAATATCTTCACAAGCCTGCTGGAGCGAGCTATCTGCCTGAATGTTGCAACTGCGCGCCCAACCCTGCATTCCATCGGCGTTGCTCCACTGCGGCGTCATCACCACGCTCAGCCCATTCAGGCTCTCTTGCCCGGTCAGCGAGACCACGCCTTTTGTTACGCTCATCGTCGAAACATAGCGGGTAGTAGTAGGGGACGGTATACCGTTGCTGCTGGCATCGCAGCTATCCACGCCACCACGATCCAGCGCACAAAGTTCAACGGCAGTACGGTACGGAATAAACGTTTGCAGCATGTCGGTGAGGGCGGCTTTACGCAGGTAGTTTTGGTAGGCAGGAATGCCGATGGCGCTCAGGATCGCAATGATGCCAATCACCACCATCAATTCGATTAAAGTAAATCCTTGTTGTCGTTTCATTAAACAGCTCCTTATGCAGAGCCGTCACTGTGTCAGCACATGAATCGGTAGACGAGGGGCAAAAATGATTTTGTGATAATGAATTCCGGCATTTTTAACGCTTTTGCAAAGTGTCGTATTATTTATGGAAGGGCGTTCGCAAAAACGGGCCTGTGGGCCCGTCTCTCTGTAGAGGTGATTCAGCGAAAACGCATTGATAAATCGAGGGCGTGCACATGCTTGGTCAGCGCGCCAACGGAGATATAATCGACGCCGGTTTCGGCGAATTCACGCAGCGTTTTGCTCGTCACATTGCCGGAAACTTCAAGCCGCGCCTGGCCGTTGGTGCGTTTGACCGCTTCGCGCATTTGGTCGGTTTCGAAGTTATCCAGCATGATGATGTCAGCACCTGCTTTCAGCGCGTCGTCCAGCTCTTCCAGCGTTTCAACTTCTACTTCCACCGGGACATCCGGGTGCAGCCAGAACGCTTTTTCTACCGCCTGACGAACGGAGCCAGCAGCAATGATATGGTTTTCTTTGATCAGAAAAGCGTCGGAAAGACCCAGACGATGGTTGCTGCCGCCGCCGCACAGCACCGCATATTTCAGTGCAGTGCGCAGGCCCGGCAGCGTTTTACGTGTATCGAGGAGCTGGGTTTTGGTTCCGCTGAGCAAATCCACATAGCGCCGTACTTCGCTGGCTACGCCGGAGAGCGTTTGCACAAAGTTTAACGCTGTACGCTCGCCGGTCAGCAGTACGCGGGAAGGGCCTTCCAGTTCAAACAGCGGTTGATTGGCGCGGATCGTGTCGCCATCGGCAACGAGCCAGGTCAGCGTCACGTCGTCGCCAGCTAGCTGGATAAAAACTTCTTCAACCCAGCGTTTACCGCAAAATACGCCGTCTTCGCGGGTAATGACCACCGCATGAGAGCGGTTCTCTGGCGGTAATAATTGCGCGGTAATGTCATTGTTAGCGTCAACTTCTCCGCCCAAATCTTCCCGCAGCGCCTGGGCGACAGCAGTGGGGATATCCAGTTCGATGCGTTTTTGCAGCGCGTCACGTCGAAGATCGGGGTTATAGCGGCGAGGCGGCATGATAAACTCCAAAAAGGGTAACGAATCACAAAGTTAGGCGATGCCCTGTTCGGGAGACCATTATGGGGCATCGCCCGGACATGCTACTCTGAAGCGTGTTTCAGCACCATCCTCTTAAAGGAGTTCCTTATGCCGTTACGCAAGGGCTGGCTGATGGGAGCGCGGCATGTGCCGTCTCCCCATTTTGATTGCCGCCCGGACGATGAACAGCCTTCACTGCTGGTGGTACATAATATTAGCCTGCCGCCCGGCAAATTTGGCGGCCCGTGGATAGACGCGTTGTTCACCGGTACGCTCGATCCCGGTGCCGATCCCTTTTTCGCCGAAATTGTTCATCTGCGAGTTTCCTCGCATTGCCTGATCCGCCGTGATGGCGAGGTTGTGCAATATGTGCCTTTTGATAAACGAGCCTGGCATGCAGGCGTATCCTCTTATCATGGTCGGGAATGCTGCAATGATTTCTCGATTGGGATCGAGCTTGAAGGCACCGATAATCTGCCGTATACCGACGCGCAGTATCAGCAACTGGCGGCGGTGACGCGAAAGCTGATTGAGCTTTATCCGTCGATTGCCAACAATATGACCGGCCACAGCGATATTGCGCCGCAACGGAAAACCGATCCCGGACCCGCTTTCGACTGGGCCAGATTCCGTGCGCTGGTCGCCGACTCGTCAGAAAAGGAGATGCCATGACGTTATTCACCATGCTGCTGGTGCTGGCAGCAGAACGGCTGTTTAAACTGGGAGAGCACTGGCAACTGGATCACCGGCTGGAAGTGCTGTTCCGGCGGGTTAAGTGTTACTCGATGTTCCGTACGTTGTTGATGACAGTGCTGGCGATGCTGGTGACTTTCTTGATCCTGCGTGCGTTGCAGGGGATGTTTTTCAACGTACCGTTGCTGGTGGTCTGGATCCTGATTGGCGTGCTATGTATTGGCGCGGGTAAGGTGCGTCTGCATTACCACGCTTACCTGAAGGCGGCGGTACATAATGACAGCCATGCCCATAAAGCAATGGCGAATGAGCTAACACTGATACACGGCGTGCCGCCGGGATGCAATGAGCATGAGTTTTTACGCGAACTGCAAAACGCGCTGGTCTGGATCAACTTCCGCTTTTATCTGGCCCCGCTGTTCTGGTTTATTGTCGGCGCATACTGGGGGCCGGTACTGTTGGTAGGTTATGCGTTTTTGCGTGCCTGGCAGTCGTGGTTGGCGCGTTACCAGACACCTAACGAACGTCAGCAGTCAGGCATTGATGCCATTTTACATGTGCTGGACTGGGTGCCTGTCAGGCTGGCTGGCGTGGTGTATGCGCTGGTTGGGCACGGCGAAAAGGCGTTGCCTGCCTGGTTTGCTTCCCTTGGGGACGGCCATACATCGCAATACCAGGTGCTGACGCGCCTCGCACAGTTCTCACTGGCGCGCGAGCCGCATCTGGACAAAGTCGAGACGCCGAAAGCCGCAGTGTCGATGGCGAAAAAAACCTCGCTGGTGCTGGTCGTTGTGGTCGCGTTGTTGACGATTTACGGCACACTGATCTGATAGCGTGCCAGAATTTTACTGATTATCCGCAGCCGGGATGCCGAAATCAGGTATCCCGTGTTCTTGTCAGCGAATCGTTTTCAGACGAGTTATAGCGATCAGGATTGCGCCCATCAGCGGGTCGGTAACCGCATCAATCTATGCCGACCAGCGCCGGAGCGAAACCAAGGTAACGTTGGATAATACCCCTCTCCCGAGCAGAGAAAGGGGTGTTCAGACAAGGATTAACTGGCTTTTACGGTTTTTGCACTTTTCTGTTTGAACAGATAGCCGACACCCAGTACAGCAATCCATACCGGGATCAGATAGACCGAAATTCCCATGCCAGGCGTCATCAGCATGATCACCAGCACTGCGGCCATAAACAGTAGGCAGATCCAGTTACCCAGCGGATAGAACAACGCCGGGAAGCGAGGCGTCACGCCCTGCAACTGTTTCGCACGACGGAAACGCATATGCGCCAGGCTGATCATCGCCCAGTTGATTACCAGTGCGGAAACTACCAGCGCCATCAGCAGACCGAATGCCGATTCCGGTGCGAAGTAGTTGATCAGCACACACAACGCGGTAAAGAGCGCGGAAGTCAGGATGGTGTTTACCGGTACGCCGCGTTTATCAACTTTTTGCAGTACCTTGGGCGCATTGCCCTGCTTTGCCAGGCCAAACAGCATACGGCTATTGCAGTAAACGCAACTGTTATAAACAGAGAGGGCGGCAGTCAGCACCACAATGTTCAGCGCATTGGCGACGAAGGTATCGCCCAGTTCGTGGAAAATTAGCACAAACGGGCTGGTATCTGCCGTTACACGGGTCCACGGCATCAGCGAGAGCAGCACCGCCAATGAGCCAACATAGAAAATCAGGATACGATAGATAACCTGGTTGGTGGCTTTTGGAATGCTCTGTTCCGGGTTATCGGCCTCTGCGGCGGTGATCCCTACCAGCTCAAGGCCACCAAACGAGAACATAATGATCGCCATCATCATCACCAGTCCACCGATACCATGCGGCAGGAAGCCGCCCTGTTCCCACAGGTTACGTACGGTCGCCTGCGGGCCAGCGCTACCGCTGAACAGCAGCCAACCGCCGAAAATGATCATGGCGACGACCGCGAATACCTTAATAATGGCAAACCAGAACTCCATCTCACCAAACACTTTCACGTTGGTCAGGTTGATGGCGTTAATGATGACAAAGAAGGCCGCAGCAGAGACCCAGGTCGGGATTTCCGGCCACCAGAATTGAATATACTTCCCGACCGCAGTCAGTTCCGCCATCGCCACCAGTACATACAGCACCCAGTAGTTCCAGCCAGAAGCAAAACCGGCAAAGCTACCCCAATATTTATAAGCAAAGTGGCTAAATGAACCGGCTACTGGCTCTTCTACGACCATTTCGCCCAACTGACGCATGATCAGAAAGGCGATAAAACCTGCAATGGCGTAGCCCAGAATAATACCGGGACCGGCAGATTGAATGACCGATGCGCTGCCCAGAAAAAGGCCGGTCCCAATAGCGCCACCCAGCGCAATAAGCTGAATATGGCGGTTCTTAAGGCCGCGCTTTAGCTGATCGCCGTGCTGTTGACCTTCCATCATGAAACCTCGTGTGTGGTTATTATGTTTACGCTGTCGTTTGCGTGTAATAAATAAATTCCATTTTTGTATTTTATTGTTTACGAATTGCTGGCGTAATTTTTCGCCTGACTCTTTCGTAGTGCCAAGAATAGTGGTAAGTGCGCGTGAATGCATCTGCTTTATGAAGCGATGATGACGACTGATGAAAAAGAAACCGTTTGCCACTACTCCAACTACTCCCTTCTCGAACGCTTATTTTATTATTATGCAAATTAAATGCATAAAAAATCAAAAATGAACCAACTGAATCGGTTCATATGTCTTAGTCAGCGTTTCGGGAAAGTTAAAACTGCCTCTTTCGAGGTAAATGAGATATTTGTGCAAGGTTACATTTTTGAAACGTTATTTCTGTACGATCGTTAAAATGTGCGTGGTTTCCTGATTTCAATCAAAACCTGTATGGACATGAGGTGAATACTTTGTTACTTTAGCGTCAAGAACGTGAAATTGGTAAGACCAATTTACTCCGGCGAATGGCAGAGACAGGGAACCATGGCCTACAGCAAAATCCGCCAACCAAAACTATCCGATGTGATTGAGCAGCAACTGGAGTTTTTGATTCTCGAGGGGACTTTACGTCCCGGTGAAAAACTTCCTCCAGAGCGCGAACTGGCGAAACAGTTCGATGTTTCTCGTCCTTCACTGCGCGAGGCCATTCAGCGCCTCGAAGCGAAAGGTCTGCTCCTTCGTCGCCAGGGTGGCGGGACTTTTGTCCAGAGCAGTCTGTGGCAGAGCTTCAGCGATCCGCTGGTAGAACTGCTCAACGATCATCCCGAATCCCAATTTGACCTGCTTGAAACCCGCCATGCGCTAGAAGGCATAGCGGCTTATTACGCAGCGCTGCGCAGCACAGATGAAGACAAGGCGCGTATTGGCGAGTTGCACCAGGCGATTGAACTGGCGCAGCAGTCCGGGGATTTAGACGCGGAGTCCAGCGCTGTCGTGCAGTATCAAATTGCCGTAACCGAAGCGGCGCACAATGTCGTGCTGCTTCATTTGCTACGCTGCATGGAGCCCATGTTGGCGCAAAACGTCCGGCAGAACTTCGAATTGCTGTACGCACGCCGGGAGATGCTCCCGCTGGTCAGTAATCACCGCTCAAGTATTTTTGCGGCGATCATGGCCGGGCAGCCGGAAGAGGCGCGTGAAGCGTCGCACCGCCACCTGGCATTTATCGAAGAGATTTTGCTGGACAGAAGCCGTGAGCAGAGCCGTCGTGAACGCTCGCTGCGTCGGTTAGAGCAGAGAAAGAATTAAGATTTTCTGGTGCAATTTGTGCCGGAAGAGTTGTAACACCAGCGCCAAACTTTAGAGCGCGGCAACTAAACGCAGAACCTGTCTTATTGTGTCTTTTTCGAAGGGCTCAATGGGACAGGTTCCAGACAAATCAACGTATTAGATAGATAAGGAATACCCCCCATGTCAGAACGTTTCCAAAATGACGTGGATCCGATCGAAACTCGCGACTGGCAACAGGCGATCGAATCGGTCATCCGTGAAGAAGGTGTTGAGCGTGCTCAGTATCTGATTGACCAGCTCCTTTCTGAAGCCCGCAAAGGCGGTGTGAAAGTGGCAGCTGGCACAGGGGCGAGCAACTATATAAACACTATTGCCGTTGAAGATGAGCCGGAATACCCTGGCAATCTGGAACTGGAACGACGTATTCGTTCAGCTATCCGCTGGAACGCAATCATGACGGTTCTGCGTGCCTCTAAAAAAGACCTTGAGTTGGGCGGCCACATGGCTTCCTTCCAGTCTTCTGCGACCGTATATGAAGTTTGCTTCAACCACTTCTTCCGCGCCCGTAACGAGAAAGATGGCGGCGATCTGGTTTACTTCCAGGGCCACATCTCTCCGGGTATCTACGCGCGTGCGTTCGTCGAAGGTCGTTTGACTGAAGAGCAGATGAACAACTTCCGTCAGGAAGTGCACGGCAAGGGCCTGTCATCTTATCCGCACCCGAAACTGATGCCGGAATTCTGGCAGTTCCCGACCGTATCCATGGGTCTGGGCCCAATTGGTGCGATCTACCAGGCGAAGTTCCTGAAATATCTGGAACACCGCGGTCTGAAAGATACCTCTGAACAAACCGTTTACGCTTTCCTTGGCGATGGCGAGATGGATGAGCCGGAATCCAAAGGTGCGATCACTATCGCCACCCGTGAAAAACTGGACAACCTGTGCTTCATCATCAACTGTAACTTGCAACGTCTGGATGGCCCGGTCACTGGTAACGGTAAAATCATCAACGAACTGGAAGGCATCTTTGCTGGTGCTGGCTGGAACGTGATCAAGGTGATGTGGGGTTCCCGTTGGGACGAGCTGCTGCGTAAAGATACCAGCGGTAAACTGATCCAACTGATGAACGAAACCGTTGATGGTGACTACCAGACCTTCAAATCCAAAGACGGCGCCTACGTTCGTGAGCACTTCTTCGGTAAATATCCGGAAACTGCAGCGCTGGTCGCAGACTGGACTGACGAGCAGATCTGGGCGCTGAACCGTGGTGGTCACGATCCGAAAAAAATCTACGCTGCACTGAAAAAAGCGCAGGAAACCAAAGGTAAAGCGACTGTTATCCTGGCCCATACCATTAAAGGTTACGGCATGGGTGATACCGCTGAAGGTAAAAACATTGCCCACCAGGTTAAGAAAATGAACATGGACGGTGTGCGTTATATCCGCGACCGTTTCAATGTTCCGGCAACCGATGAGCAGGTTGAAAACCTCTCTTACCTGACCTTCCCGGAAGGTTCTGAAGAGTATAAATACCTACATGAACGTCGCCAGGCGCTGAAAGGTTACCTGCCGTCTCGTCAGCCGAACTTCACCGAGAAGCTGGAACTGCCTGCGCTGGCTGATTTCTCCCAACTGCTGGAAGAGCAGAACAAAGAGATCTCTACCACTATCGCTTTCGTTCGTGCCTTGAACGTGATGCTGAAGAACAAATCGATCAAAGATCGCCTGGTGCCGATCATCGCCGACGAAGCGCGTACTTTCGGTATGGAAGGTCTGTTCCGTCAGATTGGTATTTACAGCCCGAACGGCCAGCAGTACACCCCGCAGGACCGTGAGCAGGTTGCTTACTACAAAGAAGACGAAAAAGGTCAGATTCTGCAGGAAGGTATCAACGAACTGGGTGCTGGCGCATCCTGGCTGGCGGCTGCGACCTCTTACAGCACCAACAACCTGCCGATGATCCCGTTCTACATTTACTACTCCATGTTCGGGTTCCAGCGTATCGGCGACCTGTGCTGGCAGGCTGGCGACCAGCAGGCTCGTGGCTTCCTGGTAGGGGGGACTTCCGGTCGTACAACGCTGAACGGCGAAGGTCTGCAACACGAAGATGGCCACAGCCACATTCAGTCGCTGACTATCCCGAACTGTATCTCTTACGATCCGGCTTACGCGTACGAAGTTGCTGTCATCATGCATGACGGTCTGGAGCGTATGTACGGCGAGAAACAAGAGAACGTTTACTATTACATCACCACGCTGAACGAAAACTACCACATGCCGGCAATGCCGGAAGGTGCTGAGGAAGGTATCCGTAAGGGTATCTACAAACTCGAAACCGTTGCAGGTAGCAAAGGTAAAGTTCAGTTGCTGGGCTCCGGTTCTATCCTGCGTCACGTGCGTGAAGCAGCGCAGATCCTGGCGAACGACTACGGCGTGGGCTCTGACGTGTACAGCGTCACTTCCTTCACTGAACTGGCGCGTGATGGCCAGGATTGCGAGCGCTGGAACATGCTGCACCCGCTGGAAACTCCGCGCGTTCCGTACATCGCTCAGGTGATGAACGACGCTCCGGCAGTGGCATCGACTGACTATATGAAACTGTTCGCTGAGCAGGTTCGTACTTATGTACCGGCTGATGATTACCGCGTACTGGGTACTGACGGCTTCGGTCGCTCTGACAGCCGTGAAAACCTGCGTCACCACTTCGAAGTTGATGCTTCTTACGTGGTGGTAGCAGCGCTGGGCGAACTGGCTAAACGTGGCGAAATCGACAAGAAAGTGGTGGCGGAAGCAATCACCAAATTCAACATCGATGCAGAAAAAGTTAACCCGCGTCTGGCGTAAGAGGTAAAGAGATAATGGCTATCGAAATCAATGTACCGGACATCGGGTCTGATGAAGTTGAAATCACCGAGATCCTGGTCAAAGTGGGCGACACCGTTTCCGCTGAACAGTCGCTGATCACCGTAGAAGGCGATAAAGCCTCTATGGAAGTCCCGTCTCCGCAGGCTGGTATCGTTAAAGAGATCAAAGTCTCTGTTGGCGATAAAACCGAGACCGGCAAACTGATCATGATTTTCGATTCCGCCGATGGTGCAGCAGCCGCTGCACCTGCTAAGGCAGAAGAGAAGAAAGACGCGGCCCCGGCTGCTGCTCTGGCCGCTGCGGCTGCCAAAGAAGTTAACGTACCTGATATTGGCGGCGACGAAGTTGAAGTGACCGAGATCCTGGTCAAAGTAGGCGACACCGTTGCGGCTGAACAGTCTCTGATCACCGTAGAAGGCGACAAAGCCTCTATGGAAGTTCCGGCGCCGTTTGCCGGAACTGTTAAAGAGATCAAAATCAATACTGGCGACAAAGTCTCCACTGGTTCCTTGATCATGATCTTCGAAGTTGCAGGCGCTGCTCCGGCAGCGGCTCCGGCACAGGCGGCTGCACCGGCTGCGGCAAGCGCGCCGGCAGCAGCTTCTGGCCCGAAAGAGGTTAATGTACCGGATATCGGCGGTGACGAAGTTGAAGTGACCGAAGTACTGGTCAAAGTGGGTGACAAAGTCTCTGCTGAACAGTCATTGATCACCGTAGAAGGCGACAAAGCGTCTATGGAAGTTCCGGCTCCGTTCGCCGGTACGGTGAAAGAGCTGAAAGTGAACGTGGGCGATAAAGTCTCCACCGGCTCTCTTATCATGGTGTTTGAAGTGGAAGGCGCGGCACCTGCCGCCGCTCCGGCTGCTGCTGCGGCTCCGGCTCCTCAGGCGGCAAAACCGGCTGCTGCACCGGCTCCGGCGAAAGCTGAAGGCAAATCCGACTTTGCTGAAAACGACGCTTACGTCCACGCGACGCCGCTGATCCGCCGCCTGGCGCGTGAATTCGGCGTTAACCTGGCGAAAGTGAAAGGCACCGGCCGTAAAGGTCGCATTCTGCGCGAAGATGTTCAGGCTTACGTGAAAGATGCGATCAAACGCGCTGAATCCGCGCCTGCCGCTGGCGCAACCGGTGGTTCTCTGCCGGGCCTGCTGCCGTGGCCGAAAGTGGATTTCAGCAAGTTTGGTGAAATTGAAGAAGTGGAGCTGGGCCGCATCCAGAAAATTTCTGGTGCTAACCTGAGCCGTAACTGGGTGATGATCCCGCACGTTACGCATTTCGATAAAACTGATATCACCGATCTGGAAGCCTTCCGTAAACAGCAAAACGCTGAAGCTGAGAAGCGCAAACTGGACGTGAAATTCACCCCGGTTGTCTTCATCATGAAAGCCGTTGCTGCGGCGCTTGAGCAAATGCCACGCTTCAACAGCTCTCTGTCTGAAGATGGTCAGAAGCTGACGCTGAAAAAATACATCAACATCGGTGTTGCGGTGGATACGCCGAATGGTCTGGTTGTTCCAGTCTTTAAAGACGTGAACAAGAAGAGCATTACCGAACTCTCCCGCGAGCTGACTGTCATCTCCAAAAAAGCGCGTGATGGCAAGCTGACCGCTGGCGAAATGCAGGGTGGTTGCTTCACCATCTCCAGCATCGGCGGCCTGGGCACCACCCACTTCGCGCCGATTGTGAATGCGCCGGAAGTCGCTATCCTGGGCGTCTCCAAATCTGCAATGGAGCCGGTCTGGAACGGTAAAGAGTTCATGCCGCGCCTGATGATGCCGATTTCGCTCTCCTTCGACCACCGTGTGATTGACGGTGCTGATGGTGCGCGCTTTATCACCATCATCAACAATATGCTGTCGGACATCCGCCGTCTGGTGATGTAATCGAGAAAGCCGGCCAGACGGCCGGCTTTTTTCTGATAATCTCATTGGGCTTTTGGGGTTATCAGGGGCAAAGGACAAATCGTTTGCCGTTTGTTGTTTCAAATTTGTTAACATTTTTGTAAACTGCGGGCGGATAGAACGTCCCGGTGGATGAAGGGCGACACGAAGTACCCCTGACCGCCGGAAATCAATAAGAGGTCATGATGAGTACTGAAATCAAAACTCAGGTCGTGGTACTTGGGGCAGGCCCGGCAGGTTACTCTGCTGCCTTCCGTTGCGCTGATTTAGGTCTGGAAACCGTCATCGTTGAACGTTACAGCACCCTCGGCGGTGTTTGTCTGAATGTAGGTTGTATCCCTTCTAAAGCGCTGCTGCATGTAGCAAAAGTTATCGAAGAAGCCAAAGCGCTGGCTGAGCACGGTATTGTTTTCGGCGAGCCGAAAACTGATATCGACAAAATTCGTACCTGGAAAGAGAAAGTGATCACCCAACTGACCGGTGGTCTGTCGGGTATGGCGAAAGGCCGTAAAGTCAAAGTGGTCAACGGTCTGGGTAAATTCACCGGAGCGAACACGCTGGAAGTTGAAGGCGAAAACGGCAAAACCGTGATCAACTTTGACAACGCTATTATCGCGGCGGGTTCCCGTCCGATTCAGTTGCCGTTCATTCCGCACGAAGATCCACGCGTATGGGATTCCACCGATGCGCTGGAGCTGAAATCCGTACCGAAACGTATGCTGGTTATGGGCGGCGGTATCATCGGCCTGGAAATGGGTACCGTGTACCATGCGCTGGGTTCAGAGATCGACGTGGTTGAAATGTTCGACCAGGTTATCCCGGCAGCAGATAAAGATATCGTTAAAGTCTTCACCAAACGCGTCAGCAAGAAATTCAACCTGATGCTGGAAACCAAAGTGACTGCCGTTGAAGCGAAAGAAGACGGCATTTACGTTTCCATGGAAGGCAAAAAAGCGCCTGCTGAAGCGCAGCGTTATGACGCCGTGCTGGTGGCTATCGGTCGTGTACCGAACGGTAAAAACCTCGATGCTGGCAAAGCAGGCGTTGAAGTGGACGATCGTGGCTTCATCCGCGTTGACAAACAGCTACGCACCAACGTGCCGCACATCTTTGCTATCGGCGATATCGTCGGTCAGCCGATGCTGGCGCACAAAGGCGTGCATGAAGGTCATGTGGCCGCTGAAGTTATCGCCGGTAAAAAACACTACTTTGATCCGAAAGTTATCCCGTCTATCGCTTACACCGAGCCAGAAGTTGCATGGGTTGGTCTGACTGAGAAAGAAGCGAAAGAGAAAGGCATTAGCTACGAAACCGCCACCTTCCCGTGGGCTGCTTCTGGTCGTGCTATCGCTTCCGATTGCGCGGACGGTATGACCAAACTGATTTTCGACAAAGAGACTCACCGCGTTATCGGTGGCGCGATTGTCGGCACCAATGGCGGCGAGCTGCTGGGTGAAATCGGTCTGGCGATCGAAATGGGTTGCGACGCGGAAGATATCGCGCTGACCATTCACGCGCACCCGACGCTGCATGAATCTGTTGGCCTGGCCGCAGAAGTGTTCGAAGGAAGCATCACCGATCTGCCGAACCCGAAAGCGAAAAAGAAATAAGTTTTCGCAGACAATAGACGCCTCTTCGGAGGCGTTTTTTTTGCGCTAATTTTGTCAGGTGACAGCTTTTTTCACTGCCAATGGTATAAATATTACGCAGATTTTGCCGATAGTAACGACTATAGCCATTCCTGGCGAGATAAGGAGTTCTATCGTCATGATCACCGGACTTAATCTCTCATCGCTCTCATCAGCAATGGGAGTGGCGTCAACTTCCCTGGCGAGCACCACGGTGCGTACAACTTCCAGTGCCGCCACGTCTGTCGAAACACCCTCTTCGACAAAAGTGATGTTTGGCAGCCAGACGTCTGATATTGCAGCAGTCTACAGCCTGTCGCCGAAAAAAATCAGCGCGACTTCACCACAAGATTCCGTGATGAAGGGGTTATTGCAGGCCGCCGTCGACAGTAACTCATTATCCCCTTTAGGCAGTATTGGCAGCACATTGCTAAACAATCTGAAAGAGAGTCGTACCGATGCCACCCACGCCGTTGCCAGCGTCACTGTGGGAGCGGCAGGTCAGCAATCTGCGGTTTCGCTGGATATTGTGACGCAATCGGGGTCTACCTTGCACCTCAGTATTGCGCAGAAAAATGATGGTGTTGTGGCGGAGCTAAAAACCGACGGCGAAGCACTGAATGACGATGAAGCCGCAGCCGTCGCGAACCTGGGCGCATCGCTTGAGAAAGCGCTAAGCGGACTGGGGCAAAATCCGCCGAAAATCGATATTTCCGGGCTAACTAACTTTGACAGCAATGTGTTGAAATCTGTGGATTTAAAAACGGATGTTCGCGCTGATGATACTTCAGTACAGTCGCTGAATTTCCATGCCAGCACTACCGAACGCTATGTCGCCTATCAGGATAAGGATTTCTCGCTGAAAGTGAGCAGCGACCTGTCAAATCCAACATTGGCTGGTGACTATGCTCAGCAGCAGGCCACGTTAAGCGCCTACGATACTAAGTTTGATAAGGCTCGCTCGACCGGGCATGGCGATCGCGATCAGATGGCGGCACTGAAGTCGGTATTCCGCGCGTTAAACACCACCGCCAGCGCTGAGCGTACCGCACTTACGGTTGGTGCTGATATTCGCGTTGATAACAGCGGGCAGTCGCGACTGAGCGGGTTGAACGATTTCTCGCTGTCGCTGACGCAGAGTGATAAATCGACCAACCCTGCGCGCGAAGATGAAAAAGATCGTTTCTCTTATGAGGCATCCCAGTCGACGACACAAAACGTGCTCAGCGACGGTTCAAAAAGCGTAAAACAGACCTCGCGTAGCCACATTAGCGCAGCCTGGCATGAAGCGCTTGATCCCTCGATTCCGCTGGCGCTGAATAAGATGAAGTCGTCACAGAACTACACCTATCATCTGCTGGAGAATGATGAAGAGAGTTCTACCACGCTGAATTATAACAGCCATGGGATGCTTGCTTCAGTGGGGCACAACGAACAAGTAAACAACCGTGAAACGGTGAAAAAATATGTGCGCGGCGAGCTGGTGGATCAAACGATCATGCCGGTGCAATATGCGCGTAGTAACGTGCTTTCGCTGCTGAAGTCCGCATAACCCTGTCATAACAAAACGGCTCAGCGGAGCCGTTTTTCATGGTTTTTAGCGTCGATTCTGTTTCGTTAAAACCCTCTGTAGCCTGCATTATTCCGTCCTTAACGATTCAGCAAGTATTTAATGTTGCTTTTTTGTAAACAGATTAACACCCCCTGAAAATCCTGCTATGCTGCCCGACGCGGTTCGCGGATTTACCCTACAAACTGCTGTCTCACAGGAGCGTGAAGAGAAACGCCTGCCGCATTATGACAATGAGAGCGAGGAGAACCGTCGTGCTAGAAGAATACCGTAAGCACGTAGCTGAACGTGCCGCTGAGGGGATTGCGCCAAAACCATTAGATGCAACCCAGATGGCAGGCCTTGTCGAGCTGCTGAAAAGCCCGCCTGCTGGCGAAGAAGAATTCCTGATTGATCTGCTGACTAACCGTGTCCCGCCGGGCGTTGATGAAGCCGCTTATGTAAAAGCGGGTTTCCTTGCCGCTGTCGCCAAAGGCGAAGCCACCTCCCCACTGGTTACCCCTGAAAAAGCCATCGAACTGCTGGGCACCATGCAAGGGGGTTACAACATCCATCCGCTGATTGATGCGCTGGATAACAATAAACTGGCGCCGATTGCTGCCAAAGCGCTGTCCCATACGCTGCTGATGTTCGATAACTTCTACGATGTGGAAGAGAAAGCCAAAGCAGGCAATGCCTGGGCGAAACAAGTAATGCAATCCTGGGCCGACGCCGAGTGGTTCCTTAACCGTCCAGCTCTGGCGGAAAAAATTACCGTTACCGTCTTCAAAGTGACGGGCGAAACCAACACCGACGATCTCTCTCCGGCACCAGACGCCTGGTCGCGTCCGGATATCCCGCTGCACGCGCTGGCGATGCTGAAAAATGCCCGCGAAGGCATTGAACCGGATCAACCAGGTGTTGTTGGCCCGATCAAACAGATCGAGCAACTGGCGAAAAAAGGTTTCCCGCTGGCGTACGTTGGTGACGTCGTGGGTACCGGTTCTTCCCGTAAATCTGCCACCAACTCCGTACTGTGGTTTATGGGCGACGACATTCCTCATGTGCCGAACAAACGCGGCGGCGGCCTGGTGCTGGGCGGCAAAATCGCGCCTATCTTCTTCAATACTATGGAAGATGCCGGTGCGCTGCCGATCGAAGTGGATGTCAGCAGACTGAACATGGGCGACGTGATTGACGTTTACCCGTTCAAAGGTGAAGTGCGCAACCATGAAACCGGTGAACTGCTGGCCAGTTTCGAACTGAAAACCGATGTGCTGATCGATGAAGTACGTGCTGGTGGCCGTATTCCGCTGATTATTGGCCGTGGCCTGACCACCAAAGCGCGTGAAGCGCTGGGGCTGCCGCACAGCGACGTATTCCGCCAGGCAAAAGATGTGGCAGAAAGTAACCGCGGTTACTCGCTGGCGCAGAAAATGGTGGGCCGTGCCTGTGGCGTTGCGGGTGTCCGTCCGGGAGCTTATTGCGAACCGAAAATGACCTCTGTCGGCTCCCAGGACACCACCGGCCCGATGACCCGTGATGAACTGAAAGATCTGGCGTGCCTGGGCTTCTCTTCCGATCTGGTGATGCAGTCCTTCTGCCATACCGCTGCGTATCCGAAGCCGGTTGACGTCACTACGCACCATACGCTGCCGGACTTCATTATGAACCGTGGCGGTGTTTCCCTGCGTCCGGGCGATGGCGTGATCCACTCCTGGCTTAACCGCATGCTGCTGCCGGATACGGTCGGTACCGGTGGTGACTCCCACACCCGTTTCCCGATCGGCATCTCTTTCCCGGCGGGTTCCGGCCTGGTAGCGTTTGCCGCCGCGACCGGCGTCATGCCGCTGGATATGCCGGAATCGGTGCTGGTGCGCTTTAAAGGTAAAATGCAGCCGGGCATCACGCTGCGCGATCTGGTGCATGCTATCCCGCTGTATGCCATCAAACAGGGTCTGCTGACCGTTGAGAAGAAAGGCAAGAAAAACATCTTCTCCGGCCGCATTCTGGAAATCGAAGGCCTGCCGGATCTGAAAGTCGAGCAGGCGTTTGAGCTTACCGATGCGTCCGCTGAACGTTCCGCTGCTGGTTGTACCATCAAGCTGAACAAAGAGCCGATTGTTGAGTACCTGAGCTCCAACATTGTGCTGTTGAAGTGGATGATTGCAGAAGGCTACGGCGACCGTCGTACGCTGGAACGTCGTGTCCAGGGCATGGAAAAATGGCTGGCAAATCCGCAACTGCTGGAAGCCGATGCTGACGCAGAATATGCGGCGGTGATTGACATCGATCTGGCGGAAATCAAAGAGCCGATCCTCTGTGCGCCGAACGATCCGGATGATGCGCGTCTGCTGTCTGACGTGCAGGGTGCCAGCATTGATGAAGTGTTCATCGGTTCCTGCATGACCAACATCGGACACTTCCGTGCCGCCGGTAAGCTGCTGGACAGCCATAAAGGTCAGTTGCCGACCCGGCTGTGGGTGGCACCGCCAACCCGTATGGATGCTGCGCAACTGACGGAAGAGGGCTACTACAGCGTGTTCGGTAAGAGCGGCGCGCGTATCGAGATCCCGGGTTGTTCCCTGTGCATGGGTAACCAGGCGCGTGTGGCCGATGGCGCAACGGTGGTTTCGACCTCGACGCGTAACTTCCCGAACCGTTTAGGTACCGGTGCAAATGTCTACCTGGCCTCTGCGGAACTGGCTGCGGTTGCAGCGTTGATTGGTAAACTGCCGACGCCGGAAGAGTACCAGACCTATATTGCTCAGGTTGATAAGACGGCGGTGGATACCTATCGTTATCTGAACTTCGACAAGCTTAATCAGTACACCGAAAAAGCCGACGGTGTGATTTTCCAGACTGCCGTCTGAGTGACAAGCCACCCTTTGGGGTGGCTTTTACTCCCCGCCTCACTGCGCAAATAAGTTTCATTTAAGCGCAGAAAAAGTTTCTCAAACCTTGCCATTTTCATAAAAAAACCAGGCTGCTTACGTGCCGCATTAACCGGGCGCGGGGACGATGTTTGCCCGTCTCAAACCGATTGGCCATCGGGTGTCGGCCCGACGAGCGATTTCTGCGCAGACAGCCGGATATTTTGCAACGCTTCAGGTCGCTACGCTGTTTTTCTTGTATTGTGCTGCGATAATTACTGCATAGGCGGTTTCAGGCCTGCAAGAGGAAGCAACTATGGATTACGAATTTCTGCGCGATGTCACCGGAACCATTAAGGTGCGCATGTCGATGGGGCATGAGGCAGTTGGGCATTGGTTCAATGAAGAAGTGAAAGAGAACCTGGCTCTGCTGGACGAAGTTGAGCAGGCGGCAAAAACGGTAAAAGGCAGCGAGCGATCCTGGCAGCGTGCCGGGCATGAATACACGCTGTGGCTGGATGGCGAAGAAGTGATGGTGCGTGCCAACCAACTGGAGTTTTCCGGCGATGAGATAGAAGAGGGAATGAGCTACTACGATGAAGAGAGTCTCTCACTGTGCGGCGTGGAAGACTTTTTGCAGGTGGTCGCAGCCTATCGTCAGTTTCTGAAACAACGCTAACCGGGAGCCTCCTTGCTCCCTTCGCGCGTTACACGGCCGGGATATTTCGGCCATAGTAGATCTCGCGCATCTCTTTCCAAAGTGCTTCGGTGATCTCTTTGCGCTCTTCGGGTGTCAGATCTTCCGGCCTGGTATGGAACATATAGTGCTTCAGGTCGAACTCCTTCAGCAACATTTTGGTATGGAAGATGTTTTCCTGATAAACGTTAACGTCCACCATGTCATACAGAGATTTTATGTCATCAGACATAAAGTTCTGAATCGAATTAATCTCGTGATCGATAAAGTGCTTCATACCGTTAACGTCACGCGTAAACCCGCGAACGCGATAATCGACGGTAACAATATCGGACTCAAGCTGGTGGATCAGGTAATTCAGCGCTTTCAGCGGTGAAATCACGCCGCAAGTAGACACTTCTATGTCGGCGCGGAACGTACACAAGCCGCCTTCCGGGTGGCTTTCCGGGTAGGTATGTACGCAGATGTGGCTCTTATCCAGATGCGCCACCACTGCTTCCGGCAGCGGACCGGGGTGCTCTGTTTTGTCTATCGACTGCGGATCGACCGGTTCTTCGCTCACCAGTATGGTGACACTTGCGCCCTGCGGTTCGTAATCCTGACGGGCAATATTCAGAATATTGGCACCGATAATGTTACAGGTTTCCGTCAGGATCTCGGTCAAACGATTGGCATTATAGAGTTCATCAATGTAAGCAATATAGCCGTCACGCTCTTCTGTGGTTTTGGCGTAGCAGATGTCGTAGATACAAAAACTCAGGCTTTTGGTCAGGTTGTTAAAGCCATGTAGTTTAAGCTTTTTCAATTTTTATCACCCCCTTAGAGTCACTGTGCAGACAGCGCGTCTTGCAGATATTGTGGCAGAGCGAATGCTGCGGTATGAATCGCCGGATTGTAGTAACGGCAGGTGAGTGCGGCATTGTGGAAACGGGCGGCGATGATCTCGGTTGAAAGATGGCGCAATACCTCGTTATCCGTGGCCCAGGCGAAGGTCATAATACCGCCGTAATAGGTCGGTACTGCGGCCTGGTAGAAGCTGACGTCGCTAAAATAGTGGCGCAGCTTGCGGTGGCTACCGACGGCTTCGTCCTGTTGCAGGAAGCTGACGCCATTTTGCGCGACAAAGATCCCGCCAGCATTCAGACAGCGTTTGCAGCCTGCGTAGAACGCTGAAGTAAACAGACTCTCGCCGGGACCAATAGGATCGGTACAGTCAGAAATGATCACGTCGAACGTCTTGTCGGTCTGATTAACAAAATTGACGCCGTCATCGATCACTAACTGGAAACGCGGATCATCATACGCGCCCGCGTTGTGCTTCGGCAGATACTGGCGACAGAAAGAGACGACGCCCGCGTCGATTTCCACCATGGTGATGGTTTCGATGTTTTTGTGGCGGGTCACTTCACGCAACATTGCGCCGTCGCCGCCGCCGATGATCAGCACATGTTTTGCGTGGCCGTGCGCCAGCAGAGGAACATGGGTCATCATTTCGTGGTAGATAAATTCGTCGCGTTCAGTGGTTTGCACCACACCATCCAGTGCCATTACGCGGCCAAAGGCGGCGTTCTCGAAAATGATCAGATCCTGATGATCGGTCTTTTCGTGATAAAGCACCTTATCCACGGCGAAGTACTGACCAAAATGGTCATGCAGCGTCTCTTGCCACATCGTTTTGTCGGCCATTGGTTGCTCCTTTGTTAACACCCGCGAAACGGGGGCAACATAATAGCTAACTCTGCTCGTGGTTGCACGGTCAGAGTTTAACCATGTCGACAGCTTACTTCACGTAGGCGAGCAGGCTTAAGGAGTCGCGGGCCAGCGCTTTGCATTTTTTGGCGGTGGGAATGTCAATACCGCTCAAATCGCGGTAGCTATCTTCGCCAAGCGACTTCATATCCCATGCATCGTAGTTGCTGAGATCCCACTGGTTTTGCTGAGCGAAAAATACCAGCGCACGGCGGATCTGCCCGTTGGGTAAGTTGTTATAACCACAGTCATTTTTCAGAAAGACAAACACTGCCGTGAGATCGGCCATGTCCTCGGCTTCGGATTCGCTTAGCGCATAACTGTTCACGGAGACAGCCAGCAGGCTGCCAAGGAGTATTGTTCTGAAAAACGTCTTCATTATTTCTACCACGGTGTAACGGAATTTAAACGTTAGCACAGTCCGCATAAGGCGACGATATTTATTATCTCTTTTCTTGACCTTCCGGCAGGGGAAAGGTTTATGCTCAAAATATCGTCTGCAACAGATAAGGAAATGCCATGCAACGCCGAGATTTTTTGAAATATTCCGCCACGCTGGGCGTGCTAAGCGCACTACCGTTGTGGAGCCGCCCGCTGTTTGCCGCAGAACGTCCAGCATTGCCTATACCCCCCTTGCTCAGTCCCGATGCGCAAGGGCGTATCGCGCTGACGGTGCAATCAGGAGAAACGCTGTTTGGCACCAACAAAGCCACCACCTGGGGGTACAACGGCGCACTGTTAGGGCCAGCGTTGCAATTGCGTCAGGGGCAACAGGTGACGGTTGATATTAGTAACACCCTCGCAGAAGAGACGACCGTGCACTGGCACGGGTTGATAGTGCCTGGCGATATTGACGGTGGGCCTCAGGGAGTCATCAAAGCTGGAGGTCGTCGTTCTGTTACTTTTACACCCACGCAGCAGGCCGCGACCTGCTGGTTCCATCCGCATCAGCATGGCAAAACTGGCCATCAGGTCGCAATGGGGCTGGCGGGGCTGGTGCTAATAGAAGATGACGCTATTCGCCAGTTGCGGCTACCGACGCAGTGGGGCATTGATGATGTACCGGTCATTGTGCAGGACAAGAAGTTTACCACGCAGGGGCAGATCGATTATCAGTTAGATGTGATGAGTGCCGCAGTCGGCTGGTTCGGCGATACGCTGCTAACCAATGGTGCTATCAACCCACAACATGCCGCTCCGCGCGGCTGGCTGCGTCTGCGCTTGCTGAATGGGTGTAACGCGTGCTCGCTGAACTTCTCGACCAGTGATAAGCGCCCGTTGTATGTAGTGGCGAGCGATGGCGGTTTATTAAGTGAACCGGTTAAAGTGAGCGAACTGCCAATGTTAATGGGTGAGCGTTTTGAAGTGCTGGTGGATACGCGCGATGGTAAACCCTTTGATATTGTGACGCTGCCGGTGCAGCAGATGGGGATGACGGTCGTACCGTTCGATAAACCGCAGCCGGTATTACATATTCAACCGCTACAGATTACCGCTTCTGGTACTTTGCCGGATTCACTGGTCTCAGTGCCGGGTTTACCTGCGCTGACAGGCTTAACGCAGCGGACGTTGCAGTTATCGATGGATCCGATGCTCGACATGATGGGCATGCAGGCGCTGCAGAAGAGATATGGCGATAGCGCGATGGCCGGGATGATGATGGGGAGCGGGCAAATGGGACATGGTCAGATGATGAACATGGATCATGGGAAGATGATGAATATGGACCATGGTCAGATGAATCACGGCTCGCAGGAGTTTGATTTCCACAGTGCCAACCGCATCAACGGTAAGGCTTTCGATATGAATACGCCCGCTTTCGCGGCAAAAAAAGGGGAGGATGAGCGCTGGGTGATTTCCGGCGTGGGCGACATGATGTTGCATCCCTTCCATATTCACGGCACTCAGTTCCGTATTTTATCGGAGAACGGCAAACCACCGGTCGCACATCGTGCAGGCTGGAAAGACACCGTTAATGTCTATGGCGCGCGCAGTGAAGTGTTAGTCCGTTTTCAGCATGATGCACCGAAAGAGCATGCTTATATGGCGCACTGCCATCTGCTGGAGCATGAAGATACCGGCATGATGTTAGGGTTTACGGTGTAAAAATCCATACCTTCAAACATCCGATCTGTCGGCCAGATAAGCGGCAGCGCCATCAAGCAAAAAGCCCGGAAGCTTATAGCTTACCGGGCTTCTACAATCAGCATGCCGGATGCGTAATCTCATCCGGCATTTTCACTTACTTTGCGTCATCCGGCAGCGCATAGGCCACGATATAGTCGCCCATCTTCGTGCCGAACGAACCGTGACCGCCTGCGGAAATGACAACATATTGCTTGCCATTCACTTCATAGGTCATTGGTGTTGCCTGGCCACCGGCCGGTAACCGGCCTTGCCACAGTCTCTCACCGTTGCTCATATTGTATGCGCGCAGGTAGTTATCTGCGGTTGCAGCGATAAACAGCACGTTACCGGCAGTGGAGATTGGGCCGCCCAGCATCGGCATCCCCATATTGAACGGTACAGGAATCGGCATCGGGAACGGCATACTGTCTTGCGGCGTACCAATACGTTTTTTCCATACTACCTGGTTGGTTTTCAGATCCAGGGCAGAAATGTAGCCCCATGCCGGTTGTTTACACGGCAGACCAAACGGTGACAGGAAAGGATTCAACGTCACGCCAAATGGAACGCCATACTGCGGCTGAATACCTGATTCCGTACCAGTTCCTTTTGCATCTTTAGGCGGTTCCATCGGGTTACCGGGGCCGCGTGGGATCAGCTTCGACACAAACGGCAGCGCCATCGGGTTAGCAATGGCGACCTGACGGTCTGGATCGACAGAGATGCCGCCCCATTCGAACATACCCAGGTTACCCGGGAAGACCAGCGTGCCCTGTTCAGACGGCGGAGTGAAGATACCTTCATAGCGCAGTTGCTGGAACATCACGCGGCACACCAACTGGTCGAACATGGTGGCGCCCCACATGTCCGCGCCGCTCAGGTTTTTCTTCGGACGGAAGCTCAGATCAGAGAAAGGCTGCGTTTTGCTGACGTAATCACCTTTCGCCGCGCCTTGCGGCACTGGTTTTTCCGGTGCCGGAACAACCAACTTGCCGTTGGTACGATCCAGCACAAAGATGTTACCAGTTTTCGCTGGCGCGTAGATGACCGGAATGGTTTTGCCGTTAACGGTAATATCCGCCAGCGTCGGCTGCGACGGCATATCCATATCCCACAAATCGTGGTGAACCGTCTGGTAGCTCCACACCAGCTTGCCGGTGGTGGCATTTAGCGCCACGATTGCACTGGCGTAGCGTTCCTGATCTGGCGTGCGGTTACCGCCCCAGATATCCGGCGTGGTAACACCCATCGGCAGATAGACTAAATCCAGTTTTGCGTCATAGGCCGCAGGTGCCCAGGAGTTCGGCGAGTTAAAGGTGAAGGTATGTTCGTCCGACGGAATCGCGTTCGGATCTTTCGCGCCCGGGTCGAAGGCCCACAGCAGTTTGCCGGTGTTGACATCGAAACCACGGATAACACCAGAGGTTTCACGGGTAGAGTAGTTGTCGGTCACCGAGCCGGCAATCACGATAGTTTTATCCGTGATGATCGGCGGTGAGGTTGGCTCATACAGGCCAGGCGTGGTGTCCGGCATGTTGGTTTGCAGATTCAGGATGCCTTTGTTGGCAAAGGTTTCACACGGCTTACCGTTGTCAGCGTTGAGGGCAAACAGACGGCCATCGTTCACTGGCAGGATAATACGGCGTGGACAATCGGCGATCACCTCCGGGCTGGCATTATCGGCACGCGCTTCATGGTAAGAAACGCCGCGGCAAGTGACATGCTGGAATGATTGATTGGCATTAAGTTGCGGATCGAAATGCCACTTCTCTTTACCGGTTGCGGCATCAATGGCAAACAGACGCTGGTGCGCAGTACACAGATACAACGTGTCGCCGACTTTAATTGGCGTCACTTCATTGGTCAGTTCGCCCGGATCGGTTGGCAGCTTCAGGTCGCCAGTACGGAACACCCAGGCTTCCTTCAGGTTCTTCACGTTTTCGGCGTTGATCTGCTTCAGCGGCGAGTAACGCTGACCTTCCTGGTTGCGGCCATAGGCAGGCCAGTCGCCATCCGCTACCTGCGAAATAGGTGCGGCTGGCGTTGAATCGGCGCTCAGGGTGCCATTCACTTCTTGCGGATCGTTAAAGCCCGCCCAGGTGAGGAGCCCGCCGCTAATCAGCAGGGCAACCACCAGCGCTGCGACGGCCCCGCCGGAAGGAATAACCAGTCGCCGCCAGACAAAGGGAAGAATCAGCCAGATGCCAAAGAAGACGAGGATATCGCTTCGCGGCGTCAGCGCCCAGAAATCGAAACCGACTTCCCACACGCCCCAGATCATGGTGGCAAGCAGCAGCGCGGCATACAGCCACAGCGCAGCGCGTTTACCTTTCCACAGAAGCCAGGTGATACTCAGCATCACCAGACCGGCGATCGGGTAGTACCAGGAGCCACCAACAGCGACAAGCCAGGCGCCGCCGATTAGCAGGTACAGCCCGCAAAGCGCTGCAAACAGTGTTGTCAGCGTAATCAGAGGCCGTGACTGTTGATTTTTTGTTTCTGCCATAAAAGACACTCATCCAGATTGTTAAATTTTTGATAGCAATTAATTATAGTCATTAACAAATGTGATCGTTGTCACAAAATGCGCTTTCTTGTTCGATAGCCAATGGAAATCAATTTGCTGGTATACTTTGCATCTTAATTTTCAATACTTCGGGTAATTACCTGGGGTTGAGTGATTTACCCTTTAAATCAAATGGTTAGTAAAATGAAACACACTGTGGAAGTGATGATCCCGGAAGCGGAGATCAAAGCGCGTATCGCTGAGCTGGGTCGTCAAATCACTGAGCGTTACAAAGATAGCGGCAGCGAAATGGTGCTGGTGGGTCTGCTGCGCGGATCATTTATGTTCATGGCGGATTTGTGCCGTGAAGTGCAGGTTTCTCACGAAGTCGATTTTATGACCGCCTCCAGCTACGGCAGCGGTATGTCCACCACGCGTGATGTGAAAATCCTGAAAGATCTTGATGAAGATATTCGTGGTAAAGATGTGTTGATCGTCGAAGATATTATTGACTCCGGCAATACACTGTCGAAAGTGCGTGAAATTCTTAGCCTGCGCGAACCGAAATCGCTGGCGATCTGTACGCTGCTGGATAAACCTTCCCGCCGTGAAGTGGACGTGCCGGTGGAGTTCGTCGGCTTTGCGATTCCGGACGAGTTTGTAGTGGGCTACGGGATTGATTACGCCCAGCGCTACCGCCATCTGCCGTATGTCGGCAAAGTGGTTCTGCTGGACGAATAAAAAGTCGGGGCCACTGGCCCCGAATGATTATTTGTGGTTGTTGTGTTTCTTGCTGAGGTTGGAAACGCCCTGGCGATAACGCTGCTCCAGCAATTCGCGGTTGGTGGCGCTCACTTCCAGATCGCGCAGCAGGCCGTCGTGAATGCCGTAGGCCCAGCCGTGAATTGTCACTTTCTGACCGCGTTTCCAGGCGGATCGCATGATCGTTGAATGCCCCAAGTTGTAAACCTGTTCCATGACGTTCAGTTCGCATAGGGTATCGAAGCGGCGCTCTGCCGGTATCTCGCCGAGCAGCGAGCTATGTTTAAACCAGATATCGCGGATGTGTAGCAGCCAGTTGTCGATAAGCCCAAGCTCAGGATTTTCAACCGCCGCCTGCACGCCGCCGCAGCCGTAGTGCCCGCAGATGATGATGTGTTCGACTTCCAGCACGTCCACCGCGTACTGCACAACGGAGAGGCAGTTCAGATCGGTATGAATCACCAGGTTGGCGACATTACGGTGAACAAACAGTTCGCCAGGTTCGAGGCCGGTAAGTCGCTCGGCCGGTACGCGGGAATCGGAGCATCCAATCCAGAGGAAACGCGGTTTTTGCGCTTGTGCCAGTGTGGCAAAAAAACCGGGATCTTCTTCCACCAGCATTTTTGACCATAGTGCGTTATTGCTGATGAGTGTATCTATGTCTTTCATGGAAGTGGATGACCTGTAACGGTTGACGCGTTGCGCTAATATAGGTGAACTCTTCCTCTTTTAAAACTACACATCGAGTGTAAAAAAGGTAAGCGATATTTCATGACCATTGCACTGGAGCTTGAGCAGCTTAAAAAAACTTATCCGGGCGGCGTTCAGGCGCTGCGCGGTATTGACCTGAAAGTAGAAGCCGGGGATTTCTATGCACTTCTTGGGCCAAATGGCGCAGGGAAATCCACTACCATCGGCATCATCAGTTCTCTGGTCAATAAAACGTCTGGACGCGTCAGTGTCTTTGGCTATGACCTGGAAAAAGACGTGGTCAACGCCAAACGCCAGCTGGGGCTGGTCCCGCAGGAGTTTAACTTTAACCCGTTTGAAACCGTCCAGCAGATCGTGGTGAACCAGGCGGGCTACTACGGTGTGGATCGCAAAGAAGCGCTGGTGCGCAGCGAAAAATACCTGAACCAGCTCGATTTGTGGGAAAAACGCAATGAACGCGCGCGGATGCTCTCCGGCGGTATGAAGCGTCGCCTGATGATCGCCCGCGCACTGATGCATGAACCGAAACTGCTGATTCTCGATGAGCCGACGGCAGGCGTGGATATTGAACTGCGTCGTTCCATGTGGGGCTTTCTGAAAGATCTGAACGATAAAGGCACCACCATTATCCTCACCACCCACTATCTGGAAGAGGCGGAGATGCTGTGCCGCAATATCGGCATCATTCAGCGCGGTGATTTGATCGAAAACACCTCGATGAAAGCGCTGCTCTCCAAACTGAAATCGGAAACTTTTATTCTCGATTTGGCGCCGAAGAGCCCGTTGCCGAAGCTGGATGGGTACCAGTACCGTCTGGTGGATACTTCCACGCTGGAAGTCGAAGTGCTGCGCGAGCAGGGGGTGAACAGCGTCTTCAGTCAGCTCAGCGCACAGGGGATACAGGTGCTGAGTATGCGTAACAAAGCCAACCGTCTCGAAGAGTTGTTTGTCACGCTGGTTCATGACAGAAAAGGAGAACTCGCATGATGCAGCTCTATTGGGTGGCTCTGAAGAGTATTTGGTACAAAGAGATCCAGCGTTTCATGCGGATCTGGGTGCAAACGCTGGTGCCGCCAGTGATCACCATGACGCTCTATTTTATTATTTTCGGCAATCTGATCGGTTCGCGGATTGGTGAAATGCACGGTTTCACCTACATGCAGTTTATTGTGCCGGGGCTTATCATGATGGCGGTGATCACCAATGCTTATGCCAACGTCGCATCGTCGTTCTTCAGCGCCAAGTTTCAGCGCAATATTGAAGAACTGCTGGTCGCGCCGGTTCCGACACATGTGATTATTGCAGGCTATGTTGGCGGCGGTGTGGCGCGCGGGCTGTGTGTCGGTATTCTGGTTACTGCTGTTTCGCTGTTTTTCGTGCCGTTTCAGGTGCATTCATGGCTGTTTGTCGGTTTAACGCTGTTGCTGACCGCTGTGCTGTTTTCGCTGGCGGGTCTGCTGAATGCGGTGTTTGCCAAAACCTTTGACGACATCAGCCTGATCCCAACCTTTGTGCTGACACCGTTGACCTATCTGGGTGGGGTATTTTACTCCCTGACGCTGCTGCCACCGTTCTGGCAGGCGCTGTCACACCTGAACCCGATAGTCTATATGATTAGCGGCTTCCGTTTTGGCTTCCTCGGCATTACCGACGTTCCGCTGTTCACCACTGTTGCCGTGCTGGTGGTATTTATCATCGCTTTCTATTTGATTTGCTGGTACTTGATTGATCGCGGCCGCGGGCTACGCAGTTAATCTCTTCGGGCTGGCTCTCCTGCACAAGAGAGCCAGCTTGTCTTAACGGGCTATTTTTTGTTTTATTCCGGCCTTTGAATATGTGTAGTTTTGTTACACTAATGACAGTCTCTCAACCCGGTTCGTCTCATGTCGCGCTTGATTACCCTTCTGCTGCTGCTGATTACCTGTAGCACTTCTGCCAGCATTGTCAGTGAACAGCGCATTCCTGCACACTATATGCAAACCACCGAAGATGCCAATATCTGGGCGCAGGTCGGCGACAAAGTGGTGACGGTCGGAAATATTCGCGCCGGGCAAATTCTGGCGGTAGTGCCGGGCGCAGAGGATTACTATGCCTTTCGCTTCGGCTTTGGCAGCGGATTTATCGATAAAGGCCATCTGAGCGAGGTGAAAGGTAATCAGCGCGTTGAGGACAGCCTTGGCGATCTTGATAAGCCGCTGAGTAACCAGAATTTGGTCACGTGGCAGGATACGCCGCTATATACGGCACCGGATAACCGCAGCGAACAGTTTGGTACGCTGGCGGAAAATCTGCGTTATCCGATTATTGATAAACTGAAAGATCGCCTGAATCAGACCTGGTTCCAGATCCGCATCGGCAACCGACTGGCCTGGGTAAGCAGCCTGGATGCACAGGAAGACAGTGGTATTCCTGTGCTGACCTACCATCACATTCTGCGCGACGAGGAAAATATCCGTTTTCGCCATACCTCCACTACCACGTCGGTGCGCGCTTTTACTAACCAGATGAACTGGCTACGTGATCAAAGATATACCACGTTGTCGATGTATCAGCTGGAAGGCTATGTGCGTAACCGGATGAACCTGCCCGCACGTTCGGTGGTGATCACCTTTGATGACGGCCTGAAATCGGTCAACCGTTATGCTTATCCGATCCTGCGCGAATACGGTTTTAAAGCGACAGCATTTATTATCTCATCGCGCATCAAACTGAAGCCGCAGAAATGGGATCCAAAGTCGTTACAGTTTATGAGTGTGTCGGAACTGAACAGCATGCACGACGTGTTTGACGTGCAGTCGCATACGCACTTCCTGCATCGGGTGGATGATGGTATGCACCCGATATTGCTCAGCCGTAATTACCACAACATTCTGTTTGATTTTAAACGCTCCCGCCGGGCGCTGGCGCAGTTCAACCCGCATGTGCTCTATCTTTCATACCCGTTTGGCAGTTATAACGACATCGCGATAAAAGCGGCCGATGACGCTGGTTTTCATCTGGCGGTAACGACCGTACGCGGGAAAGTGAAGCCGGGCGATAACCCATTCTTGCTGAAGCGTTTGTATGTGCTAAGAACGGATTCGCTGGAAACGATGGCGCGGCTGATCAGTAACCAGCCGCAAGGGTAGGGGAATCAGGCAACCTGAACCGGCACGGCTTTCGCAGTGCGTTTCATTTCGTTGTCGCCGTCAAAATAGGCCACTTTCGGCTGCCAGCTACGGGCAACCTCATCCGGTACAGTAACGTAGCTGGCAATAATCAGTATATCGCCCACATCAGCGCAGTGCGCCGCTGCGCCGTTAACCGAAATAATTCTGGAACCGCGTTCCCCGGCAATCGCGTAGGTTGAGAAGCGTTTGCCGTTGGTCACGTTATAGATATCGATGGCTTCATATTCGAGAATACCAGCCGCCTCAAGGAAATCCTGGTCAATGGCGCAGGAGCCTTCATAGTGCAGGTCGGCCTGTGTCACTTTGACGCGGTGGAGCTTGCCTTGCAGCATTGTGCGAATCATGAGTTAAACCTTCATTACGGATAAGTCAGCTAAAAATGAGGGGCGGCATCCTGCATTTCCCCCGCATGCTCATTTCACTTCACTCCCGCAGACCGTAAAAGCCTTAACGAGAATGGAGTCTCTGGCGAAATTTTTACCCTGCCTGGTGGGCAAGTTCAACCACTTTATTGTCGATAAGGCGCGCCTGGCCGAGCCATGCCGCCATTAAAATCACTGCCCGCTGGCTTTTGGCTGAGAGCGCTTCCAGCGTGTCGGCGTCGCGGATTTGAATATCGTCAGCGCGCAGACCCGCATCGTTGATTTCCTGGGCTGCAATGGCGATCAGCTCTTCTTCGTCGCTTTCGCCTGCCTGCAATTTCTCTGCAAGGGCATTCATCACTTTGCTCAGTGCCGGAGCTATTTTACGCTCGTCAGCGGTGAGATAGCCGTTACGTGAACTCAGTGCCAGACCATCTTTCGCACGCACCGTCGGTACGCCGACGATCTCAATGTCATAGCCCATATCGGCAACCATTTTGCGGATCAGTTGCAACTGTTGGTAATCCTTCTCACCGAAGCAGGCGATATCCGGCTGTATCAGATTAAACAACTTACTGACGATGGTGGAAACGCCACGGAAATGCCCCGGACGGCTGGCACCCTCCAGCATGGTGGAGAGTCCCGGTACGTCAACATAGGTTTGACCTTCGGTGCCCTGCGGGTAGATATCGGCAGGTGCAGGCGCAAAGACAAAATCCACCTTGCGCTTGTTCAGCTTCTCGCAATCATCCTGCAAGGTCCGCGGGTAACGCACCAGGTCGTCCGGGCGGTCGAATTGCATCGGGTTAACAAAAATGCTCACTACTACCACGTCGGCGCGGGCTTTCGCTTCATCGACCAGCTTCATATGGCCATCGTGCAGGTTACCCATGGTCGGGACCAGTGCAATGCGTTTCCCTTCCTGATGTAGTCGGCGAATATGCTGACGCAGCAGCGGGAGGGTTTCAATAATCAACACAACAGGACTCCTTAATGGAAACTGTGTTCTTCGCCCGGATAGATACCGGACTCGACTTCGGCAACATACTGCCTGACCGCTGCGCGCATGTCGCCTGCTTCATTGAGGAAATTTTTAGCAAATTTAGGAATATGGCCGCCAGTGATACCAAAAGCGTCATGCATAACCAGAATCTGCCCGTCGGTAACATTGCCTGCGCCAATGCCAATCACCGGAATGGTTAATGCGGCGGTAATGCGCTGCGCCAGCTCAACCGGCACACACTCCAGCACCAGCAGTTGCGCTCCTGCGGCTTCCAGCGCCAGCGCATCGTCAAGCAGTCCCTGAGCCGCGTCGCCGCGACCCTGAACTTTGTAGCCGCCGAAAATATTAACGGATTGCGGCGTCAGGCCGAGATGGCCGCACACCGGCACCGCGCGTTCGGTGAGCATTTTTACCGTCGGTGCCAGCCAACGACCGCCTTCGATTTTCACCATATTGGCGCCTGCGCGCATTACGATGGCGGAATTCTCAAAGGCCTGTTCTGGTGTGGCATACGCCATAAACGGCAGATCGGCGAGTAGCAGACATGCCGGAGCACCACGGCGTACCGCTTGTGTGTGATAAGCGATATCTGCCACGGTAACGGGCAGGGTGGAGTCATGACCTTGTACCGTCATCCCTAACGAATCGCCAACCAACATCACGTTGATCCCTTCTTCGGCAAACAGTTTGGCGAAGCTGTAATCGTAAGCGGTGATTGTCGCGAAGCGTTTCTTATCCTGTTTACACTTATGCAGCCAGGAGATGGTGGTAGGTTTCATAGTATTTCCTGATAGTTCAAAGCGTGTTTTGGCGCATTCTATCAGTAACACTCAGGTGGGCAATGATTTTAGGCCATCCCAAAGAGGCGGCAGGAGAAAATTACCAGGCGTCGGGTTTTGGCGCGTTGAGCTGTTCCAGCGTGGCGCGCAACGAAGTGCCATCCGGGAAGTGCAGATCGGGGGCGATTTCAAACAGCGGCCACAGCATAAAGCCTCGGTTTTTCATATCGTAATGTGGAACAGTCAGGCGCTGCGTATTCAGTGTTAAGGCACCAAACAGCATGATATCGAGATCGAGTGTGCGTGGCCCCCAGCGCTCCGCTTTACGTACGCGGCCCTGTTGCAACTCAATCCGTTGGGTGTGATCGAGCAGCGCTTCCGGCGCAAGCGTTGTTTCCAGCGCCACAGCCGCATTGAGATAATCCGGTTGATCCGGCGGCCCGAGCGGGGGAGTGCGATAGAGCGAAGAGACCGCCACAATGCGGCTTTGCGGGATTTCGCCGAGGGCGGCAATCGCCGCGTTAACTTGATCAAGCGGCGATGCGAGATTGCTGCCCAGCGCGATGTAAGCGAGGGTCACGCACTGCCCTCACGGCGCGGCGTACGTTTGCGAGGACGACGGTGACGGCGGCGTTCGGCTGGCTCTTCGCCTAAATCATCCAGCATATCTTTTTGTGTGGGCGGCGCAGAAACCTGGAATTCGCCCCACCATTTCGCCAGACGTTGCAGCTCGCCGTTGTTTTCCGCTTCGGCGCGCAGCGCCAGCAGATCGTAAGCGGCGCGGAATTTTGGATGCTCCATCAGCTTCCAGGCGCGTTTGCCCTGGCGACGAGACATGCGCAACTGAAGCTGCCAGATATCACGGATAAGCGCCGTAATGCGTTTGGGAATGGCCAGCGAACGGCAGGCTTCATCCAGCACATCATTCATCGCCAGCGCGAACGCATCGTAATAGGCAAACCCGCCTTCCTGTGCAATGCGCTGCGCATCCTCCAGCAGCGGATACCAGAACATAGCGGCAAACAGGAACGCCGGGTTGACGCGCATATCATTGTGGATACGGTTGTCGGTATTCTTCAGCACCTGATCAATAATGCACTCCATCGGGCTATCACCTTTTTCGGTGAAGTAGCGGGTGATGGTCGGGAACAGGGGCTGGAACAGGCCATATTCGCGCAGCAAGCGGTAGGTGTCGTAACCATAGCCCGCCTGCAATAGCTTGAGAGATTCCTCAAACAGACGCGCGGGCGGAACATCGTTAATTAATGTGGCAAGACGCGGGATCGGCTCGGACGTCTCTTCGCTGATGCGCATCCCCAGCTTGGCGGCGAAGCGCACCGCGCGCAGCATGCGCACAGGATCTTCACGATAGCGGGTTTCCGGGGTGCCAATCAGGCGAATCACGCCCTCTTCCAGATCGCGCATACCACCGACGTAATCGCGCACGGTAAAATCGGCAACGCTGTAATAAAGGCTATTAATGGTGAAGTCGCGACGCTGGGCATCTTCTTCGATGGAACCGAAGATATTGTCGCGCAGCAGCATGCCGTTCTGGCCGCGCTGGGAAATAGAGCGATCGGTTTGCTGTTCGTCGTGGTGTCCACGGAAGGTGGCGACTTCAATGATTTCTGGGCCAAACATAACGTGTGCAAGACGGAAACGGCGGCCGACCAGCCGGCAGTTGCGGAACAGTTTGCGTACCTGATCCGGCGTGGCGCTGGTTGTGACGTCAAAATCTTTTGGTTTTTTGCCCAGCAATAAATCGCGCACGCCGCCGCCTACCAGGTAAGCGTCGTAGCCCGCTTTATTCAGACGATAGAGCACCTTGAGCGCATTTTCACTGATATCTTTGCGGGAAATAGCGTGCTGCTCACGCGGAATAACCGTCATCTGCGGTTGAGCCAGCGCCTCGACGGCGATGCTCTCTTCGCGGCTTAGCACCTTGCGGCAAAAATTAGCGACTCGGGTAAAAATAGTACACCTCGGTAGTGTCAAACGTCAGGACAAAAAAATAGCGGCTAATCATAGCTCAGCGCGACGCATTTGAGAATGATGTATTAACATCTGCCCCTCTGGCACGCGGGAAAGTGACCAATTTTCGACCGCCCGGTTCAGCAACGCTTCGCTGCTGAGATCCTGCCACTCATTTGTTACATCCTGGTTCAGAAATTGTAAAGCCCTGATTATTATGGGGCGAGGATCGCCGCCAGACAAGGCAGGGGCATGGTTTTGCTTGGAGAGCTTATTCCCTTGCTCGTTAAGCGCCAGCGGTAGATGAATATACCCTGGAACAGGCCAGCCAAGCTGCTGGTAGAGCGATATTTGCCGTACAGTCGGTTCAATCAGATCCGCGCCGCGAACGATCTCCGTTACGCCCTGGAAATGATCGTCAACCACGACGGCCAGGTTGTAAGCGAATAACCCATCACGACGATGAATAATGAAATCTTCCCGCGCCAGTTTTTCATTGGCCATAATGCGGCCACGTAACCGATCGTCAAAATGTAGCACCGGCTGATGTTGCAATAGACGTAGTGCAGCATTTTCCGGGCCGTTGTGGCGGGTGCGGCAATAACCATCATAGATGCCGCCGATACTCTGGATACGCGCGCGGGTGCAGGTACAGAAGTAACTTAAACCGTCACGTTGCAAAGTGGCGAGCACTTCACGGTAGGCATCATATCGTTGCGATTGCCACAACACCTCACCGTCCCAGAGCAGACCATAGTGTTCTAGCTGACGCAAAATCGTCGCTGCTGCGCCGGGAACCTCACGAGGGGGATCAATATCTTCGATACGGACGAGCCAGACGCCCTGATTGGCGCGGGCTTGTAGGTAGCTGCCAAGTGCAGCAATCAATGAACCAAAGTGCAGTTCACCGGAAGGAGATGGCGCAAAGCGCCCAATATAGTGTGATTCAGGCATATCGACAGGCAAAAGAATATAGGGCGGGAGTCACTCCCGCCGTATAAGACGCATCACGCCTAAGCGATGCGTCGTCAGTGATAGCGGGGTATTAACCCGCCATCTGTTTTTCGCGGATTTCCGCCAGCGTTTTACAGTCGATACACAGATCGGCGGTCGGACGCGCTTCCAGACGACGGATACCAATTTCCACGCCGCAGGATTCACAGAAGCCGAAATCTTCGTCTTCTACTTTTTTCAACGTCTTCTCGATCTTTTTAATCAGCTTGCGCTCGCGATCGCGGTTACGCAGTTCGAGGCTGAACTCTTCTTCCTGAGCGGCACGGTCAACCGGATCCGGGAAGTTAGCAGCTTCGTCCTGCATATGCGTAACGGTGCGATCGACTTCATCCCTGAGTTGATTACGCCATGCTTCAAGAATTCGCTTGAAGTGCGCCAGCTGGGCTTCGTTCATATACTCTTCGCCTGGTTTCTCTTGATACGGCTCCACCCCAGCGATGGCGAGAATACTCAGGGACGATGTTTTACGGTTTTGCCCTTCTTGCATGTTGCTTCTCCTTAACACGCACTATCGATCCCCGTGTCGGGGAAAAATCAGGCCGCTATAAATAACAGATGCTTTTACAGATGGCAAATATCTAAACGTAACACTTGACAAGGCTGTGAGGAAAAGCGTATTTGCGCACGCGAACAAATCACTGACCCGTCAACTGCTTGCCCTTTATACTGTAAAAGGTAGCGGCAACCTAAGAGTGATATTATCGGCAGAAAGTTCCGCTTTATAAGCGATAACTTCTACCCCCTGACGTTGTGCGTCACTCAATAATCGTGCGTATTCCTCGTCAATATGGCGTGCTGGAGAAAAATGTTCAACGGCAGAGTGCAGGACGGCAAACAGAATTACCGCACGATCGCCGCTGGCCGCGACGCTCATTAACTCCCGCAGATGCTTTTGTCCTCGCAGGGTGACGGCATCCGGAAAGTAGCCTGACTGCTGCTCGGCGAGCGTGACCGACTTCACTTCAATATAGCAGTTGCGGCGATCCTCTGCCTGTAACAAAAAGTCAATTCTGCTACGCTCCGCACCATATTTTACTTCGCTTTTCAGCGAGCTATATCCCGTCAGTTCCGCAAGGCGATCGGCGAGAATGGCTTCTTTTGTTAATGCATTGGCTTGCTGAGTGTTGACGCAAATAAATGCACCCTGCCGGGTTTGAGTCAATTCCCAGGTATGGGCATATTTGCGCTTCAGATTTGTCGAAGTGGAATACCACACCGTATCGCCTGGTGTCGCGCAACCCGTCATCGCTCCGGTATTAGGACAATGCAATGTCAGAGTCTCTCCTTCCGGGGTAATCACGTCCGCCAGAAAACGTTTATAGCGCTGGATCAGCGTGGCGGATTTAAGCGGCGGCATAAATTCCATAGGAAATCCTTATTATTCTGTTTTAAGCGTCCAGCGGTTCAGTGGCGTGTAACGCGTGCGCCCCTGGATAAACTGCGATTCATACAGGGAAAATTCGTTGACCGGGAAAGACCAGCGAAATCCCGGTGGCGGGATCGTCACCGCACGGTTGGCGTCACGCAGCAGCGTAATATGCGGATGAAACGGTTGGGGGCTTTGATAACACCCGCTGCGCGAAGCCTGTGCGCGTAGCATATCAGCCAGTTGCAGCAACCCGCGCGGCGGCTGGCGCGAGCCGAGCCAAATCACTCTGGAGCGCAGCCACTGGCCAGCGTCATCCAGATGAAGTGTAAAACCCGGCTGGTGAATGCGCCCGGCCAGTCCTTCCAGCGCGCGTTGCTTTTCCGCGCTGATGTCGCCGAGGAATGCCAGCGTCAGATGCAGGTTTGCTGCTGCCACTGGACGTCCGGCTTCGGGCGGAAAGTGTTGCGCGCGCCAGTGAATGATCTGTGTCTGGATGTCAGCAGGCAGTTCGATGGCGAAAAACAGCCTTTTTGATTCGGCCATGGCGTGTTCTCGGTAATGAATTAGGGCGATGGTATACTAGCTGGCCTTCTTATGTGAATCCTCTGGAGCTTTTGTGTCCTCACTGCCGGTTGCTGCTGTTCTGCCAGATATCCTTGCTGCGTTACGTCCCTCTTCTCAGGTATTATTGAGCGCGCCGACCGGTGCCGGGAAATCCACCTGGCTGCCGTTACAACTGTTGCAGCAGGGGGAGGTCAATGGGCGGATTTTGCTGCTTGAGCCGCGTCGCCTTGCAGCGCGCAATGTGGCGCAGCGGCTGGCGGAACTACTGAATGAGAAACCCGGCGAGACCGTAGGTTACCGCATGCGTGCAGAAACCTGCGTAGGGCCGAACACGCGCCTCGAAGTGGTCACTGAAGGGATTCTAACGCGCCTTATCCAGCAGGATCCGGAACTGACCGGAATTGGGCTGGTGATCCTTGATGAATTCCATGAACGCAGCTTGCAGGCGGATCTGGCGCTGGCGTTGCTGCTGGATCTCCAGCAGGGGCTGCGCGACGATCTTAAACTGTTGGTGATGTCCGCCACGCTGGATAATGAACGTCTGCAAGCCCTTTTGCCGCAGGCGCCTGCTATCGTTTCTGCCGGGCGGGCATTCCCGGTCGAGCAACGATATCAGGCACTGGCAGCGCATCAGCGCTTTGATGAATCTGTGGCGCAGGTCGTTAGTGGATTGCTGCGCGAGGAACGCGGCTCTTTATTACTGTTTTTACCAGGCGTGAGCGAGATCCAACGCGTGCAAGAGCAACTGTCTGCCCGTGTCGGCAGCGATGTGCTGCTTTGCCCGCTCTATGGCGCATTGTCGCTCAGCGAGCAACGCAAGGCGATTCTGCCTGCGCCCGCCGGGCTGCGCAAAGTGGTGCTCGCCACTAATATTGCCGAAACCAGTCTGACCATCGAAGGTATTCGCCTGGTGGTGGACAGCGCGCAGGAGCGCGTGGCGCGTTTTGATCCCCGCAGCGGCTTAACCCGGTTGGTGACACAGCGTATTAGCGTGGCGTCGATGACGCAGCGCGCCGGTCGCGCCGGGCGTCTGGAAGCGGGGATTTGCGTACATTTATTAAGTAAAGAGCAGGCTGAACGTGCGGCGGCACAAAGCAGCCCGGAAATTTTGCACAGCGATTTATCCGGTCTATTGATGGAATTATTACTCTGGGGATGCCAGGATCCTGCGCAACTTTGTTGGCTGGATCTGCCTCCGGCGACTAATCTGGCGGCGGCGCGCACGTTGCTCACGCAACTGCGGGCACTGGAAGAGGGACGTTTAACGGCGTTTGGTCAGCGGATGGCCGCGCTGGGTAACGATCCGCGCCTGGCCGCAATGCTGGCGACGGCTGAAGGGGATGACGAGATCGCGACGGCGTCAATGCTGGCCGCCATCCTTGAAGAACCGCCTCGTGGCGGAAACAGTGATTTGAGCGCGGCCTTTTCGCGCACGCAGCCAAACTGGCAGCAGCGTGCGCACCAGCTTGCTCGTAGGCTGAAAAGTCGCGGAGGAGACGTGGATATCAGCGCGGTGGCACCGCTGCTTGCCGGGGCGTTTGCCGATCGTATTGCGCGCAGGCGCGGGCAGGAAGGGCGTTATCAACTGGCGAACGGTATGGGGGCGACGCTGGATGCCGACGATGCACTAAATCGCCATGAGTGGCTGCTCGCACCGTTGTTATTGCAGGGAAGTCAGTCACCGGATGCGCGCATTTTACTTGCCCTGCCGCTCGATATTGAGGTGCTGATCGCCCGCTGCCCGCAACTGTTGCAGCAATCGGATACCGTCGAATGGGACGAGGCGCAAGGCACGTTAAAAGCCTTTCGCCGCAGCCGGATTGGCCAGTTAACGGTGAAAGTGCAGCCGCTGGCTAAACCCTCAGAAGATGAACTGCATCAGGCGATGCTTAACGGCATCCGCGAGAAAGGTTTGCAGGTTCTGAACTGGACGCCGGAGGCTATGCAGTACCGTTTACGTTTACACTGCGCGGCGAAATGGCTGCCGGAAGAGGGCTGGCCAGCCGTGGATGAGGCCTCTTTACTGGAGAATCTGGAGCAGTGGTTACTGCCGCAAATGGGCGGTATCCGATCGCTGCGCGATTTAAAAGCGCTGGATGTTACGCAGGCATTACAAAACACCCTGGTATGGTCATTACGTCAACGGCTGGATAGTGAACTGCCGGGGCATTACACTGTGCCGACGGGAAGCCGGATTGCCATCCGTTATCATGAAGATAACCCACCGGCGCTGGCGGTGCGCATGCAGGAGATGTTTGGCGAAGCGGCCACACCGACGATTGCTCAAGGGCGCGTCGCGCTGGTGCTGGAGCTGCTTTCCCCGGCGCAGCGGCCGTTGCAAATTACGCGTGATTTAAGTGCATTCTGGAACGGCGCTTATCGTGAAGTGCAAAAAGAGATGAAAGGGCGCTATCCGAAACATGTTTGGCCGGACGATCCGGCGAATACTGCGCCGACCCGGCGTACGAAGAAGTATTCGTAAGCCCGGCTGAGCAGCGCGGTGCGCTAAAAATTGAGAGATTTCTTCTTCTGCCCACTGGCAAAAGAACTGAGAATCAGGCCCTTGCGCCTGAATGTTGCGGAGAGTAAAGCATGGCGGGGAATGACCGCGAGCCAATTGGACGTAAGGGGAAACCTGTGCGTCCGGCGAAAGAAAAAATCAGTCGTCGCCGACTCCGGGAAGAGGAGTACGACGATTACGACGATGATGATGATGAGGATGAAGAACCGATGCCGAAAAAAGGTAAAGGCAAAGGCGGGAAGCCACGCGGCAAACGCGGTTGGTTCTGGCTGCTGTTGAAAATTTTCATCATTTTAGCCGTGCTGTGCGCTATTTATGGCGTTTATCTGGATCAAAAAATCCGCGCCCGTATCGATGGTAAAGTGTGGCAGTTGCCGGCTGCGGTTTATGGTCGCATGGTCAACCTTGAGCCGGATATGGCGATCAGCAAGAACGAAATGGTAAAACTGCTGGAAGCCACGCAGTACCGCCAGGTGACGAAGATGACGCGTCCCGGCGAGTTTACCGTGCAGGCGAAAAGCATTGAGATGATCCGTCGCCCGTTTGATTTCCCGGACAGCAAAGAGGGGCAGGTGCGCGCGCGGCTGACCTTTGACGGCGATCGTCTGGAAACCATCGAGAACATGGACAGTAATCGCCAGTTCGGTTTCTTCCGTCTCGACCCGCGCCTTATTACGATGCTCTCTTCACCGAATGGTGAGCAGCGTCTGTTCGTGCCGCGTAACGGTTTCCCGGACCTGCTGGTGGATACGTTGCTGGCGACCGAAGACCGTCATTTCTATGAACATGACGGTATCAGCTTCTATTCCATTGGCCGTGCAGTACTAGCCAACCTGACCGCCGGACGCACGGTGCAAGGGGCAAGTACGCTGACGCAGCAGTTGGTGAAGAACCTGTTCCTCAGTAGCGAACGGTCATACTGGCGTAAAGCCAACGAAGCCTATATGGCGCTGATTATGGATGCCCGCTACAGCAAGGATCGTATTCTTGAACTGTATATGAACGAGGTTTACCTCGGTCAGAGCGGCGACAATGAGATCCGTGGCTTCCCACTGGCGAGCCTCTACTATTTTGGCCGTCCGGTGGAAGAGCTGAGTCTCGATCAGCAGGCGTTGCTGGTGGGGATGGTGAAAGGGGCGTCGGTTTATAACCCGTGGCGTAACCCGAAACTGGCACTGGAGCGTCGTAACCTGGTGTTGCGTCTGCTGCAAGAGCAAAACGTCATCGATCAGGAACTGTATGACATGCTGAGCGCTCGTCCGCTGGGCGTACAGCCGCGTGGCGGGGTGATTTCACCTCAACCGGCGTTTATGCAGATGGTGCGTCAGGAGTTGCAGGCGAAGCTCGGCGATAAAGTGAAAGATCTCTCCGGCGTGAAGATTTTCACTACCTTTGATTCTGTTGCGCAGGATGCGGCAGAAAAAGCCGCTGTGGAAGGTATTCCGGCGCTGATCAAGCAGCGCAAACTGAGCGATCTTGAAACAGCAATGGTGGTGGTAGACCGCTATACCGGCGAAGTTCGGGCTATGGTTGGTGGCGCGACGCCGCAATTCGCAGGTTATAACCGTGCTATGCAGGCGCGCCGCTCTATTGGTTCACTGGCGAAACCGGCAACCTATCTGACGGCGCTGAGCCAGCCGAATGTGTACCGCCTCAACACCTGGATTGCCGATGCGCCAATCTCTTTGCGGTTGTCGAATGGACAGGTCTGGGCGCCGCAGAACGATGATCGCCGTTTCAGCGGCCAGGTGATGCTGGTGGATGCGCTGACACGTTCGATGAACGTGCCGACGGTAAACCTCGGGATGGCGGTTGGTCTGCCAGCGGTAACGGATACCTGGCTGAAACTGGGCGCGCCGAAAGATCAGCTCACCGGAATGCCGTCGATGCTGCTCGGTGCGCTAAACCTGACGCCGATTGAAGTGGCTCAGGCGTTCCAGACCATCGCCAGCGGCGGTAACCGCGCGCCGCTTTCCGCATTGCGTTCAGTGATTGCGGAAGACGGTACGGTGCTGTATCAGAGCTTCCCGCAGGCCGAACGTGCAGTTCCGGCACAGGCGGCTTACATGACGCTGTGGACCATGCAACAGGTGGTTCTGCGCGGTACGGGACGCCAGTTGGGCGCGAAATATCCGGGTCTGCATCTGGCTGGCAAAACCGGTACCACTAACAATAACGTTGATACCTGGTTTGCCGGTATCGACGGACGCGAAGTGACCATTACCTGGGTTGGCCGCGATAATAACCAGCCGACGAAGCTTTATGGTGCAAGCGGTGCAATGGCGATTTATCAGCGTTACCTGGAAAACCAGTCGCCGATCCCGCTGGATCTGACGCCGCCGGAAGACATCACCACAATGGGTGTCGACGACATGGGCAACTTTGTCTGCGGCGGTGGCGGTTCGCGTTCACTGCCGGTCTGGACAACCAGCCCGGATACGCTGTGCCAGCAGAATCAGGTACAGCCGCAAACTGGCAATCCGTTTGATCAGTCAACGCAGCCGCAGCAGCCGCAACAACAGCAACCTCAGCAACAGCCGCAGCAACAGCAGAAAAGCGATGGCGTCGCAGGTTGGATCAAAGAGATGTTTGGCAGTAATTAACCCTGAAAACTCCGGTCGTAAGGCCGGGGTTTTTTCATTTTCGCTATGGCAAACGTTCAGATAGCGACCTCTTAAACACCTTTTAACCCCGTGTTTTTTATCTGGTTATTTCTTAATCCCCCTGGCGTCCTCGCGCAGCTTACTGCTTGCTATGCGCGCAATGCTTCACATATTATGTTTCGCTCATAATAATAATTATCGTTTACGTTATCGTTAATTCATTGATTCAGAGATAAACCAATGGCGCGTCTAAAAACTGCTCAGTTAGCCAACACTTCGGCGCAGGTACCTGAACATATGGCGTCACTGTGGGGCGACTACACCTTCTACAACGGCGCGTTATCTGGTCTGACATTAGGAACCGGCAGATACCTCACCAGTTCAAGCTGTGGCGGTCTGGCGAACATCTTTAAGGTGGGCAGCTACACGGTTGTTGATGCACTGGTGCGCTACGCTTTGGCGCGTGTTAGCCTGGCGGGCTCCAACGTCGCGCTTCACGTGAATGATCTGCTCGATCATGAATGCGTTGCCAGTTGCTTCAGCAAGTACGGCTGCTTCTGGGGCGCAGAACGTCAGGTGGTGACGACCACCAGCTTCCGCTTCTAATCTTTCATCGGGCACGGTTCGCCGTGCTCTTTTATAAGTTGGCAATCATGCAGGAAAACAGATCGCTTCCCGATACCACCTTTCAACTGACCAAGGTTGCTTTTAGCGTGCCTGGACGTACGTTGCTGCATCCTCTCTCCCTGACGTTTCCGATGGGGAAAGTCACCGGCCTGATTGGCCATAATGGCTCGGGCAAATCCACGCTGCTGAAAATGCTCGGCCGCCATCAGCCGCCTTCTGCTGGCGACATTCTGCTCGATGGGCAACCGCTGGAGAGCTGGAACAGCAAGGCGTTTGCCCGCAAAGTGGCTTATCTGCCGCAGCTGCTGCCACAGGCAGAAGGGATGACGGTGCGTGAGTTGGTGGCGATTGGCCGTTACCCGTGGCACGGTGCGCTGGGGCGTTTTGGCGTAGCCGACAGAGAAAAAGTGGAAGAGGCAGTAGCGCTGGTCGGGCTCAAGCCGCTGGCGCACAGGCTGGTGGATAGCCTCTCCGGCGGAGAGCGTCAGCGGGCGTGGATTGCGATGCTGGTGGCACAGGACAGCCGCTGCCTGTTGCTGGATGAACCGACCTCGGCGCTGGATGTCGCACATCAGGTTGATGTGCTGGCGCTGGTGCACTGCTTAAGCCAGCAGCGTGGGTTGACGGTGATTGCTGTGCTGCACGATATCAATATGGCGGCGCGTTACTGTGACTATCTGGTGGCGCTGCGTGGTGGTGAAATGATTGCCGAAGGGACTCCGGACGCGCTGATGCGTGCTGATACTCTTGAACATATTTATGGTATCCCGATGGGCATCCTGCTGCATCCGGCGGGTGCGGCACCAGTGAGTTTTGTCTACTAATGGCCGATCAACACTCGATTAGCCGTCGTCGCTTACTGACAGCGATGGCGCTCTCTCCTCTGCTGTGGCACTTGCGCAGCGCTCGTGCGGCAACCGTTGATCCGTACCGTATTGTGGCGCTGGAATGGCTACCGGTGGAGTTGCTGTTGGCGCTGGGCATCACGCCATATGGTGTTGCTGATGTTCATAATTACAACCTATGGGTTAACGAACCGTCGCTGCCCGCTTCGGTGATTGACGTCGGTCTGCGTACCGAACCGAACCTCGAATTACTCACGCAGATGAAACCCTCGCTACTGGTTTGGTCGGCGGGGTACGGCCCGGATGAGGCCAAACTGGCGAAGATCGCCCCTGGGCGCGGTTTTACCTTCAGCGACGGTAAACAACCGTTGGCGCTGGCCCGACGTTCGCTGAACGAAATGGCGCAAATGCTGAATCTGGAAGCCGCAGCAAAAAAACATCTCGATCAGTTTGATGCGCTAATTAACGGGATAAAACCGCATTTTGCCCGGCGCGGCGATCGTCCGTTATTGATGATTACTCTGCTCGATCCACGCCATGTGTTGGTGTTTGCCGAGAATTGCCTGTTCCAGGCGGTACTTGATCAACTGGGCGTGCGCAATGCCTGGCAGGGGGAAACCACCTTCTGGGGTAGCGTGACGGTCGGTATCGACAGGTTGGCGGCGTACAAAGATGTGGATGTGCTCTGTTTCGATCACGGTAATGAACAGGATATGCGCAAGCTGATGGCGACGCCGTTGTGGCAGGCGATGCCGTTTGTCCGGGCTGGCCGATTCCAGCGCGTTCCGGCGGTCTGGTTCTATGGCGCGACACTGTCGGCGATGCACTTCACCCGCGTGCTGGATAACGCGCTGGGAGGCCGGGCATGAGTCAGCGTATTGCACGTTTACCGGCCTTTTTGTTGGCATTGCTGTTTATCGCAGCCGTCTGGCTGACCTGGAGCAACTTAAATGTTGCACTGCCGCACGCGCAGTGGAGGCAGGCGTTTCATGCTCCCGATATTAATCTGATCGATCAGATGCTGTTCCATTACAGCCTGTTGCCGCGTCTGGTCGTCTCGCTGTTGGTAGGTGCAGGGCTTGGGCTGGTTGGTGTGTTGTTCCAGCAGGTATTGCGTAACCCGCTGGCCGAACCGACCACGCTGGGCGTGGCGACCGGCGCGCAGTTGGGCATCACGATTACGACGCTATGGACAATTCCAGGCGCCTCGCAGTTTGCCGCGTTGATTGGCGCTGGCGTCGTGGGCGCGCTGGTGTTTGGCGTGGCCTGGGGAAAACGCTTGTCGCCGGTGACGCTGATCCTCTCCGGTCTGGTAGTCAGCCTCTATTGCGGCGCGATCAACCAGTTGCTGGTGCTGTTTCACCACGATCAATTGCAAAGCATGTTTTTGTGGAGCACCGGAACGCTGACGCAAACCGACTGGCGCGTGGCACAAAGTCTGTGGCCGCAGTTAGTCGGCTGCACTGTGCTGACGTTGCTGTTGCTGCGCCCGCTCACACTGATGGGACTGGACGATGGCGTTGCGCACAATCTGGGGCTTGCGTTGTCGATGGCGCGACTGGCCGCACTGACGCTGGCGATTGTTCTAAGCGCGTTGTTGGTGAATGCGGTGGGGATTATCGGTTTTATCGGCCTGTTCGCGCCGCTGCTGGCAAAAATGTTCGGCGCACGTCGTTTGCTGGCGCGTCTGTTATTAGCGCCGCTGATTGGCGCACTGATCCTCTGGCTCTCCGATCAGATCATCTGGTGGTTGACGCGGGTGTGGATGGAAGTCTCCACCGGTTCGATCACCGCGCTGATTGGCGCACCACTGCTGCTGTGGCTGTTGCCGCGTCTGCGGAGTATGAATACGCCCGCCATGGATGCCTGGGACAATGTTGCGACTGAACGTCAGCAGGTGCAGTGGTTTGCGCTGGGTGGGCTGGTGGTGCTGTTGCTGGTGATGTGGGCGGCGCTGGCTTTTGGTCGCGATGCGCAAGGCTGGCACTGGGCCAGCGGTACGCTGTTGCAGGAGTTACTGCCGTGGCGCTGGCCGCGCATTATTGCCGCGCTGACCGCTGGGGTGATGCTGGCTGTCGCCGGTTGCATTATTCAGCGCCTGACCGGTAACCCGATGGCCAGCCCGGAAGTATTAGGGATCAGCTCTGGTGCCGCCTTTGGCGTGGTGCTGATGCTGCTCTTCGTTCCCGGTAATGCGTTTGGCTGGTTGATGCCTGCCGGGAGCCTTGGCGCGGCGCTGACGCTGTTGATCATTATGATCGCCGCCGGGCGCGGCGGATTCTCGCCGCACCGCATGCTGCTGGCGGGGATGGCGCTCAGTACCGCCTTCACCATGCTGCTGATGATGTTGCAGGCCAGCGGGGATCCGCGTATGGCGGCGATCCTGACGTGGATTTCCGGTAGTACTTATAACGCCTCGGGCGAGCAAGTGCTGCGTAGTGGCGTGATGATGGTGATCCTGCTGGCATTGACACCGCTTTGCCGTCGCTGGCTGATGATTTTACCGCTCGGCGGCGATACGGCGCGCGCGGTTGGTCTGGCGCTGACATCTTCACGCATCGCGTTGTTGTTGCTGGCTGCGGCATTGACGGCTACCGCGACGATGACCATAGGCCCGTTGAGTTTTGTGGGGCTGATGGCGCCACATATCGCGCGGATGATGGGATTCCGTCGTACGATGCCGCATATCGTTATTTCGGGGCTGGTTGGGGGAATATTGCTGGTGTTTGCTGACTGGTGCGGACGGATGCTGATGTTTCCGTTCCAGATCCCGGCGGGATTGCTGTCGACGTTTATCGGCGCGCCGTACTTTATCTATTTGCTAAGAAAGCAGAGCCGCTAATCTTTTCCCTCTCCCCACCGGGGAGAGGGCTGTTACAGGCCGGGTAAGGCGCGTCCGCCATCCGGCAAAAAACATTACAGCTTCGCGAAAACGCGGCGTGCGGCATCGATAGTGTTATCGATATCCTCTTCACTGTGCGCTACAGACATAAAGCCCGCTTCAAACGCTGATGGCGCAAGATAGACACCTTCTTCCAGCATCAGATGGAAGAAACGCTTAAAGCGTTCAACGTCGCATTTCACCACATCCTGATAGCAGGTAACGGCTGGCGCATCGGTAAAGAACACACCAAACATGCCGCCTACGTGGTTAACGACCAGCGGAATGCCCGCCTGCTGCGCAGCTTCTAACAGACCGTCGGCCAGTTGCGTGGTCAGCTCGGTTAGCGTGGAGTGAACGCCCGGCTGCGCCACTTCGGTCAGGCAGGCATAGCCCGCTGCCATCGCAATCGGGTTGCCAGAGAGTGTTCCGGCCTGATAGACCGGGCCGGTCGGCGCCAGTACGTCCATCACCTCACGGCGACCACCAAACGCACCTACAGGCATGCCGCCGCCGATAATTTTACCCAGACAGGTCAGATCCGGCTCCACGCCGTAATAAGCCTGTGCGCCTGCCAGCGCAACGCGGAAACCCGTCATCACTTCGTCAATGATCAACAGCGCGCCGAATTCATCGCACAGCGCGCGCAGGCCCGGCAGAAATTCTGGCTGCGGCGGTACGCAGTTCATGTTGCCGGCAACCGGCTCAACGATGATACAGGCGATATCCTTAGGATACTGTTCGAAAGCCGCGCGGACGGAATCGAGATCGTTATAGGTGCAGGTCAGCGTGTGTTTGGCAAAATCGGCCGGAACGCCCGGCGAGTTCGGCTGGCCTAAGGTTAACGCGCCGGAACCGGCTTTCACCAGCAGGCAGTCGGCATGGCCGTGGTAGCAACCTTCGAATTTGATGATTTTGTCGCGGCCGGTAAAACCGCGCGCCAGGCGGATGGCGCTCATGGTGGCTTCCGTACCGGAGTTCACCATACGTACCATATCCATGGTGGGTACCAGTTCGGTCACCAGTGCGGCCATTTTGACTTCCATCTCCGTTGGTGCGCCAAAGCTCAGACCACGACTGGCAGCCTCAATAACAGCGTTGCGAATGGCCGGATGGTTGTGTCCAAGCACCATAGGTCCCCAGGAACCGACATAATCGATATAAGCTTTACCGTCAGCGTCATACAAATAAGCACCGTCAGCATGCTCGATAAACAGCGGCGTACCACCGACACCGGTAAAGGCGCGTACCGGTGAATTGACTCCGCCGGGGATCAGTTCGCGCGCTGCGTTAAAGAGTTCTTCAGACTTACTCATCTTTCATTCCTGGTTCGTGGAAAATTCAATGCCGGTCATTCTATGTGATTACGCGAATGTTATGAAAGTTTTGCCTGGATGAAACGACATATTTTGCAGGACATTCCCCCGCGACGCGGCGGCAGTCGCTGGTTACAATACTTCTTTTGTATGATCTATAGAAAATCAGATGCAAGCAGAGACCCCTTCATTCGAACAACAACAAGTTGAGTTGCGCCGCCGACGGAATATTGTCCGCCAGATGCTGCAACGCGATAAAACGCCGCTGGCAATTTTAGTGGTGGCCGCAATAGCCGGTGCGCTGACGGGTTTGGTTGGCGTAGCGTTTGAGAAAGCTGTCAACACGGTGCTGAACGTACGTATCGGCGCGCTGGGGCAAGTGGCGAACAGTGCGCTGGTCTGGCCGATGGCGTTTATCGGTTCGGCGTGTCTGGCGATGATTGGCTACTGGCTGGTACGGCGCTTTGCGCCGGAGGCGGGCGGTTCCGGTATCCCCGAAATTGAAGGTGCACTGGAAGAACTACGCCCGGTGCGCTGGTGGCGCGTGCTGCCAGTGAAATTCATCGGTGGCATGGGAACGCTGGGTGCGGGTATGGTGCTGGGGCGTGAAGGGCCGACGGTGCAGATCGGTGGCAATATTGGACGAATGGTGGGCGATCTGTTTCGCCTGCGCAGCGGTGAAGCCCGCCATACGTTGCTGGCGACCGGTGCAGCAGCAGGACTTTCAGCAGCCTTTAACGCACCGCTGGCGGGCATCCTGTTTATCATTGAAGAGATGCGCTCGCAGTTTCACTACAACCTGATCTCGATTAAAGCGGTGTTTACCGGTGTGATTATGTCGAGCATTGTGTTCCGGTTATTTAACGGTGAAGCGGCGGTGATCGATGTCGGCAAACTCAGCAATGCGCCAGTGAACACGTTATGGCTCTATCTGCTGTTGGGGATGGTGTTTGGTTGTGTCGGGCCGCTGTTTAATGCCTTAGTGCTGCGTACCCAGGATCTGTTTCTGCGGCTTCATGGCGGGCACATCGGGATGTGGGTATTGATTGGTGGTATCGTTGGTGGCGCATGCGGTGTTTTGGGGCTGGTTGCACCGGCACTTTTCGGTGGCGGTTTTGCCCTAATCCCGATAGCAACGGCGGGCAATTATACTATGGGCATGCTGTTGTTCATTTTCCTTGCCCGCGTTGTCACTACATTGCTCTGTTTTAGTTCCGGCGCACCGGGCGGTATTTTCGCGCCAATGCTGGCGCTGGGCACGGTGCTGGGGATGGCGTTCGGCAGTGCGAGCGCGATTTTCTTCCCGCATTATCAGCTAGATGCCGGGACGTTTGCCATTGCTGGCATGGGGGCATTACTGGCGGCGTCGTTACGCGCGCCGCTGACCGGGATCGTGCTGGTTCTGGAAATGACAGACAACTATCAGCTTATATTGCCAATGATCATTACCTGCCTTGGTGCGACACTGTTAGCGCAGTTTCTTGGCGGTAAACCGCTCTATTCCGCTATTCTGGCACGTACGCTTGCCAGGCAATCTGCCAGCACGGAGCATCATATGGAGCGGGAGAATACTTGAACGATTTAGTTGCATACTGGATAATAGCCGAAAAGATCGGGTTAATATTTGCCCAGATCGCAGTATCAATTGGGAGTAAGACATGAGTGATGACGTAGCGTTGCCGCTGGAGTTTACCGACGCAGCAGCCAACAAAGTAAAGAACCTGATTGCGGACGAAGATAACCCGAATCTGAAGCTGCGTGTCTACATCACCGGTGGTGGTTGCAGCGGCTTCCAGTACGGTTTTACCTTTGATGACCAAATCAATGATGGTGATATGACCATTGAGAAACAGGGCGTTGGCCTGGTGGTTGACCCGATGAGCCTGCAATATCTGGTAGGCGGCTCGGTAGATTATACCGAAGGCCTGGAAGGTTCCCGTTTCGTGGTAACTAACCCGAATGCAACCAGCACCTGCGGCTGTGGTTCCTCTTTCAGTATCTGAGAACCGTTTGTTGCCTGTAGAAAAGCCGCGTTTATCGACGCGGCTTTTTGTTTTCACCAATTCTGGAGTGCCTGTCATTGGCTCTGCGTCGCGTCATACTAATTAACGAACTGCCAATAGCAGAACAATCTGCTACTGAGGCGCTAATCAGGCTACCAATCAGCGCCCGGAATCATCCAGTGCAAAGGTTGGTAACTTCAGGTGCCAGCGAATTGCCGCCAGGCGAATAACCAGCGTCACCACCATGCCCAGCATACTGGCGGTTTCCAGCGGTATGGCAAAGAAGTAAAATGCCGTGGCGTGAACAATCCCCCCGGCGATACAGGCCGTCGCGTAGATTTCGGTGCGCAGGATCATCGGCACTTCGCGCGCCAGTACATCGCGAATAATCCCGCCGCCAACGCCGGTCAATACGCCCATACAGATAGCGATAAGCGGTCCGGTTTCGGCGATAAAGGCTTTGTTGACGCCAATACCGACAAAAACCGCTAATCCCACTGCATCCAGTACTGGCAGGATCCATTTGGGCAAACGCCGGGGCTGACGCACAAGCACAATCGTCAACATGCAGGTCACCATGGCGACGACGAGATCGGTTGGATCTTTCACCCAGAATACCGGGCCGTGCGCCAATGCCATATCGCGGATGGTCCCGCCGCCAACCGCCGTCACAACGCCAAGCACCAGCACGCCGAAGGGGTCCATACGTAATTTCCCGGCCAGCAAAACGCCCGAGATCGCAAACACGGCGGTGCCAATAATATCCAGCCAGTAAACCAGCATGGTTGATTCCCCAGTTATTTCACCTGCGCAAGGGCAGTACAGAGTTGTTGAGCGGCAAGGATAATACGCGGGCTTGCCCGTTCAAACCAGTCACCGTGCAGAGAAATAATCGGTACATTCAGCTGTTTTTGCCAGAACTGTTCAATTTTGGGGATTTCATCCGGTTCTCCCGCCACAACAATCGCCTGAGGCTGCCGCGCAAGCACCTGTTCACGGCTTACCTGCGGCCACGGCACATGGCTGGCAGCGAAAATATTCTCCCCGCCGCAAAGCTCCAGAACCTCGTTCTGAATTGACCCTTTTCCGCTGGTAAACAGCGGTTGCGCGCCAAATTGCAGAAAGACCCGTTTTTTGGGCTGGCTGGCATAGCGGGATTTTAGCGTCTGGTATTCAGCAAGCAGATGTTGAGCCGCTTGTTCTGCCTGTTGCGGCCTTGGGCTGTAGAGTGCCAGCTTATGCAGCGTATCTGCCACCTGCTCAATGGTAATGTTATCCACCCACATTACGGTGATACCGAACTGTTTTAGCTGGTTGACCTGACGTTCCGTATTGCCACCGCGCCATGCCAGGACCAGATCGGGCTTCAGCGCGACAATACGTTCGAGGTTGATGCCTTGCCAGCTGGCGACCTGCTCAATTTTTGCCGCTGTGGAGGGGTAATCAGAATAGCTGCTGACAGCTACGGGAGTGATGCCTGCGGCAAATGCAAGTTCTGTATTGGCCGGAGAGAGGGAAATGACGCGCGGCGCGGCGAACAACCACGCCGGTATCAGAACAAGCAGGGCGGCAAGCACCCTGAAAAAGTGATTAACCACGAGCCAGTTTCTGCACCAGAGTTTCAACCATCAGGCTGGACTGCTTCGCCGCCACAGCCAGGAATTCATCAAAGCTGAGATGAGACTGCTGATCGGCAACGTCTGAGATGGCGCGCACAACAACAAACGGAATGCCATAGTTGTGGCAAACGTGAGCAATGGCGGTGGCTTCCATTTCTACGGCAATCGCCTGCGGGAAGTTATGACGGATTTTTGCCAGGCCAACGGAGCCGTTAATAAAGGCATCACCACTGACAATCAGCCCGCGCACAGCATGCAGATCCAGCTCACTGATGCAGGCCTCCGCCGCAGCAATCAGTTTGTCATCGGCTTTAAACCCTACAGGGCAGCCAGGAAGCTGACCATACTCATAACCGAATGCTGTGACATCGGCATCGTGATAACGCGCCTCGTCAGATACCACGATATCGCCCACTTTCAGCGTCGATGCAAGGCCACCAGCGGAACCGGTATTGATAATCACGTCCGGATGGCAACGTTCCAGCAGCAGGGTCGCGCCCATCGCTGCGGCAACTTTACCAATGCCAGATTTCAGCAGCGCGATGTCTGTGCCATTCAGCGTACCGGTGTAGATTTCGCTGCCGCCAACGTTGAACGTTTGACGGTTTTCGATTTTGTCACGCAGCAGCGTAACTTCTTCTTCCATTGCACCAATAATGCCAATTTTCATGGAGATACTCGCTAATGTGATAGGACAGAATTACGTTTCCAGGGCATAGTCTATCATGGCATACAGGATTGTAATGATATCCCGTGACGCTTCGCACAGGAGAGGAAATGGCAGAGATCGATTTTCGCAACAAGATAAACTGGCGCCGCCGCTATCGTTCGCCGCAGGGGGTGAAAACTGAACGTGAAATTCTGCGTATTTTTGAAAGCGATCGCGGGCGGATTATCAACTCTCCTGCTATCCGGCGCTTGCAGCAAAAAACCCAGGTTTTTCCGCTGGAGCGAAATGCGGCGGTTCGTACGCGATTGACGCACTCTCTGGAAGTACAGCAAGTGGGGCGCTATATCGCCAAAGAGATCCTTAGCCGTCTGAAAGAGCAGCACCTGCTGGAAACTTACGGTCTGGATGAGTTGACCGGGCCCTTCGAGAGTATCGTCGAAATGGCCTGTCTGATGCACGATATCGGCAACCCGCCATTCGGTCATTTTGGCGAAGCGGCCATTAATGACTGGTTCCGCCAGCGTTTGTCACCGGATGATGCTGTTGGACAGCCATCATCTGATGATCGCTGCGAAGTGGTGGCGTTACGTCTGCGCGAAGGGGAAGATGAACTTAACGCGCTGCGCAGCAAGGTACGTCACGATTTAAGTCATTTTGAAGGTAATGCACAGGGTATTCGTCTGGTGCATACATTAATGCGAATGAATCTGACCTGGGCGCAGGTGGGCTGTATTTTAAAATATACCCGTCCGGCGTGGTGGGTAGGAGAACCGCCAGTTTCGCACAGTTATTTAATGAAAAAACCGGGTTATTATTTTTCCGAGGAAGCGTATGTTGCGCGCTTACGTAAAGAATTAGATCTTGATATTTACAGCCGCTTTCCTTTGACGTGGATAATGGAGGCCGCCGACGATATCTCTTACTGTGTCGCCGATCTGGAAGATGCCGTTGAGAAACGTATTTTCACTGCCGAGCAACTTTACCAACACCTTTATGATGCCTGGGGGCAACATGAAAAAGGCTCGCTGTTTGCTCAGGTTGTCGAAAATGCGTGGGATAAATCCCGTGTTAATTCCCTGAGCCGCAGCGCAGAAGATCAGTTCTTCATGTATTTGCGTGTGAATACACTGAATAAACTGGTGCCTTATGCAGCACAACGATTCATTGATAATCTACCGGAAATTTTCAGCGGAAAATTCAACTATGCTTTGCTGGAGGATGATAGCGACTTCAGCCAACTACTTGAATTATATAAAAATGTCGCCATTAAAAAAGTATTCAGTCATCCGGATGTCGAGCAACTGGAATTACAGGGGTATCGCGTGATTAGTGGGCTTCTCGAAATTTACCGCCCATTGTTGCAATTATCACTGGCGGATTTTACCGAGCTGGTGGAAAAAGAACGTTTGCGTCGCTTCCCGATAGAATCACGCCTGTTTCATAAGCTTTCTACGCGCCATCGGCTCGCATATGTTGAGGCGGTCAGCAAATTATCACCCGATGCTTTGACGTATCCGGTGCTGGAGTATTATCACCGTTGTCGGTTAATTCAGGACTATATTAGCGGTATGACAGATCTATATTCATGGGACGAATATAGACGGATGATGGCCGTGGAATAACCTGTTTGAATTGTAAAGGCCGTCAATAAATTTTTACTTTTTCCAGACACTTGATTTCTGAACTTCAGGCTATAAATCGACTCTGAGTGATACATACACAGCAGTTTGAGTTAATTTGTAATGAGATTGAGAGACATGAAAAAAACCACGTTAGCAATGAGTGCATTGGCTTTGAGTTTAAGTTTAGCGCTGTCTCCTCTGTCGGCTATGGCAGCGGAAACGGCATCTTCAGTCACCACATCGCAGCAAATGCCAAGCCTCGCGCCGATGCTGGAAAAAGTTATGCCATCGGTCGTGAGTATCAATGTTGAAGGCAGCACCACGGTAAACACACCGCGTATGCCACGCAACTTCCAGCAGTTCTTTGGTGATAATTCACCATTCTGCCAGGATGGATCACCGTTCCAGGGTTCTCCGTTCTGCCAGGGCGGTCAGGGTGGTCAGGGCGGTGGCGACAGCCAGCAGCAGAAATTTATGGCGTTGGGTTCCGGGGTCATTATTGACGCAGCGAAAGGCTATGTCGTTACTAACAACCACGTCGTGGATAACGCGAATACTATCAAGGTACAACTGAGCGATGGGCGCAAATTTGACGCCAAAGTCGTGGGTAAAGATCCGCGTTCTGATATCGCGCTGATTCAAATCCAGGATCCGAAAAACCTGACGGCGATTAAGATTGCCGATTCTGATGCGTTGCGCGTGGGCGATTACACCGTGGCGATTGGTAACCCGTTTGGCCTGGGTGAAACCGTGACTTCCGGGATTGTTTCTGCACTGGGTCGTAGCGGCCTGAATGCAGAAAACTATGAAAACTTTATCCAGACCGATGCGGCGATCAACCGCGGGAACTCCGGCGGTGCGCTGGTGAACCTGAACGGTGAGCTGATTGGTATCAACACCGCAATCCTTGCGCCGGATGGCGGTAATATCGGTATTGGTTTCGCCATCCCAAGTAATATGGTGAAAAACCTCACCGGACAAATGGTTCAGTTCGGTCAGGTTCGCCGTGGTGAACTGGGTATTATGGGCACCGAGCTAAACTCTGAGCTGGCGAAAGCGATGAAAGTTGATGCGCAGCGCGGGGCGTTTGTCAGCCAGGTTATGTCGAATTCTGCCGCCGCGAAAGCGGGGGTGAAAGCAGGCGACGTGATTACTTCGCTTAACGGCAAGCCTATCAGCAGCTTTGCCGCACTGCGTGCTGAAGTGGGGTCAATGCCGATTGGTAGTAAAGTTGATCTGGGCATGTTGCGTGATGGCAAACCAGTGAACATTACGCTGGAACTGCAACAGAGCAGCCAGAACCAGGTTGATTCCAGCACTATTTTCAGCGGAATTAATGGCGCGGAAATGAGCAATAAAGGCAAAGATGGTGGCGTGGTGGTGAATACGGTGAAAGCCAACTCCCAGGCGGCGCAGATTGGCCTGAAAAAAGGTGATGTCATTGTTGGCGCTAACCAGCAGCCGGTGAAAAATATCGCCGAGTTGCGCAAAATTCTCGACAGCAAACCTTCCGTACTGGCGTTGAACATTCAGCGTGGTGATAGTTCCATTTACTTGTTGATGCAGTAATCTGCCAGACCCTCTTCCTCCGCGTCGGGGAAGAGGGGCCTCCTTCCGTTTTGTGAAGCTTTCCACAACTCCATACTTCCGAATGTTGCTTTGTGCATTTGCACAGTGATTGCCATGACTTTCTCCCATATGCTTGGACTCTGCACAGGGGAGGGGTACATGGCTGGCTGGCATCTTGATACTAAAATGGCACAGGATATCGTAGCGCGGACGATGCGTATCATCGATACGAACATTAACGTCATGGATGCACGTGGTCGCATCATCGGGAGTGGCGATCGTGAACGAATTGGTGAATTGCACGAAGGTGCGCTATTGGTTCTCTCCCAGGGGCGTGTTGTCGATATTGACGATGCGGTCGCCCGCCATCTCCATGGTGTACGTCAGGGCATCAACTTGCCGCTACGTCTTGAAGGCGAAATTGTTGGCGTTATCGGTCTGACCGGCGAGCCGGAAACGTTACGCAAATATGGCGAACTGGTCTGTATGACTGCCGAAATGATGCTGGAACAGTCTCGTCTGATGCATCTGCTGGCGCAGGATAGTCGCCTGCGCGAAGAACTGGTGATGAATCTGATCCAGGCTGAAGAGCACACACCGGCGTTAACTGAGTGGGCGCAGCGCCTCGGCATAGATTTAAATCAACCGCGTGTTGTTGCGGTGGTTGAAGTAGACAGCGGCCAGTTGGGTGTGGATAGCGCAATGGCTGAGCTACAACAACTGCAAAATGCGCTGACAACACCGGAACGCAACAACCTGATTGCGATTGTCTCGCTGACTGAAATGGTCGTGCTGAAACCGGCGCTTAATCAATTTGGTCGCTGGGATGCGGAGGATCACCGCAAACGTGTAGAACAGTTGATTACCCGTATGAAAGAGAATGGCCAGTTGCGCTTTCGTGTCGCGCTGGGCAACTATTTCACCGGTCCGGGCAGCATCGCCCGATCGTATCGCACGGCGCGTACCACCATGATGGTGGGCAAACAGCGTATGCCGGAAAACCGCAGTTACTTTTACCAGGATTTAATGCTACCGGTATTGCTCGATAGTTTGCGCGGCGGCTGGCAGGCTAATGAACTGGCGCGTCCATTGTCTCGTTTAAAAGCGATGGACAACAACGGATTACTACGCCGTACGCTGGCGGCCTGGTTTCGTCACAATGTGCAACCGCTGGCAACATCGAAGGCGCTGTTTATTCACCGAAACACGCTGGAATATCGTCTGAATCGTATTTCTGAACTGACGGGACTTGATTTAGGCAATTTCGATGACAGGTTGCTGCTGTACGTGGCGCTGCAACTGGATGAACAACATTGATATTTCGCCGAGTGAGGGAAGACTCCACCCGGCGAAATGGACTTATTTATTGCGGGTCAGCTTCTCAAGATCGGATTCGATTTCATTAATCTTATTGGTCACTACGCTTTCAAGATGGCGCAGATCGTCAAGGATCTTACGTTTCAAATCGACTTCAGTGCGATCGCGCTGGCAGATTTGATCCAGCTCATCAATCACATAGCGCAGGTTAGGACTGATCTCCTGCACCTCTTTATAACCCTGTCCTATACCGTCGGCGACGACTGTTTTGCGCTGGCGGGGGTATTTGAATTTGACGCTCTTTGCAAAAAACTCGCCTTTGTCCTTATGAAAATAGATTTTCAGAATATCGTTGTTCGCTTCCTGGCGGAGGCTATAGCGATCGATTTCATCAGGATTGGTGATGCCTAAACTTTTCAGATTATCGTACATAGCGGTACCCTTAAGCTCAACATAACCTATGAATAATTAACGAAAAAATCTATTTTTGCCACATGAAAATGCAAAAAAGGCGGGATATATCACCCTCTCCCAAACAGGGAGAGGGAAAGACTTAGTCGATAGTGCGCAGCAATTCGTTAATACCTACTTTGCCACGAGTTTTGGCATCAACTTTTTTCACGATTACAGCGCAATACAGGCTGTATTTACCATCTTTTGACGGCAGGTTGCCTGAAACAACCACGGAGCCAGCCGGCACACGACCGTAATGCACTTCGCCAGTTTCACGATCGTAAATTCGTGTGCTCTGGCCGATATAAACGCCCATCGAGATAACCGAACCTTCTTCAACGATAACGCCTTCCACCACTTCTGAACGCGCACCGATAAAGCAGTTATCTTCAATGATAGTCGGGTTTGCCTGTAATGGCTCCAGAACACCACCAATACCGACGCCGCCAGAGAGGTGAACATTCTTACCAATCTGCGCGCAGGAACCTACGGTCGCCCAGGTATCCACCATCGTACCTTCATCAACGTATGCGCCGATGTTCACGTAAGACGGCATCAGCACAGTATTGCGGGCAATGAATGCGCCTTGACGAACCGCTGCTGGCGGAACTACGCGGAAACCTTCTTTCTGGAAGCGCGCTTCGTCATAGTCGGCAAATTTCATCGGCACTTTATCGAAGTAGCGGCTTTCCGCACCGTCGATAACCTGGTTATCGTTAATGCGAAAAGAGAGCAGAACGGCTTTTTTCAGCCATTGATGAGTGACCCACTGGCCTTCGACTTTTTCTGCGACACGCAGTGCGCCGGAATCGAGCAGGGCAATAACCTGATTTACCGCTTCACGGGTTACGGTATCCACATTTGCCGGGGTAATCTCTGCGCGACGCTCGAAAGCCGCTTCAATAACGTTCTGTAACTGCTGCATTGTTTACTCTTTCCATCAGTGTAAAAAATCAATCACCCTTTATCGTTTGGATTGAGGGCCTCTGTCAACCGTTGTTGTACCTCCTTTTGCAGCACATTATTAAGGCCACGCCGGTCGGCAGTTGCGATTATGAATAAATCTTCTACTCGCTCACCAATGGTTGTAATTCTGGCGCCATGTAGCGAAATTCCCAGATCCGCGAACACTTGACCGACCCGCGCCAATAGGCCTGGCTGATCAAGAGCAATCAACTCCAGGAACGATTTTCTGTCGGTGTGTGTCGGCAGGAAATTCACCTCAGTATCTACAGTAAAATGGCGTAGTTTAGCCGGCTGGCGACGCGGTTGCGGCGGCTGCCAACTGCGCTGGGTAATCGCCTGTTCAAGCCCGAAGCAGATAGCATCGTGACGATCGGCGGAGAGCGGGCTGCCGTCCGGTTCCAGTACAATGAAGGTATCCATCGCCATGCCGTCGCGCGTGGTAAATATTTGCGCGTCATGGACGCTGAGGTTGCGTCTGTCGAGTTCGGCGCAGACGGCGGCAAACAGATAGGGACGGTCCGGGCTCCAGATAAAAATCTCGGTGCCGCCGCGCGTGGCCTGTGGGCTGAGTAAAATCATCGGTTTGCTCAGATCATGTTGCAGCAAGTGTCGCGCATGCCAGGCAAGCTGATTTGGGCTGTGGCGAACAAAATAGTTAGCGCGGCAGCGCGCCCAGATCTGATGCAGTTGTTCTTCATCAATATTGTCCATCCGCAGCAGCGCCAGCGCCTGCAACTGATGGTGGCGCACACGTTCGCGCATATCCGGCGTGTTTTGCATGCCACGGCGAAGCTGTTTTTCGGTAGCGAAATAGAGTTCGCGCAACAGACTCTGTTTCCAGCTATTCCACAGGGTTTCATTGGTGGCGCAAATGTCCGCAACGGTCAGGCAGACAAGAAAGCGCAGGCGGTTCTCCGTTTGCACCACTTCGGCGAACTGTTTGATCACTTCCGGATCCTGAATGTCGCGGCGCTGGGCGGTGACTGACATCAGCAAGTGATGACGTACCAGCCAGGCAACGAGCTGGGTTTCCCGCGAATTCAGTCCGTGTAATTCCGAAAATTTCAATACATCCTGCGCGCCGAGCACCGAGTGATCTCCGCCGCGACCTTTGGCGATATCATGGAACAATGCTGCAATCAGTATCAGCTCCGGGTGCGTCAGGCGAGGCCACAGCTCCACGCATAAGGGGTGTTTATTGCGCGTCTCTTCTTTGCCGAAGCTCTCCAGTTTCAGCAGCACGCGGATGGTATGTTCATCCACGGTATAGGCGTGGAACAGGTCAAACTGCATCTGGCCCACAATGTGCGACCACTGCGGCATATAAGCCCACAGTACGCTATGGCGGTGCATAGGCAACAGCCCGCGGCTGACCGCACCGGGGTGGCGAAGCATACTGAGAAAAATCGAGCGCGCTTCCGGGATATAGCACAGCGGCTGTGTCAGATGGCGACGCGCGTGGCGCAGATGGCGCAGGGTGGTGGAGTAGATCCCGGTAATAGTGCTGTTGCGTACCATGATGTAAAACATGCGTAAAATCGCCTGCGGCTCGCGAATGAACAGCGTCTCATCGCGCAGGTCGATCAGCGTACCGCGCAACTGGAACTCATCATCAATCGCGCGCGGCTTTTCATCAGCAGTCAGCGCCAGAATGGCTTCGTCAAAGAGTTGCAGCAGCATCTGATTCAGCTCGCTGACGCGGCGCGTGACGCGGAAGAAATCTTTCATCATATGCTCAACTGGCTGATTACCTTCACCTACGTAATTCAGACGTTGGGCAACGCTGAGCTGCCGATCAAAAAGCAGACGGTTGTCGTAGCGATTTAGCTCCAGATGTAGCGCAAAGCGGATCCGCCACAGCAGATGCAAACACTCATTCAGCTCATTGCGTTCGGCTTCGGTCAAAAATCCGAAGCCGACCATTTCATCCAGCGATGTCGCGCCAAAATGACGGCGAGCGACCCACTGCAACGTATGGATGTCGCGCAACCCGCCAGGGCTACTTTTTATATCCGGCTCAAGATTATAGCTGGTGCCGTGATAGCGCTGGTGGCGCTCATTTTGCTCCACCACTTTGGCCGGGAAGAAGGTTTCGGAAGGCCAGAAGTCATCGCTAAAGATGTGCTTTTGCAGTTCCAGGAACAGCGCGACATCGCCAATCAGCAGCCGAGATTCAATCAGGTTTGTGGCGATTGTGAGGTCTGATAAACCCTCCTGCAAACACTCATTCAGCGTGCGTACGCTATGGCCGACTTCCAGTTTCACATCCCACAGCAGCGTCAGTAGCTCGCCAATCTTCTGTGCCTGTTCATCGGGCAGCTTGCTACGGCTGAGTATCAGCAGGTCGATATCCGATAAGGGGTGCAATTCACCCCGACCGTAACCGCCTACCGCAACCAGTGCGATATCGCCGACTTCACCGAAACCATACTCCAGCCACAAGCGCTGCAAAAGTTGATCGATAAATTCGGTGCGGGCTTCAATCAGTTGTTCTGCGGAAATGCCCGCGTCGAAAACGTGCCCCAGCCACTGCTGAAAGGTATCAATGTGCGCTTTAATGCTGGCGCACTGCAATTCGTCTTGAGACCAGGTACCTGGATACGCCGGCTGGCCTGGGAGGGTGGGTTGTACTGTACTGACAAACTGTTCGGAAGAGATATTACTCATTATCGCCACCCATTCGGCATGCGGGGTTATGTAGAGACAAATTAAAAGAGATGGTAAGAAATGAAAAGTCGTTTATATCTATGACGCTGGCAGAAAAAGGGCAAAAAAAACGGCCCGCAAAGCGGACCGTTGAGGTAGCTGAAGCACGCCAACTCAGGCGGCAGTCAGCACCGCGTCGATGGTGTCATCTTTACGCAGCGTCAGGATCTCACAACCAGTTTCTGTCACCACGATGGTATGTTCATATTGCGCCGACAGGCTGCGGTCTTTGGTTTTTACCGTCCAGCCATCTTTCATGGTGCGAATTCGGTAATCACCAGCATTGACCATCGGTTCAATTGTGAAAGTCATACCGGCCTGCAACACAACGCCGCCGTCGTCTGCGTCATAGTGCAGAACCTGCGGCTCTTCGTGGAAGACTCGGCCAATACCGTGGCCGCAATATTCTCGCACCACGGAAAAGCCCTGCGCTTCAACGTATTTTTGGATCGCTGCGCCCAGCGTACGCAGACGGATACCCGGTTTCACCATACGCAGTGCCAGGTAAAGGCTCTCTTGGGTGACGTGGCACAGGCGCTCGCCCAGAATGCTCGGTTTGCCGACAATAAACATTTTGGACGTGTCGCCGTGATATTCATCTTTGATGACGGTCACGTCGATATTGACGATATCGCCATCTTTCAGGTGTTTTTCGTCATCCGGAATGCCGTGGCAAACCACTTCATTAATAGAGATACATACGGATTTCGGGAAGCCGTGATAACCGAGGCAGGCGGAGATCGCATGCTGCTCGTTAACGATGTAGTCGTTGCAGATGCGATCCAGCTCGCCAGTGGTGATGCCCGGTTTAATATGCGGAGCGATCATTTCGAGCACTTCGGCGGCGAGACGGCCGGCGACGCGCATTTTTTCGATTTCTTCAGGAGTTTTAATAGAGATAGCCATGGATTGAGTCCGTCAGTGTCGAATTTTTCGACTATACCAGGTTAGTGCTGTCAATGGTAACAGTCAGGTGCGGCTTGTGCCAAATTGAGAATCGGTAGCAGCACGCTGCGTCAACAACTATTGGTTTCCTGCGGCATTTTGTGGTATAAAGCGCGCCGGACTTCGTTCCTGTTTTTTGGGACGTGAGCCACAAATCTCACTTTGTGTAATAACACACACGTATCGGCACATATTCCGGGGTGCCCTTCGGGGTCGGTAATATGGGATACGTGGAGGCATAACCCCAACTTTTATATAGAGGTTTTAATCATGGCAACTGTTTCCATGCGCGATATGCTCAAGGCTGGTGTTCACTTTGGTCACCAGACCCGTTACTGGAACCCGAAAATGAAGCCGTTCATCTTCGGTGCTCGTAACAAAGTTCACATCATCAACCTTGAGAAAACTGTACCGATGTTCAACGAAGCTCTGGCTGAGCTGAACAAGATTGCTGCCCGTAAAGGCAAAATTCTGTTCGTTGGTACTAAACGCGCTGCAAGCGAAGCGGTGAAAGAAGCTGCTCTGAACTGCGATCAGTTCTTCGTGAACCATCGCTGGCTGGGCGGTATGCTGACTAACTGGAAAACTGTTCGTCAGTCCATCAAACGTCTGAAAGACCTGGAAACTCAGTCTCAGGACGGTACCTTCGACAAGCTGACCAAGAAAGAAGCGCTGATGCGCACTCGTGAACTGGACAAGCTGGAAAACAGCCTGGGCGGTATCAAAGACATGGGTGGTCTGCCGGACGCTCTGTTCGTTATCGACGCTGATCACGAGCACATCGCAATCAAAGAAGCAAACAACCTGGGTATTCCGGTATTTGCTATCGTTGATACCAACTCTGATCCGGACGGCGTTGACTTCGTTATCCCGGGTAACGACGACGCAATCCGTGCTGTTAGCCTGTACCTGAATGCCGTTGCTGCTACCGTTCGTGAAGGCCGTTCTTCGGATCTGGCTACTCAGGCGGAAGAAAGCTTCGTAGAAGCTGAATAATAAGGCACGCTCTCTGAGCCCCTTATTGAGCAGGTAGTACCGAGTTTGGTTAGGGGGCCTGTTTATGGCCCCCTTTTTCACTTTTAAGCCTGTTTGGTTCCTGTAACCGTGCAGGTCATATCTCTCCCGAGGATTAAAGAATGGCTGAAATTACCGCATCCCTGGTAAAAGAGCTGCGCGAACGTACTGGCGCAGGCATGATGGATTGCAAAAAAGCGCTGACTGAAGCGAATGGCGACATCGAGCTGGCGATCGAGAACATGCGTAAATCTGGTGCGATCAAAGCGGCGAAAAAAGCAGGCAACGTTGCTGCTGACGGCGTGATCATCACTAAAATCGACGGCACCTACGGCATCATTCTGGAAGTTAACTGCCAGACTGACTTCGTTGCTAAAGATAGCGGTTTCCAGGCATTTGCGAACAAAGTTCTGGACACAGCTGTTGCTGGCAAAATCACTGACGTTGAAGTTCTGAAAGCACAGTTCGAAGAAGAGCGTGTAGCGCTGGTTGCTAAAATCGGTGAGAACATCAACATCCGTCGCGTATCTTCTCTGGAAGGTGATGTTCTGGGTTCTTACCAGCACGGCGCGCGTATCGGTGTTCTGGTTGCGGCTAAAAACGCTGACGACGAGCTGGTTAAACAGCTGGCTATGCACATCGCTGCAAGCAAGCCGGAATTCGTTAAACCGGAAGACGTGTCCGCAGAAGTGGTAGAGAAAGAGTACCAGGTTCAGTTGGATATCGCCATGCAGTCTGGCAAGCCGAAAGAAATCGCAGAGAAAATGGTTGAAGGCCGCATGAAGAAATTCACCGGCGAAGTTTCTCTGACTGGCCAGCCTTTTGTTATGGAGCCGAGCAAAACCGTTGGTCAGCTGCTGAAAGAGCACAATGCTGACGTGACTGGCTTCATTCGCTTCGAAGTGGGTGAAGGCATCGAGAAAGTTGAGACTGACTTTGCAGCAGAAGTTGCTGCCATGTCCAGGCAGTCTTAATCATAAAAAGGAGCCGCCTGAGGGCGGCTTCTTTTTATGCCCTTCATCTGAAAATCAGCCAGCACACTAGTGTTTGCGCTGGCAGGCGACGTATCATACGCCAGTATTAAACCCGTCCAATTGTTGACAGTCTCAGGAAAGAAACATGGCTACCAATGCAAAACCCGTCTACAAACGCATTCTGCTTAAGCTTAGCGGCGAAGCGCTCCAGGGAGCAGAAGGCTTCGGTATTGACGCAAGTATTCTCGACCGTATGGCGCAGGAAATTAAAGAGCTGGTTGAACTGGGTATTCAGGTTGGTGTAGTGATTGGTGGTGGTAACCTGTTTCGTGGGGCTGGTCTGGCGAAAGCGGGGATGAACCGTGTTGTGGGCGACCACATGGGTATGCTGGCGACGGTTATGAATGGCCTGGCAATGCGTGATGCGTTACATCGCGCCTATGTGAACGCGCGTTTGATGTCTGCTTTTCCGCTGAATGGCGTCTGTGATAACTACAGTTGGGCAGAAGCGATCAGCCTGTTGCGTAATAATCGCGTAGTGATTTTTAGTGCAGGTACTGGTAACCCGTTCTTCACTACCGATTCCGCAGCGTGTCTGCGCGGCATCGAAATCGAAGCCGATGTGGTATTGAAAGCAACGAAAGTTGACGGTGTGTACACTGCCGATCCGGTACAGGATCCGACTGCCACCCTGTGTGAGCAACTGACCTATACCGAAGTGCTGGACAAAGAACTGAAAGTGATGGATCTGGCAGCCTTTACGCTGGCTCGCGACCACAAATTGCCTATTCGCGTATTTAACATGAACAAACCTGGCGCGCTGCGTCGCGTTGTCATGGGCGAAAAAGAAGGCACATTGATTACGGAGTAATTCCCGTAAGCAATAAATAAAGGTAAGATTCCGCTTTAATTTATTAAGCAGTCCTTTCTGGCATCTTTGCGGTGCCATTAATTGAACAGACTATACTTAGCACACCCGCCGTATGGCCTGTCTGCGACAAGATTTCAAGGATCCGTAACGTGATTAGTGATATCAGAAAAGATGCTGAAGTACGCATGGAAAAATGCGTTGAAGCGTTCAAAACCCAAATCAGCAAAGTGCGCACTGGCCGCGCTTCCCCGAGCCTGCTGGATGGCATCGTTGTGGAATATTACGGTACGCCGACTCCGCTGCGTCAGCTGGCCAGCGTAACGGTGGAAGATTCCCGTACTCTGAAAATCAACGTGTTCGATCGTTCCATGAGCCCGGCTGTTGAGAAAGCGATTCTGACTTCTGACCTTGGCCTGAACCCAAGCTCCGCAGGTAGCGATATCCGTGTTCCGCTGCCCGCGCTGACGGAAGAACGTCGTAAAGATCTGATTAAAGTTGTACGCGGTGAAGCTGAGCAGGCGCGTGTTGCAGTACGTAACGTCCGCCGTGACGCGAACGATAAAGTAAAAGCGTTGCTGAAAGATAAAGAAATCAGTGAAGATGACGATCGTCGTTCACAGGATGACGTGCAGAAGTTGACCGACGCTGCGATCAAAAAAGTGGAAGCGGCGCTGGCGGACAAAGAAGCAGAACTGATGCAGTTCTGATTCGAAAAACCGACTAAAACGCCGTACAGAGAGCCAATCCGGTGGCTTTGCTGGCGGCGTTTTGCTTTTTATCCTCGCAACATTGTGAGCGTTTAATGAAGCATTTAACCCTTCTGGGCTCAACGGGGTCTATTGGTTGCAGCACACTTGATGTGGTACGCCATAACCCTGAACGCTTTTCGGTTACTGCGCTTGTCGCGGGTAAGAACGTTGCCCGTATGATTGAGCAGTGTCTTGAATTCTCTCCTCGTTTCGCCGTAATGGACGACGCGCATAGTGCACAACAAGTGAAGCTGGCATTGCGTGAGCATGGTTGCCGTACTGAATTGCTCAGTGGTCAGCAAGCAGCCTGCGAAATGGCCGCGCTAAATGGCGTCGATCAAGTAATGGCAGCGATTGTAGGCGCAGCCGGACTGGTGCCTACACTGGCCGCTATTCGTGCCGGTAAAACCGTGTTACTGGCCAATAAAGAGGCGCTGGTTACCTGCGGGCGTCTGTTTATGGAGGCGGTGAAAGCGAGCGGTGCGCGGCTTTTGCCGGTTGATAGCGAGCATAACGCGATTTTTCAGAGTTTACCGGAAACAATTCAGCAGAACCTGGGGTACGCTGATCTTGAGTTGAATGGAGTTTCGTCTATTCTGCTTACCGGGTCTGGTGGCCCGTTCCGGGAGACGCCGCTGTCTGATTTGGCAGCAATGACGCCGGATCAGGCATGTCGTCATCCGAACTGGTCAATGGGACGTAAAATCTCCGTTGATTCCGCCACCATGATGAATAAAGGTCTGGAATACATTGAAGCACGCTGGTTGTTTAATGCCGCTGCCCGCCAGATGGAAGTGCTGATTCACCCGCAATCAGTGATCCACTCCATGGTCCGCTATCAGGATGGCAGTGTTTTGGCGCAGTTGGGTGAGCCGGATATGCGTACACCCATTGCGCATACAATGGCGTGGCCTGAGCGTGTGCTGTCTGGCGTCAATGCCCTCGATTTTTGCAAACTGAGTTCATTGAGTTTCGCGGAGCCTGATTTCGATCGCTATCCTTGTCTGAAACTGGCTATTGATGCCTCCGATGAAGGGCAGGCTGCGACAACGGTGCTGAACGCAGCAAACGAGGTGACTGTCTCGGCATTCCTGGCATCTGCCATCTGTTTTACAGATATCGCTACCCTTAATCTGTCTGTGCTTGAGCAGATGGATTTGCGAGAGCCGCAGAGTATTGATGATGTACTTGCTGTGGATGCGCAAGCTCGTGAGGTTGCGCAAAAACAAGTGATGCGCCTCGCAAGCAAGTGATATTACAGTCATGAGTAACGGTGCTATTTGTTAGCGTTGGGCTTCGGTGATATAGTCTGCGCCACAAAATTGCCAGTTTACGATATGGCTGATTGAGTAAGCCGTGGTTTACGCGGCTTTTTTGCGTAAGGGCTTTGTATTCCTGAGTGCCGCTAAATCCTTTTCAGGGACTAAAACGCGTTATGTTGTCAGCCAACCAACCGACAAGCGAAAATTTGCCAACACATGGCTGCCGCCATGTTGCGATAATCATGGATGGCAATGGTCGCTGGGCAAAAAGACAGGGGAAACTTCGTGCCTTTGGTCACAGGGCTGGAGCAAAGTCTGTTCGCCGCGCTGTCTCATTTGCCGCCAACAATGGTATCGATGCACTGACGCTTTATGCTTTTAGTAGTGAAAACTGGAATCGCCCGGCGCAGGAAGTGAGCGCGCTGATGGAGCTGTTTGTGTGGGCGCTGGATAGTGAAGTAAAAAGCCTGCACCGCCACAATGTGCGCTTGCGTATCATTGGTGATACCAGTCGTTTTAATATGCGTTTGCAGGAGCGTATCCGCAAAGCAGAAGCGTTGACCGCCCAGAATACTGGGCTGACGCTGAATATCGCAGCGAACTATGGTGGTCGCTGGGATATTGTTCAGGGAGTCCGGCAATTAGCCGTGCAAGTGCAGGAAGGGCTGTTACGCCCGGATCAAATTGATGAAGGAACGCTTAATAAGCAAATCTGCATGCATGAGCTGGCTCCCGTTGATTTAGTGATTAGGACTGGTGGAGAACATCGCATAAGTAACTTTTTACTTTGGCAAATTGCCTATGCCGAACTTTACTTTACTGATGTTCTTTGGCCCGATTTTGATGAACAAGACTTTGAAGGTGCGCTGCATGCCTTTGCTAATCGAGAGCGTCGTTTCGGCGGCACCGAGCCTGGTGGCGAAAACGCCTGATGGGGGTAGCTTTTGCTGAAGTATCGCCTGATTTCTGCTTTTGTATTAATTCCCATAGTTATCGCAGCTCTTTTTTGGTTGCCGCTGGTGGGTTTTGCGATCGTTACGCTCGCTGTTTGTATGCTTGCTGCGTGGGAGTGGGGGCAACTAAGCGGTTTTTCGTACCGTTCTCAGCGGGTTTGGCTGGCGGTATTGTGCGGGCTGCTATTGGCGCTCATGTTGCTGTTGTTGCCACAATATCATAATAATATCCATCAACCGCTGGTGAAATTCTCGCTTTGGGCCTCGCTGGCCTGGTGGGTAGGCGCTCTGTTGTTGGTACTGAGCTATCCGGCATCTGCTGTGCTGTGGCGCAACTCCAGAGTCTTGCGTCTTGTGTTTGGCATATTAACGATTGTGCCTTTTTTTTGGGGCATGCTGGTGTTGCGTGCCTGGCACTATAACGATAACCACTATGATGGCGCGCTGTGGTTGCTGTATGTCATGATCCTCGTCTGGGGTGCTGATTCCGGCGCGTACATGTTTGGTAAATTATTCGGCAAGCATAAACTGGCGCCAAAAGTCTCTCCCGGAAAAACCTGGCAAGGCTTTTTCGGTGGCCTGCTGACTGCCGGGGTAATATCCTGGGGTTACGGCGCCTGGGCGAATCTTGAGATAGCGCCATCTACTTTGCTGATTTGCTCTGTGGTGGCTGCATTGGCCTCCGTACTGGGTGATTTAACCGAAAGTATGTTCAAGCGTGAAGCCGGTATTAAAGATAGTGGTCATCTTATTCCCGGTCATGGCGGTATACTGGATCGCATTGACAGTCTGACAGCGGCAGTACCCGTATTTGCCTGCCTGTTATTGCTGGTTTTCAGGACGATTTGACGGAAGGTTTTATGCTGAGCATTCTCTGGAATTTGGCGGCGTTCGTCGTTGCGCTGGGTGTGTTGATCACCGTGCATGAATTTGGCCATTTCTGGGTTGCTCGCCGCTGTGGCGTACGGGTAGAGCGTTTTTCCATTGGCTTTGGCAAAGCACTTTGTCGTCGTACAGACAAACACGGTACCGAATTTGTGATTGCCCTGATTCCCCTGGGCGGTTACGTCAAAATGCTGGATGAGCGCGTCGAACCGGTTGCTCCGGAAATGCGTCACTACGCCTTCAACAATAAAACAGTTGGCCAGCGTGCCGCTGTTATTGCCGCAGGTCCAATTGCTAACTTTATCTTTGCCATCTTCGCCTACTGGTTGGTGTTTATCATCGGCGTTCCCGGTGTTCGCCCGGTGGTTGGTGAAATAACACCCAATTCCATTGCCGCAAACGCGCAAATTGCGCCCGGGATGGAACTTAAATCGATTGATGGCATCGAAACGCCTGATTGGGATGCTGTGCGCTTACAGTTGGTGTCAAAAATCGGCGATAGCCAGATGACCGTCAGCGTAGCGCCTTTTGGCAGCAACAATCGCCAGGAAAAGGTCGTAGATTTACGTCACTGGGCTTTTCAACCTGATAAAGACGATCCGATAGCCGCGCTGGGTATTCAGCCTCGTGCTGCGCAGCTTGAGCCTGTCCTCGCGGAGGTGCAGGTAGGATCAGCGGCCAGTAAAGCAGGTTTGCAAGCTGGCGACAGGATCGTTAAAGTCGATGGTCAGCAGTTAACTCAGTGGATGACGTTCGTTACTCTGGTGCGGGATAATCCGGGAACACCGTTAGCGTTGGAAGTAGAAAGGCAGGGGGTTCCCTTGTCTTTGACTCTGATACCGGATACAAAACCCGGTAGCAAAGCAGAGGGTTTCGCGGGCGTCGTGCCTAAAGTTATTCCACTGCCAGATGAATATAAGACAGTACGCCAGTACGGGCCATTTAGCGCCATCGTTGAAGCCACGGATAAAACGTGGCAATTGATGAAGCTGACGGTCAGTATGTTGGGGAAATTGATCACCGGTGATGTAAAACTGAACAACCTCAGTGGGCCAATCTCAATTGCTCAGGGGGCTGGGATGTCAGCGGAGTTCGGGTTGATTTACTACCTGATGTTCCTCGCATTGATAAGCGTGAACTTAGGCATTATTAACCTGTTCCCATTACCCGTTCTTGATGGTGGGCATCTGCTGTTTTTGGCGATTGAGAAGCTGAAGGGCGGACCGGTATCCGAGCGAGTTCAAGACTTTAGTTATCGCATTGGCTCTATTTTGCTGGTGCTGTTAATGGGGCTTGCACTTTTCAATGATTTCTCTCGGTTGTAAGAGAGTTTGTTAGGAAGAACGCATAATAACGATGGCGATGAAAAAGTTGCTCATAGCGTCGCTGCTGTTTAGCAGCGCCACCGTATACGGTGCTGAAGGGTTCGTAGTGAAGGACATTCATTTCGAAGGCCTGCAGCGTGTCGCCGTTGGTGCGGCCCTCCTCAGTATGCCAGTTCGTCCTGGTGATACGGTGAATGATGAAGATATCAGTAACACCATTCGCGCGTTGTTTGCCACCGGCAACTTCGAGGATGTTCGCGTCCTACGTGATGGTGATACCCTGCTCGTCCAGGTAAAAGAACGCCCGACAATCGCCAGCATTACTTTTTCCGGCAACAAGTCGGTGAAAGATGACATGCTGAAACAGAACCTTGAAGCTTCTGGCGTGCGTGTCGGTGAATCACTGGACCGCACCACTCTATCCGATATCGAAAAGGGACTGGAAGATTTCTACTACAGCGTGGGTAAATACAGCGCCAGCGTTAAAGCTGTTGTGACCCCGCTGCCGCGCAACCGCGTTGACCTAAAACTGGTATTCCAGGAAGGCGTTTCCGCGCAAATCCAACAGATCAATATCGTCGGTAATCACGCTTTTACTACCGAACAGCTCATCTCCAGCTTCCAGCTGCGCGATGAGGTGCCATGGTGGAACGTGATTGGCGATCGCAAATACCAGAAACAGAAACTGGCTGGCGACCTGGAAAGTTTACGCAGCTACTATCTGGATCGCGGTTATGCCCGCTTTAACATTGATTCGACTCAGGTTAGCCTGACGCCGGATAAAAAAGGTATTTACATTACCATCAACGTGACCGAGGGCGAGCAGTACAAGCTCTCCAGCGTACAGGTAAGTGGTAACCTTGCTGGCCACTCTGCAGAAATTGAGAGCCTGACGAAGATCGAGCCGGGCGAACTATACAACGGCACCAAAGTAACCAAAATGGAAGATAATATTAAAAAGCTTCTCGGTCGCTATGGTTACGCTTATCCGCGTGTACAGTCTCAACCTGAAATCAACGATACGGACAAAACGGTTAAGCTGCATATCAATGTGGATGCTGGCAACCGTTTTTATGTTCGCAAGATCCGCTTTGAAGGCAATGACACCTCGAAAGATGCCGTTCTGCGTCGCGAAATGCGCCAGATGGAAGGGGCGTGGTTGGGTAGCGATCTGGTAGATCAAGGTAAAGAGCGTCTGAACCGTCTGGGCTATTTCGAGACGGTTGATACCGAAACGCAGCGTGTTCCGGGCAGCCCGGATCAAGTTGATGTTGTCTATAAGGTGAAAGAGCGTAATACCGGTAGCTTCAACTTCGGTGTTGGCTATGGTACTGAGAGCGGCGTAAGCTTCCAGGTTGGCGTCCAGCAGGATAACTGGTTAGGTACCGGCTACTCTGTGGGTATCAGCGGGACTAAAAACAACTACCAGACCTACTCTGAATTCTCCGTTACCAACCCGTACTTCACGGTTGACGGCGTTAGCCTCGGCGGTCGTATTTTCTATAACGACTTTAAAGCTGACAATGCAGACCTTTCTTCTTATACCAACAAGAGTTACGGTCTGGATGGTACCCTCGGGTTCCCGATCAACGAGTACAACACCTTGCGTGCGGGCTTAGGTTATGTCCATAACAGCCTGTCGAAAATGGAACCTCAGATAGCGATGTGGCGTTATCTGGATTCTGTAGGTCAGAACGCCAGCACCACTAATGATAACAATGGTTACTCGGCGGACGACTTCACCTTCAACTATGGTTGGACGTATAGCAACCTCGACCGTGGCTACTTCCCGACGAAGGGCTCGCGCGTCAACCTGAACGGCAAAGTTACGGTTCCTGGCTCCAATAACGAGTTCTACAAAGTGACGGTAGATACCGCTTCCTACTTCCCGATTGACGATGATCACAAATGGGTAATTCTGGGTCGTACTCGTTGGGGCTATGGTGACGGTTTAGGTGGCAAGGAGATGCCATTCTATGAGAACTTCTACGCCGGTGGTTCCAGTACTGTTCGTGGCTTCCGGTCCAACAACATTGGTCCGAAAGCTGTTTATTACGGCGGTAGTGGGTTGAGCAACTGTAATACAACGGCTTTGGCATATTGTAAGTCCAGTGATGCCGTAGGTGGTAATGCTATGGGCGTGGCCAGCCTTGAGTTCATCACGCCGACGCCGTTTATCAGCGACAAATATGCTAACTCTGTACGTACCTCATTCTTCTGGGATGCAGGTAGCGTATGGGATACAAATTGGCAAAATACCACAGAAATGAAAGCGCTGGGTATTCCGGATTATAGCGATCCGAGTAATATCCGCATGTCTGCTGGGATTGCATTACAATGGATGTCCCCATTAGGGCCGTTGGTATTCTCCTACGCCCAGCCGTTTAAAAAGTACGATGGAGACAAAGCGGAACAGTTCCAGTTTAACATTGGTAAAACCTGGTAATTCCGCGTGGCAATGGAATGCATTCGCAGTGTAGTGATGGCTGTGGCTTTCAACTGGAAGCCAGGCCACGCAAAGAGCTGTACCTCCGGGTACGAACGGGATGGTAAGGAGTTAATTGTGAAAAAGTTGTTATTAGCTGCAGGTTTCGGTTTAGCAATGGCAGCGTCAGCGCAAGCTGCTGACAAGGTTGCAATTGTTGACATGGGTAGCCTGTTGCAACAGGTTGCGCAGAGTTCCGGCGTTTCTCAGACAATGAAAAACGAATTCGGCGGTCGCGCGAGCGAACTGCAGAGCATGGAATCCGACCTGCAAGCCAAAGCCCAGCGTCTGCAACGTGATGGCTCTACCATGAAGGCGAGCGATCGCAGCAAGCTGGAAAAAGACATCACGTCAGGTCGTCAGGCGTTTGCTCAGAAAGCTCAGGCTTTCGAGCAGGATCAGGCTCGTCGTTCTAATGAAGAACGTGGCAAGCTGGTGACTCGCATCCAGACTGCAGTGAAAAAAGTCGCTGCCGATCAGGGTGTTGATCTGGTTCTTCCTTCCAACGCCGTTATTTACAACAGCAACGATGTAAAAGACATCACTGCTGATGTACTGAAACAGGTTAAATAAGTAATGCCTTCAATTCGACTGGCTGATTTAGCTCAGCAGTTGGATGCAGAGTTACACGGTGATGGCGATATCGTCATCACCGGCGTTGCGTCCATGCAATCTGCCGAAGCAGGCCAAATCACTTTCATGGTCAATCCTAAGTACCGTGAACACCTGGCTGGATGTCAGGCGTCTGCTGTCGTCATGACGCAAGACGATCTTCCTTTTGCCAAAAGCGCAGTGCTGGTCGTAAAAAATCCGTACCTGACTTACGCGCGTATGGCCCAAATTCTTGATACCACGCCGCAGCCGGCGAGCAGCATCGCGCCTGGTGCGGTGATTGATGCGACGGCCACTCTGGGTAGCAATGTAGCAATCGGCGCGAATGCGGTGATCGAATCCGGCGTTATCCTGGGCGATAACGTTATTATTGGCGCGGGTTGCTTTGTTGGGAAAAAAACAAAAATTGGTGCGGGTTCGCGTTTGTGGGCAAATGTGACCGTTTACCATGAGATTGAGATCGGCGAAAATTGCCTGGTGCAATCGGGTTCGGTGATCGGTTCTGATGGCTTCGGTTACGCCAACGACCGCGGAAATTGGGTTAAAATCCCACAACTTGGCCGCGTTATCATTGGTAACAACGTTGAGATTGGCGCCTGTACTACAATTGATCGCGGCGCGCTTGACGATACCCGCATCGGTAACGGCGTGATCATTGATAACCAGTGTCAGATTGCACATAACGTTGTGATTGGCGACAATACGGCGGTTGCCGGTGGCGTAATCATGGCGGGCAGTTTGAAAATTGGCCGCTATTGCATGATCGGCGGCGCCAGCGTAATCAATGGGCATATGGAAATTTGCGACAAGGTTACCGTAACGGGGATGGGGATGGTCATGCGTCCTATCACTGAGCCAGGAGTCTACTCCTCAGGTATCCCACTACAGCCAAATAAAGTGTGGCGAAAAACCGCAGCCCTGGTGATGAATATTGATGATATGAGCAAGCGCCTGAAAGCCGTCGAGCGCAAGGTTAATCAACAAGACGAATAATTCACCTGCATAACGCTTGTACACAAAGCCTCCCGGCGTCAGAGAAGCGACAAAACGCCTCTGCGGCGAGAAGCCTAAAGTGTATATACTTCCCGGCCTGTTGGCTTTCTGATGATTGCCGCGGGCCGTGTTATTATTGCCTTTTAGTATATTTAGACAGGAAGAGTATTTTGACTACTGACACTCATACTCTGCACATTGAAGAGATTCTGGAACTTCTGCCGCACCGTTTCCCGTTCTTACTGGTAGACCGTGTGCTGGATTTTGAAGAAGGTCATTTTCTGCGCGCAGTAAAAAATGTTTCGGTAAACGAGCCGTTTTTCCAGGGTCATTTCCCTGGCAAACCGATTTTCCCGGGCGTGCTGATTCTGGAAGCAATGGCGCAGGCTACCGGTATTCTGGCGTTTAAAAGCGTTGGTAAACTGGAACCGGGTGAGCTGTACTACTTCGCCGGTATCGACGAAGCGCGTTTTAAGCGTCCCGTTGTGCCAGGCGATCAAATGATCATGGAAGTCACTTTCGAGAAAACCCGTCGCGGCCTGACTCGCTTTAAAGGCGTTGCGCTAGTAGACGGTAAAGTTGTTTGTGAAGCTACTATGATGTGTGCACGTAGCCGGGAGGCCTGATACGTGATTGATAAAACCGCCTTTATTCATCCAACTGCTATTGTTGAAGACGGTGCCGTTATTGGTGCCAACGCTCACATTGGCCCGTTTTGTATTGTTGGCCCTCACGTTGAAATTGGTGAGGGTACGGTTCTGAAATCTCACGTTGTGGTGAATGGTCATACGACGATTGGCCGCGACAACGAGATCTATCAGTTCGCATCCATCGGCGAGGTTAACCAGGATCTGAAATATGCTGGCGAGCCGACTCATGTGGAAATTGGCGATCGCAACCGCATCCGCGAAAGCGTCACTATCCACCGTGGCACAGTACAGGGCGGAGGGTTGACGAAGGTGGGCAGCGATAACCTGCTGATGATCAATGCGCATATTGCGCATGACTGTACTGTTGGCGATCGCTGCATTCTTGCAAATAACGCAACGCTGGGGGGGCATGTCTCCGTCGACGACTTTGCTATCATCGGTGGCATGACCGCAGTGCATCAGTTCTGCATTATCGGCGCGCACGTGATGGTTGGCGGCTGCTCCGGCGTGGCGCAGGATGTACCGCCTTATGTGATTGCTCAGGGTAACCATGCCACACCGTTTGGTGTGAACATTGAAGGCCTGAAACGTCGCGGTTTCAGCAAAGAAGCGTTAGTGGCTATCCGCAATGCGTACAAACTATTGTACCGCAGCGGTAAAACGCTGGAAGAGGCGAAACCGGAGATTGCTGAGCTTGCTGCGAAGTATCCGGAAGTTGATGCGTTTATGCAATTCTTCGAACGCTCAACGCGCGGCCTGATTCGGTAATGATCGATAATCGTCCTCTTACGATAGCCCTCGTCGCCGGAGAAACCTCCGGCGATATTCTTGGTGCTGGTCTTATCCGTGCGCTGAGATCGCGAGTCCCCAACGCCCGTTTTGTCGGTGTTGCAGGGCCGCGTATGCAGGCTGAAGGGTGTGAAGCCTGGTATGAGATGGAAGAGCTTGCGGTGATGGGTATCGTTGAGGTACTGGGCCGTCTGCGCCGTCTGTTGCATATCCGCGCTGATTTAACACATCGCTTTAGTGAGCTGCGACCGGATGTCTTTGTCGGTATCGATGCGCCGGATTTCAACATTACCCTCGAAGGCAATCTGAAAAAGCAGGGTATCAAAACCATCCATTATGTCAGTCCGTCCGTCTGGGCATGGCGACAAAAACGCGTTTTCAAAATTGGCAGAGCTACCGATCTGGTGCTTGCATTTCTGCCTTTCGAAAAAGCGTTTTATGACAAATTTAACGTGCCGTGCCGTTTTATCGGTCATACCATGGCGGATGCGATGCCGCTGGATCCGGATAAAGGCGCAGCGCGCAACCATCTGGGAATTGCCCATGATGTTCACTGTCTGGCGTTACTGCCAGGTAGCCGTGGCGCTGAGGTGGAAATGCTGAGCGCCGATTTCCTGCGTACCGCGCAGTTGCTGCGTGAACGCTACCCCGATCTTGAAGTGGTTGTACCGTTGGTCAACGCCAAACGGCGCGAACAGTTTGAGCGGATTAAGACGGAAGTTGCTCCCGATCTGCCTGTGCATATGCTGGATGGTATGGCGCGTGAGGCGATGATCGCCGCAGATGCGGCCTTGCTGGCTTCCGGTACCGCTGCGCTGGAGTGCATGCTGGCGAAATGCCCAATGGTCGTGGGATATCGCATGAAGCCATTCACGTTCTGGCTGGCCAGGCGGCTGGTGAAAACGCCTTATGTTTCGCTGCCAAATTTGCTGGCTGGACGTGAACTGGTGAAAGAATTATTGCAGGATGAGTGCCAGCCGCATGCACTGGCCGGTGCACTAGCGCCGCTGTTGGCTAACGGTAAAACCAGCCACGAAATGCATGACATTTTCCGCGAACTGCACCAGCAGATTCGCTGTAATGCCGATGAACAGGCGGCTGACGCAGTACTGGAATTAGCACAATGATGGAGTTTATTTATCCACACACGCATTTGGTTGCCGGTGTGGATGAGGTAGGGCGCGGGCCTTTAGTTGGCGCGGTAGTGACGGCGGCGGTGATCCTCGATCCTGAGCGTCCAATCATTGGTCTGAACGATTCGAAAAAACTCTCCGAAAAACGCCGACTGGCGCTGAGTGAAGAGATCAAAGAGAAAGCGCTGTGCTGGAGTCTGGGGCGCGCTGAACCGCATGAAATTGACAAACTGAATATTCTGCATGCCACTATGCTGGCGATGCAGCGTGCAATTGCCGGGCTCTCTATCGTCCCGGAATTTGTACTGATTGATGGCAACCGTTGCCCAGCCTTGCCAATGCCCTCTCTGGCAGTAGTAAAAGGTGATAGCCGGGTGGCGGAAATCAGTGCGGCATCGATTATCGCGAAAGTTACGCGAGATGCTGAAATGGCTGAGCTTGATCTTCTTTTTCCGCAATATGGTTTTGCGCAACATAAAGGCTACCCAACGGCTTTCCATCTGGCGAAGCTGGCGGAACATGGCGCAACTGCGCATCATCGGCGTAGCTTTGCGCCGGTTAAACGCGCGCTGGACCTTGTGTCCTGATTTTTGTGAACGTGAAATAACCAGGCTGGGATCTGAAAATGGCTGAACCACGTTTCGTACACCTACGGGTGCATAGCGACTACTCCATGATTGACGGGTTGGCGAAAACCGGGCCGCTGGTAAAAAAGGCGGCCGCGCTCGGCATGCCTGCGCTGGCGATCACCGATTTCACGAACCTCTGTGGTCTGGTGAAGTTCTACGGAACGGCGCACGGAGCCGGGATGAAACCGATCGTTGGCGCCGATCTGCATGTACAGAGCGATCTGTTAGGCGACGAACTGACGCAGCTCACCGTTCTTGCGGCTAATAATATCGGTTACCAGAACCTGACATTGCTGATTTCGCGTGCCTACCAGCGTGGCTACGGCGCACTGGGCCCGTGGATCGATCGCGACTGGCTGCAGGAGTTCAGCGAAGGGTTGATCCTGCTCTCCGGCGGACGCATGGGCGACGTGGGTAAAAGCCTGTTGCGTGGCAACAGCGTGCTGGTTGAACAGTGTCTTGATTTCTACAAAGAGCATTTTCCCGATCGCTACTACCTTGAGTTGATCCGCACGGGTCGCGCTGATGAAGAGTCTTACCTGCATGAAGCCGTACAACTGGCGGAAGAGCACGGTTTGCCTGTTGTGGCGACCAACGATGTGCGCTTTATTGATGCAGGCGACTTTGACGCACATGAGATCCGTGTCGCCATCCACGACGGTTTCACCCTGGACGATCCCAAACGTCCGCGCAACTACTCCGCGCAGCAATATATGCGCAGCGAAGAGGAGATGTGCGAACTCTTCTCCGATATCCCGGAAGCGCTGGAAAACACTGTCGAAATCGCCAAACGCTGCAATGTGACCGTGCGCCTTGGTGAATACTTCCTGCCGCAGTTCCCGACCGGTGATATGACCACTGAAGACTTCCTCGTTGAGAAATCGAAAGTGGGCCTCGAAGAACGCCTTGCGTTCCTCTTCCCGGATGAGCAAGAGCGTGCAGAGAGACGTCCGCCATACGACGAGCGTCTTGATATCGAGCTGCAAGTTATCAACCAGATGGGGTTCCCCGGTTACTTTCTGATCGTGATGGAGTTTATTCAGTGGTCTAAAGATAACGGCGTGCCGGTAGGGCCGGGGCGTGGTTCGGGCGCTGGATCGCTGGTGGCTTATGCGCTGAAAATTACTGACCTCGATCCGCTGGCCTTTGACCTGCTCTTTGAACGTTTCCTTAACCCGGAACGTGTATCGATGCCCGACTTTGATGTTGACTTCTGTATGGAGAAGCGCGACCAGGTGATTGAGCACGTGGCGGACATGTACGGGCGCGATGCGGTATCGCAGATCATCACCTTCGGAACCATGGCGGCGAAAGCGGTTATCCGCGATGTGGGTCGCGTACTGGGTCACCCGTACGGTTTTGTCGACCGCATTTCTAAACTGGTGCCGCCGGATCCAGGCATGACGCTGGCAAAAGCGTTTGAGGCCGAGCCGCAGTTGCCGGAAATCTACGAAGCAGACGAAGAAGTTAAAGCGCTGATCGATATGGCGCGTAAGCTGGAAGGTGTGACGCGAAATGCGGGTAAACACGCTGGCGGCGTGGTAATTGCACCCACCAAAATTACCGACTTTGCCCCGCTGTACTGCGATGAAGCCGGTCAGCACCCGGTTACCCAGTTCGATAAAAACGATGTTGAATATGCCGGGCTGGTGAAGTTTGACTTCCTTGGTTTGCGCACGCTGACCATTATTAACTGGGCGCTGGAGATGATCAACGCCCGGCGCGAGAAGAACGGCGAGCCTCCACTGGATATCGCTGCTATTCCGCTGGATGACAAGAAAAGTTTCGACATGCTGCAACGCTCGGAGACCACTGCGGTGTTCCAGCTTGAATCCCGCGGCATGAAAGATTTGATTAAGCGCCTGCAACCCGACTGCTTCGAAGATATGATCGCGCTGGTGGCCCTGTTCCGTCCGGGGCCGTTGCAGTCAGGCATGGTAGATAACTTCATCGACCGTAAACACGGGCGCGAAGAGATCTCCTATCCCGATGTACAGTGGCAGCATGAAAGTCTGAAACCAGTACTGGAGCCGACCTACGGCATTATCCTCTACCAGGAACAGGTGATGCAGATTGCCCAGGTACTTTCGGGTTATACCCTTGGCGGCGCGGACATGCTGCGTCGTGCGATGGGTAAGAAAAAGCCGGAAGAGATGGCCAAGCAGCGCGGCACCTTTGAAGAGGGCGCGAAGAAAAATGGTGTCGACGGCGAACTGGCGATGAAAATCTTTGACCTGGTAGAAAAATTCGCCGGGTACGGATTTAATAAATCGCACTCTGCCGCCTATGCTTTGGTTTCATACCAGACGCTGTGGTTGAAAGCGCACTATCCGGCTGAGTTTATGGCGGCGGTGATGACTGCCGATATGGACAACACCGAAAAAGTCGTCGGTCTGGTGGATGAGTGCTGGCGCATGGGGCTGAAAATCCTGCCACCGGATATTAACTCCGGGTTGTACCATTTTCACGTCAACGATGACGGTGAAATTGTTTACGGCATCGGGGCGATTAAAGGCGTCGGTGAAGGTCCGATTGAGGCGATCATCGAAGCGCGTAATAACGGCGGTTACTTCCGCGAACTGTTTGATCTGTGCGCGCGTACCGACATTAAAAAGCTTAATCGCCGGGTGCTGGAAAAACTGATTATGTCCGGGGCATTTGATCGCCTTGGGCCGCATCGTGCGGCGCTGATGAACTCGCTGGGCGATGCGCTTAAAGCCGCCGATCAACATTCGAAAGCAGAAGCGATTGGTCAGGCCGATATGTTCGGCGTGCTGGCCGAAGAGCCAGAGCAGATAGAGCAGTCTTACGCCAGTTGCCAGCCGTGGCCGGAGCAGGTGGTGCTGGATGGTGAGCGTGAAACGTTAGGTCTCTACCTTACGGGTCATCCGATTAATCAGTATTTGAAAGAAATTGAGCGCTATGTCGGAGGTTACCGGCTGAAAGACATGCATCCGACTGAACGTGGGAAAGTTACCACGGCGGCGGGGCTCGTCATTGCCGCGCGGGTTATGGTCACCAAGCGCGGCAATCGTATTGGCATCTGTACGTTAGATGACCGTTCCGGGCGTCTGGAAGTGATGTTATTTACTGATGCCCTGGATAAATACCAGCAGTTGCTGGAAAAAGACCGCATACTTATTGTCAGCGGACAGGTCAGCTTTGATGACTTTAGCGGGGGACTTAAAATGACCGCCCGCGAAGTTATGGACATTGACGAAGCCCGGGAAAAATATGCCCGTGGGCTTGCTATCTCGCTGACAGACAGGCAAATTGATGACCAGCTTTTAAACCGACTCCGTCAGTCTCTGGAACCCCACCGTTCGGGAACTATTCCAGTACATCTCTACTATCAGAGGGCGGATGCGCGCGCACGGTTACGCTTCGGCGCAACGTGGCGTGTCTCTCCGAGCGATCGTTTACTCAACGATCTGCGTGGCCTCATAGGTTCGGAGCAGGTGGAACTGGAGTTTGACTAATACAGGAATACTATGAGTCTGAATTTCCTTGATTTCGAACAGCCGATTGCTGAGCTGGAAGCGAAAATCGATTCCCTGACTGCCGTTGGCCGTCAGGATGAAAAACTGGATATAAATATCGACGAAGAAGTGCATCGTCTGCGCGAAAAAAGCGTAGAGTTGACGCGCAAAATTTTCGCTGATCTTGGCGCATGGCAGGTAGCCCAACTGGCGCGACATCCGCTGCGTCCTTACACCCTGGATTATGTCCGCCTGGCGTTCGATGAATTCGACGAACTGGCTGGTGATCGTGCTTATGCCGACGATAAAGCCATTGTTGGCGGTATCGCGCGTCTCGACGGTCGTCCGGTAATGATCATCGGCCACCAGAAAGGCCGTGAAACCAAAGAGAAAATTCGCCGTAACTTTGGTATGCCGGCGCCGGAAGGTTATCGCAAAGCGCTGCGTCTGATGGAAATGGCAGAACGTTTCAACATGCCGATTATCACCTTTATCGACACCCCCGGTGCCTACCCGGGCGTGGGTGCCGAAGAGCGTGGTCAGTCGGAAGCGATCGCCCGCAACCTGCGTGAAATGTCTCGCCTGAGCGTACCGGTTATCTGTACCGTGATCGGCGAAGGCGGCTCAGGCGGCGCGCTGGCGATTGGCGTGGGCGATAAAGTGAATATGCTGCAATACAGCACCTATTCTGTTATCTCGCCGGAAGGGTGTGCTTCTATTCTGTGGAAAAGCGCCGACAAAGCGCCGCTGGCCGCAGAAGCGATGGGCATCATCGCGCCGCGCCTAAAAGAACTGAAGCTGATCGACTCGATCGTTCCGGAACCGCTGGGTGGTGCGCATCGCAACCCGCAAGCGATGGCGGCTTCGCTGAAAGCGCAACTGCTGGCCGATCTCGCCGATCTGGATGTACTGAGCAAAGACGACCTGCGTAATCGCCGTTACCAACGTCTGATGAGCTACGGCTACGCCTGAGTTTCATTGCATTTTTCATCACATTTATGAAAAGCCGCATTGTTGTGCGGCTTTTTTTATACCTGCGGTTTACCTCAGCTATGCTTAGCTTAGATTTTTAACGGAGGTAGCTGTGAATATTATTGCCATCATGGGACCCCATGGCGTTTTCTACAAAGATGAGCCCATCAAGGAACTGGAACAGGCGCTACAGGCGCAAGGGTTTCATATTATCTGGCCCCGAAACAGTACCGACTTACTGAAGTTTATCGAACATAACCCGCGTATTTGCGGCGTAATCTTTGACTGGGATGAGTACTCTCTCGATCTGTGCAGCGAGATTAATCAGCTAAATGAATATCTTCCGCTGTATGCGTTTATCAATACCCACTCCACCATGGATGTTAGCGCGCAGGATATGCGCATGGCGCTGTGGTTTTTTGAATACGCCCTTAGTGTGGCGGATGAGATTGCCACACGAATTGTCCAGTACACCAAAGAGTATCTGGAAAACATCACGCCGCCATTTACCCGGGCACTGTTCACCTATGTAAAAGAGGGAAAATACACCTTCTGCACGCCAGGACATATGGCCGGAACGGCGTACCAGAAAAGTCCGGTAGGCTGTTTGTTTTACGATTTCTTCGGCGGCAATACGCTGAAAGCGGATGTTTCTATTTCTGTGACCGAGCTGGGATCGCTACTGGATCATACCGGCCCACATCTGGAGGCTGAAGAGTATATCGCCCGTACGTTTGGTGCCGAGCAGAGCTATATGGTAACCAACGGCACATCGACCTCCAACAAAATTGTCGGTATGTATGCCGCCCCAGCGGGCAGCACCCTGCTGATTGACCGTAACTGTCATAAATCGCTGGCGCATCTGTTGATGATGAGCGATGTCACGCCGCTGTGGCTGAAGCCGGGACGTAACGCACTGGGGATTCTGGGCGGAATACCGCGCCGTGAGTTTACCCATGCCAGCATAGAACAAAAAGTTGCGGCCACAGCGGGAGCTCACTGGCCAGTACACGCGGTAATTACTAACTCTACATATGATGGATTGCTGTACAACACCGACTGGATTAAAAAGACGCTGGATGTGCCGTCGATCCATTTTGATTCTGCCTGGGTGCCATACACCAATTTTCACCCTATTTATGCTGGAAAAAGCGGCATGAGCGGCGAGCGGGTGCCGGGGAAAGTCTTCTTTGAAACACAGTCGACACATAAAATGTTGGCGGCATTATCGCAGGCATCGTTGATTCATATTAAAGGTGAATATGATGAGGACACGTTTAACGAAGCCTATATGATGCACACCACCACATCGCCGAGCTATCCGCTAGTGGCATCGATCGAAACGGCCGCAGCGATGCTACGTGGGAACCCTGGTAAGCGCTTAATTAACCGCTCGGTTGAACGGGCGTTGTATTTTCGTAAAGAGGTGCAACGGTTGAAGGATGAAGCCGACGGCTGGTTCTTTGATATCTGGCAGCCGGAAGAGATTGATGAAGCTGACTGTTGGCCGGTCGCACCGGGTGAAGCATGGCATGGTTTTCGCGATGCGGATGCCAATCATATGTTCCTTGACCCGGTCAAAGTGACCATCCTGACGCCCGGTATGGACGAGCAGGGAAATATGAGCGAGGAAGGGATCCCGGCGGCGCTGGTGGCGAAGTTTCTTGATGAACGCGGCGTGGTGGTGGAAAAAACCGGGCCGTATAACCTACTGTTCCTGTTCAGTATCGGCATCGATAAAACCCGGGCAATGGGGTTGTTACGTGGGCTGATGGAGTTCAAACGTGCCTACGATCTTAATCTGCGGGTGAAGAACATGTTACCGGATCTCTACGCCGAAGATCCTGATTTCTATCGCAATATGCGGATTCAGGATCTTGCGCAGGGGATCCATAAGCTTATTTGCCAGCACGATCTACCGCGTTTGATGTTGCAAGCTTTCGATGTGCTGCCGGATATGAAGTTGACACCGCATCAGGCATGGCAGCGGCAAATCCAGGGCGAAGTGGAAACGGTAGAACTGGAAAAACTGATCGGGCGGATCTCAGCCAATATGATCCTGCCTTACCCGCCTGGTGTACCGTTGGTGATGCCCGGTGAAATGATTACTGACGCCAGCCGACCAGTGCTTGATTTCCTGCTGATGCTATGCGCGATTGGTCGCCACTATCCGGGCTTTGAAACCGATATTCACGGTGCGAAACGGGATGAAGAGGGCACTTATCGGGTACGAGTCCTAAAAGCCCGCTAATCTGTTGCGGCCTGCTGTGGGCGGGGGTAACGTTCAGGCATTGAGAAAAGGAGAAACTATGCTGGGTTTAAAACAGGTACATCACATTGCGATCATCGCCACGGATTATTCTGCAAGTAAAGCGTTCTACTGCGATATCCTTGGTTTTACGCTACAGAATGAAGTTTATCGCGAGGCGCGCGATTCGTGGAAAGGCGATCTTGCACTGAACGGGCAGTATGTGATTGAACTGTTCTCCTTTCCGTTTCCGCCTGCGCGTCCCAGCCGCCCGGAAGCTTGCGGCCTGCGCCATCTGGCGTTCAGCGTTGATGACATCGACCAGGCGGTAGCGCATCTGGAATCGCACGGCGTGGAGTGTGAAGCGATACGTGTTGATCCCTGCACCGATAAACGTTTCACCTTCTTTAACGATCCCGATGGCCTGCCGCTGGAGCTTTACCAGCAGTAATACTTGCCACACAATATGATGCCCGGTAACGTGCCGGGCATCGCTTCCGTTTTGAAAACTACTATGACCATGCCACTTTTCGCGCCATTACCCACTGCATCACGCCATTTTCTGGTGGCCTTCAGCGGTGGGCTGGATTCGACCGTGCTGCTGCACCAAATGATGCTCTGGCGCGAGCAACAGCCTGACATCCGGCTCCGGGCAATCCATATCCATCATGGGCTTAGTCCGCATGCGAATACGTGGGCTGAGCATTGCCAGTCGCTTTGCGAGCTCTGGCAGATTCCGCTAATAGTGCAATACGTGACGCTGGTCGATAATGGCGAGGGTATTGAAGCTCAGGCGCGGAAAGCGCGCTATCAGGCATTTCGTCTGGCATTGAAGCCTGGCGAAGTGCTGCTTACCGCGCAGCATCTGGATGATCAGTGCGAAACCATGCTGCTGGCGCTTAAGCGCGGCAGTGGGCCGGCCGGGCTTGCCGCGATGCCGCAAAGCTTACCCTTTGCCGGAACGCAGCTTATCCGTCCGCTGCTCAACTTTTCGCGTGACACCCTGCATCAATGGGCGCAACTGCATGATTTACGCTGGATTGAGGATGAAAGTAATGCTGATGTCCGTTTTGACCGCAACTTTTTGCGCTTGCAGGTGCTGCCGCTACTGACGGTGCGCTGGCCGCATTTCGCCGATGCCGTCGCGCGTAGCGCTGCGCTTTGTGGGGAGCAGGAGCAATTGCTGGATGAACTGCTGGCTGGCGAACTGGCTGCGGCGACCACAGAGGAAGGCGCGCTGAACATTGCGGCATTGCAGACGTTGAGCGAAGTTCGACGTAACGCCCTGCTACGCCGCTGGCTGGCGCAGCAGGGTGCGGTGATGCCATCCCGCGCAATGCTTAACCGCTTGTGGCTTGAAGTGGCGCTGGCGCGTGACGATGCGGAGCCCTGCTTGCGGCTGGGCGAGTATGAAGTGCGTCGTTTTCAGGGCAATCTCTACTGGATTAAAACGCAGTTCAGCCAGCGCAATACACAACTGAACTGGCCAGCACCTTTTGCACCGCTGTTGTTACCGGACGGGCTGGGAGAACTGTCGCTGATCGCCGGGGGAGAATTACGGGTGCCATCTGCGGAAGAGAGGGTTTCTGTGCGTTTTCAGGCGTCTGGTTTGTTATATATCGCTGGTCGTCATGGCGGACGTAAACTGAAAAAAATCTGGCAGGAGCTTGGCGTGGCGCCCTGGCGGCGCGACACGACGCCGCTGCTGTTTTATGGCGAAACGTTAATTGCAGCGGCGGGCGTTTTTGCTACACAGCAAGGGCTTGAAACGACCGGACAGGAAGGTGTGAAGTTGTTGTGGAAAAAGTAGAGGGCAGCCAGTGCTGCCCGTTGAATATCAGGACTCGCTCACCACGACGGTGCCGATTTCAGGATGGCTGAAGCTGGCAATTTTATCGAGACGCACTTCGCGTGAGACGCCTGCGACATCAACTACCAGATACTCCACGTTTTTACGTGAGACTAAATCATTGGCTTTGGCGCTGAGCACCTCGCCGTCTTTCAATTCCAGCGCCAATAAAAGATGATGCTGGCAGGCGAGTTCAAGATTGTCATAGTCATCACAGTTGATGGGTTGATAGGCATCATTCATTGACATAATCGCTCACCAGTAAGTTCGCGGCCGCATATGCCGCCTTTTCCCTGACCGACTCTGAAAGGGTGTCATCCGACGCCATTTCATTCAGCACTTTCAACACGCACCCCAGCGCATCCGGGATATACCCCAAATCTCCGCTGGCGATTTCCGCATACCGTTTGCGTACTAACTCACAATAATTGTTCACATCTCCTCCTGTCAGCTACCTGACTTTACTGTGAGATAACACTAAGCCTACGAAGATTAATACTGTTTAGCAAGGCGACTATAACATAGCTTACCCGTCATTATCAGCGTGATGGCGAATGATGCGCACAAGAGATAACAGCGCTTTAACCCTGAATTCGCTACAATAGCGACCATTTTATGCAGGAGTGGTGTTATGGCGTTAAAAGCGACTATTTATAAAGCGATGGTGAATGTTGCCGATCTGGATCGTAATCAGTTTTTAGATGCGACGCTGACGCTGGCTCGCCATCCTTCCGAAACCCAGGAACGCATGATGTTGCGCCTGCTGGCGTGGATAAAATACGCCGATGAGCGGCTGCAATTCACCCGCGGCCTGAGCGCTGAAGATGAGCCGGAAGCCTGGTTGCGTAATGATTATCTGGGAATTGATTTGTGGATCGAGCTGGGGTTGCCGGACGAAAAACGGTTGAAGAAAGCCTGTACACAGGCGAAAGACGTGGCGTTATTTGCCTATAATTCCCGGGCGGCGCAGATCTGGTGGCAGCAGAATCAAAACCGCTGTGCAAGCTTCGGTAACTTAAGCATCTGGTACCTGGATGATGAGCAACTGGCGGCGCTCAGCGCGTTTGCCAACGATCGCACTATGACGCTACAGGCTACCTTGCAAGATGGCGCCATCTGGCTTTCCGATGATACGCAGAATCGGGAAATTCACCTTGAAGCCTGGCAGCAGCCATGATTACGATCTCCCGCACTGTCTCCATTGCTGAGCATGAACTGGAGATCACTGCTGTGCGGGCGCAGGGTGCGGGTGGCCAACATGTGAATAAAAGTTCGACTGCTATCCACCTGCGTTTTGATATTCGGGCGTCAAGCCTGCCTGAGTATTATAAGACGCATTTACTGGAGGCTTCGCATCATCTGATCAGTAGTGATGGCTGGATTGTGATAAAAGCGCAGGAATATCGCAGCCAGGAGATGAACCGTGAAGCGGCGATCGCGCGTCTGGTGGCATTGATCAAAGAATTGACCGCAGTGCCAAAAAGCCGTCGTGCAACGCGCCCGACCCGCGCATCGAAAGAGCGGCGGTTAACGAGTAAGGCGCAAACGTCATCGGTAAAAGCGTTGCGTGGGAAAGTCCGTCGCCATGATGGCTGACGGTCAACAATAGAATTGTGCATAAGGAATCGAGTGTGAAAAAAGCGATTTTATCTCTGTTGGCCGGGTGTACGCTGTTTGCCCTTTTCGGCTGTAATAATCGGGGTGACACCGAGATGGTGCAGCCGACGCAAATTGAAGAGCTGAAACCGATGCATCAGAGCTGGCGCGGCGTTTTACCCTGTGCCGATTGTGAAGGTATCGAAACGTCGCTGTTTCTGGAAAAGGATGGCAGTTGGGTGATGAATCAGCGCTACCTGGGCGGAAAAGGCCCGGTGGCCTTTGGCTCTTACGGTAACTGGGCGCGCACGGCCGATAAACTGATTCTTACTGACACGCAGGGTGAAAAAACCTGGTTCCGTGCGAAAGGCGATGCACTGGAGATGCTGGATCGGGAAGGTAATCCGATTCACTCTCAACTGAACTACACGCTGCAACCGGTGAACGCGTCGCTTCCGGCTACGCCGATGGCGATGCGCGGTATGTACAGGTATATGGCCGATGCGGCAGTCTTTACGGACTGTGTAACCGGGAAGCAGGTCGCTGTGGCAAGCAATGCTCAGCTTGAGCGTGATTATGCAGTTGCGCGCGGTACCGAAAGTAAACCGATTCTTCTGGTGGTGGAAGGGCACTTTGCCTTTGAACCGAACCCCGATACCGGTGCACCACAGAAAGTGCTGGTTATTAATAAGAAAGGGCGGTTCAGCGCCAATAAAGACTGTGATGATTAAACCACCGGCACCATAAAAAACTGCACCTTACTCAGTTGGTATCCAACTTTTGGGGTGCAGTCCATGAGCGGAGCTTTTTGTCGGCTTAGCCTTTAATGGCTTTCACCAGGTAATCAAGGATGTCGCCGGTTTTGATGAGTTGCTTCTCGCCGTTGCGACGATATTTGTATTCAATATCGTCGTTGTCGAGGTTGCGATCGCCGATCACCACCGTGTGCGGGATACCGATCAGTTCCATATCAGCAAACATCACACCCGGACGCTCTTTACGGTCATCCATCAGCACTTCAATGCCCTGCGCGCGTAGTTCGGCGTAGAGTTTTTCCGCCAGCTCCTGCACTCGGTAGGATTTGTGCATATTCATCGGCAGCAGCGCAACCTGGAACGGCGCAATAGCGTCAGGCCAGATGATCCCGCGCTCGTCGTTGTTTTGCTCAATCGCTGCTGCTACCACGCGCGTTACACCGATACCGTAGCAGCCCATGGTCAGGATCTGGTTGCGGCCATCTTCACCCTGTACCGCCGCGTTCAGCGCCTGGGAATATTTGGTGCCGAGCTGGAAAATATGACCCACTTCGATACCGCGTTTAATCAGCAGCGTACCTTTACCGTCCGGGCTAGGATCGCCAGCGACGACGTTACGGATATCCGCCACTTCCGGCGTTACTACATCGCGATCCCAGTTGATGCCGAAGTAGTGTTTACCGTCGATATTCGCACCTGCAGAGAAGTCGCTCATCGCGGCAACGGTACGGTCGATCACCAGCGGAATTGGCATATTAACCGGGCCAAGGGAGCCTGGGCCAGCGTTGACCACGGCGCGAATTTCCGCTTCGGTGGCGAAAGTTAACGGTGCAGCAACCTGCGGCAGTTTTTCCGCTTTCACTTCGTTCAGCTCGTGGTCGCCACGTACTAGTAGCGCGACCAGCGGGTAGCTGCTGCCTTCCACGGCTTTCACCAGCAGCGTTTTTACCGTTTTCTCAATTGGCAGATTGAACTGTTCAACCAGCTCGGCGATGGTTTTAGCGTTTGGCGTATCAACCAGCGTCATTTCCTGCGTGGCGGCAGCGCGCGGTTCTTTTGGTGCCAGCGCTTCGGCAAACTCGATGTTGGCGGCGAAATCGGAGGAGTCAGAGAAAATAACATCATCTTCACCGCTCTGCGCCAGCACCTGGAATTCATGGGATGCGCTACCGCCGATCGAACCGGTATCGGCCTGTACAGCGCGGAAATCCAGCCCCATACGGCTGAAAATTTTGCTGTAGGCGGCGTACATTGCATCATAGGTTTCCTGCAAAGATTCCTGAGAGGTATGGAAAGAATAAGCATCTTTCATCAGGAATTCGCGGGAACGCATAACGCCAAAGCGCGGGCGCACTTCATCGCGAAACTTAGTCTGGATCTGGAAGAAGTTCAGTGGTAACTGTTTGTAGGAATTCAGTTCGTTACGGATCAGATCGGTGATGACTTCTTCGTGAGTCGGGCCAAGGACGAACGGGCGATCGCCGCGATCAACAAAACGCAGCAGTTCCGGGCCATACTGCTCCCAGCGGCCGCTTTCCTGCCACAGATCGGCTGGCTGCACCACTGGCATGGACACCTCAATCGCACCGGCGTTATTCATCTCTTCACGCACGATATTTTCGACTTTTTTCAGGACGCGCAGACCGGTCGGCAGCCAGGTGTATAACCCGGAGGCCAGTTTGCGGATCATCCCGGCGCGCAGCATCAGCTGGTGGCTGATGACTTCGGCGTCGGCAGGCGTCTCCTTCAGTGTGGAGAGCAAGTATTGGCTAGTACGCATGTTGTTACGGTTCCATTTGGACAATCGGAACAGGCCCGAAATCAGGCCTGACACAAAAAAGTGGTTTAGTTTATCAGCCTGGCAGAGATGCCAAAAGAGAGGGGAATAAAATTAGCGCGCTTCCAGCGCAAAGACTTCAAATCCCGCCGCCGTTACGCGCCAGCGCACATTAAAATCCAGCAGCCAGACGGCATAAGTTTTCCCTTGCTCTTCCTCTTTCCGGTAGGCCGGACGCGGATCCTGTGCCAGCACTTCCAGTAAAAAGGCTTTGAAATGGGGATAACGCTTTTCTAGCCCGCCAAGCTGTGACTCCACCTCGGGTGTAAAGCTAACCGGGATACTGGCAACCGGCGCCTGCTGCGCATAGCTGGCCTGTGCATTGGGCACGGCTTCGGCAAAGGGCAGATAAGGTTTGATATCCACCACTGGTGTGCCATCGACCAGGTCCAGGCTACCGAGCTGTAAAATCACCTGATCTTTATGGCAGCGGATCCCTTTTAATTCGACCAGCGACATGCCGATCGGATTGGGGCGAAACGTTGATCGTGTGGCGAACACGCCCATTCTTGCATTGCCCCCGAGCCGCGGCGGGCGCACGGTAGGACGCCATCCGCCTTCCATCGTTTGATGAAAAACGAAAAGCACCCACAAATGGCTGAACCCTTCAAGGCCGCGCACTGCATCGGGTTGGTTATAGGGAGGAAGCAAGTGAAGTTCGCCGTCACCATGCTTCACCAGACCCGGCTGGCGCGGCACGGCAAACTTCTCTTTATACGGTGAATGGATGACACCTATTTGCTCGAAAGCAAAGGTGCTACTCATTTTGTCGAAACGTCGAGGGCGGAACCCACACAAATGGCCTGGCGGTAGCAGCCTGGCGTACCGCTGGTCACTTCACAGCTATGCAGTAGAACGGCATTGGCTCTGGCTTTTTTCGCAGCATTAATCTGCATGCGTTTGCGGGCGGTCGGAATGTTCGGTGGGGAATCCTGGTTGCTGGCCTGGCAGGATTCACCGGTTACTTCACCCAGATCGCGGAACGGTTTACCCACTAAATCTTGTGCATCAGTGATGATGCGTACCGGGGCTGGGTGTGTCACTTTCGGTTTTACCGGCTCTGATTTTGGCGTGACAGCGCTACTTTGTACCGGTTCGACAGGGGATCTGCTTAGCAGGGAGCAACCGCTCAACATGAGTGCTAATAAACAGATCGGTAAAGCACGCATAATCTTTCCTCAAAGTGATTTTCTTAATGCCGCTTATTGAATCAGGGACGTGCACAAATGACAAGGCGGGCTTTCGCCCGCCCTGAATGATATTACAGACTGAGGAGATTACCAGCCTTTAACCGCGCCGCCATTGAAGACTTTGTTCGCTGCTTCGTTCACTTCATCTGACTGGTAAGCCTGAACGAATTTTTTCACATTTTCCGCGTCTTTATTATCTTCACGGGCAACGATCAGGTTCACATATGGAGAGTCTTTATCTTCAACGAAGATACCGTCTTTGGCCGGGGTCAGGCCGATCTGGCTGGCGTAAGTGGTGTTGATCACTGCCAGTGCAATCTGTGCGTCATCCAGAGAGCGCGGCAACTGCGGCGCTTCCAGCTCAACAATTTTCAGGTTTTTCGGGTTTTCGGTGATATCCAGTACGGTCGGCATCAAGCCCACGCCGTCTTTCAGTTTGATCAGACCCTGTTTCTGCAACAGCAGCAGGGAACGGCCAAGGTTAGTCGGATCGTTTGGTACGGCAACCTGAGAACCATCCTGCAATTCAGACAGCGATTTGATTTTTTTGGAGTAGCCCGCAATCGGATAAACAAAAGTGTTGCCGACCGGAACCAGTTTGAAACCGCGATCTTTGATCTGCTGATCAAGGTATGGTTTGTGCTGGAAGGCGTTTGCATCGATATCGCCTTTGCTCAGTGCTTCGTTTGGCAGTACGTAGTCGTTAAAAGTCACCAGCTCCACGTTGAGGCCATATTTCTCTTTCGCCACTTTCTGTGCGACTTCTGCAACCTGCTGTTCAGCACCAACAATCACACCGACTTTGATGTGATTTGGATCCTTTTCATCCTGGCCGCATCCAACCAGCGCCAGAGAACCAAGCAGAGCACCTACGGCTGCAAAGGTCTTGAATTTAAAAGCCATGTTATTTCCCTTCTCTCAGAGTCGTTATGTTGTGTAACGTTATTTGTGCGTCACAGCCCGGACGATACGATCGCCCGCGAACTGAATTAAGTAAACCAGAACCACGAGTAATATCAGTACGGTATTCATCACTAATGGGTTATAGGTCACATAGCCATACTGGATCCCCAATTGCCCCAGACCGCCGGCGCCGACGGCACCGCCCATTGCGGAATAACCAACGAGGGTAATTAGCGTAATGGTCGCTGCATTAATGAGTCCCGGTAGCGCTTCCGGCAACAGCACTTTGCGGATGATCTGCATCGGGGTTGCGCCCATCGCACGGGACGCTTCAATCAAGCCTGCCGGCAACTCCAGCAGGGTGTTTTCCACCATACGGGCGATAAACGGCGCGGCACCAACCGTCAGCGGCACAATGACGGCGTACAGACCAATTGAAGTGCCGACGATCACGCGTGTGAAAGGAATCATCCAGACCAGCAAAATAATAAACGGTATGGAACGGAAAATGTTTACCAGCGCAGAAATCACCCGATACAGGCTCGGGTTCTGCATGATCTGACCCGGGCGGGTGACATACAGCAGCACGCCAAACGGCAGACCCACGACAAACCCCAGCAGACCGGAGGCAAAGGTCATAAACAGTGTTTCCCAGATGCTGCGGGCAAAGAGCCACATCATTGCCTCAGACATAACCGAGTACCTCTATTTTTACATGGTGTTCCTGCAACCAGGCGATGGCTGCCTGGGTATCCTGCTGAGTGCCGTGCATTTCCGTCAGCATAATGCCGAACTTCACGCCGCCCGCGTAATCCATCTGCGCGCTAATAATATTGTTGTTCACGTTGAAACGACGCGCGGTTTCAGACAACAGCGGTGCATCCACCGACTGACCGGTAAACTCCATACGTAGCATAGGTACGCTGTCAGCCTGCGGTTTCTGCTGCAAGCGTTGTGCATAATCTTCCGGAATATCGAGATGCAGCGTGGACTGAATAAACTGCTGCGCAAGCGGCGTTTTCGGATGGGAAAAGACTTCGCTCACTGTATCCTGCTCAATCAATTCACCATTGCTGATAACGGCCACGCAGTCGCAAATGCGCTTAACCACATCCATCTCGTGGGTGATCAGCAGAATAGTCAGACCAAGGCGACGGTTGATATCTTTCAGCAATTCAAGAATGGAACGGGTTGTTGCCGGATCCAGTGCGCTGGTGGCTTCATCGCACAGCAGCACTTTCGGGTTGCTGGCCAGCGCACGGGCGATCGCCACTCGCTGTTTTTGCCCTCCGGAGAGGTTGGCCGGATAGCTGTCATGTTTATCGCCAAGACCGACCAGATCAAGCAGTTCTTTTACCCGACGATTGATCTCGTCACGCGGGGTATTATCCAGCTCCAGCGGTAACGCGACGTTACCGAAAACGGTGCGCGATGCCAGCAGATTAAAGTGCTGGAAGATCATGCCAATTTGGCGGCGAGCTTTAGTTAATTCCGCTTCAGAGAGTTTGGTCAGTTCCTGGCTATCGACCAGCACACTGCCTTGCGTCGGACGCTCAAGCAGGTTAACGCAACGGATAAGCGTACTTTTCCCCGCACCTGATGCGCCAATAACGCCATAAATTTGACCAGCGGGAACATGCAGGCTGACGTTATTCAGCGCCTGTATACTACGGTTCCCCTGCTGGAACACTTTGGTAATATTCGAAAGTTTAATCATTAGATTATTTTTATCGTATAAGAGTTAGCCGTGGCATTTTGTTCTGCCGGTTACGGGCGTACCCGTAAACAGAGCGGATGGTAAGGCATCCAGACGTCTAAATCAATGTCGCTCGCAATGATGAGCACTTTCCTGCGTTGCGAAACATGAGATACTAAGCTTCTATGCCTTTTTCAGGAGTAAACCCGTGGCAAAGTCAGTACCTGCTATTTTCCTCGATCGTGATGGCACGATTAATGTTGATCATGGCTACGTGCATGAGATCGATAACTTCGAATTTATTGATGGCGTTATTGAGGCCATGCGCGAACTTAAAGAGATGGGTTATGCGCTGGTGTTGGTAACGAACCAGTCTGGTATTGCTCGCGGTAAATTTACCGAAGCGCAGTTTGAAACGCTGACCGAGTGGATGGACTGGTCGCTGGCCGATCGTGGTGTGGATCTGGACGGCATCTATTATTGTCCGCATCACCCGCAGGGAACCGTTGAAGAGTTTCGTCAGGTGTGTGATTGCCGTAAGCCGCATCCGGGGATGTTGATCTCTGCCCGCGATTTCCTGCACATCGATATGTCTGCTTCTTATATGGTAGGCGATAAAATAGAAGACATGCAGGCGGCACAGGCTGCTCAAGTAGGAACGAAAGTTTTAGTACGCACGGGAAAACCGATCACACCGGAAGCGGAAAAAAGCGCTGATTGGGTGATTAATAGCCTTGCGGATCTGCCTTTAGCTATCAAAAAGCACCAAAAATAACCGTTATGACGAAAAGATGAGCGGTTGAAATAAAAATGCATTTTTCCGCTTGTCATTCCTCTCCGGCTCCCTATAATGCGCCTCCGTTGACACGACAACGTGAATCACTTCACGAGATAGTCTAGCGACGAAAGAGAAAAAATCCTGAAAATCAGGGTTGACTCTGAAAGAGGAAAGCGTAATATACGCCACCTCGCGACGAAGCGCTGAAAGCCGCGTCGCAACTGCTCTTTAACAATTTATCAGACAATCTGTGTGGGCACTCAGGTGACATGGATTCTTGATGTCTTCGGACAAAAAATGAATACCAGGTCTCTCGGGTGAACACGTAATTCATTACGAAGTTTAATTCGATGAGCATCAAACTTTAAATTGAAGAGTTTGATCATGGCTCAGATTGAACGCTGGCGGCAGGCCTAACACATGCAAGTCGAACGGTAGCACAGAGAGCTTGCTCTCGGGTGAC